>CADCTD010000153.1 GCA_902805545.1 uncultured Craurococcus sp. | reverse complement strand
CGGTGCCGGCGTTCGGCATCCCGGACGACTGCCCTTGGGCGCCGCCCATGGCCGCGCCGGAGCCCAAGTTGCCCTCGGGGGCGCGGCCGGGGGTGCCCTGGGGCGCCTGCGCCAGGCCGGCGGCGGGGGCGGCGACGAGCGGGACCAGCAGCGCCAAGCCCGCGGCGGTGAACTTCATGCGCTTCCTCCTTGTTGACCGGCGGGCGTCTCTGCCCGTCCGTGGACCACATGGAACGCGCCACAAGCACGGGGGTTGGTTGGCCCGGCGCGCAGCGAAGGGCCGCTCGCGTCGAGGAGTTCGGCGACCACGGGCCGACGGGGCTCGGCCCCGGGGCCCGTCCCGTGCGCCCCCACGGCGTGCGTGGTGCATTTCCGGCGCGGCCTGTTCGTCCGGCGGTCGGCGCCCGCCGCGGGGCAGCGAGGACCGGCTGTGCCGCCTGCGCCCTCCGAGGCGGTGCGGCCACACGGTCCGGACCGCCCCCGCGCCGCCCCGCCCGGGGTGCCGGCTCCTTCCGGAACGCCGTGGTATGGCGCCGAACCGCTCGGGGCCGCTCCGTCCCTTCCGGGGCTTCCCCTGCCCCGCTCCTACTGCCCCGGCGTCGGCCGCAGGAAGCCCAGCTCCCGTCCGTGTCGCACGGCCAGAGTCACCACCCACCGCCCGCCCAGGCGGTGGAGGACGAGGTGGCCGCCCCGCCGCAGGCGATCCACGGCTTCCAGGACTCCGGACATCCAGCCTCCTGAAGCGCCAGCAAGCGAGCTTCCTAGGACGCTCGCTCGCCGGCGCCCTGCCACCATCGCGCTGCCATCCTGGGTAGCGTCCGGCCGAGGCCCCGCCAGCCGGCCAGCGCAGGTCCGCGGCCGCGGCTCATCTTCCCTAAGATGGACAAAAATTTACTTTTATTCACTTTTACGCGATCACTGATCGCGTATGCTGCATACGTTCAGGCGATGCCTTGGACGTCTCCTCCCGACGACCCCGTGCCGCATCCTGGGGATGGGCGCCGGGTTCGCACCTTGGGGCCGGTGGTCACGACCGCCGGCCTCTTTTTTCGCGCCCGGAGCCGGTGGCGATCCCGTGTCCCG
>CADCTD010000152.1 GCA_902805545.1 uncultured Craurococcus sp. | reverse complement strand
ATGCGGCCGCCGCGCGCCGCCGCGTGCTGTGCGTCGCGCATGTAACCAACGCCATGGGACGCGACGAAGGCGACTTCGAGAAGGGCGAGGCGGACGGAGCGGCGGACGCGCTGCGCCTGCTCGGCGCCGCGTTCCGCGCGCTCGCGGCGCCCGGGTTGGACCGATGAACCCCCGCCGCGCGCGGGCACACAGGAGAAACCGCCCATGCGGACCGACCCCTTCACCGACACCTTCATGTTCTTGATCGGCCAGCAAGGGGACCAGCAGGCGCTCGGCGTCTTCGGCTGGTTCTTAGTGGCGCTGTTCTGGGCGCTGCTGATCGGCAGCGCCTTGATCGCGGCGCGGAACTGGCGGGCCGACCCCGAACAGCGGACGGCGGCGCATGTCTGGACCTGGATCGCGCGCACCATGATGGGGGCGATGTGGTTCCAGGGCGCGCTGTGGAAGCTGCCGCTCCCTGAGTCGGCCGGCTTCCTGTTCTGGACCACGCAGATCAGCGAGAACGCCGCCTTCGCCTTCCACCGCGCCCTCGCCGCGCAGGTGGTGCTGCCGCTCCTGCCGCTGTTCCAGGGCGTCAGCTTCCTCGCCGAGATGTCCTTCGCGGCCAGCCTGATGCTCGGCTTCGCCGTCCGCCTCTCCAGCCTGCTGGCAATCGGCTTCGTGCTGCAGCTCTGGCTCGGCCTCTACCACGTGGACTACGAATGGCCTTGGCTGTTCTGGTTCATGGTCTTCACGCTCGCCTCGTTCATCGTGCATCGCGCCGGCTACAGCCTCGGCCTGGACGCGCTGCTGCGGCGCGAAAAGCGTCTCGAGCCCCGCTGGTCGCGGCTGCACGCGCTGGCGTCCTGAGCCTGGCCCCGGCCGAGCAACTCGCCGATCATCGCGGCCCGGCGGAACACCGAACGCCCGCCGGGCGGCGGCAACGGCCGCGGCGCCTCTTCGGACCTTGCGGGGCTGAAGGTTGCGTAGCAACCCCGCCCGGCGGCGGCTGGAGTCGCCGCGAGCGCCTCGGCGATGCCGCGGATGGAGCGGGCGGACAGGCCCGCGACCGTCTACGCGCCGAGCAACAGCTGGAGGAGCGAT
>CADCTD010000151.1 GCA_902805545.1 uncultured Craurococcus sp. | reverse complement strand
GCGGCCGGCCGGCAGCGGCGCCGCCAACCAGACCCGGCGGCGGGCGATGCCGGCCGCGGTCAGCGAGCAGACCCGGAGCGACCGGCGCTGGCGGGATGGCGATTTCCGCGACGGCGGCGGTGCGAAGCCGGGCAGCCGGACCCAGACCTGGCGCGTCGGCGGGGATGACTGACGCACGCTCCGGTCCGGCGGGTTCGCCTGACCGGAGATGCCGGCCTGCCTGAACGGGGCGCCGGAGCGGGTTGCCTGCGCCAGGGCGGAGGGGGCCCGCCTCAGTCTTCCTCGACGGCACTTTCCCGCGCGAGGCGGCTCGGCAGCAATTCGCCGCGCCGCTCCAGCAGCGGGTGGGCGACGACGGCGAGGTGGCCGCCGACGCGGCGCAGGTCGCGCACGGCGTCCAGCAGTAGGCCCGCGGCGCCGCCATCCTCGGTGGCGTCCAGCGCACCCGCCTCGGCCATGCGCCGGGCGGCATCCCGTTCGGCGGCGCGCAGGCCCTCCTTGCCGCGGACCAGGCGGCGGGCGGCCTCGGCATCCTCCATCATGAAGACGGCGATCGCCAGGCGGAGCTGCTCCAGCAGCGCCGTGTGCAGCGATTCGATCTCCCGCGCCGGCCCGGGGCCGAGGGCGAGGCCGCGGCGCAGGCGCTTGGCGGCATGGCGCACCAGGTCCCGCTCCACCACATCGGCGGCGTGTTCGAGGGCGATGGCGAAGGCCTGGATCTCGGCAAGGCGGCGGCTCTCCTCGTCGCCCAGCGTCTCGCGCGGGATGCGGGCGAGATAGGCATGAACGGCGCGGTGCAGCCGGTCGACGACATCGTCCATGCGGTTGATGGCGCGGGCTGCCTCGCGGTCCTCGCCGCGGAAGGCGGCGGCGGAGCCGCGCAGCATCGCCTCCAACTGGTCGGCGATGCGGAGCACCTCGCGCGTCGCATTGGCGAGGGCGACGGAGGGGGTGGTGAGCGCGGCCTCGTCCAGGTAGCGCGGGGCGCCGGCCTCGGCGGCGGCCCGGTCCGGCAGCCAGCGACGGAGCAGGGCGGCGAGCGCCGGGACCAGCGGCAGGGCGAGCAGGCCGGTCGCCAGGTTGAAGGCGAGATGCGCATTGGCGACCAGCCGTGCCGGCGCGGGGTCGAGCGCCTGGAGCCAGGCCGTCGCCTGCGGCAGGAGCAGGAGGCCGATCGCGCAGCCGACCAGCCGGTTCAGCAGGTTGCCGGCGGGAACGCGGAGCCGGGCCTTGTCCTCGCGGTCCCCGCCCGCTTCCAGCAATGGATTAAGCGCGCTGCCGAGATTGGCGCCGAGCACCATCGCCAGGGCCGCCGCCGGGCCGACCGCCCCGCTGCCGGCAAGGCCGGCGATGAAGAGCAAACCGGCGATGCTCGAATGCGCCGCCCAGGCGATGGCGGCGGCGAGCAGCAGGTTGGGTAGGGGCTGGCCGGCGATGGCGGTGAGCAAGGCGCGAAGCGTCGGCGAGGCCTCGACCGGGGCCATGGTGCCGACCAGCTCGTGCAGCGCCAGCAGCATCAGCCCGAGGCCGATCGCCACCCGGCCGAGGTCGCGCGTCCGCGCCCGCTTCCCGCGGCGGAAGGCGAGGACGCCGATCAGCACCAATGTGGGAAAGGCGACGGTGGCGTCGAAGGAGAGGAGCTGGACGATCAGCGCGGTGCCGAGATTGGCGCCGAGCATCGCCGCGAGCGCCGGGGCCAGCGCCACCGCGCCCGAAGCGGCGAAGGAGCCGACCATCAGCGCCGTGGCCGTGCTGCTCTGGAGCGCCGCCGTCACCCCGAGCCCGGCGAGGAAGGCCCGCCCCGAGCCGCCGAGGGCAATGCCGAGGGCCTGGCGCAGGCGGCTGCCGAAGGCGCGCTGCACGCCGCTCTGGACCATGTGGAGGCCCCAGAGCAGCAGGGCCGCCTCGCCGGCCAGCTCCAGCAGCAGCCTCACCTCGCTCATGCCGATGGCCTTTCAGGGGGCGAGGTCGGCCGTGGCGATGAAGCGGACGCCGGCCGCGGCAAGCCTCGCCTTTGCCACCGCGATGGTGTCCCCGCCCTCGGGCAGGGGCAAGCCTATGCCGCGACAGGCATCCTCGATGATGCAGACCTCGTAGCCGAGGCGGGCGGCATCCTCGGCGGAGAAGGCGACGCAGTAGTCGGTGGCGAGGCCGGCGAGGAAGAGGCGCCGGATGCCGCGGGCGCGGAGCCAGCCATCGAGGCCGGTGGCCGTGGTGCGGTCATTCTCGAAGAAGGCGGAGTAGCTGTCGATGGCGGGGCGGAAGCCCTTCCGCAGGATCAGCTCGATGCGGCGCTGGTCGAGGGCGGGGTGCAGCATCGCTTCCGCGCTGCCCTGGATGGCGTGGTCGGGCCAGAGGGTCTGCGGGCCATAGGGCATGGCGACGCTGTCGAAGGCGGCGCGGCCGGGATGGCTGGAGGCGAAGGAGGAATGGCCGGGCGGGTGCCAGTCCTGCGTGGCGAAGGCCTGGGCGAATGGGCCGGTGAGGAGGCGGTTGATGACCGGGACGACCTGCTCGCCCCCGTCCACGGCCAGCGCGCCGCCTGGCATGAAGGTCGGCTGCACGTCGATGAGGCCGAGCATGTCCGTGTCGGTGAGCCGGAGCGGCGGCATGGTGCTTGTTCCTTCTGGGGTGGCTGCTTATGCTATCACTGTGATAGCAAGATGGGTGGTGCCATGCCACAGGTCCTGGTGCGCAGCCTGGAAGAGGAGACGATCGCGCGGCTGAAGGCCATGGCCGCCGCGCATGGGCGGAGCCTTGAGGCGGAGATGCGGGAGATCCTGCGCCGGGCGGCGCGGCCGACCAAGGAGGAGGCCCTGGCGCTCGCCGATGAGATCCGTGCCCGCACCCGGCCCTTGAGGCCGGGCGAGCCGACGGCAGCCGAGATGATCCGCGAGGACCGCGACACGCGGTGACACTGGTCGCCGATGCATCGCTGCTGCTGGCGCTTTATCTGGGCGAGCCGGCGGCACCCGAGGCCCGTGCCCTGCTGGAAGCAGAGGCCGTCATCGCGCCGGAGTTCGTCCTCGGCGAAGTGACGAATGGCTTCTGGCGCGCCTGCCGCATGCAGCGCCTCTCCGCCGCCGATGCGAGGCTGATCCTGCCGACCGTGCCGAGCCTCTTCCAGCGCTTGGTCGGGATGGAGGAGCTGGTCGAGCTTGCCCTCGACCTCGCCCTCCGCCGCGACCACCCGGCCTATGACTGCTTCTACGTCGCGCTCGCCATGCAGGAGGGCGCCCCGCTGGCCACCGCGGACCGGCGCCTGGCGGAGCGCTTCGCCGGCGACGCGGCGATCCACCTCCTTCCCGGCTAGAGCAAACTCCGATCAGGTGGAATCACCTGACCGGAGTAATTTGCCCGGCCGAACAACAGGCTAGAGCGGGTTCCGTGAGCCAGGTCGAACGGAAGCCGCTCTAGTTCGGCAGGATGACGCCCTTGCCCGAGGTCTGCGCGTCGAAGAGCCTGTAGGCCTCCTCCGCCTGGTCCAGCCGCCAGCGATGGGTGAAGAGCTTGTCCACCGCGATGCCGCGATCGGCGATGTAGCGGGCGCACTCCGCCTGGCCGACGGTGGAGAAGGTCCAGGAGCCGATCAGCGTCACCTGGCGGCGGAGCATGTCCGGGCTGACGTCGAGCGTCACCTCGCCCCCCTCCCCCACATAGCAGGCCTTGCCCCAGGTGCGGATGCAGCGCACCGCCTGGGCTCGCGCCTGGGGCGAGGAGGAGGCGTCGAGCGAGAGATGCGCGCCGAGGCCATGCGTCGCGTCGCGGATGGCGCCGACCACGTCATTGGTCTCGACCGGGTTGATCAGCAGGTCGGCGCCGAATTCGCGGGCGCGGGCCAGGCGCTCCGGGCTGGTGTCGAGGGCGATGACGCGGGCGCCCATCGCCGAGGCGAGCTGCGTCGCGGAGAGGCCGACCGGGCCCTGGCCGAAGATCGCGATCGTATGGTCGCCCTGCAGGCCGAGCCGCTGCAGCGCGCCCCAGGCGGTGCCGGTGCCGCAGGAGATGGCGGCGCCGGTCTCGAAGGACAGCTCCTCCGGCAGCGCCACCACCGTCCGGGCCGGGCAGACCATGTAGTTGGCGTGGGCGCCGTGGCCGGTGGCGCCATAGACCTGGTCGACGCCGTCGTCGCAGAGCTGCATCCAGCCGGTCGAGCATTGCGGGCAGACGCCGCAGCCGACGTAGTGGTGCTGCATCACCCGCTGGCCGATCCGGGCCTGCTTCGGCGAGACGTTCTGGCCCACCGCGACCACCACGCCGCAGGGCTCGTGCCCGCGGATGATCGGGCCGGAGAGGCCCTTGGTGAAGCCGAGCGAGGCGGAGGCGCCGCCGGCCGGCGCCCGGTAGAATTTCAGGTCGCTGCCGCACATGCCGGAGGCCTTGATCTCCAGCACCACGTCGTCCGGCCCGGGCGTCGGGTCCGGGAAGTCCTGCAGGGCCAGCTGCCGGTCGCCGAGGAAGACCACACCCTTCATGCCGAACACCCTCCCATGACGGGCTCTGCGGCCCGGGCCTCCATCATGCGGCGGGACCGGGGCGAGGCCCAGGGGGGTACGGCGGCGAAACCCCCGATGCGGGGGTGGCAGAAGGGGGCTAGACTGGCGGCAAAGGGAGCCCCGCCATGGACGCCATCACCCAGCCGCCCGTCATCCGCCTGCATCCCGAGGACGGCGTCGTCATCGCCCGTCAGGTGCTGCCGCCGGGGACGCCGGTGGCGCCGAATGTCGTCGCCGCGGCGCGCATCCCGGCCGGGCACAAGGTGGCGGTGCGCTTTCACCAGAAGGGCGAGCCGGTGACGCGCTACGGGCAGATCATCGGCTTCACGACGGAGCCGGTGACGCCCGGGCAGTGGGTGCACAGCCACAACCTCGCCATGGGCGACTTCGCCCGCGACTATGCATGGGGCGTGGATGCCAGGCCGACCGACTACGTGGCCGAGCCGGCAACCTTCCAGGGCATCCGCCGGCAGGATGGGCGCGTCGCCACGCGGAACTACATCGGCATCCTGACCTCGGTGAACTGCTCCGCCCATGTGGCGGACCTCATCGCCCAGGCCTTCCGGCGCAACCCGCTGACCGGCGAGGATCCGCTGGCGGAGTGGCCGAATGTCGATGGCGTCGTCGCGCTGACGCACAAGACGGGCTGCGGCATGACCCAGGGGGAGCCGCTCAGCATCCTGCGGCGGACGCTCGGCGGCTTCGCGCGGCATGCGAATTTCAGCCATGTCATCGGCATCGGCCTCGGCTGCGAGGTGAACCAGATCGGCGGGCTGCTGGAGGAGCAGCGGCTGGCCGGGCGGCTGCGCAGCATGGACATCCAGGAGATGGGCGGCAGCCGGAAGACCGTGCAGGCGGGCATCGACTTCGTGCGCGAGGTGGTGGCCGAGGCCAACCGCGTGACGCGGGAGACGGTGCCGGCGAGCGAGCTCTGCGTCGCGCTGCAATGCGGCGGCTCGGACGGGTATTCGGGCATCACCGCCAATCCGGCGCTGGGGGCGGCTTCCGACCTCGTCGTGCGGCACGGCGGCACGGTCATCCTCTCCGAGAGCCCGGAGACCTATGGGGCGGAGCATCTCTTCACCCGCCGCGCGGTCAGCGAGGAGGTGGGGCAGAAGCTGGTCGACGTGATGCACTGGTGGGAGGACTACACCTCGAAGCTCGGCGCCGAGATGGATGCCAACCCCTCCCCCGGCAACAAGCTTGGCGGGCTGACCACCATCCTCGAGAAGTCGCTCGGAGCGATGGCCAAGGCGGGCTCGACCAACCTCGTCGATGTCGTGCGCTATGCGGAGGCGGTGACGCAGCGGGGCTTCGTCTTCATGGACACGCCGGGCTACGACCCGGTGGCGGCGACGGGCCAGGTGGCGGGCGGGGCGAACCTGCTGTGCTTCACCACCGGGCGGGGCAGCGTCTTCGGCTGCAAGCCGACCCCTTCCATCAAGCTCGCCACCAACACGCCGATGTACGAGCGCATGGTGGACGACATGGACATCAATTGCGGCACAATCGTCACCGGCGAGGAGACGGTGCAGCAGGTGGGCGAGCGCATCTTCCAGCATATGCTGCGCACGGCGAGCGGCGAGCGGACGAAGAGCGAGGAGTTCGATTTCGGCGGGGCGGAATTCGCGCCCTGGCCGATGGGCGCGACCATGTAGGCGGAGCGGGAGCGCCAGCGGCTTTCCCGCAATCTTATTGTCTCGGCGATATTTTTCGTCGCCAGGGCAGTCCATTCCGGAATTTATCCTGTCTGACATGTGAGCAACCCAGGCCTGTGTCCGGGCTGCCGCCTCGCGTTGCGGGAAGGCGAGCAGCTCAGGCGGCCGGTCGGGTTCCGGTCCGCGACGAAGCGACCCCTCAAGGGGGCCTGGCCTTGCGGAGGGAGCCCCATGTCACAGACGGTCTACAGCCTGCTCACCCCTGCCAATAATTCCGGCGTCCTCGGCCTTGCCCGGGTGACGCTCGACGGCAACCAGCTCACCACCGAGGTCGCCGCCTCCGGCCTGACGCCGGAGCAGATGCACCTCTTCCATCTGCACGGCTTCCTCGATGACCGCCCGGAGCGGCTGGCGCTCGCCACCGACGATGCGGATGGCGACGGCATCGTCGAGACGCGGGAAGGCGAGGCCTCGGCCTATGGGCCGGTCATCGCCGGACTCACCGAATCCGGGCGAGCAGGATACTTCCTCGAATACTGGCCGAGCGACTTTCCGCAGGCGGATGCGGCGGGGAATATCCGCTTCAGCCAGACCTACGAGCTCGACCCCGACGATGCCGGCCAGGCGGCGATCCAGGACAGGCTGGAGGCGCGGCTTGAAGGGCGGGTGCTGGAGTTCCACGGTATCGAGCTGCCGCGCGGCTATGGCACGGGCACGCCGGGCGAGGTCTTCGGGCCGGGCGGCTACAATCCGCAGGTGCCGGTGGCGCAGGGGCAATTGCTCGACCTGCCGGGGCTGGAGAAAGCCTTCGGCGGGAATGACGCGAGCTTCCTCGACAAGGCCTCGGCCGTGCTGGCCCAGCTTGCACCCTATACCCTGAGCCCGACGGCCGATGGCAGGGAGGCGCTGGCACCCGAGCGGCCGCACGTCGCCGATAGCGATGCGGACCAGTTCGTCGCGCTGATGGCGCCCTCCAACGGCTCCGGCGCGTTGGGGCTCGCCGGGGTGCAGATCGACCGGGAAGCGGCCACGATCTCGGTCGAGCTGTGGATGACCGGCCTCACGCCGGATCAGGTCCATGCCTCCCATATCCACGGCTTTGCCGATGACAGCCCCTCCCTCCTGCCGAACTACCGGCTGGATGCGGATAAGGATGGTTTCGTCGAGGATGACGAGGGCGCCGCGGTGGTCGGGCCGGTGATCCAGGCGCTGACCGCGGATGGCTCCATCAGCAATGCGGAGCTTGGCGGCGATTTCCCGCGGGCCGAGGCCGATGGCACGCTGCGGCTGAGCGAGACCTACCGCTTCGACCGCGACGATCCGACACAGGCGGCGATCTTCGCCGAGCTGGAGGATCGGCTGGCGGGGCGCGAGGTGCAGGTCCATGGCCTCGCCCTGCCGGCGACCGAGGGCGAGGGCACGCCGGGCGAGGTGAATGGCGCCGCCGGCTACAAGGAGGCGTTGCCGGTCGCCAACGGCATCCTTCTGCCGATTGGGGATGATGCTGCCTCGGCGGATCTGGCGGCACTTGGGGATGCGCTTTCGGCGGCACTGCGCGCGGAGGCGGATAGCGTCATCGCCTGAGGCGGGGTGGCGGCCGGGCCAGCGGCAGCGGCTGGCCTGGAAGCCACACTTGCCATGCTCCCGCCGCATTCCTGCCCCAATTGCCTTGCGGGCCTCACGGCGTTTTGTATATCTCATCCCGTACTGATTTCGGACGGGAGATTTCGCCTTGGCCGCTTCCGGCACGCCGACCGCTTCCCAAGGGGCCTTCCGGCGGACCTGGCGCATGGCCCGCGGCTGGTACGGCTCGGAGGAGCGGACGGTGGCCTGGGGGCTGACGGCGGCGACCCTCGTCCTGACGCTGGCGCAGATCGGCACGCAGCTTCGCCTCAATCTTTGGCACCGCGACTTCTTCAATGCGCTGGAGCAGCGGCAGGCGGCGACGAGCGGCGATCAGGTTACGCTCTTCCTGATGCTGGCGGGGCTGAGCATGGCGATCGCCGTCGCGCTGCTCTGGGCGCGGCAGATGCTGGCCCTGCGCTGGCGGCGATGGCTGGTGCATCACCTGCAGGAACGCTGGCTGGCGGATTCCTGCCACTACCGCATGGGGCTGATGCCGGATGCGGCGGACAATCCGGATCAGCGGATCAGCGAGAACACGCGCTGGGCGACCGCCATGGCCGTCGACCTGACGGTCGGGCTGCTGCAGGCGCTGCTGACGCTCGTTTCCTTCACCGGCGTGCTCTGGACGCTCTCCGACGCCGTCCGGCTCGGGGGCATCGAGGTGCCGGGGAGCCTGGTGCTGGTCGCTGGCCTCTATGCGCTGGCGGGCGGGACGCTGACCTGGCTGATCGGGCGGCCATTGGTCGACATCAATATCCGCCGCAACCACGCGGAATCCGACCACCGTTTCGCCCTTCTGCGCCTGCGCGAGAGCGCGGAGGCGGTGGCGCTGATACGTGGCGGGGCCGATGAGGCCGCAGGGCTGCGCGGCAGCTTCGGGCGCGTCGTCGGGGTGATGCATCAGTTGCTGCGGACGGAGCGGCAGCTCATGTGGCTCGGCTCGGGCTATGGGATGGTCGCCGCCGTCATCCCGCTGCTGCTGGCGAGCCCGCGGTACTTCGCCGGCGCCCTGACGCTCGGCGTGCTGATGCAGATGGCGCAGGCCTTCACCGAGGTGGTGCGCGCCCTCTCCTGGTTCCAGGAGAGCTGGCCGCGGCTCGCCGACTGGCGCAGCCATGTGGAGCGGATCGTGGCCCTCGAGGACAGCCTCGATGCCGCGGAGGCGCTCGGGGACGGGAGCGGCATCGGCATCGAGGAAGGCGGCGAGGTGCTGGCCTTCGAGGGGCTGACCGTGCGTGCGCCCGACGGCAACGTGCTGATCGCCGGCGCCTCGGCCACGATCCGCGCCGGGGAGCGGGTGCTGATCCGCGGCGAGAGCGGCACGGGCAAGAGCACGCTGTTCCGCGCCGCCGCCGGGCTGTGGCCCTGGGGCGAGGGCGTGATCCGCGTGCCGGTGCGCGAGGCGATGATGATCCTGCCGCAGCGGCCCTACCTGCCGCTCGGGACGCTGCGCGAGGCGGTCTGCTACCCGGCGCCGGCGGGGCGGTTCGGCGATGCGGCGGTGCAGGCGGCGCTGATCCGCTGCGGGCTGCCGGGGCTCATCGGGCGGCTGGACGAGGCGGGGCGGTGGGACCGCTCGCTCAGCCTCGGGCAGCAGCAGCGCATCGGCTTCGCCCGGCTGCTGCTGCACCGCCCGCGCTGGGTGCTGCTGGACGAGGCGACCTCAGCGCTCGACGATGCCGGGCAGGCGGCGCTGATGGGGCTCTTCGCCACCGACCTGGCCGAGGCGACGCTGGTCTCGATCGGGCATCGGCCGGGGCTCGCCGAGCACCATGACCGGGTGCTGCAGCTCGAGCCCGGGGCGGCCGGGGCGCGCCTGACGGCGCCGCGCCCGGCGGTGGTGCTGCCGGCGCTGGTGGTGGCGCCCTACCGCTAGGGCCTACAACTCGACCTTGCCGGTGTGCAGGCGGAGCCGGATATGGTCCGGCACCTCCTGCCCGGCATCGGTGAAGGCCTTGCGGAGCGCATTCATGCTCGGGCCGAAGATGCCGCTGCGGTTCTCGCTGCACCATTCGCGCGACTGCGCCGGCATGGTCAGGCTGCCCTGGAAGCGGGGCATGACCCAGCGGGCGAAAAGCTCGTAGCTGCGCAGCGTGTCCTCGCGGTTGGCCCATTCATGGGCGCGGAAGAGCACCGCGCCGGCCCCGCCCTCGGTATATTCGAGCAGGCGCTCGATGCCCTTCGCCACCGTCTCCGGGCTGCCGACCAGGGTGGTGCCGGCCTTCAGCCCGTCGCCGAGAGGGTTCTCGCTGCGCATCGGCGGGCGGCCCAAGGTTTCGCTGAAATAGGTGAGCGTCTCCAGCCGTTCGCCGCGGGCGACGTCGCGGAAGGCGCGCTCGTCCTCCTCGGCGCAATGCATGTTCACGACCAGGCGCCAGCCGTCGCGGGGCATGGTCTTGCCGTGCTTCGCCGCTTCCGCCTCGCCCTGGCGCCAGTGCTCGGCGAGCTTCGCGTTGCCGCCGGGGAGGCCGGCGCCCAGCGACAGCAGGCCGACGCCATGCTTGCCGGCGGTCAGCACGCCGGAGGGGGTGGTCGCGCTGGCGACCGCGATCGGGAAATGCGGGTAGGTGTAGGGGGCGAGGTGGAGCCGGGCCTGGTTCAGCTCGAACCAGTCGGTCTTCATCGTCACCGGCTCCTCGCAGGCGAGAAGCTTCATGATGGCGCCGAGGCTCTCATCCATCATGCGGCGCTGATCCTCGGCCTTGATGCCCATCATGTAGGCGTCGGAGACCAGGGCGCCGGGGCCGCAGCCGAGCATGGCGCGGCCGCGCGTCATGTGGTCGAGCTGGACGAAGCGCTGCGCGACCAGGAAGGGGTGATGGTAGGGCAGCGAGGTGACGCCGGAGCCGAGCATGATGTGCTTCGTGCGCTCGGCCGCCGCGCCGATGAAGATCTCGGGCGAGGCGATGATCTCCCAGCCGGCGGAGTGGTGCTCGCCGATCCAGGCCTCGTCATAGCCGAGGGTGTCGAGCCACTGGATCAGCTCCAGGTCACGGCCGAGGGCAAGGGTCGGGTTGTCGCCCACGCGGTGGAAAGGCGCGAGGAAGATGCCGAAGCGCAAGCCGCGATGGGCCATCAGGGGTGCCTTTCTTCTCGGACGTCGAAGGGAGGCTAGGAAGCGGCCGTGGGGCGGTCAACCGATCGGCTACCTCGGCCGGTCGGCCACCCGCAGGGCGACGGAGCCGCCGCCGAGGCGGAGGCGCGGGCCGCCATCGCTCAGCCTGCCGTCCTCGGCGACGCGGAAGACGGAGATGTCCTTCTCCACCATGTTGCCGACGAAGAGCATCCGCCCGTCCGGCGAGAAAGCGGCGCCCTGGGACCAGGTGCCGACCTGGGCCTCGGAGACGACCGCGAGGCGGCCGTTGTCGATGCGGAGGATCTTCACCAGCCCCGGCCCGGCGAAGGGCGAGCCGGCGGGCTTGTTGGAGCCGTTCATCACCGTGACCGCCATCAGGCGCGGGTCGGGGCCGGTCTGGATGCCTTCCGGTGTCTGGCCGACGCTCACCGTGTCGATGATGCGGTAGGGCTCGCGGGTCAGGTCGATGAGGCTGACCGTATCGGCATCGCCGGTGCCGCGCCCGATATTGGCGACGGCGGCGTAGCGGCCATCGGCCGTCACGGCGAGGCCGTAGGGGCGAACGCCCGTGGTGATCTCGCGGTCGAGCTTCACCACCCGCTCGCCCTCGATCTGGAGGACATTGACCTGGTGGTCGCCATAGCGGGTGACGAGCGCCCGGCGGCCGTCCGGGGTGAAGGCGACATGGGAGACCTCGGAGGAGACCGGGCCGATCTCGACCTTGCCGATGGCGGTCACCTGGCCATTGGCGATACGGAAGATGCCGACCGTGCCCTCCGCCCGGTTGGCGACCAGCGCCAGGGTGCCGGCGCGGTTGATGGAGAGGCCGGCGGGGGCGGCACCGGTCGGCAGGGTGGACGTGACGCGGGGCGGGCTGGCGGTGAGGTCCACCACGGCCATGGTGTTGCCGGGCATGACGCGGGCAGGGTCGGCCGGGTCGCGCTGCTGGTTGGCGGTGACGAGGGCGAGGCGCTCGTCCGGCGTGATGGCGACCGAGACGGGCGGGCCGACGACGCTGGCGGGGACGGCGATCTCGGCGCGGATGCGTGGCGTGCCGGAGGCGAGGTCGATGACCGTCAGCGTGTCCGGCGGCGACTCGCGGAGGGTGCGGACGGCGCCGTTCTCCAGCACCATCTTGCTGTCATTGGCCGACAGCAGGAGTTGGGCGGAGGCCAAGCCCGGGCCGAGGCCCGAGGCGATGATGCCGGCGAGCAGCCAGTGGCGCATGTGTTTTCTCCTCCCGTGGAGCCCGAGGCCCGGGGTGGAGTGTCCGTCGCGCACGGCCCGGGCGCAAGCCGCAGCCAAGGCTTGTGCGGCGGCCTGCCAGGATGGAGATTGCGCCCGTGTCGGGGGTCCGGTTCGAGATGGCAATCACTTTGCGGGCGGTGCTGCGCCGGATGCGGCTGGGAAAACTGCCCCCTCCCGCGGCCCGCGGCGCGCAGCCCTATTGCTATCTCGGCGGCGACCGGGCGCTGGCGCTGACGCATCGGGGTCAGATGATCTATCTCGACACGCGCGACCTCGGCCTCACCCCGCATATCGCCATGCATGGCACCTGGGAGATGGATGTCGAGGCGGTGCTCGGCCGAGTGCTGCGGCGTGGTGACCGCGTCGCCGAGGTCGGGGCCAATATGGGCTACCACACGCTGACCATGGCCGCAGCGGTGGGACCGGAGGGGCATATCGACAGTTTCGAGGCGAATCCGGTGGTGCTGCCGCTGCTGCGGGCGACGATTGCGGTGAACGGCTTCGCCGGGCGGGTGACGCTGCACCCGGTGGCGGCGCTGGATGCCCCGGGCGAGGTGAGCTTCAGCAGCGACCCGGAGCATATCGGCAGCGGGCATCTTGCCCATGAGCTGGAGGCAGCGAACTACTCGCGCCGCGCGACCGTGCCGGCGGTGACGCTGGATGCCGCGCTGGCCGGGGTGCCAGCGCTCGATCTGCTACGCATGGATGCCGAAGGGTCCGAGCCGCAGGTGCTGCGCGGGGCGGCGGCGTTGATCGGGCGCTCGCCGGGGCTGCGGATCCTCACCGAATGGTCGGCGCCGATGATGGCGGTACGGAGCGACCTCGGCGCGCTGGTCGCCTGGCTGGGGGGCGAGCTGGGTTTCGGCTTCTGGCGGGTGGCAAAGGGGGGCGTTCTGGAGCCCGTGCCGGCGGAGAACCTGCCGGGCCTGCCGCATGGCGACCTGCTGATGATGCGCCCATAAGGAAAGGGCGGCAGGTTGCCACGCCGCCCCTTCCTTATATGTCCTGCCGGGGCTGCGTCAGCCTGCGGCGGCTTCCTCGGCCTCGGGGCGCTCCGGCTTCGGGCCGCTGTCGAGGCCCTTCGCCGCCGGGTCGCGGTCAACCAGCTCGATCACGGCCATGGCGGCGGCGTCACCATAGCGGATGCCGGCCTTCAGCACGCGGGTATAGCCGCCGTTGCGGGCCTTGTAGCGCTCGGCGATGGTGGTGAAGAGCTTGTCCACCACCTTCTGGTCCATGATCTGCGCGTAGGCCTGGCGCCGCGCATGCAGGCCGCCGCGCTTCCCGAGGGTGATGATGCGCTCCACATAGGGGCGCAGCTCCTTCGCCTTCGGCAACGTCGTGGTGATCTGCTCGTGCTTCAGCAGGCTCGTCGCCATGTTGCGGAACATGGCGAGGCGGTGGGTGGAGGTGACGCCGAGCTTCCGGCCGGCAATCCCGTGTCGCATGGTATGGGCTTCCTAATCCGCCGGACTCAGAACGGCTCTTCGAGTTTCTTGGCCAGCTCTTCGATGTTCTCGGGCGGCCAGCCGGTGACGGTCAGGCCGAGGCCGAGGCCCATCGAGGCCAGGACTTCCTTGATCTCGTTCAGCGACTTGCGGCCGAAATTCGGCGTCCGCAGCATCTCCTGCTCGGTCTTCTGCACGAGGTCGCCGATATAGACGATGTTGTCGTTCTTCAGGCAGTTCGCCGAGCGGACGGAGAGCTCGAGCTCGTCCACCTTGCGGAGCAGGTTGCGGTTGAAGGGCAGGTCATCCCGCTCCTCCTCCACCTTGCGCTCGCGCGGCTCGTCGAAGTTGATGAAGAGCTGCAGCTGGTCCTGCAGGATGCGGGCGGCGAGCGCCACGGCATCCTCGGGCGCCACGGTGCCGTCCGTCTCGAGGTTCATGACCAGCTTGTCGTAGTCGGTCACCTGGCCGACGCGGGTCGGCTCGACGCGGTAGGCGACGCGGCGGACGGGCGAGTAGATGGCATCGACCGGGATGAGGCCGATCGGCGCATCCTCGGGGCGGTTCATCGCCGCCGGGACATAGCCCTTGCCGGTGCCGACCGTCAGCTCCATCGAGAGGCGGGCGCCGTCGTCCAGCGTGCAGATGACGAGGTCGGGGTTGGCGATCTCGATATCGCCCGTGGTCTGGATCTGGCCGGCCGTCACCTCGCCCGGGCCAGTCGCGGTGAGCGCCAGGCGCTTCGGCCCCTCGCCCTGCATCCGGATGGCGAGCTGCTTCACGTTCAGCACGATGTCCGTGACGTCCTCGCGGACGCCCTGGATGCTGCTGAACTCATGCAGCACGCCGTCGATGCGGATCGCCGTGACGGCCGCCCCCTGGAGGGAGGACAGCAGCACGCGGCGGATCGCATTGCCGAGCGTCATGCCGAAGCCGCGCTCCAGCGGCTCGGCGACGATGGTCGCGGTGCGCTCGGGGTCAGCGCCGACCTCGACGCCCAGCTTCTCGGGCCGGATGAGCGACCGCCAGTTCCTCTCGATCACGAACAGTCTCCTAGGCCAGCCTCACGCAAGACAAAGCAGGCGCGTCTCAGACGCGGCGGCGCTTGCGCGGGCGGCAACCATTATGCGGAATGGGCGTCACGTCCCGGATGGCGGTGACGTAGAAGCCGACCGCCTGCAGGGCGCGGAGCGCCGACTCGCGGCCCGAGCCGGGGCCGCTCACCATGATCTCCAGCTGCTCCATCCCGTGCTCACGGGCCTTGCGGCCGGCATCCTCGGCCGCGACCTGCGCGGCATAGGGGGTGGACTTGCGGCTGCCCTTGAAGCCCTGGCTGCCGGAGGACGACCAGGCGATCGCGTTGCCCTGGGCATCCGTGATCGTCACGATGGTGTTGTTGAAGCTGGCGAGCACATGGGCCACGCCGGAAGAGATGTTCTTCCGTTCCTTCTTGCGCGGCGCGCGGGCGCCGCCACGGGGTTCGCGGGCCATGTTACTTCGTCACCTTCTTCTTGCCGGCGATGGCCACGGCCTTGCCCTTGCGCGTGCGGGCGTTGGTGTGGGTGCGCTGGCCGCGGACCGGCAGGCCCCGGCGGTGGCGCAGGCCACGGTAGCAGGCCATGTCCATGAGCCGCTTGATGTTCATCGCGACTTCACGGCGGAGGTCGCCCTCCACGCGGTACTCACGGTCGATCAGCTCGCGGATGCGGAGGATCTCCTCATCCGTCAGCTGGTTCACCCGACGGTCCTCGGGGATGCTGAGCTTCCCGCAGATCTCGGCCGCATTCTTCGGGCCGATGCCGTAGATGTAGCGCAGCGAGATCTGCACGCGCTTGTTCGTAGGGATGTTCACTCCGGCGATGCGCGCCACTGCTCAGCTCCTGGAGCCTGTCGCTCCTGCTCCCGCCGGGGTGGGGATGCCACGTCCGACGATATGATCAACCCAAAAATGCCAACGGCGAAACGCGGCCGGGAGAGCCCTGGACCTGAGCCCAGGGGCTGCCTCTGACCGCGAGAGGCGCGGACTATACCGAGAGGCGCCTTGCCGTCAACCCTTCTCCCCGAGGATCGCCTCGATCTGCGAGGAGACCTCGTTCATCTCCGCCATGCCGTCCACCACCCGCAGCACGCCCTGGGCGGCGTAGTACGGCAGCAGGGGCGCCGTCTGGCGGTGATAGGCCTCGAGCCGGGCGGCCACCAGCTCCGCCTTGTCGTCGGCGCGGCGGGTGAACTCGCCATTGCCGCAGACATCGCAGATGCCGGCCTTGGCCATCTGCTTGAACTGGTCGTGGTAGCCCTCGCCGCATTTAGAGCAGGTGAACCGGCCCGAGATGCGGTCGACGAGCGCCACGTCATCCACCTGGAGCTCGATGACGTGATTGAGAGGCATGGCCTTCTCCTTCAGCATCAGGTCGAGCGCCTCCGCCTGGGGGACGGTGCGGGGGAAGCCATCCAGGATGAAGCCCTGGGCGACATCCGGCTGGGCAACGCGGCTGGCCAGCATGGCGATGATGATGGCATCGGGGACAAGCTCGCCCCGCTCCATGATCGCCTTGGCCTGCAGGCCGACCTCGCTGCCGGAGCGGACCTCGGCGCGCAGCATGTCGCCGGTCGAGATCTGCTTCAGGCCGTGGCGATCCTCCAGGCGCTTGGCCTGGGTCCCCTTCCCCGCCCCGGGCGGACCCAGCAGGATCAAATTCATTCTTTCGTCCCCCTCCCCTGTCTCAGCGTGGCCGCGGTGCGCCGCGGCCACCCAGCCGGGCCTTGCGGATCAGGCCTTCATACTGGTGCGCGAAGAGATGGGACTGCACCTGGGCCACCGTGTCCATCGTGACGGAGACGATGATGAGCAGCGAGGTGCCGCCGAAATAGAAGGGCACGCCGTAGTTGCTGATCAGCAGCTCGGGCAGGATGCAGACCAGGCAGAGATAGAGGGCGCCGACCGCGGTCAGCCGGGTGAGCACCCGGTCGAAATAGTCCGCAGTGTGCTGGCCCGGGCGGATGCCGGGCACGAAGCCGCCATACTTCTTCAGGTTGTCCGCCGTCTCCACCGGGTTGAAGACGACCGCGGTGTAGAAGAAGCAGAAGAAGACGATGAGTCCGAGATAGAGTGCCATGTAGAGCGGCTCGCCATGGGCGAGCGCGGCGCTGATCTGCGCGAGCCAGCCATCGGAGGCCGGGTCGACCGCGAATCCGGCGACCGTCGCCGGCAGCAGCAGCAGCGAGGAGGCGAAGATCGGCGGGATGACGCCGGCGGTGTTCAGCTTCAGCGGCAGGTGGGTGTTCTCGCCGCCGAACATGCGGTTGCCGACCTGGCGCTTCGGGTACTGCACCGGGATGCGGCGCTGCGCCCGCTCGACGAAGACGACGAGCGCGATCACCGCCAGCGCGATGACGATGAAGGCGATGATGAAGAAGGTCGACAGCGCGCCGGTGCGGCCGAGCTCCAGCAGCGAGACCAGCGCATGCGGCAGGTTCGCCACGATGCCGGCGAAGATGATGAGCGAGATGCCATTGCCGACGCCGCGGGCGGTGATCTGCTCGCCCAGCCACATCAGGAACATCGTCCCGCCGACCAGGGTGATGACGCAGGAGAGCCGGAAGAACAGGCCCGGATCACCCACCGCAGGACCGAAGCTGCCTCGCATGCTTTCGAGGCCGACGGCGATGCCATAGGCCTGGAAGATGGCGATCAGGACGGTGAGGTAGCGGGTGTACTGGTTGATCTTCTTTCGGCCGGACTCGCCCTCCTTCTTCAGGGCCTCGAGCGTGGGGACGGCGGCCGTCATCAGCTGGATGATGATGCTGGCCGAGATGTAGGGCATGATGTTCAGCGCAAAGACGGTCATCCGCCCGAGGGCGCCGCCCGTGAACATGTCGAACATGCCGAGGATCCCGCCGCCATGCTGGCGCAGGATCTCGCCCATCACCCCCGCATCGACGCCCGGGACCGGCACATAGGTGCCAAGCCGGTAGACGAGGAGCGCCCCCAGGGTGAACCAGAGGCGCCGCTTCAACTCGGTCGCCTTCGACAGGACCCCGAGGTTGAGATTGGCCGCAAGCTGCTCGGCTGCGGAGGCCATGGATCCTAAACCCTCCTCACGACAGCGGCGCCAACAACCGGGGGAAAGCCCCCGGCCGTGGCGCCGCAGCCACGAACCTGTACTTAGGTAGCGAGCGGCCCGGCGGGCCGCAAGCGTCACGCCTCCGCGGGAGCTTCTTCGGCAGCCGCGGGCGGGTTCAGCAGGGTGATCGTGCCGCCCGCCGCCTGCACCGCCGCGACCGCACTGGCCGAGGCGCCGGAGACGGTGATGGTCACCGCCCGGCTCAGCGTGCCATGGCCCAGCAGCCGGACGCCGGCGAGCTTCGGACCGGTGCGGACTATGCCGGCCGTGCGCAGCGCCGCCTCGTCGATCGGCTGATCGCCTGGCAGCTTGCCCTCGGCGATCGCCTGCTCGAGGCGGCCGAGGTTCAGCGGCGCATATTCCTTGCGGAAGATGTTGACGAAGCCCCGCTTCGGCAGGCGCCGGTAGATCGGCAGCTGGCCGCCCTCGAAGCCGTTCAGGGACACGCCCTCGCGCGCCTTCTGGCCCTTCACGCCCTTGCCCGAGGTCTTGCCCTTGCCGGAGCCGATGCCGCGGCCAAGCCGCTTCGACTTGTAGCGCGCGCCGTCATTGTCGCGCAGCTCGTTCAGTTTCATGGGTCCTGCTCCCCGCTCAGCCTTCCACCTTGATCAGGTGGGCCACCTTGCGGATCATGCCGCGGACGGAGGGGGTGTCCTCCAGCTCCCGCGAACGGTGCATCTTGTTGAGGCCGAGGCCGATCAGCGTCTCACGCTGGCCCGGCTTGCGCCCGATCGGCGACCCGATCTGGGTCACCTTCACGGTCTTCTTCGTCGCGCCGGAAGGCGCGCCAGTCGTTTCGCTCTCAGACATTCGGAGCCTCCGCGGCCGAGGCATCGGCCGGGGCCTGGTCCTTGCGCGGCCCGAGCAGGTCCGACACCTTCTTGCCACGCCGGGAGGCGACGGCACGCGGGCTCGTGCTGCGGGTCAGGGCCGAGAAGGTGGCCTTGATCATGTTGTGCGGGTTGGTCGAGCCGAGGCACTTGGCCACGACATCGCCCATGCCCAGCGTCTCGAAGATCGCGCGCATCGGGCCGCCGGCGATGATGCCGGTACCCGCCGGCGCCGCCCGCAGGATGACCCGGCCAGCGCCGAACTCGCCGATGACGTCATGGTGCAGCGTCCGGCCCTCGCGCATCGGCACGCGGATCATGGTCCGCTTCGCCTGCTCGGTGGCCTTGCGGATCGCCTCCGGCACCTCGCGGGCCTTGCCGGCGCCCCAGCCGACCCGGCCCTTCTGGTCGCCCACCACGACGAGCGCGGCGAAGCTGAACCGGCGGCCACCCTTCACCACCTTGGCGACGCGGTTGATGGTGACGAGCTTGTCCTTCAGCTCGTCGCCGTCCTGGCGCTCCTGGCGGTTCTCGTTCTCGCGGCCACGGCCGCGGCCACGACGGCGATCGCCGCCCTCGCCGCCATGCTCGCCGCCGCCACCGCTATGGGGGGTACGTGCCATCTATGCGATCCTCAGAACGACAGCCCGCCCTCGCGGGCGGCGTCGGCCAGGGCCTTGACCCGGCCATGATACAGGTAAGGCCCACGGTCGAAGACGACCTTGTCGACCCCGGCGGCACGAGCGCGCTCGGCAACCAGCTTGCCGACCTGCGTCGCGGCGTCCTTGTCGGCGCCGGTCTTCAGGGACTCGCGCATCGGCTTCTCGATGGAAGACGCGGCGGCGAGGGTGCGGCCCTGGGCGTCGTCGATCACCTGGGCGTAGATATGCTTGCCCGAGCGGAAGACGGAGAGCCGCGGACGGCCGCCGCTCTTGATCTTCAGCTGGTAGCGCAGCCGGGAACGCCGGCGCGTCTGGAGTGCGAGCTTGTCGGCCATTACTTCTTCTTACCCTCCTTCCGGAGGATCTGCTCATCGGTGTAGCGCACGCCCTTGCCCTTGTAGGGCTCGGGGCCGCGCCAGGCGCGGATCTCAGCGGCAACCTGACCAACCTGGCGCTTGTCCGCCCCTTCCACCTTCACGGCGGTCGGGCGTTCGCAGGTGATCTTGATGCCCTCGGGGATCGGGTAGCGGACCTCATGGCTGTAGCCGAGGTTCAGCACCAGATCCTTGCCCTGCACCGCGGCGCGGTAGCCGGTGCCGTTGATCTCCATCGACTTGGTGAAACCGGTGGAGACGCCCGTCACCATGCTGTTGATCAGGCTGCGGGTGGTGCCCCACATGGTGCGGCTGCGGCGGTCGTCCCGGCGCGGCTTCACCGCGACCTGGTTGTCCGCGATCTCCACATCAACTTCGTCCGTCAGGTCGAGCTTGAGCTCGCCATTCCGGCCCTTGGCCACCACGGTCCGGCCCTGCAGCGCCACTTGGACGCCGCTCGGGACCGGGACGGGATATTTGCCGACGCGCGACATGCTGTATCCCTCCCTTAGAACACGCGGCAGAGGACTTCACCGCCGACATTGGCGGTGCGGGCCTCGGTATCGCTCATCACGCCACGGGGCGTGGAGAGGATGGAGATGCCGAGCCCGTTGTAGAACTTCGGCAGCTCCTTGATCTTCGAATAGACGCGCCGGCCGGGCTTGGAGACGCGGGTGATCTCCTTGATGGCGGGCTCGCCTTCGGAATACTTCAGCTCGATCTCGATGCGGCTGACGCCGGGGCGATCCTGCTCCACCCGCCAGGCGCGGATGTAGCCTTCACGCTTCAGCACGTCGAGCACATCGGTCCGCAGCCGGCTGGCCGGGGCGACGCAACGCGTCTGCCGGGCCCGCTGGGCGTTGCGGATGCGGGTGAGCAGATCCCCGAGCGGATCGGACAGAGACATATCCCCGCTCCCTTACCAGCTGGCCTTGGTCACGCCGGGAAGCTGGCCGGTATTGGCGAGCTCCCGCAGCATGTTCCGGCTCAGCTTGAACTTGCGATAGTTGCCGCGCGGGCGGCCGGTCAGCTCGCAGCGCAGGCGCACGCGCACCTTGGCGCCGTTGCGCGGCAGCTGGGCGAGCTTCAAGGTCGCATCGAACCGGTCCTCGACCGGCAGGGTGCGATCCATGACGATACCCTTCAGCGCCGCGCGCTTGGCAGCATGCGTCGACGAGAGCTTCGCCCGACGCTTGTTCTTCTCGACTGCCGAAGTCTTGGCCATACGGTTCTATCCTCCGGAACCTGCCCGGCGTGCCGGGCGGTTTTCCAAGATCAGTTCTGGAAGGGAAGCTGGAACGCCTTGAGCAGCGCCTTCGCTTCCTTGTCGGTCTTCGCCGTGGTGACGAACTGGATGTCCATGCCGCGGACCGTATCCACGCGATCGTAGTTGATCTCGGGGAAGACGATCTGCTCCTTCAGGCCCATGGCGAAGTTGCCGCGGCCGTCGAAGCCCTTGGTGCCTGGAAGGCCACGGAAATCCCGCACGCGCGGCAGGGCGATGGTGACGAGCCGGTCGAGGAACTCGTACATCCGCGCCTTGCGCAGCGTCACCTTGCAGCCGATCTGCTGGCCCTCGCGGATCTTGAAGCCGGCGATCGCCTTCTTCGCCTTGGTCCGCACCGGCCGCTGGCCGGCGATGGCCGTCAGGTCGGCCACCGCGGCGTCGAGCTTCTTGCCATCGGCCGCGGCTTCGCCGACGCCCATGTTGATGACGATCTTCTCGAGCTTCGGCACTTCCATCGGGTTCTTGTAGCCGAACTCCTCGACCAGGCGCTGCCGCACGACCTCGGTGTAGAAGGTCGCCAGGCGCGTGCGCTCGGCCGGCGAAGCGGCGGACTTGCCGGGCTTCGCCGCGACGGTCGTCACGGTGCGGCTGCCTTCCTCGCGGTTGGCCTCCGGCTTCTTGGCGTTGGCCGGGGCGCCCTTCTTGGCGCCGCCCTTCTTCGAATCGCTCATGCGTCAAGCACCTCGCCCGAAGGCCTTGCCACCCGCACCTTCTTGCCGTCCTCCAGCAGGCGGAACCCAACGCGGGTCGGCTTGCCGGACTTCGGGTCGAGGAGCGCCAGGTTCGAGAGGTGGATCGGCGCCTCCTTCTCCTGGATGCCGCCGGGCTGGTTCATGCCCTGCGGCTTCTGGTGGCGCTTCACCACGTTCACGCCCTGCACCAGGGCGCGCTGCTCGGTCGGCATCACGGCGATGACCTCGCCGCGCTTGCCCTTGTCGCGGCCGGTCAGCACCTGGACCCGGTCGCCCTTCTTGATCTTCGCGGCCATGGTCAGAGGACCTCCGGCGCCAGCGAGATGATCTTCATGTACTTCCGCGCCCGCAACTCGCGCACGACCGGGCCGAAGATGCGGGTGCCGATCGGCTCGCCCTGCTTGTTAATCAGCACGGCGGCGTTGTTGTCGAAACGGATCGCCGTGCCGTCGATGCGCCGCACCGGATAGGAGGTGCGGACGATGACGGCGCGATGCACCTCGCCCTTTTTTACCTTGGCGCGGGGGATCGCCTCCTTCACGGAGACGACGATCACGTCGCCGACCGAAGCCGTCTTCCGCTTCGAGCCGCCGAGCACCTTGATGCACTGGACGCGGCGCGCACCGGAGTTGTCGGCGACGTCAAGATTTGCTTCGACGCCGATCATGCCGGGACCGCCTCATTCGTGGCCGCCAACGGGTTGCCGTTGCGGAGAACCACCTGCCAGGCCTTCCGCTTCGACAGCGGCGGGCACTCCTCGATCTGCACGAGGTCGCCTTCCTTGCAGAGGTTGGCCTCGTCATGCGCCGCGTACTTCTTCGAGCGCTTGATGAACTTCTTATAGAGCGGATGCATCACGCGACGCTCGACAAGGACGGTGACCGTCTTGTCCATCTTGTCGCTGACCACCCGGCCCGTGAGGACGCGCTTCGGCATAGCCGCCGGTCTCCCCTTAAGCCGTGGGTTGAGAGGCTGCCGAGCGACGCCGCTCGGACAGGACGAATTTGATGCGGGCGATGTCGCGCCGCACCAGCTTGATGCGGCCGGTCGCCTCGAGCTGCCCGGTGGCCCGCTGGAAGCGCAGGTTGAACTGCTCCTTCCGCAGGTCGAGGAGCTGCGTCTGCAGCTCGTCCGGGGTCTTGGCGCGGATGTCCGCGATCTTGGTCATGGTCTTACGCCTCCGCCGCGCCGAGGCGCGACACGATCTTGGTCCGGATCGGCAGCTTGGCGGCGCCGAGGGTCAGCGCCTCGCGCGCCGTCTCGGTGGACACGCCGTCGATCTCGAACATGACGCGGCCCGGCTTGATGCGGGCCACCCAGTATTCCGGCGCGCCCTTGCCGGAGCCCATGCGGACCTCGGCAGGCTTGGTCGAGACCGGCACATCCGGGAAGATGCGGATCCAGACGCGACCCTGGCGCTTCATCGCGCGGGTGATGGCGCGACGGGCGGCCTCGATCTGCCGGGCGGTCACCCGCTCCGGCTCGAGCGCCTTCAGGCCGAACCCGCCGAAGCTCAGCGAGAACCCGCCCTTGGCGAGACCCTTGATGCGGCCCTTATGGGCCTTACGGAACTTGGTGCGCTTGGGCTGCAGCATCTCACATCATCCCTCAGCGCTGCGGCGCCTGCTCGGCGGCGCGCTTGTCCTGCGCCATCGGGTCATGGGCCAGGATCTCACCCTTGAAGATCCAGACCTTCACGCCGCAGGTGCCATAGGTGGTCTTGGCGGTGGCGGTACCGAAATCGAGGTCGGCGCGCAGGGTATGCAGCGGCACGCGGCCCTCGCGGTACCATTCCATCCGGGCGATCTCGGCGCCGCCGAGCCGGCCGGAGCAGTTGATCCGGATGCCGCCGGCACCGAGGCGCATCGCCGACTGAACCGCACGCTTCATGGCGCGGCGGAAGGCGACGCGGCGCTCGAGCTGCTGCGCGATGCTCTCGGCGACGAGGGTCGCGTCGATCTCGGGCTTGCGGATCTCGACGATGTTCAGCGCCACCTCGGCCCCGGCGAGCCGGGCCAGGTCCTTGCGCAGCACCTCGATATCGGCACCCTTCTTGCCGATGACGACGCCCGGGCGGGCGGCATGGATCGTGACGCGTGGCTTCTTCGCCGGGCGCTCGATCACCACGCGGCTGACGCCGGCGCCCTTGAGGCGCGTGCGCAGCGTGTCGCGCAGCTTCAGGTCCTCATGCAGCAGCCGGGAGTAGTCCGCATCCGCGAACCAGCGGCTGTCCCAGGTCCGGTTGATGCCGAGACGGAAGCCGATCGGATTGACTTTGTGACCCATGTTACGCGGCCTCCTGCTGGGCCGGTGCCGCGGCCGGCTTCTCGGCGACCACGATCTTCAGATGGCTGAACCACTTCTCGACGCGCGCCGCACGGCCGCGGCCGCGAGCGGAGAAGCGCTTCATCACCTGCGAGCGGCCGACCTCGGCGCGGGACACCACGAGCTGGTCGACATCCAGCTGGTGGTTGTTCTCGGCATTGGCGATGGCGCTTTCGAGCGTCTTCTTCACGGTCTGGGCAATGCGACGCTTGCTGAAGGCGAGCGTCGCAATGGCGTCCTGCGCGCGCCGGCCGCGGATCAGGCCGGCGACCAGGTTGAGCTTGCGCGGGCTGACGCGGATGTTCCGCAAGATGGCCTGCGCCTCGGTCTCCGGGAGACCGCGTTCGTGCTTCGGCTTGCTCATCGGATCAGCCCCGCTTCGCCTTCTTGTCGGACGAATGCCCGGTGAAGGTCCGCGTCGGCGAGAACTCGCCGAACTTGTGCCCCACCATGTTCTCCGAGACCTGCACGGGGATGAACTTCTTCCCGTTGTAGACGCCGAAGGTGAGCCCGACGAATTGCGGCAGGATCGTGCTGCGGCGCGACCAGATCTTGATGATCTCGTTGCGCGTCGAAGCCCGGGCGGCCTCCGCCTTGTTGAGCAGGAAGCCGTCGACAAACGGCCCCTTCCATACGCTGCGCGGCATAGCCCTCAGCCCTTCGTCGCGGTGCGGCGGCGGACAATGAGCCGGTCCGTCCGCTTGTTGTTGCGCGTCTTCGCGCCCTTGGTCGGCTTGCCCCAGGGGGTGACCGGATGACGGCCACCACTGGTGCGGCCCTCGCCGCCACCATGCGGGTGGTCAACCGGGTTCATCACCACGCCGCGGTTATGCGGACGCCGGCCCAGCCAGCGAGAACGGCCAGCCTTGCCGATCTGCTGGTTCGAATTGTCCGGGTTGGACACCGCCCCGATCGCCGCCATGCATTCGGCGCGGACCGTGCGGACCTCGCCCGACATCAGCTTCAGCTGGGCATAGCCGGCATCCTTGCCGACGAGCTGGACATAGGTGCCGGCAGAACGCGCAATCTTGCCGCCGGCGCCCGGCTTCAGCTCGACATTATGCACGATGGTGCCGACGGGGATGGAGCCGAGCGGCATCGCGTTGCCCGGCTTGATGTCGGCCCGCTCGGCAGCCACGACCTGGTCGCCGGCCTTCAGCCGCTGCGGCGCCAGGATGTAGGCGAGCTCGCCATCCTGGTACTTCACCAGCGCGATGAAGGCGGTGCGGTTCGGGTCATACTCCAGCCGCTCGACCGTCGCCGGCACCCCGAGCTTCGTCCGCCGCTTGAAGTCGACGATGCGGTAGCTCTGCTTGTGCCCGCCGCCCCGGAACCGGACGGTGGTGCGGCCGTGGTTGTTGCGGCCACCGGAGTGCGACTTGCCCTCGGTGAGCTGCTTGAGCGGCTTGCCCTTCCACAGCTCATCCCGCTTGATCAGGATGGTGCCGCGGAGGCTCGGCGTGACCGGGTTGAAATTCTTGAGCGCCATGGCTTAGGCGAGCCCCGTCGTCAGATCGATCGTCTGGCCCTCGGCCAGGCGCACGATGGCCTTCTTCCAGTCGGAACGCTGGCCCGGCCGGTTGCGGAAGCGCTTCGTCTTGCCCTTCACCACGAGGGTGTTGACCGCGAGCACCTTCACGCCGAACAGCGTCTCGACCGAGGCCTTGATCTCCGGCTTCGTCGCTTCGAGCGACACCTTGAAGACGACCTGCCCCTTCTCGGTCAGCAGCGTCGCCTTCTCCGTCACCACCGGAGAAAGGATGGTCTGGTACATGCGCTCCCGCGAAAGGAGCGGCTTCTTCTCCTGGGCCTCGCTCATGCCAGCCGCTCCGTCAGCGCCGCAACGCCGGCGCGGGTCACCGCGAGGACGTCGTGGTTCAGGATGTCGTACACATTGGCACCGATCGTCGGCAGCACATGCATGTTCGGCAGGTTGCGGATGCCGCGGCCGAAGCCCTCATCCACCTGCGCGTCGACGACGAGCGCGCTGGACCAGCCGAGCGCCTTGAGCTGCTTCGCCAGCACCGAGGTCTTAGCCTCGCCGGCGGCGGCGGTGTCGAGCACCACCAGCTTACCCTCGGCCGCCTTCTGGCTGAGCGCACTGATGAGGCCGAGGCGCCGCACCTTCTTGTTCAGCGAGTAGCCGTGGTCGCGGACGACCGGGCCATGCACCACGCCGCCGGTGCGGAACTGCGGTGCGCGCAGCGAGCCCTGGCGGGCATTGCCGGTGCCCTTCTGCCGATACGGCTTCTTGGTGGTGCCGGAGACTTCGCCCATCCCCTTCACCTTGTGGGTACCCGCCCGCCGCTTGGCGAGCTGCCAGTGAACGACCCGCGCCATGATATCGGCGCGCGGCTGCGCCGCGAACAGCGCCTCCGGCAGCTCGATCTCGCCTGCCGTGCCGTTATCCAGCGTGATGACCGGAACCTGCATCGTACTTGGTCCTTACGCCGCGGCCGTCGGGAAGGGAGCCTCGGCATGGCGCGCGCGCTTCACTGCGTCCCGCACCAGCACATAGCCACCCTTGGACCCGGGCACCGCGCCCTTGATCAGCAGCAGACCGCGGTCGAGATCGATACCCGCGACCTCGAGGTTCTGGGTGGTGATGCGCTCAACACCCAGATGGCCTGCCATTTTCTTGTTCTTGAAGGTCTTGCCCGGATCCTGCCGGTTGCCGGTCGAGCCATGCGAGCGATGGCTGATCGACACGCCGTGCGAGGCCTCGAGGCCCGCGAAGTTCCAGCGCTTCATCGCGCCCGCGAAGCCCTTTCCTTTCGAGACGCCGGTGACGTCGACGATCTGGCCCTTCACGAAATGCGCGGGGCTGAGCCGCGCACCGGGCTCGAGCGCCGCATCGGCACCCACCCGGAACTCGACGAGCTTCTTCGGCGCCTCGACACCGGCCTTCGCGAAATGGCCGCGATTGGCCTTGGTGACGTTCTTGGGCTTCGCGCGGCCAATGCCGAGCTGGACGGCTTCGTAGCCGTCCTTCTCAGCACTGCGGCGGGCGATGACGCGCACTTCGTCCAGGTGCAGAACGGTCACGGGAACCGTGCTGCCGTCGTCGTTGAAGATCCGGGTCATGCCCAGCTTCTTGGCGATCAGGCCGGTGCGGCCGGTCTTGGCGGCCATGGCTACAGTCTCCCCTGGCCTTAGAGCTTGATCTCGACATCCACGCCCGCGGCGAGGTCGAGCTTCATCAGCGCGTCCACGGTCTGCGGGGTGGGGTCGACGATATCGAGCAGGCGGCGATGCGTGCGGATCTCGAACTGCTCGCGCGACTTCTTGTCGACATGCGGCGAGCGGTTGACGGTGAAACGCTCGATCTCCGTCGGCAGCGGAATCGGGCCGCGCACACGGGCGCCCGTCCGCTTCGCGGTATTCACGATCTCCCGCGTGCTGCCATCGAGCACGCGATGATCGAACGCCTTGAGGCGGATGCGGATATTCTGGCTGTCCATGGTGAGCGGACCGATCCTCGACTGAGCCTAAGGCTTACTTCACGATGGAGGCGACGACGCCGGCGCCGACGGTTCGGCCGCCCTCGCGGATGGCGAAGCGCAGCCCCTGGTCCATGGCGATGGGCGCGATGAGCTCGACATCCATCGTCACGTTGTCGCCCGGCATCACCATCTCGACGCCCTCGGGCAGCTTCACGATGCCCGTGACGTCCGTGGTCCGGAAGTAGAACTGCGGCCGGTAGTTGGTGAAGAACGGCGTGTGCCGCCCGCCCTCCTCCTTGGTCAGGATATAGGCCTCGGCCTTGAACCCCGTGTGCGGCGTGATCGAGCCGGGCTTGGCCAGCACCTGGCCACGCTCCACGTCCTCGCGCTTGGTGCCGCGCAGCAGCGCGCCGATGTTGTCGCCCGCCTCGCCGCTGTCGAGCAGCTTGCGGAACATCTCGACGCCGGTCACCGTCGTCTTCACCGTCGCCTTCAGCCCGACGATCTCGACCTCCTCGCCGACCTTGACGATGCCGCGCTCGACGCGACCCGTCACCACCGTGCCGCGGCCCGAGATCGAGAACACGTCCTCGATCGGCATCAGGAACGGCATGTCCTTCGGCCGCTCCGGCTGCGGGATGTAGCTGTCCACCGCCGCCATCAGCTCGAGCACCGCCTGCTTGCCGATCTCGGGCGTCTTGTCCTCGAGCGCGGCCACCGCCGAGCCCTTGATGATCGGGATGTCGTCGCCCGGGAACTGGTAGCTGCTGAGGAGCTCGCGCACCTCCATCTCCACCAGCTCGACCAGGTCCGGATCAGCCAGGTCCATCTTGTTCAGGAACACCACCAGCGCAGGCACGCCCACCTGCCGCGCCAGCAGGATGTGCTCGCGGGTCTGCGGCATCGGGCCGTCGGCGGCCGAGACCACCAGGATCGCGCCGTCCATCTGCGCCGCACCCGTGATCATGTTCTTCACGTAGTCGGCGTGGCCCGGGCAGTCGACATGCGCGTAGTGCCGGTTCGCCGTCTCGTACTCGACATGCGCGGTCGAGATCGTGATGCCACGCGCCCGCTCCTCAGGCGCCTTGTCGATCTGGTCATAGGCCGTGAACGTCGCGCCGCCCGTCTCCGCCAGGACCTTGGTGATCGCCGCCGTCAGCGACGTCTTGCCATGATCCACATGCCCGATCGTCCCAATGTTGCAGTGCGGCTTGTTCCGCTCAAACTTCGCCTTCGCCATCGTCGTCGTTCCTCGATCGGGTCCGGATTACCAGCGGTAATGGCTGAAGGCTTTGTTCGCCTCCGCCATCCGGTGCGTGTCTTCGCGCTTCTTGACGGCCGTGCCGCGGTTGTTCGCCGCGTCCATCAGCTCGCCGGAGAGGCGCTCCTCCATCGTGTTCTCGCCGCGCTTCCGCGCGGATTCGATCAGCCAGCGGATCGCCAGCGCCTGGCGGCGCTCCGGGCGAACCTCGACCGGCACCTGGTAGGTCGCGCCGCCGACGCGGCGGCTGCGGACCTCAACGGCCGGCTTTACGTTGTCCATCGCCTCATGGAACATGCGCAGCGGGTCCCCATTGGGGCCGACGCGCCGCTTCAGCGTATCCATGGCGGCGTAGACGATACGCTCCGCGGTGCTCTTCTTGCCGTCGTACATCAGCACGTTCATGAAACGGCTGAGTACGAGATCGCCGAACTTGGGATCGGGCAGGACTTCGCGCTTCTGCGCGCTATGACGGCGAGACATGCCTCAAGCCTCTCCTACTTCGGCCGCTTCGCGCCGTACAGCGACCGGCGCTGGCGACGCTTCGGCAGGCCCTGCGTATCCAGGACGCCGCGGAGGATGTGGTAGCGAACGCCCGGAAGGTCCTTCACGCGGCCGCCGCGGATGAGCACCACGGAGTGCTCCTGCAGGTTATGGCCTTCGCCCGGGATGTAGCTCACCACCTCGTAGCCATTGGTCAGGCGCACCTTGGCGACCTTACGAAGCGCCGAATTCGGCTTCTTCGGTGTGGTCGTGTAGACGCGCGTGCACACGCCACGCTTCTGCGGGCAGCCCTGCAGCGCCGGAACCTTGTTCCGCTTCGCGTTCGGCTCGCGCCCCTGGGCGATGAGCTGGTTGATCGTCGGCATGACGCCCCTTCGTGTACCGTCCTGGGCCCCGCAGCCACGCAAAGCCAGAAGCCCGCACGGGCGGAGCCTATGGCTCGCCGGCGGGCGCCCTGACCGGCACCCGGCCTGAGCAACCTCAAGGGTCGCGGTGCCGGACGCGCAGCGTTGTGGACCAAAGTTCCTGGCTGTCCGGCGCCGCAGCGCCCGGCCTCGCCAAGGGCCGGCTACCTACGCGGTGCTGCGGGATGAGTCAAGCGAAGCGGAGCAGCGAGGATGAAAAAGCCCGGACAAAAGAAAGGGCCGGGCTCCCAAAGGAACCCGGCCCCGTATTGAAGTAGAAGCGACTTACTCGGCCGCTTGGCGCCCACCAGGCTCCGGCAGGGCCGGCTGAGCCGCGGGCAGGCGCCCACGGTCCCGCTGTGCCGCCAGGGCCCGCAGGCGGTTCATCACGGAGCCCGTGCCGGCCGGGATGAGCCGGCCGACGATGACGTTCTCCTTGAGGCCCGCCAGCACGTCGACCTTGCCGGCCGTCGCTGCTTCGGTGAGCACCCGTGTCGTCTCCTGGAAGGAGGCGGCGGAGATGAAGCTCGTCGTCTGCAGCGAGGCCTTGGTGATGCCCTGGAGCACCGGCTCGGCCCGCGCGGGCCGCTCCTTGGCCTGAAGCCGCTTCTCGTTCTCCATCTCGAACTCGATCCGGTCCACCTGCTCGCCGACCAGGTAGGTCGTGTCGCCGGGCTCGAGGATCTCGACCTTCTGCAACATCTGGCGAACGATCACCTCGATGTGCTTGTCGTTGATCTTCACGCCCTGGAGTCGATAGACGTCCTGGATCTCATTCACCAAATAGTTGGCCAGCGCCTCGACGCCGAGCACGCGCAGGATGTCATGCGGCACGCGCGGGCCGTCGACGAGCGGGTCGCCGGCTTTCACGTAGTCGCCTTCCTGCACCGAGACGTGCTTGCCCTTCGGCACCAGGTACTCGCGGGGCACCGGGGCCTCGTCGCCCTGCTGCTCCGGCACCACGACGATGCGGCGCTTCGCCTTGTAGTCCTTGCCGAATTCCACGCGGCCGTCGATCTCGGAGATGATCGCGTGGTCCTTTGGCCGCCGGGCCTCGAAGAGCTCGGCGACACGCGGCAGACCACCGGTGATGTCGCGGGTCTTCGACGACTCGCGCGGCAGACGGGCCAGGACGTCACCGGCCTTCACGACGCCGCCATTCTCGACGTTCAGCACCGAGGCCGGCTGCAGGAAGTACTGCTGCAGGCCATCCGCCGAGCGCAGCAGCAACCGCGGCCGGAGGTTGGCGTTGCGCGCCTTGTCGGCCGGCTCGCGCACCACCTTGGAGCTGAGGCCGGTCACCGGGTCCGTCTCCTCATAGAGGGTCACGCCCTCGATGAGGTCGGCGAATTCCAGCGTGCCCGCCCGCTCCGTGATGATCGGCAGGGTGAACGGATCCCACTCGGCCAGCTTCTGGCCGCGCGCGACCGCCGCGCCCTCATCCGTCAGCAGCCGGGCGCCGTAGGGCACGCGGTAGCGCGCGCGCTCGCGGCCCGCAGCGTCGCTGAGGACGATTTCGCAATTCCGGCTCATCACCACCGGCGCACCGGCGCTGTTGGCGACGATGTTGCGGTTCACGATCTTCACCGTGCCGTCACCCGTCGCCTCCACCGCCGACTGCTCGGCGCCGCGCTGCGCCGCGCCGCCGATGTGGAAGGTGCGCATGGTGAGCTGCGTGCCCGGCTCGCCGATGGACTGGGCGGCGATGACGCCCACCGCCTCGCCGACATTGACCGGGGTGCCGCGCGCCAGGTCGCGGCCGTAGCAATGGCCGCAGACGCCGGTGCCCGCGTCGCAGGTGAGGACGGAGCGGATATACATCTCCTCCACGCCGGCCGCCTCGATGCGCTCGGCATCCGGCTCCTCGATCACCGTGTTCCGCGCCGCCAGCACCTCGCCCGTCGCCGGGTCGACCACGTCACGCTGGGTGAAACGGCCGAGGATGCGCTCGGAGAGCGAGGAGATGACCTCGCCGCCATCCATCACCGGGCGCACGGTGATGCCGCGCTCGGTGCCGCAATCATTCATGACGATGATGCAGTCCTGCGCCACATCCACCAGGCGGCGGGTGAGGTAGCCGGAGTTGGCGGTCTTCAGCGCCGTGTCCGCGAGGCCCTTTCGGGCGCCGTGGGTGGAGTTGAAGTATTCGAGGACCGTCAGCCCCTCCTTGAAGTTGGAGATGATGGGCTGCTCGATGATCTCGCCCGACGGCTTCGCCATCAGGCCGCGCATGCCGGCCAGCTGGCGCATCTGCGCCGGCGAGCCGCGCGCACCGGAGTGCGACATCATCCACACGCTGTTGGTGGGCCGGCCGACCTCCTGGCGGGAGATCTCCTTCATCATGGCCTGCGCCACCTCCTCGGTGCAGCGCGACCAGGCATCGACCACCTTGTTGTAGCGCTCGCCGGCCGTGATGAGGCCGTCAAGATACTGCTGCTCGAACTCCTTCACCTCGGCCTTGGTCTTGGCGATCATCTCCGGCTTGCTGGCCGGGATCATCATGTCGTCCTTGCCGAAGGAGATGCCGGCCTTGGCCGCCTGGCGGAAGCCGAGGCCCATCAGCCGGTCGGCGAAGATCACGCTCTCCTTCTGGCCGCAATGCCGGTAGACGGCATCGATGACGTCGGAGATCGACTTCTTCGTCAGCTGACGGTTGATGAGGCTGAAGGGCAGCTGCGGGTGCAGCGGCAGCAGCTGGCCCATCATGACGCGGCCAGGCGTGGTCACCACGCGCTCCATCGCCACCTTGCCGTCGCGGTCCATTGCCTGGCGCCGCATCCGGATCTTGGTGTGGAGCTGGACCGCGCCGGCGGCCAGCGCCTGCTCGATCTCGCCCATGGTGCCGAAGGCCGGGGCCTCCTTCTCATCGGCGACGCGGAACTCCGGCGTCTCCAGGCTGAGATAGTAGAGGCCCAGGACGATGTCCTGGCTCGGCACGATGATCGGCTTGCCATTGGCCGGGCTGAGGATGTTGTTGGTCGACATCATCAGCACGCGCGCTTCCAGCTGCGCCTCGAGGCTCAGCGGGACGTGCACGGCCATCTGGTCGCCGTCGAAGTCGGCGTTGAAGGCGGTGCAGACCAGCGGGTGCAGCTGGATCGCCTTGCCCTCGACGAGGACCGGCTCGAAGGCCTGGATGCCGAGGCGGTGCAGCGTCGGCGCCCGGTTCAGCATGACCGGGTGCTCGCGGATGACCTCCTCGAGGATGTCCCACACCTCGGGACGCTCCTTCTCCACCATCCGCTTCGCGGCCTTGATGGTGGTGGCGTGGCCGTACTTCTCGAGCTTCGAGTAGATGAAGGGCTTGAACAGCTCGAGCGCCATCTTCTTCGGCAGCCCGCACTGGTGCAGCTTCATCTCCGGCCCGACCACGATGACCGAGCGGCCCGAATAGTCGACGCGCTTGCCGAGCAGATTCTGCCGGAACCGGCCCTGCTTGCCCTTCAGCATGTCGCTGAGCGACTTCAGCGGGCGCTTGTTGGCACCCGTGATGGCGCGGCCGCGGCGGCCGTTGTCGAACAGCGCGTCCACCGCCTCCTGCAGCATGCGCTTCTCGTTCCGGACGATGATGTCCGGGGCGCGCAGCTCGATCAGGCGCTTCAGCCGGTTGTTCCGGTTGATGACGCGGCGATAGAGGTCGTTCAGGTCCGAGGTCGCGAAGCGGCCGCCGTCGAGCGGCACCAGCGGGCGCAGCTCGGGCGGGATCACCGGCACGACGCCGAGGATCATCCAGTCGGGGCGCGCGCCGCTCTCGGCGAAGGCCTCGATCAGCTTCAGCCGCTTCACCAGCTTCTTGCGCTTCGCCTCGGAGGTGGTCTCCTTCAGCTCGGCGCGCAGCCGGGTGGCCTCCTTGTCGCAGTCGATGCCGGAGAGCATCCCCTTCACCGCCTCGGCGCCGATGCCGACGGAGAAGGCGTCCTCGCCGAACTCGTCCATCTTCGCCTGGTACTGGTCCTCGTTCAGAAGCTGGTGCAGCTTCAGGTCGGTCAGGCCCGGCTCAAGGACGACGTAGGACTCGAAGTAGAGGACCTTCTCCAGCTCCTTCAGCGACATGTCGACCATCAGGCCGACGCGGCTGGGCAGCGACTTCATGAACCAGATATGCGCGACGGGGCTGGCCAGCTCGATATGGCCCATGCGCTCGCGCCGGACCTTGGCCAGCGTCACCTCAACGCCGCACTTCTCGCAGATGATGCCGCGGAACTTCATCCGCTTGTACTTGCCGCAGAGGCACTCGTAGTCCTTGATCGGGCCGAAGATGCGGGCGCAGAACAGCCCGTCCCGCTCCGGCTTGAAGGTGCGGTAGTTGATCGTCTCCGGCTTCTTGATCTCGCCATAGGACCAGGAGCGGATCTGCTCCGGCGAGGCGATCGAGATCTTGATCTGGTCGAAGGTCATCGCCTGGCCGGTCTGGCCCAGGATCTTCATCAGCTCGTTCATGCGGCCTTCCTTGTGGTCCAGCCCGCCGCCCCGCACGGGTCGGGGCGGCTGTGTAGGAAAGATATGGGCAGCAGCCTCAGCTGCCGCGAGTCTCCAGGTCAACGTTGAGGCCGAGCGACTTCAGCTCCTTCACCAGGACGTTGAAGCTCTCGGGAATACCGGCCTCGAAATTGTCCTGGTCGCGGACAATCGCCTCGTAGACCTTGGTGCGGCCGGACACGTCGTCCGACTTCACCGTCAGCATCTCCTGCAGCGTGTAGGCGGCGCCATAAGCCTCCAGCGCCCAGACCTCCATCTCGCCGAAGCGCTGGCCGCCGAACTGCGCCTTGCCGCCCAGCGGCTGCTGGGTGACGAGCGAGTAAGGGCCGATCGACCGGGCATGGATCTTGTCGTCGACCAGGTGGTGCAGCTTCAGCATGTAGATGATGCCGACCGTCACCTTCCGCTCGAAGATCTCGCCCGTGCGGCCATCGGTCAGCCAGACCTGGCCGGAGCTGTCGAGCCCGGCGCGGTCCAGCATGCCCTCGATATCCGCCATCCGCGCACCATCGAAGACGGGCGTCGCGATCGGGATGCCCTTCCTCAGGTTGTCGCAGAGCTCGATGAGCTGGTCGTCGCTCATCGGGGCGATGTCGCGCTCGAAGACCTCGTCGCCATAGGTCGCGCGGAGATGGGCCATCAGCTCATCCCGCATCGCCCCGGTGCGGCGATACTCCTCGACCAGGTCGCCGACCTGGCGCCCGAGATTGGCGCAGGCCCAGCCGAGATGGGTCTCGAGGATCTGCCCGACATTCATCCGCGACGGCACGCCGAGCGGGTTCAGCACGAGGTCGGCCGTGGTGCCGTCCTCGAGGAAAGGCATGTCCTCGACCGGGACGACGCGCGAGACAACGCCCTTGTTGCCGTGGCGCCCCGCCATCTTGTCGCCGGGCTGGAGCTTCCGCTTCACCGCGACGAAGACCTTGACCATCTTCATCACGCCGGGCGGCAGCTCGTCGCCGCGCTGCAGCTTCTCGACCTTCGACTCGAAGCGCTTCTGCAGCCGCTCGACGGCAGCGTCGAACTCGCGCTTCAGCGCCTCGATCTCGGCCATGGCGGCATCGTCCTGCACGCCGATCTGGCGCCAGGTGGCCTTGGCGAACTGGTCCAGCACCTCATCGGTGATGACCGTACCCGCCTTGACGCCACGGAAGCCGCCCGAGGCCTTCTTGTTCAGCAGACGCTCGCGCAGCCGGCTGTGGAAGGACCGCTCCTGGATGGCCTTCTCGTCGTCCCGGTCCTTGGCGAGGCGCTCGATCTCGGCCCGCTCGATCGCCATCGCGCGCTCGTCCTTGTCGACGCCGCGGCGGCTGAAGACGCGGACATCGACGATGGTGCCCGCCACGCCCGGCGGCAGCCGGAGCGAGGTGTCGCGCACGTCGGAGGCCTTCTCGCCGAAGATGGCACGGAGCAGCTTCTCCTCCGGCGTCATCGGGCTCTCGCCCTTCGGCGTCACCTTGCCGACCAGGATGTCGCCCGGCTGCACCTCGGCGCCGATATAGACGATGCCCGCCTCGTCGAGGTTGCGAAGCGCCTCCTCACCCACGTTGGGGATGTCGCGGGTGATCTCCTCCTGGCCCAGCTTGGTGTCGCGGGCCATGACCTCGAATTCCTCGATATGGATCGAGGTGAAGACGTCGTCCTTGGCGATCCGCTCGCTGATGAGGATGCTATCCTCGAAATTGTAGCCGTTCCAGGGCATGAAGGCGACGAGGACGTTACGCCCCAGCGCCAGCTCGCCCAGCTCCGTGCTCGGCCCGTCGGCGATGATCTCGCCGCCGCGCACGGCATCGCCCACCTTCACCAGCGGGCGCTGGTTGATGCAGGTCGACTGGTTGGAGCGCTGGAACTTCCGCAACCGGTAGATGTCGACGCCACGAGTGGTGCCGTCATCGCCCGTCGCGCGCACCACGATGCGGGCGCCGTCGATGCTGTCCACCACGCCGTCGCGGCGGGCGACGATGGTCGCACCCGAATCCCGGGCGACCGCCGCCTCCATGCCGGTGCCGACGAGCGGCGCATCGGCCTGGACCAGCGGCACCGCCTGGCGCTGCATGTTCGAGCCCATGAGCGCGCGGTTGGCGTCGTCGTTCTCGAGGAACGGGATCAGCGCCGCGGCCACCGAGACGAGCTGCTTCGGCGAGACGTCGATCGCCGTCACCTCCTCCGGCTTCACCAGCCGGAAGTCGCCGCCCTGGCGCACGCTCACCAGCTCCGACCTGAACTCGCCGGTATCGGCATCGACCTCGGCATCGGCCTGGGCGACGACCAGCCGCTCCTCCTCCATGGCGGAGAGGTAGCGCGGCTCGCCAACGATCTTGCCGTCCCGCACCAGGCGGTAGGGCGTCTCGATGAAGCCGTACTTGTTCACCTTGGCGAAGGTGGCGAGCGAGTTGATCAGGCCGATATTCGGGCCTTCCGGCGTCTCGATCGGGCAGATGCGGCCGTAATGGGTCGGGTGCACGTCGCGCACCTCGAAGCCGGCGCGCTCGCGGGTCAGGCCGCCCGGGCCGAGGGCCGAGAGGCGGCGCTTATGCGTCACCTCGGAAAGCGGGTTGGTCTGGTCCATGAACTGGCTGAGCTGCGAGGAGCCGAAGAACTCCCGTACCGCCGCCGCGGCCGGCTTCGCATTGATCAGGTCATGCGGCATGACGGTGTCGATATCGACCGACCCCATGCGCTCCTTGATCGCGCGCTCCATGCGCAGCAGACCGACGCGGTACTGGTTCTCCATCAGCTCGCCGACCGAGCGTACCCGGCGGTTGCCGAGATTGTCGATGTCGTCGATCTGGCCGCGGCCGTCCTTCAGCTCGAGCAGGACGCGGATGGTGGCGATGATGTCCTGCTTGCGGAGCGTGCGCGTGGTGTCCGGCACCTCCTCGGCGGAGAAGCCGAGGCGCATGTTCATCTTCACCCGCCCGACCGAGGAGAGGTCGTAGCGCTCGCCGTCGAAGAACAGCCCGCGGAACAGGGTCTCGGCGGTTTCCGGCGTCGGCGGCTCGCCCGGGCGCATGACCCGGTAGATGTCCATCAGCGCCTCGTCACGGTTGGCGTTCTTGTCCACCGTGAGGGTGTTGCGCATCCAGGGGCCGACCGACTGGTCGATGGCGAGCGTCGGCAGCCGGTCGAGGCCGGCGGCCTCGATCGCCGCCAGCTTCGGCTCGGTCAGCTCCTCGCCGGCCTCGGCCCAGATCTCGCCCGTGTTCATGTCGACGAGATCCTCGGCGACGAAACGGCCGAGCAGGTCGGCGCGGCCGACCAGAACCTCCGTCGTGCCGCCCTCAGCGATCTTGCGGGCGGCGCGCGGCGTCAGCTTCGCGTCCTTCTCGGCGACCACCGCACCGGTCTTGGCGTCGATCAGCGGCTCCTGCAGCTTCACGCCGCGGAAGGCCTCCGGATCGAAGGGGCGCGACCAGCCCTGGGCGCTGCGGGTGAAGGCGACCTGGCCGTAGAACTCGCCCAGGATCTCCTCGGCATCCATGCCGCGGATCTCGTTCGGCTCCAGCGCGCTGCCCTTCGCGGTGCGCAGCGCCTCGGTCCGGGCGGAATCCAGCGCGAGCAGCAGGGTCGAGGCCGGGAGCTTGCGCTTCCGGTCGATGCGCACATAGCAGATATCCTTGGCGTCGAACTCGAAGTCGAGCCAGGAGCCGCGATAGGGGATGACGCGGGCGGCGAAGAGGTACTTGCCGCTGCTATGGGTCTTGCCCTTGTCGTGGTCGAAGAAGACGCCCGGGCTGCGGTGCATCTGGGAGACGATGACGCGCTCGGTGCCGTTAATGATGAAGGTGCCGTTGTCCGTCATGAGCGGCATGTCGCCCATGTAGACATCCTGCTCCTTAATATCGCGGACGGAACGAGAACCCGTGTCCTCATCCACGTCCCAGACGATGAGGCGAAGGCGCACCTTCAGCGGGGCAGCGAAGGTCAGGCCGCGCTGGATGCACTCCTCGACGTCGTACTTGGGCTCTTCCAGCTCGTACTGGACGAATTCGAGCCGGCCGCGACCGGCGAAATCGTCGATGGGGAAAACCGATTTGAAAACTTCCTGCAACCCGGTATGGGTGCGCGCGTCAGGGTTGACCTCCATCTGCAGGAAGGCCTCGTAGGAGGCCCGCTGCACATCGATGAGGTTCGGCATCGGCGCCACCTCGGGCAGCCGTCCGAAGCTCTTGCGGATGCGCTTGCGCCCGGTGAACGACTTTGTGATAGCGTTCATGCCTGTCCCGTATCCCTTTCGCCCGGGCCGCCGCCCGTCGCGTCTATAACCCGTAGTCGGCTGCCACGTGACCCCGCCTCACCCGCCGGGGAAAAACGGCAGCACGGGCGGCAACCCAGGGGTTCCCGCCCGCACCTCCGATAATCTGGCCCTGGCTCCGGCGACCCTGTTGCGAGCAGGAGCGGCCGGGGCCAGGTTTGCTGCAAAGGCGACCTTACTTGACCTCGACGGTCGCCCCGTTCTCTTCCAGCACCTTCTTGATCTTGGCGGCCTCGTCCTTCGACGCAGCCTCCTTCACCACCTTCGGCGCGCCCTCGACCAGATCCTTGGCCTCCTTCAGGCCGAGACCGGTGATGGTGCGGATCTCCTTGATGATGTTGATCTTCTTGTCGCCGGCCGCGGTGAGGGTGACGGTGAACTCCGTCTGCTCCTCGGCCGGAGCCGCAGCAGCGCCACCGCCAGCAGCAGGCGCCGCCGCCACCGCGACCGGAGCCGCGGCGGAGACGCCCCACTTCTCTTCCAGCATCTTGGAGAGCTCGGCGGCTTCCAGGACGGTCAGGCTGGAGAGCTCATCGACCAGCTTTGCGAGATCGGCCATGTCTGTGTACCCTTTGATCTAATGGCTTGGCTTGCCGTTTGCAACACCCCCACCGGCGGCAGGGGCTATCCCATTGGTCAGGCGGCTTCCGCCCCACCCTCGTCCTTCTTTGCGAAGGCGCTGAACACCCGCGCCAGCTGCGATCCCGGGGCTTGAAGCACCCCGGCGATGCGCGTTGCAGGGGTCTGGATCAGACCCAGCAGCTGCGCCCGCAGCGTCTCGAGCGAAGGCAGCTCGGACAGGGCCTTGATCCCGTCGGGGTTCAAGGCCTGGGTCCCGAGTGCCCCGCCCAGGATGACGAACTTGTCGTTACCCTTGGCGAAATCCACGGCGGTCTTCGCCACCGCCACCGGGTCCGTCGACCACGCGAGCGCGGTCGGACCCTTCAGCAGCGGCGAGACAGCCTGGAAGCGGGTGCCGTCGAGGGCGAGCATGGCCAGCCGGTTCTTCGCGACCTTGTACGTCGCACCAGCCGCCCGCATGCGGCGCCGCAGCTCGCTCACATCCGCGACCGTCAGACCCTTGTTCTGGGCGACGAGCACGAAGGAGGTATCTGCGAACACCGCGGACAGCTGGGCGATGAACTCGCGCTTTTCCGTGCGGTCCATATCCCGTCTCCGTCGGTGGCCGGCGCCTGGTGGAGGGGCTCCGGCCGGTTCACGCGGGGGCCCATGGCGGAATGCCATGCGCCCCGACTCGACTGTCTGAGCGGGATTGCCAAGCCATCAGCATCGCCGGGTCGCCCCGGCGCCGAAACGCTCCGCACCCCGTCTATCGCTGGCGGGGCATGCCCCTTTAGGCCCCCGGAGGAGCACCCGCGGTCTCGGACAGGTTTCGGGACGGCCGCGAGGCCGTCCCTGCGCGCCCGCCCTTCAATAGGGGCGGACGAATTGGTAGGTCAGGCCGTCGCGCTCAAGGTGGCGATGTCGACCTTCACGCCCGGGCCCATGGTGGAGGCCACGGACACCTTCTTCACATAGGTGCCCTTGGCGCCGGCCGGCCGGGCGCGCTGGATGGCCTCGACGAAGGCGCGGGCATTCTCGAGGAGCTTCTCCTCGTCGAAGCTCGCCTTGCCGATGCCGGCATGGACGATGCCTGCCTTCTCCGCCCGGAACTCCACCTGGCCGGCCTTGGCGGCGGTGACGGCGCCGCGGACATCCATGGTGACGGTGCCGAGGCGCGGGTTCGGCATCAGGCCGCGCGGGCCGAGGATCTTACCGAGGCGACCGACGAGCGCCATCATGTCCGGAGTCGCAATGCAGCGGTCGAATTCGATCTTGCCTTCCTGCACGGCGGCGGCGAGGTCATCGGCGCCGACCACATCGGCGCCGGCGGCCAGCGCCTCATCGGCCTTCGGGCCGCGGGCGAAGACGCCGACGCGGACCGTCTTGCCGGTGCCGTTCGGCAGGCCGACCACGCCGCGGACCATCTGGTCGGCGTGGCGCGGGTCGATGCCGAGATTCATCGAGATCTCGATCGTCTCGTCGAATTTCGCCTTGGCGTTCGCCTTCACCAGGCCGATCGCCTGCTGGAGCGGCACGATGGTGTCGCGGTCGAAGGAGCCGTAGATCGCCTTGAGGCGCTTGCCCTGCTTGGCCATCGGATCAGCCCTCCACCACGACGAGGCCCATGGAGCGGGCCGAGCCCGCCAGCATGCGCACCGCCGCTTCCACGTCGTTGGCGTTCATGTCCTTCATCTTGGTCGCGGCGATCTCGCGCAGCTGGGTCTTGGTCACCCGGCCGACGGAGCCGCCCTTGCCCGGCGTCTGGCTGCCCTTCGTCACCGCCGCGGCACGCAGCAGGAAGTGGGTGTTCGGCGGGGTCTTGGTGATGAAGGAGAAGGTGCGGTCGGAGAAGGCGGTGATGACCACCGGCGTCGGCGTGCCCGGCTCGAGGCCCTGGGTCGCCGCGTTGAACTCCTTCACGAACTGCATGATGTTCAGGCCGCGCTGACCCAGCGCCGGGCCCACCGGCGGCGAGGGGTTCGCCTTGCCGGCCGGTATCTGCAACTTGATGTAGCCTGCGATCTTCTTCGCCATGATACGTCCCTGCGGTCAGGGAGCCGCGGTGCTCACGGCGCCGGCCGCCCTGCATGGGGCGGCCGAACGCCTCCCGCGTCCCGATCTGTGTAGAGCCGGGGCGTATGGGCGGGTCGGCGGAGGGAGTCAAGCCCTAACCGGCTTGCCCCCTCCCCTTGGTCGTCAGACGCGGTTCGCGGCGGAACGCCGGGTCACCATGTTGTAGATGAAGAGAACGATGATGGCGCCGACCACCGCGCCGATGAAGCCGGCCCCCTCGCCGGCCCGGTACCAGCCGACGGCCTGACCGAGATAGGTCGCCACCACCGCACCGACGATGCCGAGAAGGGTGGTGATGATGAAGCCGGAAGGGTCCCGGCCCGGATGGAGGAATTTGGCGACGAGGCCGGCGAGGAAGCCGATGACGATCGTTCCGATGATACCCATGGCCGGGAGTCCTTGTTCTGGCGATGCGCGGCGATAAGCCCGAGCCGCGGCCTGGGTTCCGTTCGGGTATACGATTCTGGACAACGGGTCGGGGGGTGGCTGCGTTCTCGCGGCAGCGGAAGCCAAGCAGAGGAGCAGTACATGAGCGAGAACTTGTTCGGGAGGTCGGGCGGTGGCCTGGCGGGCGGACTTTCAGGTGGGATGAAGGCGGCGGCGGTCGCGCTGCTCGTCCAGCAGCTGATGAAGCATTCGGGCGGCCAGGCGGCGCCATCCTCCATGCCCATGCCACAAGGCAGCCCCATGGGCGGCGGCCAGATGGGCGGGTTGGGCGGCGGCCTCGGCGGCCTGCTGGGTGGGTTGCTCGGCGGCGGTGCGGCAGGCGGCATGCTCGGCGGCGGCGCGGCAGGCGGCCTGCTCAACGGCCTTGGCGGCCTCCTCGGAGGGCTGCGCAACCAGGGATTCGAGCAGCATGTCGACAGCTGGGTTCAGCCCGGGCCGAACCAGCATGTCTCGCCCGACGAGCTGTCGCGCGCATTCGATCCGCAGGACATCGACGCGGCGGCGCAGCAGGCCGGAACCGACCGGGGCACCCTGATGAACGAGGTCAGCCGCGTCCTCCCCGAGATGGTGGACCGGATGACCCCGCATGGCCGTCTCCCCCAGCATGAGGGCGAGGTGCATGGCGGCAGCATGGGCGGCCTGTTGAACAGCATCTTCGGCGGCGGGCATAACCCCCAGCGCTGAGCACTGCGGCGGGGCTGGGGAGGCTCGGCCTCCCCGGCGTCATCGCGCGGCGGCCGGTCCGATGAGCCGCTGCATCCGGGGGATCTCCTCCTCGAGCGCCCGCCCGAGCGCCGGCCCGTCCACGCCATCCCAGAGGATCGTCCCGGTACTGTCGAACAGCGCCTTCACCTCGCGGTCGCGCAGCGCGCGATGGGTGGCCTCGGCGAGGCGGGCGAGGATCGCGGGCGGCGTCCGCGCCGGCAGGTAGAGGCCCGACCAGCCGAGCAGCTCCGCGCCCGAAAGTCCCGTCTCCGCCAGGGTCGGCACCTCGGGGGCGATGGCGAGGCGCTCGCCGGCATTCACGGCCAGCGCACGGAGCTTGCCGTCGCGCACATGCGGCAGGGAGCTCAGCGGGTAGTCGAACATCAGGTCGAGCCGGCCGGCGACGGTGTCGTTCAGCGCCTGGCCGAAGTTGGAGTAGGGGATGAGCGTCAGCTCCACCCCTGCTGCCTGGGCGAAGAGCGCGCCGGCGGCATGCTGGCCGGAGCCGATGCTGGCGCCGTAGGTCACCCGGCCGGGATGGCGCTTCGCGTACTCGATCAGCGCCGGGATGCTGGCGAAGGGCTGCCTCAGCCCGGAGATGACGATATTGGGCGAAGCGGCGATGCCATGCACCGGGGCGAAATCCCGCCGCGCCTCGTAGCGTAGCCCCGGGATCAGCAGGGGCGCGATGGCGAAGGTGGCGAAATTGCCGAAGAAGAGGGTGTAGCCGTCCGGCGCCGAGCGGGCGGCGTACTCGGCGGCGACGGTGCCGCCGGCACCCATGCGGTTGTCGATGACGACGCTCTGGCCGAGGGCGGTGCCAAGCTTCAGCGCGATCAGCCGGGCGGCGACATCGAGCACGCTCCCGGGCCCGCCAGGGACGACCCAGGTGATGGACCGGGCGGGGTATTCCTCCCCTGCCCTCGCCCGGAGCGCCGGCAGCGCGAGCGCGCCCCCGGCCAGGATCGTCCGTCGGGTGGTGGCCATGCGCGCGCCCTCCTGCCGTTTCCCGCCGGGCTCTCTGGCCCGTGCGGCAGCAAGGCTAACGCGATGCGCGCGGACGTGTATACGGCGCCGTCAGGTCTTCTCGACCTGGGTGTACTCCAGCTCGACCGGGGTGGAGCGGCCGAAGATGCTGACCGAAACCTTCACCCGGCCGCGCTCCTCGTCCACCTCCTCCACCGTGCCCATGAAGCTGGTGAAGGGACCATCGGCGACGCGGACCTGCTCGCCCACCTCGAAGACCACGGCGGGCTTGCGTGGCTTCTCCACGCCTTCCTTCACTTGGTTGACGATGCGCTGGGCCTCGGCTTCGGTGATCGGGCTCGGCTTGTTCTTGTTGCCGAGGAAGCCGGTGACCTTCGGCGTGTCCTTCACCAGGTGCCAGGCGTCGTCCGACATCTCCATCTTCACCAGGACGTAGCCGGGGAAGAACTTCCGCTCGGAATTGACCTTCTGGCCGCGGCGGACCTCGGTCACCTCCTCGGCGGGGACCAGGATCTCGTCGAACTGGTCGCCGAGGCCCTTCTGGGCGGCCTGCTCCTTGATCTGCTGGGCGATCTTCTTCTCGAAGCCCGAATAGACGTGCACCACGTACCAGCGCTTGGCCATCGCCTGCTGCTCCCTCACCCGATTCCGAAGAGGCTGCGCATCGCCAGGGCGATCAGCTGGTCGGCGACCAGGAAGAAGACGGCCGCCAGCGCCGACATCGCCAGCACGAGGCCGGTCGTGATCAGGGTTTCCTTGCGGCTCGGCCAGGTGACCTTCGCCACCTCCGTCCGCACGTCCCGGACATACTGCGCGGGATCAAGCTTGGCCAAGTCGGGGAACCTTCTGTGCTGCGGTTAACGCTTCGCGGGCGGCCGCCCACCCCCGCAGCATGGGGAGGGATGCCACCCTGGACAAGGCAGTAAGACCCGGGGAAGCCCGGGGGTGGTGGCAGGGGCGGAGGGTCTCGAACCCCCAACCTCCGGTTTTGGAGACCGGCGCTCTACCAATTGAGCTACGCCCCTTCACGCCCGGCGGAGCCGCGGCGCGAGGCGATGCCTATAAGTCAGCGGTGCCGGGCTGTCGAGGGGGAGCAGGCGTCCTCCCCAACGCAAACGGGCCGCCAGAAGGCGGCCCGCGCACCGATCCAGGCCCCGAGGGCCCGGCTTACTTCACGATGGAGGCGACGACGCCGGCGCCGACGGTTCGGCCGCCCTCGCGGATGGCGAAGCGCAGCCCCTGGTCCATGGCGATGGGCGCGATCAGCTCGACATCCATCGTCACGTTGTCGCCCGGCATCACCATCTCGACGCCCTCGGGCAGCTTCACGATGCCCGTGACGTCCGTGGTCCGGAAGTAGAACTGCGGCCGGTAGTTGGTGAAGAACGGCG
>CADCTD010000150.1 GCA_902805545.1 uncultured Craurococcus sp. | reverse complement strand
CGCCGGGGCCGCCGGCACGGTGCTGAGCCAGGCGGCGCTGCTCGCCGCCCTGGCCTGGGGGCTCGGTGGCGGCGCGCCGGGGATGACCGTACTCGCCCTCTTCCTCGTGCTGGCGACGGCGGAGACGATCGGCATCCTGCCGCGGGCGGGGACGGCGCTGGCCGCCGCCGCCGCCGGTGCCCGCCGCCTGCTGGAGGCCGCCGATGCCGCGCCGCCGCTTGCCGAGCCGGCACATCCCGCCGCGCCGCCGAGCGGCCATGCCATCCGCATCGAGGCGCTGCGCTTCGCCTGGTCGCCGGACCGGCCGCCGGTCTTCGACGGCCTTGATCTGGATCTTCCGGAGGGCACCCGGCTTGCCTTGCTCGGGCCGAGCGGCGTCGGCAAGTCGACCCTTGCCGCGCTGCTGCTGAAGCTCGCCGCGCCACAGGCCGGGCGCATCACCATGGGCGGCACCGACCTCGCGGAGCTTGCGTCCGAGGATGTCCGCCGCCGCATCGCCTGCCTCAGCCAGGATGCGCGGCTCTTCGACGACAGCATCGCCGCCAATCTCCGCATCGCCGCGCCGCTCGCGCCCGAGGCGGCGCTCTGGCGCGCGCTCGACCGGGCCGGCATCGGCACCCTGGTGCGGGCCTTGCCGGAGGGGCTCGAGACCCGCTGCGGCGAGGGCGGGGCGCGCTTCTCCGGCGGCCAGGCGCGGCGGCTCGCGCTTGCCCGGGTGCTGCTTTCGGCGGCGCCGGTGCTGGTCCTCGACGAGCCGACCGCCGGCCTCGACGCCGAGACCGAGCGCGCCTTCCTCGAAACCTTGGAGGAGGTGACGGCCGGCCGCACCGTCATCCTCATCGCCCATCGCCTGACCGGGGCGGAGCGGCCGACGCGCATCATCCGCCTCGCCGGCGGTCGTGCCTTGCCTGCGGCCGGCTAAGGACCAATTCGGAAACATGTCCGTCATCGCGCCCGCTGCCCCGCCGTTGCTCGACCCCGCCAAGTTCCGCGACCCGCAGGTCACCGCAAAGGGCGAGGTCCGTGCCACGGTCGCCCTTGCCGGGCTCCGCACGCTCTGGGTGAATACCGGCACGCTCTGCAACATCACCTGCAGCAATTGCTACATTGAGAGCAGCCCGCGGAACGACCGACTCGTTTACATCACCGCCGCCGAGCTCCGCCCGTTCCTCGATGAGATCGCCCGCGACGGGCTGCCGGTGGAGGAGATCGGCTTCACCGGCGGCGAGCCCTTCCTCAACCGCGACCTCCCTGCCATGCTGGAGGACGTGCTTTCCCGCGGCCATCGCGCCCTGGTGCTGACCAACGCGATGAAGCCGATGCGCAACCATGCCGCCGCGCTGCTCTCGCTGCGGGACCGCTATGGCGACGCGCTGACCCTCCGCGTCAGCCTCGACCATTACGGCGCGGTGCTGCACGACCTGGAGCGGCAGGAGGGCAGCTTCGCCATCGCCCTCGACGGGGTGACGTGGCTGGCGCGCGAGGGCTTCCGCGTCCATGTCGCCGGCCGCGCCTCCTTCGGCGGGGAGGGGGAGGCGGCGATGCGCGCCGGCTTCGCGGCCCTCTTCGCCGAGCATGCCATCCCGATCAACGCCGCCGATCCGGTGGCGCTCATGCTCTTCCCCGAGATGGATGCGGCGGTCGACGTGCCGGAAATCACCACCGCCTGCTGGGGCATCCTGAACAAGTCGCCGGACAGCATGATGTGCGCCTCCTCGCGGATGCTGGTGAAGCGGCGCGGTGCCGCGGCGCCGGCGGTGCTCGCCTGCACCCTGCTGCCCTATGACCCGCAATTCGAGCTCGGCGCGACGCTCGCCGAGGCCAGCCGCCCGGTGGCGCTGAACCATCCGCATTGCGCGCGCTTCTGCGTCCTCGGCGGCGCCGCCTGCTCGCGCTGACGAGGCCCGTCCCACCCGCCGGAATGTGATACCCGCCGCCGCTCCCGACCATGCGAGAAGCGGAGCGTTCCGGGTTGCGTGATTCGCCGGCATCCACACCCCAGGGTTGCGTCACGCGCTCGTCAGCCCTATCGCTTCCGGAGTGTAACCATGCGCCGCCTTCTCCTCGCTGCCCTGCCGATGCTGGCCCTTGCTGCCTGCCAGGTGCCCGGTCGGGTTGCGGCCTCGCGCAGCGTCGTCTTCTTCACCAGCGACAGCGCCGCGCTCGACGAGAATGCGGCGAGCCTCATCTCGGATGTCGCCGAGCGGGCCAAGGCGAATCCTGGCTCCCCGGTTCGCGTCCGCGGCTTCGCCGCGCCCGAGGGCAGCGTCGGCTTCAACCAGGCGCTCGCCGAGGCACGGGCCCGCAACGTCGCCGACGTGCTGGTCGCCGCCGGCATCGACCGCAGCCGCATCCGCATCGAGCCGCGCGGCCCGGTCCCCTATGAGATGGTTCCGACCGAAAGCCGCCGCGTCGAGATCCTTCTCGGCAGCTGATCCGCAACAATAGCTGACGCCGGCCGCGGCGCATGCCATGTAGGCGGCATGCCCGATGTCATGGAGTCCCCGACCCATCCGGGGGCTGTTGCCGACCCGGCCGAGTTGCTGCATCGGGTCTTCGGCCATCCCGGTTTCCGCGGCCGCCAGGAGGAGATCGTCCGCCATGTGATGGCGGGCGGGTCCGGCCTGGTGCTCATGCCGACGGGCGGCGGCAAGTCGCTCTGCTTCCAGGTGCCGGCCCTCTGCCGCGACGGGCTCGGCGTCGTCGTCTCGCCGCTCATCGCGCTGATGGAGGACCAGGTCACGGCGCTCCGCCAGCAGGGCGTCGCCGCGGCGGCCCTGCATTCCGACCTGCCGGAGGAGGAGGCGCGCGAGGTGAAGCGCGACCTGGCGCGCGGCGCGGTCAAGCTGCTCTACATCTCGCCGGAGCGGCTGACGCTCGAGGGCACGCTCGACTTCCTCGGCCGCCGCCCGCTCGCCCTCTTCGCCATCGACGAGGCGCATTGCGTCAGCCAGTGGGGGCATCACTTCCGCCCCGAATATCGCGGCCTCGGCCTCCTGGCCGAGCGCTTCCCCGGCGTGCCGCGCCTGGCGCTCACCGCAACGGCCGACCCGCGCACGGTCGAGGACATCCGGGCCCAGCTCGGCCTCGCCGGGAGCCCGGTCTTCCGCGGCGGCTTCGACCGGCCGAACATCTTCATCAGCGCCGAGCCGCGCGAGCAGGAGCGGGCGCAGCTCCGCGCCTTCATCAAGGCCGCCGGCGACGGCTCGGGCGCCGGCATCGTCTATTGCGGCAGCCGCGCGAAGACCGAGCAGACCGCCGAATGGCTGCGCGCCGACGGGCATGACGCGCTCTGCTTCCATGCCGGCATGGAGGGGGAGGCGAAGCGCCAGGCACATCGCCGCTTCGCCCGCGGCGATGCCGTCATCATGGCGGCGACCATCGCCTTCGGCATGGGGATCGACCGGCCGGATGTGCGCTGGGTGGCGCATCTCGACCTGCCGCGCTCGCCGGAGAGCTGGTACCAGGAGATCGGCCGCGCCGGGCGCGACGGCCTGCCGGCCCGCGCCCTGCTGCTCTACGGCGCCGGCGACATCGCCCTCGCCCGCCACCGGATCGAGGAGAGCCCGGCCAATCCCGAGCAGAAGCGCATCGAACGCGCCCGGCTCGAAGCGATCGTCTCGATCGCCGAGGCGGCCACCTGCCGGCGGCGCATCCTGCTCCGCTGCTTCGGCGAGCAGGCGACGGAGCAATGCGGCGCCTGCGATGTCTGCCGCAACCCGCCGCGCCTCTTCGACGGCACCATCCCGGCGCAGAAGCTGCTGAGCGCGGTGCTGCGCACCCGGCTGCCCTCGGGGGGGCATTTCGGCCTCGGCCATGTCGTCGACGTGCTGCGCGGCAAGCTGACGCCGAAGGTCGCGCAATTCTCGCATGACCAGCTGAAGACCTTTGGCATCGGCGCCGACCTGTCCGACCTCGCCTGGCGCGGCGTGGCGCGGCAGCTCGTCGCCCGCGGCGCGCTCGACGTGGCGGTGGAGAACCATGGCGAGCTGGTGCCGACCGAGTCCGCCCGCCCGATCCTGAAGGGCGAGGAGAAGGTGATGCTCCGCGCCGAGACCATGACGACGCCGAGTCCGCGCGAGCGCGGCCGCAGCGCCGAGCCCGCCATGGCCGGCGATGCGCTTTTCGACGCGCTCCGCGCCTGGCGCAAGCGCGAGGCCTCGGAGCAGGGCGTGCCGGCCTATGTCATCTTCCAGAACGACACGCTGGCCGCCATCGCCGAGCGCCGCCCGCAGGATGCGGAGGAGCTGGCGATGATCCCGGGCGTCGGCCGCAGCAAGCTCGAGCGCTATGCGGATGCCGTGCTGCGCGTCGTCCACGAGGTCGGCTGAGCCTCGCCCGGCGGCGCGGGCGGCGCCCTATTTCTTCCGCCGGAACACCGCCAGCACCAGCGCCATCACCGCGGCGCCGCCGAGGAAATGCTTGGTTTCGGCCCGCTTCTGAGCCTTGCGGTCCCGCCCGCGGTGATGCGGCGCCTCGGCCAGCACCGCCTGGCCCGCCGGGCTTCCCTGCAGCCCGGCCCAGGCCCGGGTGAACTCCGCCCCGAGCAGGAAGACCTGCGCCGAGTAATAAACCCAGAGCAGCACCACCATCAGCGCCCCGGCGGCGCCGTAGGCGGTCGCCACGTTGCTGCTGCCGACATACCAGCCGATCAGCGTCTTGCCGATCGTGAAGAGGAAGGCCGTGACCAACGCGCCCACCAGCACGTCGCGCCAGCCGATCTCGCGGTCCGGCAGGATCTTGTAGATCGCCGCGAAGAGGATGGTGACCATCAGGAAAGACAGGACGAAATTCGCCGCGCTCAGCAACAGCACCCTCTCCGGGAGCAGGTCGCCGAACCAGGTGATCAGCACCGAGAGTACGGCGCTGGCGATCAGCGAGACCAGCAGCAGGAAGCCCGTCGCCGCCACCAGGCCGAGGCTGGCGAGCTTCGCGCGCATCAGCCGCGTCACCGTCCCGCCCTCCGGCGGCTGCGCTCGCCAGATGGCGTTCAGCGCCGTCTGCAGCTCGCCGAAGACGCCACTCGCCGTGAGCAGCAGGGTGATGACGCCGACGACCGTGGCGATGGTGCCGGAGGTGAGGTTGCTCGCGCCGCGGACCATCGCCTCCACCGCTTCCGCCCCGGTCTGGCCAAGCAAGCCGCGCAGCTGCTCCGAGATCGCGCCGCGGACCGCATCCTCGCCGAAGAAGATCCCGGCGATGGCGGTGGCGATCACCAGCAGGGGGGCGATGGAGAAGACGGTGTAATAGGCGATGGCCGCCCCACGGCTCATCGCCTCGTCCTCGATATAGCCCTCGACGCTCGCGCGCAGCAGCATCCAGACCCGGTTCAGCATCCACCCATCTCCCGCCGCCGGACAAACATCCGGAGGCGGAAGGGGTTTCCCTGCCGGTCAGGCCGGCGCGGCGACGAGATGCCCGTCCCGCACCCGCAACGCCCGCTGGTGGTACCGGGCGACGGCCGGCCGATGGGCGATGGAGACGAGGGCGGTGCCCGGCAGCCGCTCCTTCAGCAGCTCGTAGAAGCGGGCCTCGGCCTCCGGGTCGAGGCTCGCCGTCGCCTCGTCGAGGAAGAGCCAGCGCGGCTTCAGCAGCAGCGCCCGTGCGAGCGCCACCCGCTGCTGCTCGCCGCCCGAGAGCAGCCGGTCCCAGGCCTCTACCTCGTCGAGCCGCGGCGCGAGATGGCCGAGCCCCGCCGTCTCCAGCGCCTCGCGGATCTCGGCCTCGCCGAACTCGGCCGCATCACGCGGGTAGCAGACCGCCCGGCGCAGCGTACCGAGCGGCAGGTAGGCCCGCTGCGGCAGGAAGAGCCGCCCTTCCGCCGGCGCATGCACCCGCCCATGGCCGAAGGGCCAGAGCCCGGCGAGCGCCCGGAACAGCGTCGACTTGCCGCTGCCGGAGGGGCCGGCGATCAGCACCGCCTCGCCCGGCTCGATCCGGGCGGAGGCGTCCTCGAGCAGGACGCGCCCGTTCGGCAGGCTGACGGTCACGTTCTCCAGCACCAGCCGGTCGCCGCCATCCGGCACGGCCTGGATGCCGGTGCCGGCCGCCGCCCGAGCCGCGTCGATCGCGCCGAGGAAGCCGCGGATGCGGAGCACCGTCGCCCGCCACTCCGTCAGCGAGGCGTAATTGTCGACGAACCAGGAGAGCGCACCCTGCACCTCGGAGAAGGCGCCCGCCGTCTGGGTCAGCCCGCCGAGTGGGATGCGCCCGGCGAAATAGGCCGGCGCCGCGACGACGAAGGGGAAGATGATGGCCACCTGGGCATAGCCGTTGGTAAAGAAGGTAAGCCGCTTGGTGGCGACCATGATCGACCACCAATTGCCCATCACGGCGCCGAAGCGCTCGCGCAGCCCGCGCTTTTCATCCGCCTCGCCGCCATAGAGGGCGATGCCCTCCGCATTGTCGCGCAGCCGCACCAGCGCATAGCGGAAATCCGCCTCCACCCGCTCCTGCTGGAAATTCAGCCGGATGAGGCTGCGCCCGACGAGATGGGCGAGGCCCGTCCCGACGACCGCATAGATCAGCGCCACCCAGACCATGTAGCCGGGGATGGTGATGCCGAGGATGGTCGCCGGCCCCGACAGCCCCCAGAGCACGAGGATGAAGCTGAACAGCGTCACTACCGAGCGCATCAGCCCGAGGCCGAGGGCGAGGGTGTTGTCGACGAATTGCCGCAAATCCTCGGCGATGCGCTGGTCCGGGTTGTCCGTCCCCGGGTCGGTCAGCGCCACCCGGTAATAGGCCCGGTCGGCGAGCCAGCGGTCCAGCACTTCCCGCGTCATCCACGACCGCCAGCGGATCTGCAGCGCCTGGCGGAGATAGAGCGCGTAGACCGCGATCATGATGTAGAGCGCGGCGACGAAGACGAAGCCGGGCATCGGGCCGCTATCGGTCTGCCGCCACCAGAAAAGAAGCGCCCAGAAGGCCTCGGCGTTCTTCTCCTGCAGGCTGTTGAAGAACTCCCGGTTCCAATAGCTCAGCAGCACGCTCATCCCGACCAGGGAGAGGTTCAGGACGATGACGACGCCGAGCAGCAGCCGGGCCCGCCAGCGTTCCTCGCTCCGCCAATAGGGGCCTGCCAGGGTCCAGGCGTCGGAGAGGAAATGGCCGAGGCGGCGCATGGCGGGCACTCCGGTGGGCAGGGAAGGGGGATCAGCGCCGGCGGAGCGCGGCGTCGAGCGCGGCGAGCCAGCGCTCCACCCGGCGGCGGTTCGCCCCGAGATCGGACCAGCCGAAGAGGCTGCGCGAGTAGAGGAAGAGCCCGGCGCCGCCCGGCCCGGGGACCAGCTCGGCGGCGATGATGTCCGGGTAGTTCATCAGCGCCGAGCGCTCCACCCACTGCGCCTGCCGCCGCTCCGGCCAGTCGCGGATCAGGGTCGTGCGAGGGAAGCCCTCGCCGAGCCGCCGCAGCACCGGCCAGGCCGTCGCCGCATCGACGGGGAGCAGCGGCACGGTGACATGCGCCTGCCGGTGCCCGCCCGGCGGCGCGGCGAGGCAGGTATTGGGCGAGGCCGGCAGGGTGAGGCGGGCGAAATCCACCGGTTCGGCCGGCGGCAAGCCGCCCGCGCCGGTGCCGAATAGCGCCCCGATCGGCGCGCTCATGCCTCGGCCCGCCGGCGGAGGCGGATCACGCCGCGGACCTCCTCGGGCGGCACCGGCTTGCCCTTGCGGAGGATCTCGACCGAGCCCTCCCGACTGAGGGCGATCGCCGCCTGGCGGACGCGGCCCATCAGCGGGCGCCAAGCCTCGCCGGGAGCGAGGGCGCGCGCCACCTCGCTCGGGCAGATGGACTTCTCCGCCCCGCGGTCGGCGGTCTGGCGAAGGATTTCGGCCGCGATGCTGGCCTGGTCTGGGTCAGTGGTCATGCTGGCCGGCACCATAGGCCCCGGGCGGGCGCTGTCAGCCTGGATTTGCGCCACCTTTCCCCCATTCAGCCGAGGATGGCGGCGGCCAGCGCCCGGCCGCTGTCGAAGGCCGCCTCGGCCCGGCCGGCCAGGCACCAGTCCCCGGCGAGGCCGAGCCGCGCCTCCGGCAGCCACAGGCAGGACTCGCCAAGCGGCTGCTCCACCAGCGAATAGCGCCAGCGATGGGCCTGGAGGTGGATCGGCGCCGGGGCCGGCGGCAGCGCCGCGAGCAGGGCGGGGCCGATGGCGGCCGCCTCCGCCTCGAGGTGGGCGCGGGACCAGCCGGGCGAGGCCTGGATCACCCAGCACTCGGTCGAGCCATCCCGCCCCGGCTTGCCGCTGTCGCGCGCCAGCCAGGCGAAGGGGCCGGAGCCGGGGCGGAGCGTCTCCGGCCAGTCCGGCCGCGTGTCGAACCCCGCGAGCACGGTCCAGCAGGGGGCGATGCCGACCTCGGCGATCCGCGCTCGCAGGCCCGGCGCCGGCCGCGCCACCAGCGGCGCCGCCTGGGCCGGGGGCAGGGTGATGGCGACCGCGTCGAAGGGCCCGTCCTCCGCCGGCGCCTCATCGGGCAGGGCGGCGCCCGGCCGCACCCGCGCGGCGTCGAGATGCTGCACCGTCCAGGCGCCGGGCCCGCCGGCCAGCGCCGTGACATGCCGCGCCACCCGCAGGTCGAGCCCCGCCGCCAACGCCCGCGGCAGCGCCGACATGCCCGGCACGCCGACGAAGCGCCCGGCCTCGCCCCAGGATTGCGCGCCCGCCTCGGCCAGGAGCGCAGCGAAGCCCGGGCCGCGCGCCGTCAGGTATTGCGCGCCATGGTCCCATTGCAGCCTTCGGCCGCCCACCTCCGCCCGCCGCGTCGCCAGCCTGCCGCCCGCGGCGCGGCCCTTGTCGAAAACCGTGACGCTGGCGCCGCGCGCGGCGAGCTCACGGGCGCAGGCAAGTCCGGCGAGGCCGGCGCCCAGGATGGCGATTCGGGTCATGCACCGCCAGGAATGGCCATCCGATGCCATTGCGCAAGGGGCTCAGGCGAAGCGCTCCATCGCCGGCCCCGGCTGCGGCACCGCCGCTATCTCGCGGATGATCTTCCGCCGCACCGCCGCCTCGAAGGCCGGGAACCCCTCGGCGACGACCAGGAAGGCGCCCGGGCCCCCGATCACCTGCTGCTGGTAGTAGGTGTCGAGCGGGGGCATCGCGGAAGCGAGGGAGAGCGGCTGCGGCGTCCGGTCGAGCACGGCGAGGCCGTTCAGCACGATACCCTGCGCCAGCGCCTCGGCCCGCGCATCGGCGACCGCGCGGCCGGAATTGTTCACCCCGTCGCCCGAGATGTCGACGACCTTGCGGGTGCCCTCGAAGCCCTGGCCGAACTGCCGCGCCGCATAGTCCATGGCGCCGGAGATCGAGGTGTAGAGCCAGGTGCGGCGGGGCGCATTGCCGATGGCGTCGGCGAAGCGGTTGGCCGCGGCGGCGCCGTCGAGCAGCATCCAGGGAACGACGGTGTTCTGGATATGCCAATCGGACCAGGTGAACATGGTCACGGCGATGGCGCCGACCGGGCCGCCCATGATGCCCTCGATCAGGCGCGGATCGCGGAAGGCCGCCTCGTAGCCGGAGAACTGCATCTCCTGCTCCTCCGGATCGACGGAGCGGCTGACATCGACGGCCAGCACGAGTTCCACATCGACCGGCGTCGCGGCCCGGGCCTGCGGGGCCCGGAGAATGGCAGGCATCGCCAGGACTGCGCCCAGCACATCGCGTCTTCGCATACGACCCCCTTCGGCCGTGGACGGGCGCTGCGCACCCGACCCGCGGCGTGGACAAGCGAGGCCGTGACCGCCTTCCTTCCCGAAACGTTGTTATTGTGGACGGAGTTGTGGTGCGGCGCAACATCGCCGTCGCACCAATCTGCACCGGACATCCGAACGGAAGCTTAAGCGGTCAGAACCCGGCGTCCGGCTCCGCGAGATAGGCCGCTTCCGCCGCGGTGCTGGGGCGGCCGAGCAGCGCGTTCCGGTGCGGGAAGCGGCCGAAGCGGAGGATCACCGCCCGGTGCCGCCAGGCGAAGTCGATGCTGCCGCCCGGCACGCGGTGGGGCGGGTCGTCCCGCAGCCCCTCGAAGAGCGCGACGGAGAGGTCCTGGTCCGCCATCCGCTCCGAATGCTCGAAGGGCAGGTAGAGGAAGCACCGCTCCGTCGGCGTCAGCCCCCGGTCGAGCCCGTCCCGCAGCACCGCCTGCCGGGCAATGGCCTGGGCCTTCGGGTCGAGGGCGTAGGCCGCGGCGCTGCCGCGGCGGAGGTTGCGCGGGAACTGGTCGAGGAGCAGGCAGAGGGCGAGCGCACCCTCCGGCGTCGCCGCCCAGTCATCGAGGGCGCCGGACCCGGCCTCATCGAGCAGATGAGCGAGGCGGCCGCAGGCGGCATCCAGGGCATCGTCCTGGCGGAACCAGCGCGGCTGGAAGCTGGTCCGGTCGCCGCCGAACCAGGTCCCGAGCACCGCCCCGATCACGCCAGCGCCATCGCCATCACGCGGATGCCGTGCAGCGCCTCGCGCCCGGCGAGGTCCTGGATCTGATGGCGGCAGGAGGTGCCGTCGGCGACGATCAGCTCGGCCTCCGGGACCTTGCGCACGGCCGGCAGCAGGGAGAGCTCCGCCATCGCCTTCGAGACCTCGAGATTGGCCGCCTCATAGCCGAAGCTGCCCGCCATGCCGCAGCAGGAGGAGGCGATGGGCACCACCTTCAGCCCGGGGATCATGGCGAGCATCGCGACTGCGGGCGAGAAGGCGGCGAAGGCCTTCTGGTGGCAATGGCCATGCACATGCGCCGCCGCGGCGACCGGCTTGAGGGCGAGCTTCGGCTTCTCCCGCGCCAGGAACTCGCCGATGAGGAAGGTCCGCGCGGCCAGCGCCTCCGCCTCCGCGCCCGGCAGCAGGGAGAGGAACTCGTCGCGGAGCGTCAGCGTCGAGGAGGGCTCGATGCCGATGACGGGCGAGGGGAAGGCGGAGACGGCCGCGAGCGTTCGCCGCGCCTCCGCCCGCGCCTCCTCGACCAGGCCGGCGGCGAGCAGGGTGCGGCCTTCATCCAGTGGCCGGGACCCGCGCTGCGGCCGCGCGACGGCCGGGTGGTAGCCAGCGGCACGCAGCACCCGCACCGCGGCGCGCAGGTTCTCCGGCTCGAAATAGCGGTTGAAGACGTCGGGGAAGAGGATGACCTCGCCCTCGCGGCCGTCCGGCGCCGGAAGCTCCGCATCCTGGAAGGCGTCGCGGCGGAAGCGCGGCAGGCTGCGCTCGGCGGAGAAGCCGAGCAGCCGCTCGCCGAGGCGCGGCAGTCCGGGGATCCAGTTCCGCGCATTCGCCGCCTCCGGCAGCATGGCGGCGAAGGGCGCCCAGCGGGGGAGGGTGGCGATCAGCCGGTCCTTGACATTGATGCCACGCTCCCGGGCGCGGGCGGCCATGGCCTCGATCTTCATCTTCGCCATGTCGACGCCGGTCGGGCATTCGCGCTTGCAGCCCTTGCAGGAGACGCAGAGGGAAAGCGCCTCGTGTACCTCGTCCGAGGCGAGGCCGCCCGGAAGCTGGCCGGTCAAGGCGAGGCGGAGGGTATTGGCACGGCCGCGGGTCAGGTGCTGCTCGTCGCGCGTCGCCCGGTAGCTCGGGCACATGACATTGGCGTCGGATTTCCGGCAGGTGCCGTTGTTGTTGCACATCTCGACCGCGCCGAGCAGACCGCCTTGCGGCCCGGGCCAGGCGGACCAGTCGAGCACCGGCTGCACCGTTGGGTCGGCCGCATAGTCGGGCGCATAGCGGAAGAGCGTGCGGTCATCCATCCGCGGCGGGCGGACGACGCGGCCGGGGTTGAGCAGGCCGGTGGGGTCGAAGGCATCCTTCACCTCCTCGAAGGCGGAGGCGATGCGCGGTCCGAACATCGTCGCGTTGAACTCGCTGCGCACGATGCCGTCGCCATGCTCGCCGCTATGCGAGCCCTTGTATTCGCGCACCAGCGCGAAGCACTCCTCGGCGATGGTGCGCATCCGCCGCACGTCGCCCGGGTCCTTCATGTTCAGCACCGGCCGCACATGCAGGCAGCCGACGCTCGCATGGGCGTACCAGGTGCCCTTGGTGCCATGGCGCTCGAAGACCTGGTTGAGCCGCTCCGTGTAGTCGGCGAGGTCGGGGAGGGCGACGGCGCAGTCCTCGATGAAGGAGACCGGCTTCCCGTCGCCCTTCATGCTCATCATGATGTTGAGCCCGGCCTCGCGCACCTCGGCGACCGCGGCCTGGAAGCCCGGGTCGATGCATCGCACGACGCTGTCGGGATAGCCGAGGTCGCCCATCATCTCCTCGAGCCGATCGAGCGCGGCGGCGAGCGGCGCATCCGCCTGCCCGTGGAACTCGACGATGAGCAGGCTGTCCGGCTCGCCGCGCACGATCCTGTCGATGGTGCCGCGAAAGATCGGGATGGAGCGGCCGAGATCGATCATCGTGCGGTCGACCAGCTCCACCGCCTCCGGGTCAAGCGTGACCAGATGCTGCGAGGCCGCCATGGCCGCCCGGAAGCTCGGGAACTGGCAGATGCCGAGCGCCTTGCGCGGCTTCACCGGCCAAAGCCTGAGATCGAGCGCGGCGGAGAAGGCGAGCGTGCCCTCGCTGCCGACGAGCAGGCGCGCCAGGTTGCCGCGCCCCTCGGCGCGTGCCGCCGGCGTCAGGCTCTCGATATTGTAGCCGCCGACGCGGCGGAGCTGGTTCGGGAAGCGCGCGGCGATCTCCTCGGCCTCCCGCGCGCCGAGCGCCCGCAGCCGCTGGATCAGCTCGGCGATGCCGGCCGGGACATCGGCGCCGAGGTTGTCCGGCAGCTCCCCGAAGCGGAAGCGGCTGCCATCGGCGAGCAGCGCGTCGATGGCGCGGACATTGTCCGCCATCAGCCCGTAGCGGATCGACTTGCTGCCGCAGCTGTTGTTGCCCGCCATGCCGCCGATGGTGCAGCGCGCCCAGGTGGAGGGGTCGACGGGGAAGAACCGTTTGGTCCCGGCCAGTGCCGTGTTGAGCGCGCCGAGGCTGATCCCCGGCTCCACCTGCGCCGTGTCGCCGTCGACGGAGAGGACGCGGTTCAGATGCTTGGTGCAGTCGATGACCAGCGCCCGGTTCACCGTCTGGCCGCACTGGCTGGTGCCGCCACCGCGCGGCAGGACGGGCACCCCCGCCTCGCGGCAGATCGCGAGCGCCGCCTCCACATCCGCCATGCGGCGCGGCACCAGCACGCCGACAGGCTCGATCTGGTAGATGCTCGCATCGGTCGCGTAGCGGCCGCGATCGGCGGCGCTCCAGAGCACCTCGCCCTGGGTCTCGCGCCGCAGGCGTTCGGCGAGGCGGCTGTCGCCGATCCGGTCCTTGGGGATGGTGAAGGCGTTCATGCGCGGGTTCTAGTCCTGGGCGGGATGCTTGTCCGATCTATAATGCTCATCAATCCGACAAGCCCTTCTCATTGGCGGAAGTACATGGATCGGGCGCATACCCGACCCAAGAGCGGAGACCAGAACATGGCCTATTTCCAGTCCTCCCCCACCGCCGGCCGGCACTTCCTGCAGATCCCGGGCCCGACCAATGTGCCGGACCGCGTCCTCCGCGCCATGGACAACCCGACCATGGACCACCGCGGCCCGGATTTCGGCCGCTTCGGCGCCCAGCTGCTGGAGAAGCTCCGCACCGTCTTCAAGACCGAGGGTCCGGTGGTGATCTACCCGGCCTCCGGCACGGGGGCCTGGGAGGCGGCGCTGGTCAACACCCTCTCGCCCGGCGACCGGGTGCTGATGTGCGAGACCGGCTGGTTCGCCACCCTCTGGCGGGAGATGGCCGAGCGCCTGCAGCTTCGCCCGGAATTCATCCCGACCGACTGGCGCCGCGGCGCCGATGTCGCGGCGATCGAGGCGGCGCTGCGCGAGGACAGGTCGCACGGCATCAAGGCCGTCTGCGTCGTCCATAACGAGACCAGCACCGGCTGCGCCTCCCGCATCGAGGAGGTCCGCCGGGCCATCGACGCCGCCGGCCACCCGGCCCTGCTGCTGGTCGACACCATCTCCTCCCTCGGCTCGATCGACTACCGGCACGACGAATGGGGCGTCGACGTCACCGTTGCCGGCTCGCAGAAGGGGCTGATGCTGCCGCCCGGCCTATCCTTCAACGCCGTCTCGCCCAAGGCGCTGAAGGCGACCGAGACGGCGAAGCTGCCCCGCAGCTTCTGGGACTGGCACCCGATGCTCAAGGCGAACGAGACCGGCTACTTCCCCTACACTCCCGCGACCAACCTGCTCTACGGCCTCGATGCCGCGGTCGACATGCTGAACGAGGAGGGGCTCGACAACGTCTTCGCCCGGCACGACCGCTTCGCCGAGGCGACGCGGCGGGCGGTGCGGCATTGGGGCCTCGAGGTCCAGTGCGAGGACCCGCGCCACTACTCCTCCTCGCTCACCGCCGTGCGGCTGCCCGAGGGCCACAGCGCCAACGCCCTCCGCGCGGTGATCCTCGAGCGGTTCGACATGTCGCTCGGCAACGGCCTTGGCCGGCTGAACGACCGGGTCTTCCGCATCGGCCATCTCGGCGATTTCGGACCGCTCTCGCTCATCGGCGCGCTCGGCGGGGTGGAGATGGGGCTCTCGGCCGCTGGCGTGCCGCACAAGCCGGGCGGCGTGCAGGCGGCGATGGCCTATCTGAACGGCAATGCCTGAGGCCGGCTGGCCTCCTCTGCGGCTGCGGCGTTATCCTCGCCGCAAGCCCGCGGAAAGGGGAGGTAGATGGCTGAGATCGACCATATCGTCATCGGCGCCCGCAGCCTCGCGGAGGGTGCGGCCTATGTCGCCCAGCATCTGGGCGTGACGGCCGGGCCGGGTGGCGCGCATCCCGGCTTCGGTACACACAACCTGCTGCTCGGCCTCGGCCCGGCCTGCTACCTCGAGGTCATCGCCCTCGACCCGGCGCAGCCGGACCCGCCGCATCCCCGCCTCTTCGACCTCGATGCGCCGGCGACGGCGCTGCGGCTGGAGGCCGGCCCTACCCTCATCACCTGGGTCGCCCGCACGCCAGTGCTCGAGGCCGTCATCGCCCGGCTCGGGCCGCGCGGCGGGGAAATCCGGCCGATGCGGCGCGGCGACCTCGCCTGGCGCATGGCCTTCCCGCCCGCAGGCCAGGCGATGGAAGGGCTGATCCCCGCGCTGATCCAGTGGGATGGCGAAGGCGCCGCGGCGCGGCTGCCCGATAGCGGCGTGCGGCTGCTCCGCCTCGAGGGCGAGCATCCGGACGCGGATGCCGCCCGCGCCGGCCTCGCCGAGCGCGGCCTGGAGGAAGCGCTCTCCATCCGCCGCAGCCCGCATGCCCGGCTGGTGGCGCGTCTGCGCCGCGCGGATGGCACGGAAGTCACGCTGTCATCCGGCTGATGCCGTATTTGTCACGGGGTGTTCTACGCCGGGCTGTGCCTGTGCTATCCTTGTCGCCAGGCGAGGACAGGCCGGTGTTTGCCTCTTTCCACGCAATGGCGGCCGGACTACGGGCGCCGGTCTACAGGCTTGCGCCGCGCTTGCAGGAGCAACGCCGGCCCGGTGGTGGAAGGCGACAGGACGGAATGCAGCAGCAGGCGGTCTTTCGGCAGCGGGATACCGGGGGCCAGCCATGACTGCCCGGATCCTCGTAGTCGATGACATCGCCGCCAACCTGCGCCTGCTCGAAGCCAAGCTGCTGAACGAATACTACGAGGTCGCCCTCGCCGCCTCCGGCCCGGAGGCCCTGGCGACCGCCGCCCGCTGGTCGCCGGATGTCATCCTGCTCGACGTGATGATGCCGGGCATGGATGGCTACGAGGTCTGCCGGCGCCTCAAGGAGAATGGCGCGACGGCGCATATGCCCGTCGTCATGATCACCGCGCTGATCGACCCGGTGGAGCGCGTCCGCGGCCTCGAGGCCGGAGCGGACGACTTCCTCTCGAAGCCGGTCGACGATGCGACGCTGTTCGCCCGCCTTCGGGCGCTGCTCCGGGTGAAGCAGGTGCAGGATGCCTGGCGCCTGCGCTCCGACACCGCCCGCGACCTTGGCTTCGAGCCGCAGCCGGATCCCTCGCCGGGCATCGAGGGCGCCCAGGTCATGGTCCTCTCCGAACAGGCGGAGGAGGCCGCCCACGTCGCCCGCATCCTCGGCGCCGACGGCGTCATGGTGCAGGCCGCGACCGAGTCGGAGGCCGCCCGCCGCATCCTGGTCGACGGCAATTTCGACCTGGCCGTGCTCTGCCTGCCGGGGGAGGGGGGCGACGTGCTCCGCCTCGCCTCCCGCCTCCGCGCCCAGGGCGCGACGCGGGACCTGCCGGTGCTGCTCGCCGCCGATGTCAGCCAGCGCGGCCTGGTGCTGCGCGGCTTCGACCTCGGCGCCAACGACCACGTCCTCCGCCCGATCGACCCGAACGAACTGCGCGCCCGCGCCCGCAACCAGATCCGCCGCAAGCGCTACCAGGAGCGGCTGCGGGCCGATCTCGACCGCTCGCTGGAGATGGCGGTCACCGATCCGCTGACCGGGCTGCGCAACCGCCGCTATGTCCGCCGCCACATGGAGGGCGTGCTGCGCGGGGCCGATGCCGCGGTGCTGCTGCTCGATGTCGATCGCTTCAAGTCGATCAACGACAGCTACGGCCACCCCGCCGGCGATGCGGCGCTGAAGGAGGTGGCGAAGCGGCTGAAATCCCATCTTCGCGCCGCCGACGTGGTCGCACGCTACGGCGGCGAGGAGTTCATGGTGGTGCTGGCCGGCGCGCCGACCGACTATGCGACGACGGTGGCGGAGCGGCTGCGCATGGCGCTTGCTGCCGACCCCTTCGAGATCGCCGGCCAGTCGCTCTCCATCACCGCAAGCTTCGGTCTCGCCATCGCCACGGCCGGCACCAGCGTCAATGCGGCGGTGGCCGCGGCCGATGCCGCGCTCTACCGGGCCAAGCAGGACGGCCGCAACCGGGTCGAGCAGGCCCGGCCGGACGACTTCACCGAAGAGGCCGAGGGGGAGGCCTGAAACGGCAAAGGCGGGCGCCTCGCGGCCCCGCCCTTCGTTCCGCCGACGCCGTCAGGCCGGATTACTTGATCTTGGCTTCCCGGAAGACGACGTGCTTGCGCGCGACGGGATCGTACTTCTTGAGCTCCAGCTTGCCCGTGGTGTTCCGGACATTCTTCTTGGTCACGTAGAAGAAGCCGGTCTCGGCGCTGCTGACGAGCTTGATCTGGATGGTGTTCGACTTGGCCATGGAGAAGCCCGTGTATCCTGCGAGAACGGAAGGGGGCGCACCCTAGCGGCCCCGGCCCAAAGGTCAAGCGAAAGGCTCAGCGCCACAATCAGCGCCAGAAGGGGTCGGCCCCCATCAGCTCGTCCCAGGCTTCGAGCGCTTGGCGCCGGGCGCGGCCGGTGCGGGCGGCAGCGAAGCCCTCCACGGCGCCGACCGCCCAGGCCGGCACCCCGCCGCCAAGCGAGCCGACCAGGCCCCGCGCCACCGTGACATCGTTCGCCAGCCCCAGCTCCTCCTGGAGCGCCGCCAGGCGGCGGAGGAAGCGCCGCGCCGGCTTGCCCGGCCAGAGCGGGGCGAAGAGCTCCGCCGCATAGCGCAGCCGCTTGGCATCCAGCCGGACCTCGTGCAGCGCCTCGGCGCCATGCTCGTCGATGTCCTCGCCGCGCTTGCGCAGCCGGTGCCAGCGCTTGTCGAGCAGGCCGCCGGCGAAGTCCGCGAGCGGCTGGTCGAGCAGCGCCGCCTGCTCCGGCGGCCCGGCGCGCCAGGGGCGCAGCAGCATCAGCCCGAGCCCGGCCAGCACCAGCCGGGGGAAGGCCGGCCCGTCAAGCATGCGCCGCAGCGCGCCATAAGCCTCCTGCCGCCTGGCCTCGCCGGCCTTCAGCAGGGCGAGCAGGCGGCGGTCGCCGCCGATCGCCTCCGCCGCCGCGGCGCCGGTGCCGGCGAGGAAGACGTCCCAGTCCCGTGCCGGGCCGAGCCCGGTCGCCAGGGCGCGCAGCCCCTGGTCGAACTCCTTGACCTCCGGGCAGGCCGCGGCCGCGCCGAAGGATTTCAGGACCGAGCGCAGGCGCCGCAGGGCGACGCGGGTCTGGTGCACCCCCTCCGGTCCGGCCCCGAGGCGGCAGCCGGGCGCATGGCCGAGCATCACCTGCAGCAGATGACCGAGGGCGGCGAGCAGCGCCGCCTCCACCGCCGCCGCTCCGGCCAGCACCGGCGGCCCGCGGCGACGCGGCCGGGGCTGCTCACCGCGAGCGAGGGCACGGCCCTCCTCGGCCAGGCTGGCGACGGGCGGCAGCGGATGCAGGTCGGCCAAGGCAGCGGCGCGGGCGAGCACGGCCGCCGCCGGGCCGCGCAAGGTCAGCCGGGCGACCGGCGTCTCGGCGGCGACGGCGCGCAGCTTGCCGGTCAGCAGCGAGGCCTCGACCTCGCCGAGCGTCATCACGCTCCGCCGCCCGCTGAAGGCGGCTATGGGGACGAGGGTTGCCGCCTCCTCGGCCGGCGTCTCCAGCTCCTCCGCCGGCTGGCCGGGGAACCAGGGGCCGCCCGGCGCCGGCATGGCGCGCAGCAGGCGGCGCGGGCCGCGGCGGGCGGATTCGAGGGCGAGGCCCTCGGCCGCCAGCGTGCCATCGGCCGTGTCGAGCCAGATCAGCTCCTCTGCGAGGCTCCTCGTCCGGCCGGCCCGGGCCGTGGCGATGGCCCCGTGCCGGGGCAGGCGCTGAGCGGCCTCCGGGTCGAGGGCGAATTCCAGCGTCACCTGTGGCTCTGCTGTCGCGGCTGGGTTCGTCTCGCCCGGTGCATCCATGGCGGGGTCGGGGGTCTCGAAGCGGCTCAGGCGGGCACCTCTGCGGCGGGAAGGTCGCGAGGAGCGAGGAAGCGCACCAGACGCGCCCCACCCCGGTCAAGTTGCCGCCATGCGGAGGCGATGGTGAACTCGGCAAGCGCCCCGGTCGGGTAGCCCTCAGTCAGCCGCTGCGCATCCGCCCCGCCGCGGGCCAGCGCCTCCGGCCCGGCCAATTCCATCGCAAGCTCGTGCAGGCCGGGGTTGTGGCCGATCAGCAGCAGGCTGCGCGCCGTCTCCGGCGCCTGGCGCAGCTCGTCCAGCAGTCGCGGCCAGGGGGCGAGGTAGAGGGCGTCCATCGGCTCGACCAGCGCCCCGTCCTCGAAGGGCGTCAGCGCCTCGAGGGTCTGCAGGGTGCGGCGGGCGGAGGAGACCAGCACGATATCCGGTGAAAGGCCCAGCTCGCGCATGGCATCGGCCATGGCCGCGGCGGCCCTGCGGCCGCGCGCATTGAGCGGGCGGGCATGGTCGGAGAGGCCCGGATCGTCCCAGGAGGACTTCGCGTGCCGCAGCAGCAGGAGCTGGCGCATCGTCGCCGATCCTGCCACGGCTCGCGCCGCTTGTCCTGCTCCTTCGAGGGCGCGGAGGATCAGTCGACCCGGCCGATGCGCCGCACCGCCCGCACCAGCCGCGCGCTGTCGGCGCGGAGGAACTCCTCAAAGCGGGGGCCGTCCCGGTAGTCGAGGGCGTTGCCGCTGGCGGCGAGCGACCGGCCGGTCTCCGGCTCGGCGGCGGCCGCCGCCATGGCCGTGCGCAGCGCCTCGCGGATCGGCGCCGGCGTGCCGGCGGGGGCGAAGACGCCGGCCCAGATATAGTACTCCGCCTCCGGAAAGCCGCGCTCGATCAGGGTCGGCACCTCCGGCATCCCGGCCGGGCGGCTGGTGCCCCAGCTGGCCAGCGCCCGCAAACGCCCCTCGCGCAGATGCGGCGCGACCGGCCCCGGCCCGCTCGCCAACGCCTGGACCTGGCCGCCGAGCAGCGCCGTCAGCGCCGGCGCCCCGCCCTGGAAGGGGACATGCAGGAGGTCGACTCCCGCCGCCGTGGTCAGCATCGCCATCGGCACGTGCAGCGCCGAATAGTTGCCCGAGGAGGAGTAGCTGATCTGCCCCGGCCGCGCCTTCGCATCGGCCAGGAACTCCTCGAGCGTCCGCCAGGGCGCGGCGGCCGGCACCACCAGAAGGGTCGGGTCGGCGGTGAAGAGGGCGATGGGCGCGAGCTGCTCCAGCTCATAGGCCGGCGTGCGGCCGAAGAGCCGCGCCGCCTCGGGCAGGATGGCGAGGGAGGAGAGGGCCATCAGCAGGGTCAGGCCATCCGGCGCGGCCCGGGCGACGGAGGCGTTGCCGATCTCGCCCGCCGCGCCGGCACGGTTCACCACCGGCACCGGCTGGCGCCAATGCCGCTCCAGCGCCGCCGCGACCGGCCGCGCCACCACATCCGCCTGTCCGCCAGGCGGGAAGGCGACGACCAAGCTGACCGGGCGGCCAGGGAAGTCCTGCGCCCGGGCGAGGGCCGGCAGGGCCAGCCCGCCCGCCAGCACTGCCCGGCGCCTCATGCGACCGGGTTCTCCAGCACGCCGATCCCGGTGACCTCGATCCGCACCACATCGCCCGGTCGCAGGAAGCGCGGCGGCTGGAAGCCGATGCCGACGCCGGCCGGCGTGCCGGTCGCGATGATGTCGCCCGGCTCCAGCGTGATGCCGGCGCTGATGGTCTCGACCAGGGTCGGGATGTCGAAGATCAGGTCGGCGACGGCCGCATCCTGGCGCAGCTCGCCGTTCACATGGGTGGTCAGGCGGAGCGCGCGCGGGTCCGGCACCTCGTCGGCGGTGAGGATGGCCGGCCCCATCGGGCAGAAACCGTCGATCCCCTTGCCGAGGATCCATTGCCGGTGCTTGTGCTGCAGGGTCCGTGCCGTCACGTCATTGACGATGGTGTAGCCGAAGACGTGCTGCGCCCAGTCGGCGGCGCGGATGCCGCGCCCTGCCTTGCCGATGACGACCGCCAGCTCCCCCTCGTAGTCGACCGAGTCCGTCGGGTCGAGGAAGGCGGGGATGGCATCGCCCGGCCCGCTCACCGCGGTCGGCGGCTTGCTGAAGACGACGGGCGCCTCCGGCACCACCTCCTTCGCCGTGGCATCGAAGCCGGAGCCGGCGAACTCCCTGGCATGCTCATGGTAGTTCTTGCCGACGCAGAAGATGTTCTTCGCCGGGCGCGGGATGGGCGCCAGCAGCACCGCATTCTCCACCACCGGCGCCTGCGCGGCGGCGGCCCGGGCGCGCTTCAGCATGCCCTCGCCGCCGGCGATGAGCGCCGGCATGTTGTCCCAGGAGACCTGCCCGTCCGCCGCGGAGAGGTCTAGCACCGCCCCATCCGCCCGCAGCGCGCCCACCCTGCCGCCGGCCCAGCCGCCCCGCTTGTAGGTCACCAACCGCATGCCGCTTCCTCCAACCTCGCTCCTGGTGAAGCAAAATCAGGCAGGCTGCGCCAGCGGTATCGCCGCCGCCTGCTCCAGCGCCCGCGCCCCGCGCAGCACAAGGTCGTCGCGGTAGAGCGCGGCGGCGAGCTGCACGGCGCGCGGCATGCCATGCTCGTCGAGCCCGACCGGCACGGCGATCGCCGGTTGCCGGGTGAGGTTGAAGGCGAAGGTCCAGGGCGCCCAGTCGCGCCACAGCGCCTCGGCCGGGCGGAGGGTCGGCTGGTCGGCGGCGAAGGCGGCGGCCGGCGTCGCCGGGCAGAGCATCAGGTCGAAGCGCTGGTGGAAGCGCGCCGCCGCATGCGCCGCCTCGATCCGCAGCGCCTCGGCGCCGAGGAAATCGACCGCGCTCATCCCTGCCTCCCGCTCGGCGACCTCGAGCAGCCCGGCATCGAGGAGTCCCCGCCGTTCCTCCGGGATCCCGGCTATCAGCCGTGCCAGCGCCACGCCCCAGACGCGGGAGAAGATCGCCCGCGTATCCGGCAGGCCCGGCTCTGCCTCCTCCACGATCGCGCCCTGGTCCTGCAGCATTTGCGCCGCGCCGGCCAGCGCCGCCTCGCCATCCGTATCGAGCGGCGGGGTGAAGCCGAGGCGCCGCACCAGGCCGATGCGCATGCCGGCGACGCCGCCCTCGAGGCCGGCCCGCCAGTCGCGCGGCTCGTCAGGCAGGCTGAAAGGGTCGCGCAGGTCATGCACCGCCATGGCCGAGAGCATCAGCGCCGCGTCGCGCACCGTCCGCGTCATCGGCCCTGCGACGGCGACATTGGCGAAGGCTCCGAGCGGCCATTGCGGCACGCGGCCGAAGCTCGGCTTCAGCCCGACCAGCCCGCAATAGGCGGCCGGGATGCGGATGGAGCCGCCCGCATCCGTGCCGATATGCAGCGGGCCGAAGCAGGCCGCGCCCGCCGCCCCGGCGCCGCTGCTGGAGCCGCCCGGCGTGCGCTCGCGGTTCCAGGGGTTGCGGGTGATGCCGTGCAGCGGACAGTCGCCGGGCGTCTTCCAGCCGAATTCCGTGGTGGTCGTCTTGCCGAGGATGACGGCGCCGGCCGCCTTCAGCCCGAGCACGGCGGGCGCATCCTCCGTCGCCGGGGCCGCGTCGGTGGTCTTGCTGCCGCGCCGGGTCGGGAAGCCGGAGAGGTTCAGCAGGTCCTTCACCGTGGCCGGCACGCCGTCGAGCAGCCCCATCGGGCGGCCTGCCATCCATCGAGCCTCGCTCTCGCCCGCGGCCTGCAGGGCACGCGGGTTCATGGCGGCGAAGGCATTGACCCAGGGGTTGTAGCGGGCAACCCGCTCCATCACCGCCTTCAGCACCTCCACGGGGCTGAGTGCCCGCCGTGCATAGAGGGCGAGCAGGGTCTCGGCGGACATCAGGGCGGGATCGGTCTCGGTCATGGGGCACCTCGGGCGGGTCCCCAGTCTGGACCCGCCCGGGGCCCGTCGCTAGGCCGCCAGCTTCACATGGCTCCGGCACTGCATCAGCGGCTGGATGCGGGTGCCGAAATTCTCCATCCCCGCCAGGAAGTCATCGAAGGTGAGCATGATGCCCTTCACCCCCGGCATCGCCGCCGCCTCGTCCAGCATGCGCGCGATGCCGGCATAGGAGCCGACCAGCGTGCCCATGTTGAAATTGATCGGCGAGGGCGAACGCTGGATCGCCGCCGCCATCGACGTATCCTGCGCGGTGACGTCGGCCGCGGCATGGCCGAGCAGATGCGCCAGCGCCTCGCGGTCGGCGCCGCGGTTGTAGAGGTCCCACTTGGCCATCGCCGCCTCGTCCGTCTCGTCGGCGATGACCATGTAGAGGATGTAGGAGCCGACATCGCGGCCCGTCTTCTCGGCGGCCTTCAGCATCCGCCGCGGCACGTCGATGCATTTCTGCGGCTCGTTCACTCCCTCGCCGAGGGCGAAGTTGAAGTCGCAGTACTGCGCGGCGAACTCCATCCCGCGGTCGCTCTGCCCGGCGGCGACCAGCCTGATCGGCGCGGTGGGCGGCGGGCTCAGCTTGCACTGGTCCATCTGGAAGTAGTCGCCCTTGAGGTCGCTCGTGCCGGTCTCCCAGAGCTCCTTCATGATGCGGACGTATTCCGTGCTGTAGTCGTAGCGCTTGGCGAAATGCCCATCGCCCGGCCAGAGCCCCATCTGGCTGTACTCCACCTTGTGCCAGCCGGAGACGATGTTCACGCCGAAGCGCCCGCCCGAGATGCTGTCGATCGTCACCGCCATGCGGGCGACGATGGCCGGCGGGATGGTGAGCACCGCGGTCGAGGCATAGAGCCGGATCCTGGAGGTGACGGAGGCGAGCCCCGCCATCAGCGTGAAGCTCTCGAGCCCATGGTCCCAGAACTCCGTCTTCCCGCCGAAGCCGTGCAGCTTGATCATCGACAGGGCGAAGTCGAGGCCGTAGCCCTCGGCCATCTGCACCACCCGCTTGTTGAGCTCGAAGCTAGGCATGTACTGCGGCGAGGTGGCGGAGATCAGCCAGCCGTTGTTGTTGATCGGAATGAAGACGCCGATATCCATGGATATGCCCCTCTGCGATGTGCCGCAGAGGGGCAGCAATCCCCATGCCAGCGGCTGCGGGTCAGCTCGCCACGATGTTGAACTGGCGGGCGATGCCGGTCCAGGTGGCGATGTTCTCCCGCATGATGGCGACGAAGTCGGCGCCGAGCGGCGGCGGGTTGCGCGGCAGCGTCACCAGCTCCTCGCAGCGGGTGCGGAGCACCGGCGTCTCCAGCAGCGCCGGGATCAGCGCCGTCACCCGCTCGACGATGGGCTGCGGCAGGCCCTTCGGCGCCGAGAGGCCGAGCCACTGGCTGGAGGTCAGCTTGCCATAGCCCTGCTCGGCGAAGGTCGGGATGTCCGGCATCTGCGCCAGCCGCTGCGGCGAGGAGATGCCGAGGCAGCGCAGCGTGCCGTCCTTCAGCAGGGCGACATTGGTGGTGATCGGGTCGATGAGGCTCTCGATCGAGCCGGCCATCAGGTCCTGCATCGCCGGCGCGCTGCCGCGATAGGGGACATGGTCGAGATTGGGCGCCCGCCCCTCCGCCCCCAGCATCACCCCGAGCAGATGCGGCGCCGAGCCGATGCCGGAGGAGCCGAAGCGTACCGGCGTCCGCCGCGCTGCCTCGAGGTACTGGCCGAGTGTCTTGTAGGGCGAGTTCGCCTTCACCAGCAGCACGTTCGGCGCCTCGACCAGCATGCCGAGATGGGTGAAGTCGGCGACCGGGTCAAAGGGCAGGTTGGGCAGCGTCGCCGTCGAGAAGACATGCACCGAGGCATGGCTGACGAGGAAGGTGTAGCCATCGGCCGGCGACTTGGCGACGAAATCGGTGCCGATCACCCCGCCGGCGCCGGCCCTGTTCTCCACCACCACGGTCTGGCCGAGCGCCTGGCCGAGCGGCGGCGCGATCAGGCGGGAGATCGTGTCGACCAGCCCGCCCGGCGGGAACTGCGCGACGAGGCGGATGGAGCCGCGGCTCGGCCAGGCGCCGCCCTGCGCCAGCCCGGCGCGCGGCAGGAGGGCGGGGGCGGCGAGGCCGGCGGCGGCGGCCAGCAGGTGTCGGCGTTGCATGCTCTGCGCTCCTTTGCGGCAGGGGCAGGGCTGCCTGCCTCAAGATGACGCAACGGAAATCCGTCTCGCCGCCCTTGCCCCCGTGACCGGCAAGCGAACGCAAGCCTCATGCCAGCAAGCCTCATGCAGCGACGGCGCCGCTCCAGGGGCTCATCGCATCGCTGATGCCGGTCGCCTCGCCGCCCGCGCCGCGGCGGATCAGGTTCGGGCAGGCGAAGTTCAGCGGCATCACCGCATGCTCGACGACGAGCGGCGTCCCCGGCAGCGCGGCCAGCACCTCGGCCGGCAAACGGCCATCGGCAGTGACGCCCTCGGGGCCGGAGACGTCGATGCGCGGGTGGTGCGCCGCTGCCTCTGGGTCCATCCCGAACTCCGTGACGAAGGAGAGGAGCTGCAGCACCGCCGCCAGGATGCGCCGCCCGCCCGAGGCGCCGGCCGCGATCTCCGGCTGGTCGCCCGAGGCGAGGATGATGGGCGACATGTTGGTCAGCGGCCGCTTGCCCGGGGCGATGGCATTCGGCGTGCCCGGCTGCGGGTCGAACCACATGACGCCGTTGTTCATCAGCACGCCGGAGCGCGGCAGCACGACCCGGCTGCCCATGGAGGAGAGCAGCGTGGTGGTCATGGCCACCATCATCCCGTCCCTGTCGCAGGTGGTGAGATGGGTGGTGCAGGTCTCGGCGCCCTCTGGCTCCGCGTCGCCGAGGCCGGCGAGCCGCTCGGCATAGGCGGCCTGCATGGCGCGGGCGAAGCTGCCGTACCAGGCGGCCGAAGGTTCCGGGCCGAGCGGGACATCGGCCATCAGTTCCAGCACCCGGCGCATGGTCGGTGCCGCGGTCAGCCCGTTCGAGAGCATCAGCGTCCGCCCGCGCCAGGGCAGGGCGATGGCCGGCTTCACCCGCGCCCGGCAACCGGCGAGGTCGGCGGCCGAGAGCACGCCGCCCATCTCGCGCACATCGGCGGCGATCCCGGCGGCGATCTCGCCCTCGTAGAAGTCGCGCAGCCCAGCCCGCTGCAGCTGCTCCAGCGTCGCCGGGAGGTTGCCGAGCGGGAAGAAGCCCGGCGCGCCCTGGTAGGGCGTCGTCGGCGGCAGGCCGTTCGGCAGGTAGATGCGCGCACTCTCCGGATAGAGCCGCAACACGCTCGCCGAGCTCGCCACCTTCAGGGTCGTGTACCAGTCGCCCGGCAGGCCACGCTTCGCCAGGGCGACGGCGGGCGCCAGCACCTCGCGGATCGGCAGCCGCCCGTGCCGCTCGTGCAGCAGCGCATAGCCGGCAACGGCGGAGGGAATGACGAAGGAGAGCGGGCCGTGGATGTTGCGGTCCCCCTCCACCTCCGGCCAGGAGAAGAGGTCCTGCTTCATCCGCCCGGTCAGCGGGAAGGCGGAGGCGTCGAGACCTGCCGGCGCGACCGGGCCGAAATCGATGGTCTCAGCCGGTGCCGTGCCGGGCTTCATGACCTGGGCGAAGCCGATGCCGCCGAGGCCGCTGTTCCAGGGCTCGAGCGTGGCAAGCGCGAAGGCGGTGGCGACGGCGGCATCGGCCGCTGTGCCGCCGGCGCGGAGCATCGCCGCACCGGCCTCGGCCGCTACCTTCACCTGCGAGACGACGACGCCCCCGGCACCGCTCGCGGCCGGCTTGCGCAGGGACCAGTTCTGGCTGTGGTGGTCGGGGAGGGGAAAGGGACCCGTCATGGCGGCAGCTCCGGCGATCGGCGTGCCGTCATCGTCCTGCCACCGCCGGGCCGCCGCAACCCCCTGCGGCGCGTGGCACCGCCTGCACGGGCATGACCCGTTCATCGAAAACGGGCCGAGGCAGGCCTGGCGGTGGCGGGCGGGGACGGTTGCCGGAGCAGACGGCGCGCTACAGCCCGGCAGGAGGCCGCCGCCGCTCCTCCACCACCGCCTCGAAGTCGACGGTGAGGTTCCAGGTCACATGCGCCTCGAGCGCCGCGAGCGCACTGACCTCGTCCCCGGCGGCGAGGGCGGCGATCAGCCGGCCGTGCTCGGCCCCCGGCCCTTCCTCCACCCGGACCTGCTGCGCGAGGCCCCAGATCACCGCGAGTTGCCGCGCCAGGCTCTGCCAGAGCGCGAGCAGCGGTGCATTGCCGGACACGCGGCACAGCTCGGCGTGGAAATCACCATCGGCGAGCACGATCAGCGCCGGGTCGCCAAGCTGCACGGCCTGGCGGTAACCGGCCGCCGCCGCCTCCAGCGCGGCGAAGCGCTTCGGCCCGCCTGGCTGGCGCAGCGCCTCGCGCACCGCGAGCGACTCGAGGGCGAGGCGCACGCGCATCAGCGCGGCGACCCCGGCATTGGTCACCTGCATCAGCCGCATCCCCTTGTAGGGTGTGCTGACGACGATGCCCTGGCTTTCCAGCAGGCGCAGCGCCTCGCGGACCGGGACGCGGCTGATGCCGAGGTCGCGGGCGATCTCCGCCTCGACCAGCCTGTCGCCGGGCAGGAAGAGCCCGCGGGCGGCGGCGGCGACGATCGCCTCGGCCGCCTGCTCGACCATCGTGCGCGGCTGGACAGGAGAGAGGCGCTGGGGTTCAGCCAGGGCGATGACCAAACGGTCGGACGCGTCCTGCCGCGCCCGATGGTCCCGAACTGCCACGTGGTGATCCCCGTTAAATCGCGAAGAACTGAAGTCTAATTTCAACCCCTGGGTTTGTGAAGATCACATGCGGATCGAATTTGGAGAATGATGCCGTTCTGTTGCCTTGGCGCATCAAGTGAAGCCCCGCTGCCCTCGGCGCCGCGGCCGTGGCACCCTCCAGGCAATGGAGGAGCCCATGGTCGAGGATGCTGATCGAAGGGAGTTCGGAATCGAGGGCGACTGGGCGGTGGTCCGGCGCCACCGGATTCGCTGGTCGGAATGCGACCAGTATGCCCATGCCAACAACACCGCCTATCTCACCCTCTGCGAGGATCTGCGCGTCTCGCACTGGCTCTCGCTCGGCGGCCGATTCGCGCTCGGCGAGCCCGGGCCCGTAGTCGGGCAGATGGAGGTACGCTACCTCCGCTCGCTCGCCTTCGACGATGCGGTGGCCGTCACCATGCGGCCCGCGACGCTTCGCCGCAGCAGCCTGACGCAGGAGTATGCGGTCTGGAAGGAAGGCCTCGTCTTCACCTGCCGCGCCGTGCTGGTCCTCATCCGCCATGGGAGCGGGGAGAAGGCTCCGATCCCGCCCGGGATGCGGGCGGCGCTGATCGGGCAGGGCGCGACCGAGGAAGGCTAGAACGCGACGACGAGGTCGATCTCCACCAGCGCGCCGACGGCGAGCGCCGTGACGCCGACGCAGGTCCGCCCGGGCAGGCCGCCCGAGGGGAAGCTTGATTCCCAGACCGCATTCATCGCCGCATAGTCGCGCCCGAACTCGGTCAGGTAGACCCGGGCGAAGACCGTCCGCTCCCACTCGGCGCCGCAGCCGGCGAGCACCGTCTTCAGGTTGGCGATCACTTGCCGGGTCTGCGCCTCGATCCCGCCCTCCACCATGCGATGGCCGCCGCCGGGCAGGGTCGGCATCTGCCCGGTGACGAAGAGGAGGCCGCCCGCCCGCACCGCATGGCTGAAGGGGGCGACGCGCTCCGGCGCATCCGGCAGCAGGAAGCGGGCGATCTCGAGCATGGCTCAGAGTCCTCGATCGGCCCGGGTCGCGGCGAGGTCGTCCTCGATGAAGCCCTGGATGATCTCCTCGAGCGATTCCTGCTCCGAGAAGCCGAGCAGCCGCCGCGCCCGGTCCGCCGTGAAGCTCGCCGGCCAGCCGCCGACGATCGCCTCGATCGCCGGGTCCGGCGCCGGCTTCACCAGCGCCCGCGCCTCGGGCCCGGCAACGCTTTCGAGCGCGCTCAGCATCTTGCCGACGGTCGCGCTCCGCCCCGGCGGGTTGATGCCGCGGTCGAGGCCGAGCTGCGCCGTCTCCATCACCATCGCGTGCAGGAACCAGTCGACCGCCCGCCGCGGCGAGCAGATCCAGACGGCGAAATCCTCCGGCACCGGCAGCTCGGTCGGCAGGCCGAGCAGCGGCTCGCGCAGGATGGCCGAGACGAAGGAGGAGGCCGCCTTGTTCGGCCGCCCCGGCCGGACGATGACCGTCGGCAGGCGGATGCAGACGGCATCGAGCATGCCGCGCCGCGAGGCGTCCTGCAGCAGCAGCTCGGCGGCGGCCTTCTCTGCGCCGTAGCTGTTGCCGGGGACCTGGCGCGCATCGTCCTCCAGCCGCGCCTCCTGCCCGCCGCCGAAGCTCGCCACGGAGGAGGTGAAGACCACCCGCGGAGGCGCGGTGAGCCGCCGGCAGGCCTCGATCACTGCCAGCGTCCCATGCAGGTTCACCCGCATGCCGAGCTCGTAATCCGCCTCCGCCTGGGCCGAGACGACGGCGGCCAAGTGCACGACGACCCGCGTCCCCTCCGGGATGGCGGCGGCGACCTGCGCCGGGTCTGCCACATCCCCGCCGAGACAGCGGACGGGGAAGGGAGCCTCCATCCCCGGCGGCGCCTGCAGGTCGAACAGGGTGAGGCCCGAGATCGCCTCGCCGCCAAGCTGACCGTCCTGCGCCAGCCGCGCCGCCAGCTTGCGGCCAAGGAACCCGCCCCCGCCCAGGATGGTGATCTGCATGGCGCTCTCCCGATCTTGCGTGGATAGATGTCGCGCCGCCCTCCGCCGGGCGCAAGCCGCCAGTGGCGGCGGGGCGGGGGCCGGGCGATAAACCGCCAATGAGCATCCCGAACCGCCCCATCCGCCTGATCCTCAACCGCCATCACGGCACGCCCGGCGTCGTCGTCCTGCCCGAGGGCGGGTTCCGCCGGGCGCGGGAGGAGATTGCCGCCTGGGAGGGCTATGCGCCGACCCCGCTGGTCGCGCTGGAGGAGGTCGCCGCCGGCGCCCGCGTCGCCGCCGTCCATTGGAAGGACGAGGGCGGGCGCTTCGGCCTCGGCAGCTTCAAGGCGCTCGGCGGGGCCTATGCGGTGATGAAGCTGCTGCAGGTCGAGCTGGCGAAGCGCGGCATCGCCAACGCGGCGACGGCGGCCGAGCTGGTGGCCGGCACCCATGGCGAGGCGGCGCGCGCCATCACCGTCACCTGCGCGACCGATGGCAACCATGGCCGGAGCGTCGCCTGGGGCGCCCAGCGCTTCGGCGCCGGCTGCGTGATCTTCGTCCATGAGGGGGTCAGCCAGGGCCGGCGCGACGCCATCGCCCGCTACGGCGCCGAGATCCGCGTCGTCCCCGGCACCTATGACGATGCCGTCCGCGCCGCCCAGCGGGAGGCGACGCAGCGCGGCTGGTTCGTCGTCTCCGACACCTCCTATGCCGGCTATACCGAGGTCCCGCGCGACGTGATGCAGGGCTACCGGCTGATGGCCGATGAGGCGGCGGAGGCCATCCCGGCCCCGCCGACCCATGTCTTCATCCAGGGCGGCGTCGGCGGGCTGGCGGCCGCGGTCTCGGTGCAGATGCGTGCCCGCTACGGGCTGGACGGCCCCCGCATCGTCGTCGTCGAGCCGGAGCGCGCCGCCTGCCTCATGGCCAGCGCCGAGGCCGGCGAGCCCGTCGCCGTCGAGGGCGAGCTGGATACGCTGATGGCCGGCCTCGCCTGCGGCGAGCCGAGCCTGCTCGCCTGGCAGGAGCTGGAGCGGGCCGGCTTCGCCTTCATGGCCGTCCCCGATGCCAGCGCCGTGGACTGCATGCGCCTCCTCGCCCGCCGCCAGCCCCCGGTCGTCGCCGGGGAAAGCGCCGTCGCCGGCCTGGCCGGCCTGCTGCTGGCGGCGCGGGAGCCCTTCGCCCGGGCCGCGCTCGGCCTGACGGAGGCGAGCCGCATCCTCCTCTTCGGCACCGAGGGGGCGACCGACCCGGAGCTCTATGCCAAGCTGACCGCCTGACCGGCTTGCCGCGCCACACAAGCTTCATCTATCTGTCATGGCACTGGCACGGAGCCGCAACCTGGCGACGCTAACCCGCGGCCCCAGGCAACGAGATCGTTTTGGGAGAGATCACCGTCATGAGGCGCCGTTTCCTCGCGAAGGCCGGCCTGGCCGCCGCGGCCATTGCTGCCACCCGCACCCAGCCCGCCGCCGCCCAGGCGCCGGTCGAGATCCAGTTCTGGCACGGCCTGCCCCAGCCGCTCGGCGGGCAGCTCGAGCAGGTCGTCGCCGGCTTCAACGCGTCGCAATCCGGCGTGAAGGTGCTGCCCTCCTTCCGCGGCTCCTATCCGGAGACGATGGTGGCGGCGATCGCCGCCTTCCGCGCGAATACCGCGCCGCATGTGGTGCAGATGTTCGAGGTCGGCACCGGCACCATGATGTCGGCCGGCCGCGCGGTGAAGCCGGTGCACGAGCTGCTCTCCGAGTCCGGCGTGACCATCGACTTCAACGACTACCTGCCGGCGGTGCGCGGCTACTACCAGGCGTCCGACGGCAAGCAGATGAGCATGCCCTTCAACAGCTCCACCGCCGTCATGTTCTACAACAAGGACCACTTCAAGCGGGCCGGGCTTAACCCCGACGCGCCGCCCAGGACCTGGGAGGAGCTGGCCGAGGTCCTGAAGAAGCTCAAGGCCGGCGGCAGCGCCAGCCCGATGACCTTCTCCTGGCCCGCCTGGACCCAGGTGGAGCAGCTCTCCTCCATCCATGATGTCCCGCTCGCCACCCTCGGCAACGGCTTCGACGGGCTCGGCGCCAGCATGCAGGTGAACAACCCGCTGATGGTCCGCCACATGAACAACCTCATCGCCTGGCAGAAGGACGGGCTGGTGAAGTATGGCGGGCGGGACGGCGCCCCGGATGCGCTCTTCCCGGCGGGCGAGGTCAGCATCGCCATGGCGTCCTCCGGCCTGCGCAGCCGCATCACCCGCGAGGCGCGCTTCGAATGGGGTACCGCCATGCTGCCCTATTACAGCGACGTCGGCGGCGCGCCGCGCAACAGCATCATCGGCGGGGCCAGCTTCTGGGCGCTGAACCGCGGCCCGCAGGGCGGCCGCAATGCCGCCGAGTGGAAGGGCGTGGCCGAGTTCTACCGCTACCTGAGCCAGCCCGAGATCGACGCGAAATGGCACATGGAGACCGGCTACGTGCCGGTGCGCCGCGCCAGCTACCAGGTGGCGAAGGCCACCGGCTTCTACGACAAGAACCCCGGCTCCGACGTGCCGATCGAGCAGCTGCTCCGCGGCGGCGAGACGGGCCCCAATACCCGCGGCATCCGCCTCGGCGGCTATGTCGAGATCCGCAACGTCATCCAGGAAGAGATGGAGAAGGCCTTCCAGGGCCAGCAGAACGGCCAGCAGGCGATGGAGGCGGTGACGCAGCGGGGCAATGCCGTGCTGCGGAATTTCGAGAGGCAGAACCGCGGCTGAGCAGGGGCGCGCCGTGCGCAAGACAGTCTTCAAGGGCACGGCGCTGCCGCTGCTGCTGCTCGCGCCGCAGCTCGCCATCACCGCGATCTTCTTCCTCTGGCCGGCAGGGGCTGCCATCTGGCAGTCCCTCCTGCAGGAGGATCCCTGGGGCATGAGCTCCGAGTTCGTCGGCCTCCGCAACTTCACCGAGGTCCTGGCGCAGCCGGAATGGCGCGGCGCGGCCTACAACACGCTCATCTTCTCGAGCGCCGTCGCCATCCTGGCGATGGGCACCGCGCTCTTCCTCGCCGTGCAGGCGGACAAGTCGATCCGCGGCGCCAACATCTACCGCACGCTGCTGATCTGGCCCTATGCCGTGGCGCCCGCCGTCGCCGCGGTGCTCTGGCTCTTCCTCTTCCACCCCTCGATCGGGCTGGTGGGGCGGGCGCTCAATGAGGCCGGCATCGCCTGGGACTACAAGCTGAACGGCAACCAGGCGATGCTGCTGATCATCATCGCCGCCGCCTGGAAGCAGGTGAGCTACAATTTCATCTTCTTCCTGGCCGGGCTGCAATCCATCCCGCGCAGCGTGCTGGAGGCGGCGGCGATCGACGGCGCGAGGCCGGTGCGGCGTTTCTGGACCATCATCCTGCCGCTGCTCTCGCCGACGGCCTTCTTCCTCCTCGTCGTCAACCTGGTCTATGCCTTCTTCGACACCTTCGGCGTGATCCATGCGCTGACCGGCGGGGGGCCCGGCAAGGCGACGGAGACGCTGATCTACAAGGTCTATGTCGAGGGCGTGCAGAACGTGAACCTCGGCAGCTCCTCCGCCCAGTCGGTGATCCTGATGGTCCTCGTCATCGCGCTGACGGCGGTGCAATTCCGCTTCATCGAGCGCAAGGTGCATTACTGATGCGCCGCTACTGGCCGCATGTCTGGCTGCTGCTCGGCGTGCTGGTCTTCGCCACGCCGATCTACATCACCCTGATCGGCTCGACTCACGACGCCTCGACCATCGGCCGCGGCGACGTGCCGCTCCTGCCGGGCAGCCATGCGGCGGAGAACTACGCCTCCGCCTGGCTCCGCGGCGGCGCCGGCCGCTTCACCGTCTCGCCGGCCTGGCGGATGATGCTGAACAGCACGATCATGGCGCTCTGCATCGCCGTCGGGAAGATCGTCATCTCCCTGCTTTCGGCCTATGCGGTCGTCTTCTTCAGCTTCCCAGGGCGGATGATCGCCTTCTGGACCATCTTCATGACGCTGATGCTGCCCGTCGAGGTGCGCATCATCCCGACCTACCAGGTCATCGTCAGCCTCGACCTGTTCAACTCCATGGCAGGCCTGACCATTCCGCTGATCGCATCGGCGACGGCGACGCTGCTCTTCCGCCAGTTCTTCCTCACCATCCCGGAAGAGTATGTCGAGGCGGCGAAGATGGACGGTGCCAGCCCGATGCGCTTCTTCCGCGACATCCTGCTGCCGCTCTCGGTGACGAACATCGCGGCCCTCTTCGTCATCCTCTTCATCTATGGCTGGAACCAGTATCTCTGGCCCCTGCTGGTGGTGAACGACCGCAACCTCGAGACGATCGTCGTCGGCATGGCGAAGATGATCGGCAACGGCGACGCGCAGAACGAATGGAACGTCATCATGGCGATGGCGGTGCTGGCGCTGCTGCCGCCCGTCGCAGTCGTCATCTTCATGCAGCGCTGGTTCCTGAAGGGCCTGACGGAGACCGAGAAGTAATGGCGAGCCTCGACGTCTCCGGCCTCCGGAAGTCCTTCGGCCCCACCCATGTCCTGCACGGCATCGACCTCGCGGTCGAGGATGGCGAGATGATCGTCATCGTCGGCGCCTCGGGCTGCGGCAAGTCGACCCTGCTGCGGATCGTGGCCGGGCTCGAGACCGCCACCTCCGGCAGCATCAGGATCGCCGGGCGCGAGGTGACGGCGCTGGAGCCGGCGGAGCGCGACATCGCCATGGTCTTCCAGAACTACGCGCTCTACCCGCACATGTCGGTCGAGCAGAACATGGCCTACGGCCTCAAGATCCGCGGCCTGCCCAAGGCCGAGATCACCCGCCGCGTCGCCGAGGCGGCCGGGCTGCTCGGCATCGAGGCGCTGCTGGGCCGCCGCCCGCGCCAGCTCTCCGGCGGCCAGCGCCAGCGCGTCGCCATGGGCCGCGCCATCGTGCGGGAGCCGAAGCTCTTCCTCTTCGACGAGCCGCTCTCCAACCTCGACGCCAAGCTCCGCGTGCAGATGCGCGCCGAGATCCGGCGGCTGCAGCGGCGCCTCGGCGTCACCTCCCTCTTCGTGACGCATGACCAGACCGAGGCGATGACCCTCGGTGACAGGCTCGTTGTCATGCATGCCGGCCATGCCGCGCAGATCGCGACACCGATGGAGATCTGGGCCCGCCCGGCCGACACCTATGTCGCCGGCTTCATCGGCAGCCCGGCGATGAATTTCCTCGAGGGCACCCTCGCCGAGGGCGGCCAGGCCGTCGCGCTCAAGGCGGGCCCGGTGCTTCGCTTCGCCGACGGTCCGCGCGCTGGCGGGGAGGGGATGCCGCTCACCGTCGGCATCCGCCCCGAGCATGTCGAGTTGGCCGAGGGCGGAATCCTGCTGCCGCTCGACCTCGTGGAGCCACTCGGCTCCGAGACGGTGCTGCACGGCCGCCTGCCGGGCGGCGAGGCGCTGGTGGTGAAGCTCGCCGGCCCGGCGCCGGATGCGCCGAGCCTGCCCGTCGCCCTGCCGGCCGCCGCGCTGCACGTCTTCGATGGCGAGACCGGCAAGCGGCTTGACCCCTAGGCGACGGGGGCCAAGATGCCCGCCAAGGGCATCGAAGCCCACCGGGAGGCCCATCCATGCATCGCCGCCGCCTGCTTGCCGCCGCCGCCATCCTGCCGGCCACCTCGCTGCGGGCACAGCCGGCTTGGCCGAACCAGCCGATCCGGCTGATCGTCCCCTTCGCTGCCGGCGGCCCGACCGACATCCCCGCCCGCCTCTTCGCGGAGGAGGTCTCGAAACTCCTGCCGCAGCGCGTCGTCGTCGAGAACCGCACCGGCGCCGGCGTCGTGGTCGGCACGGAGGCGGTGGCGAACGCGCCGAAGGACGGCCACACGCTGCTCTACAGCACCATCGCCCATTCCGTGCTGCGGCCGCTTTTCCCGCGGCTATCCTTCGACCCGGTCGCCGACTTCCAGCCGGTGGCGCTGCTCGGCGTCATCCCGATGATCCTGCTGGTCAACAACGACCTGCCGGTGAAGACCTTGCAGGAAGCCGTCGCCCTTTTCCGCAGCAAGCCCGGCGAGTACGACTACGGCAGCAGCGGCGTCGGCGGCGCGGTGCATCTGGCGACCGAGCTGCTGCTGAAGCGCGCCGGAAACCTCAAGGTGAGCCACATCCCCTATCGCGGCTCGGCGGCCGGCATGCCGGACCTGCTCTCCGGGCGGCTCGCGATGTTCATGGATGTCGCGGCCGGCGGCCTGCCCTACGCGCGGCGCGGCGATGCAAGGGCCCTCGGCATCTCCTCGGCCGAGCGCCTGCCCCAGGCGCCGGAGATCCCGACCTTCGCCGAGGCAGGCGTCGCCAATGCCGAGAGCTATACCTGGCACATGGTCTTCGCCCCGGCCGGCACGCCGGCGCCGGTCGTCGAGCAAATCAATGCCGCCTTCAACAAGGCGGCGGCGCAGGAGAATGTGCAGCGCCGCCTGACCGACCTCACCATGCTGGTCCGCAGCGACACCACGCCGGACACGGCGAAGCGCTGGCTGACGGACGAGATCACCAAATGGGAGGCGATCATCCGCGAGGCCGGGATCAAGGTGGAGTAGCGCCCATCACCGGCCGCAGCGCCGCGACCGCCGCCTCGGCCGGCGCCACCGTGAGCAACCTGCCGCCCTGCCACTGGGCGAGCAGCGGCCGGGCCCTGAGGTTCTGCCCCTTGTCGTCGAAGCGCGCGCCCCAGCCATTCGGCGTCGCGCCCTCCGCCACGTCGGTCGCCAGCAGCGCCGCGCGCAGCCTGTCCCGGTCGAGCGCCGCCGCCCGCTGCATCGCATCCAGCACCAGCCGCGCGCCGACGTAGTTCGCCAGCGAATGGCCGGAGCGCGGGTCGCTGCCGTAGCGCCGCTTATAGAGTTCAGCGAAGGCCAGCGCGCCGGGCGCCAGCGCATCGTTCACCGCGAGCTGCGGGAAGTCGACGTCGAGCGTGCCGTCGAATTCCGGCCCGACCGAGCGCGCCGTATCCGTCAGGCTGTAGCCCGCGCCAGCGCCGATCACCATGCGCGGCCGCCAGCCCGCCTCCTTCATGCCGCGATAGAAGAGGACGATGTCGTTCTGGTAGCCGGTATGCAGCACCACGTCGGCGCCGACCGCGCGCAGCCTCTGCAGCAGCGGCGAGAGGTCGACGCTCCGCGCCGCATAGCCGATGCGCTCCACCTGGTTCAGCCCGCGCGCCTTGAGCTGCGCCTCCTGCGCCCCGCTCACCGCCTGGCCGTAGATCCCCTCCTCATGGAGGATGGCGATGCGCAGCGCCTCCGCTGGCGTCGACCAGGCGACAGCCAGCATATCGGGGATGACGGCAACCGACTCCCGCGCGAAGTCGCTCGCCCGCGGGCAGAGCCGGAACAGCGTGCGGAAGCCGCGCTCGGTGATCGGATCGGCGATGGCGCCGAGCTCGAAGAAGGGAAAGCCCTGCAGCTCGGCCGCCTGGCTCGCGGCGAAGCCGAGATGCGAGGCATAGGTGCCGAAACCGGCCACAACCTTCTCCGCTCCCTGCAACCGACGCAGTTCGCCAACCGCCTGCTCCGCCCCGGATGCGTCGCCCTTCACCAGCCGGATCGGCCTTGCCAGCAGCCCGCCGACGGCATTCCGCTCCTCCGTCGCCAGTTCAAGCCCGCGGAAGCTCTCATCGCCCAGCAGCGCGAGGCTGCCGGAGAAGGGGAAGAGCGCTCCGAGCTTCAGTTCATTGGCGGGCGCCGTGCCCTGCGCCAGGCCCGGTCGCGGCGCGGCCAGGGCGGCGATCCCGCCGAGCAGCGGGCGACGGGCGATCCTCGACATGGGCATCCTCCCGCGACGGATGCGCGGCGGCGGATTCATCGCACGCCCATTCGTCCTGGCAAGGCCCCCCGCTTGACGCGATGCGCCGCCGCGCGGAACCTCCCCGCAATTTCGGGAGAAACCGTCATGGCTACGCTGCCCTCATCGATGACCGCCATCCTCCACGGCGATGGCGGCCCGCCCGAGGTGCTGGTCGCCTCGACCGCGCCGGTGCCGCAGCCGAAGCCTGACGAGGTGCTGATCCGCGTCCTGGCGACCGGCGTGAACCGCCCCGACGTCGCCCAGCGCAAGGGCGAGTACCCGCCGCCGCCCGGCGCCAGCCCGCTGATCGGCCTCGAGACCGCCGGCGAGGTCGTGGCCGCGGGTGCCGAGGTGACGACGTGGAAGACTGGCGACCGGGTCTGCGCGCTCACCAATGGCGGCGCCTATGCCGGGTACTGCACCGCCCCCGCCAGCCAGTGCCTGCCCTGGCCGCGCGGGTTCGACGCCATCCGCGCCGCCGCCCTGCCGGAGACCTTCTTCACCGTCTGGGCCAATCTCTTCGGCCATGGGCGGCTCGCCGCCGGCGAAACGGCGCTGATCCATGGCGGCACCAGCGGCATCGGCGTCACCGCGATCCAGCTTGCCAAGGCCTTCGGCGCCAGGGTGATCGCCACCGCCGGCAGCGCCGAGAAGTGCAAGGCCTGCCTCGATCTCGGCGCCGACCACGCCATCGACTACCGCACCCAGGACTTCGTCGAGGAGGTGAAGCGCGCGACGGAGGGCAAGCTCGCCGATGTCGTGCTCGACATGGTCGGCGCCGACTACTTCAACCGCAACCTGCGCTGCCTCGCGATGGATGGCCGCCTTGTCATCATCGCCTTCCTCGGCGGCTTCGAGGTGGCGAAAGCCGACCTTCGCCCCATCATGACGCGGCGCCTCACGGTGACCGGCAGCACCATGCGCCCGCGGACCACGGCGCAGAAGGCGGAGATCGCGGCCGCGCTGCGGGAGAAGGTCTGGCCGCTGCTCGACGCCGGCAAGGTCGCCCCGCCCATCCACAAGGTCTTCCCGCTCGCCGAGGCCGCGGCCGCGCATGCGCTGATGGAGAGCAGCACGCATATCGGCAAGATCATGCTCAAGGTCGCCGATTGAGCACCCCGCCGCCGCGGGCGACGACGCGTGAGGGCTTCCGCTACCTCGCCATCTCCGTGGTGTTGTTCGGCGGCGTCTGGCCCGTCACCAAGGATGCGCTGGCGCATGCGACGCCGCTCTGGTTCGCCTTCAGCCGCTGCGCCATGGCGGGCGCCATCACCCTGCTGCTGCTGGCCGGGCTGCGGCGGCTGCGCTGGCCGGCGCGCGCCGACCTGCCCGCCATCCTGGCGATCGGCCTGCTGCAGCTCGGCGGCTTCTTCGCGCTGACCCATGCGGCGCTCGCCTTGATCCCGGCCGGGCGGATGGCGATCCTCACCAACGTCACCGTCTTCTGGCTGATCCCGCTCTCCTGGTGGGTGCTGGGCGAGCGGGTCTCGCCGCTGCAATGGCTGGCGGCGGGCATCGGCCTGCTCGGCGTTGGCGTGCTGATGCAGCCCTGGACGATGACCGGCGGCGGCGCGGCCCTCGACGCGCTGCCGGGCTACCTGATGCTGCTCGGCTCGAGCCTGTTCTGGAGCATCGCCATCCTCGTCACCCGGCGCCTGCCGCCGCGGCGGCCGGTGATGGAGCTGCTGCCCTGGTGCTTCGCCATCGCCGCCCTGCTGCTCCTGCCGCTGGCACTGTGGCGGGAGCCGGCGGGCGGCATCGGCGCGCCGTCCTGGCCGCATGCCGCCTTCATCGGCGCCATCGCCGCGCCCATCGGTACATGGTCGACCATCGAGGCGGGGCGGCGGCTTTCGGGCATCCGCGCCTCGGTCGGCTTCCTGGTGGTGCCGGCGCTCGGCGTGCTGATCTCGAACCTCTGGCTCGGCGAGGCGCTGGGGTGGGATGTCCTGGCCGGCGGCGGGCTGATCGCCGCGAGCGTCGTTCTGGCCGCGAGAGGGTAGGGGAGGAAGAACCGATGCGCCTCAACCTGGTCGAAGCCGGCGACGGACCGCCCGTGATCCTGCTGCACGGGCTGTTCGGTGCCGCGCAGAACTGGGGCGCCGTACAGCGGCACCTGGCGGCGCGCTACCGCGTCCTCGCCCTCGACCTCCGCAACCATGGCGCGTCCGGCCGCGCCGCCGCCATGGACTATCCAACGATGGCCGCCGATGTGGCGGAGACGATGCGGGCCATGGGCGCCGAGCCCGCCGCCGTCATCGGCCATTCCATGGGTGGCAAGGTGGCGATGGCGCTGGCCCTTGCCGAGCCGGGCCTCGTCTCCCGCCTCGTCGTCGTCGACATCGCGCCGATCGCCTATCCGCCGGCGCTGCGGCCCTATGTGGCGGCGATGCAGGACATCCCGCTCCAGGCGGGGCTGACGCGGCGCGATGCCGATGCGGCGCTGGCCGCCACCATCCCGGAGCCGAACATCCGCGCCTTCCTCGTGCAGAACCTGCGGATGCAGGATGACCCGCCCCGCTGGCGCCTCGGCCTCGAGGAGATCGGCGCGGCGATGCCGGTCATCGAGGGCTTTCCCGACTTTCCCGGCCGCTATGACGGCCCGGCCCTCGTCGTCAACGGCGAGCGGTCGGGCTACATCAAGCCGGAGAGCCATACGAGCTTCCAGGCTCTCTTCCCCGCCTGCCGCTTCGCGACGGTCCCGGGCGTCGGCCATTGGGTGCATGCGGAGAACCCGGCCGGCTTCCTTGCCCTGATCGATCCCTTCCTCGATTGAAGGGCTCCAATGGAGACGCAGGGGATGACGGCAGTGCCGGCCAGCAGCGCCGGCTTGTAGCCGCAGATCGCCCGCATCCCCTCATCCGGGCTGACGCGGCTGGTGGCGCAGGCGGCGTGATAGCCGACGCCGAAGGTTGGAGCGAAACGCCCGAACCCCAGTGAGAGGATCACCACCATTCGGCACGCCCGCCAGCACCGCCGATGCCCACCCCCAGCCTGCGACGCGCGGCAGGCGCACCGGCGCCACCACCGGCATCAGCAAGCAGGCCGACCGGCAGTGCCGAGGCCCGCCGGCTCCCGGAAATCTCCTTCGCCGGCGCGATGACGAAGCTCTCTTCCAGCGCGTAGCCACAGGCGGAGTGCAGCAGCATCAGCAGGAAGAGGATCGGCGCCGCCACCGCCAGCGCCTCGGTGACAAGCGCCGTCATGCGCATGTGCTCCGCACGGTGGAAGGCGACGACGGCCCAGCATGGCCAGCCGGAGGACCAGCACCGCGGCCAGTTCGTCCGACCAGACGAGCGCGCTATGGAAGACACAGCGCGCCACGATGCCCGCCAGCAGCAGCACCGTCTCCACGGCGACCAGCGCCGCCGCCACCAGCCCCGGCGCACCGCCGAGGAGGCGCACCGACCGGCTTTACGTTCACCTTGGGCCGCCGCCGCGCTACCGGGCCGATATCCGCCATGGCTCGGGTCAGCTGGCCGAGCTCCTGTTCGAGGATCGCCCAAGCTTTCTCGCGGTAGCGCTGCCTCCGCTGCATGTAGAAGCCCGCCTTACTCAGCGCCTCGTGGAAGGGTGCCGGATCGACGGTGTTGAAGGCGAGGCCCGGCATTGAGCGCCGCGACATCGCCGCGCCCGGCAAGCGCCGCCGCATTCCAGTGCTTCGCCACTATCCCCTGCGCATCGGCCGGCAGCGCCGCCCAGGCACGGCGGCTGCCTAGCATCCAGAACCCATCCCAAACTTGGTTGGTGAGGGCGTGGAATGTCTGCACCTCGTAGAGCTTGGCCGTTGAGGTGACGGCGAGCGGATTTTCCCGTCCGTCCACCACCCGGGTCGGCAACGCGAATAGACCTCGGCGAAATTGATGTTGGCCGGCGCCGCGCCGAAGGCCTGGAAGAGCGAGATCCAGAGCGGGCTTACCGGCACGCGGATCCTGAAGTCGTGCAGGTCGTCCAGCCTGGTGATGGGCTTGGAGGAGGTGATCTGGCGGAAACCGTTGTCCCAGATCCTGTCCATCCCGACGAGGCCAGACTTCTCGACCTGCGCCCGCACATGGGCGCCGAGCGCGCCGTCCATCGCCTCCACACCATGGCGTAATTCCGGAAGGCGAAGCCGACGCCGTTGAATCGAGGCTACCGGCACCAGCGTCGAGAGGACCAGCCCCGAGAGGGTGACAAATTCGATCGCGCCGCTCTGCACCTGGCTCAGCATGTCGGTATCGCGGCGAGTGCGCCGGCGGTCAGCAGGTGCGGCGATGCAGTCGCACCGGTCCATCCCGCCGTCCCGGTCTCGCCCGGATTGGTGCATCGCGTCGCTCATAGGCCATGTCGACTGGGGCCTGGAGGCGGTATCCTCCCCGGCAACGAAGGAGGGACCGCCCGCATGACCTCGACGACCGGCCTGCCCGTCTCCCGCCGGGTAATGAACCTCGCCGGCTTCCTTGCCCAGACCGCCCGCCGCCTGCCGGACCGGCTGGCGCTGGCCTGGGGCGATCGGCGCTGGTCCTGGCGGGAGTTCGAGCGGCGCAGCGCGGCGCTGGCGGCCTCGCTCGGCGCGCGGGGCATCGGCAAGGGCGATCGGGTGCTGGTCCATGCGAGGAACGGCAACGAGATCCTGGAGGCGATGTTCGCCGCCTTCCGCCTCGGCGCCGTGGTGGTGCCGACCAATATGCGGCTGGTGCCGGAGGAGGTTGCCTATCTCGCCGAGGCTTCCGGCGCGAGCGCCTTCCTCTGCCAGTCCGTCTTCCCCGAGCACGCCGCCGCCGTCGCCGCGGCGATGCCCGGCCTCCGCCTGCTGGCGAGCATCGGCGAGGCCGGGTTCGGCGAGGCGACGCTGGAGTCCCTGATCGAGGCGGGCGAGGACCGTGCCTCCCCCATCGCCACGGTCGAATACGACGACCCCTGCTGGTTCTTCTTCACTTCCGGCACCACCGGCAGGCCCAAGGCCGCGGTGCTGACGCATGGGCAGATGGCCTTCGTCATCACCAACCATCTCTGCGACCTGATGCCCGGCACCACCGAGCAGGACGCCTCGTTGGTCGTGGCCCCGCTCTCGCACGGCGCCGGCATCCACTTCCTGACGCAGGTTGCGCGCGGCGCCGCCAGCATCCTCCTCCCCGGCGAGCGCTTCGACGCGGCCGAGGCCTGGCGGCTGGTCGCGGCCCATCGCGTCAGCAACATGTTCACCGTGCCGACCATCCTGAAGATGCTGGTCGAGCATCCGGCGGTCGATGTGCACGACCACGCCTCGCTGCGTTACGTGATCTATGCCGGCGCGCCGATGTACCGGGAGGACCAGAAATACGCGCTGCGCAAGCTCGGCCGCGTCATCGTGCAGTATTTCGGCCTGGGCGAGGTGACGGGCAACATCACCGTCCTGCCGCCTGCCCTGCATGAGGAGGAGGACGGCCCTGCCGCCCGCATCGGCAGCTGCGGCTACGCCCGCACCGGCATCGAGGTGCAGATCCAGGACGAGCAGGGCAGGGAGGCCGCGCCCGGCACGCAGGGCGAGATCTGCGTCGCCGGCCCCGCCGTCTTCGCCGGCTACTGGGACAACCCGGAGGCCAATGCGAAGTCCTTCCGCGATGGCTGGTTCCGCACCGGGGACCTCGGCCACATGGATGCGGAGGGCTTCGTCTACATCACCGGCCGCGCCTCGGACATGTACATCTCCGGCGGATCGAACGTGTATCCGCGCGAGGTCGAGGAGCTGATCCTGCAGTATCCTGGCATCGCCGAGGTCGCCGTGGTCGGCGTGCCGGACCGGCATTGGGGCGAGGTCGGCGTCGCCGTCATCGTCCCTCGCGCTGGCGAGCTTGTGGAGGAGGCGGCGCTGCTCGCCTGGCTCGATGGCCGCATGGCCCGCTACAAGCTGCCGCGGCGGGTCTTCGCCTGGGATGCGCTGCCGCGCTCGGGCTATGGCAAGATCACCAAGAAGATGGTGCGGGAGGAGATGGAGGCCCGCGGCCTGCTACCGCTCGCATGAGCCCGCGCCGCCTCGCCCAGCCCGGCCCGGCGCTTGCGCCGCGCGTCGAGAGCGTCGCCGGCCATGCGCTGCCGCTCGCGCTCACCCTCGCGCCCGGCCTCCCGCTGCTGGAGGCCGTGACCCGCGCCGTCCACGCCGCCGGCTTCGACAGCGCGGCGCTGGAGCTGGAGGGCGGCGCCTTCGCCCCGTTCTCCTACGTCCTCCCGGCTCCATCGCCGGATGCGTCTCACGCCGCCTATTACAGCGCGACGCACACGCCACCCGGGGGCGCCCGCCTCGAGCGCGCCTGCATCACCTTCGGCCGTCGCGCCGGCCAGCCCTGGCTGCACTGCCATGCCGTGTGGCAGGAAGCCGCCGGCCGCCGCGGCGGACATGTGCTGCCCGAGGAGACGATGCTCGCCAGCCCCATCGCCGCCCGCGCCTGGGGCCTCGGCGGCATCGCCCTGGTCTCCGAGCCGGATGCGGAGACGAACTTCACCATCTTCCGTCCAGTCCCAGCGGCCGGCGCGCCCAGGCCCGGCGCCCTGCCGGCCGCTGGCCTCCGCATCCGCCCGAACGAGGATGCCGCGACCGCCCTCGGCACGGCCGCCCGCCGGCATGGCCTGCGTCAGCCCGTCTTGCGCGGCAGCCTCGGCAGCCTGATCGGCGCCCGCTTCGAGCGCGGCGGCACGGTCGAGGATTATGCGACGGAGATGCTCTTCACCGGCGACGGCCTCGGCATCGCCCTGGCCGACATGCAGGGCCGGGTGCATGAGGGCGTGCTGCGGCCGGGCGAGAACCCGGTCTGCATCACCATCGAGGCCCTGCTGGTGGACGAAGCCTAGGCCAGCTCCACGAGCGTGACTTCCGGCGGCATCCCCACCCGGAAAGGCAGCGCCGAATTGCCGATGCCGCCGGAGACGACCAGGTGCCGCCCCTCCTCGGCCACGGCGCCGTAGGCATAGCGGTTGCCGTAGCGGCTCGGCACCAGCGGCGAGTAGCCGCGCACCCGCACCTGCCCGCCATGGGTATGGCCGGAGAGCGTCACCCCGATATGGTCCGGCACGAGGGGGAAGATATCCGGCTCATGCGCGAGGAGGATGCTGGGAGCGCCCTCGGGGATCCCGGCCAGCGTCCCCTCCAGGTCGTGCGCGCCATGGATGGCGCCGCGCCGCCGATAGGCCCACTGGCTACCGAGCCCGGCTAGCCACACCTCCCGCCCGAGATGCGAGAGGCGACGGAGCTCGTTGTGCATGACCGGCAGCCCGGCCGCGGCGAAGGCCTCCGCCGCTTCGGGCAGGGGGCGCAGCCCGGCCTGGGCCGATGGGCACTCCCACCAGTCATGATTGCCGAGCACGGCATGCACGCCGAGTGGCGCATGCAGCCCGGCCAGGATCTCCGCCACCTGCCGCATGGTCGGCCGGTCGGCGATGAAGCGCCCATCCGCCAGGTAGTCGCCCAGCAGCACGACGAGGTCCGGCCGCAGCGCATTCGTCAGGCCGACGGCCCGCGCCAGATGCTCCATCGGGGTCTGCGGCCCGCCGGCATGGGGGTCGGCGATGATGGCAATGGACAGCGGCAGGTCCCGCGGCCAGCTCGCCGGGGCCAGGCGGTAGCGCACCAGTTCGAGCCGCGGCTCCTGCGCTCCGCCGCGGCGATGGGTGCCGAGCCAACCCAGCAGCCGCCGGCGGCCAGGCCGCATTCCCGGCGCCGACCGCGCCAGCGCCTCCGGCCGTGACTCCGCGCCGGCCGTGAGGCCGGCAAAGGCTGCCGCTTCCACCGTCATGCCTGGTCCTGTCCAAACCCCGGGCCTCGCCCGGCAGCCCCAATCTAGGCCTTCACGGCCTGCTGAAAAGCGAAGCCGCCGCACCGGCGTTCGAATGGCATGGGATGGCTCCCCTTGAAAAGCACCATTCGGCCTGCGCCGGGCGGAACGGCCGCCCGCGCCCCCGGTTGAAGCCGCATCCCTGCCGAAAGCCCGGCCGCCTTGCCCAGACCGCAGCTCGTCCTCCTTGCCGTCGCCCTGCTCCTCGCCGCCTGCGCCAGCCAGCCGGGGCGGGACGAGATCGCCAGCCGCACCTATGTAGTGACGGGCGCCTCCAGCGGGCTCGGCCGCGGCGTCGCCACGCAGGTCGGCGCGCAGGGGGCGAATGTCGTCCTCGCCGCCCGCCGCGTCTCGGTGCTGGAGGAGGTGGCCGGCGAGATCCGCGCCGCCGGCGGGCAGGCCCTCGTCGTCCCGACCGATGTCAGTCAGGCCGATCAGGTCGAGGCCCTGGCTGCGGCGGCCGTGGCCCGCTTCGGCCGCATCGATGTCTGGGTGAACAACGCCGCCGTCGCCAGCATCGGCCGCTTCGAGGAGATCCCGGTCGAGGACCACGCCCGCGTCGTCGACGTGAACCTGAAAGGCGTGATCCATGGCTCCCATGCCGCGCTGCGCCGCTTCCGTGCCCAGGGCGGCGGCACGCTGGTCAATATCGCCTCGGTCGAGGGCCGCGTGCCGATCGCCTACCATGCGAGCTACAGCGCGACGAAGCATGCCGTCATCGGCCTCGGCAATGCGCTGAACCAGGAGCTGCGCCTCGGCGGCCTCGGCAGCCGCATCGCCGTATCGACCGTGCTGCCCTGGGCGATCGACACGCCATTCTGGCAGCATGCGGGCAACTACAGCGGCCGCACGCCGCGCATGGTGCTGATGGACGGTCCGGACGAGGTGGTCGATGCCATCATCCGGGTCTCGGTCCGCCCCACCAGCGAGCTGGCTGTCGGCTGGAAGGCGAAGGGGGCCGTCCTCGGCGCACGGGTCTGGCCCGGCCTCGCCGAACGCATCGCCGGCAACGTGGTCCACAGCGCCCAGATGGAGAGCGGCGGGCCCGCCCCGCCGACCGCCGGCTCGCTCTACGCCCCGGTCATGGAGGGCACCGGAGTCGCCGGCAATGCCCGCGCCCGGATGGAGCGGGAGGACGCCGCGCGCTGAGCCGCTATTGCGGCTTGAACACGCTCCGCTTCGCCGCATCCGCCGCGCGCCAGAGATACCAGGCGGCGACGCTGCGCCAGGGCGTCCAGGCCTCGCCGATCGCCGCAAGCTCCTTCGGCTTCGGCTGTGCCTCGAGCCCCGCCGCCACCTTCCACCCCTCGCGCACGCCGAAATCATCGACCGGCAGCACGTCCGGCCGGCCGAGGGTGAAGATCAGCAGCATCTCCACCGTCCAGCGCCCGACGCCGCGGATGGCGACCAGCCGCTCGATCAGCGCCGCGTCGCCGTAGCGGGCGCAAGCTTCGCGCGTCGGCACCAGCCCGCCGGCCGACTTCTCGGCGATGTCGCGGATCGCCGCGACCTTGGAGCCGGAAAAGCCGCAGCCCCGCATCGCCTCCACCTCCATCGCCAGGATCGCCTCCGGCGGCGGGAAGGCATGCGCCGGGTGCAGCGCCAGCAGCCGGCCGAGGATGGCCTCCGCCGCCCGGCCATGCACCTGCTGATGGGCAATGGCGCGGACCAACGCCTCGTATGGCTCGCGCGTCACCGGCTCGAGGGTGCAGGGGCCGATCTGCTTGATGACCTTCTTCAGCACCGGGTCGCGCTTGAGGGCGCGCTCGGCGCGGGACCAGTCGGGGCGTTCGGTCTGCTTCGGGCTGTCGCCGGCCATGTCGCTCATGCGGCGCTTCTATCCCGGCCGCCCGGGCTTGCGCCATGCCGCCCGCGCCGGGGATGCTTCGCCCATGCCCGAACTCTATGCCGCCTATGGCAGCAACCTCTCCCATGCGCAGATGCAGGCCCGCTGCCCCGGTGCGACCGTCCTTCGCGGCCTGCTGCTGCCCGGCTGGCGGCTGGTGCTGCGGAGGTTCGCCCTGATCGAGCCCGACCCGGCCGCCTCCTGCCCCATCGGCCTATGGCAGGTGACGGAGGAGCACATGGCGAGCCTCGATCGCTACGAGGGCCCGCACACCTATGAGCGCGCCCGCCTCGCCTTGCCGGATGGCGGCGAGGCCTGGATCTATCACGAGCTCGCCTTCCGCCCCGGCCCGCCCTCGGCCGAATATGTGGCGCGGCTGCGCCAGGGCTACCGGGACTTCGGCTTCGACCCGGCGCCGCTGGAGGCGGCGCTGGCCGCCTGAGCCGTCACACCACCTGCAGCAGCCCGGCCAGCAGCCGCGCCCGCGGCACCAGGCTGTCGAGCAGCAGGTGCTCCTCCAGCGTATGCCCGCCCGCGCCCTGCACGCCGAGCCCATCCAGCGTCGGGATGCCCATCGCCCCGGTGAAATTGCCGTCCGACCCGCCGCCCGCGCTCTGCGAGCTGATGTCGAAGCCGATGCCCCGCGCGATCCGCCGCGCCGTGCCGAAGAGCTCCATCCCCCGCGCATCCGGCTCCCAGACCGGCCGGGTCACGCCGCGCCGCACCTCGAGCTGCACGTCGTTGCCCGTCGGCCGCAGCGCCAGCATGGTCTCGACGGCACGGTCGAGGTCCTCCTGGCGCTTGGCCATGGAGAGGCTCTCCGCATCGCAATGCGTGGCGACGCAGTTCACCCACTGCCCGCCATGGATCACGCCGACCGAATAGGTGACGTCGTCATTCGTCAGCGCCTCGATCGCCACCACCTGGCGGCACATCTCGCGGATGGCGCTGCGCCCGTCGGCCAGCCGCGCGCCGGCATGGCTCGGCCGCCCGGTGGCGCGCAGGTTGAAGCGGGCGATGGCGTAGCGCCCCGTCACCACCCCGCCATCCGGCCGCGCCGGCTCCGGCACCAGCACAACGGCATGGCGCGCCGCCTCCGCCTCGATCAGGTCGCGCGTCGAGGGCGAGCCGATCTCCTCGTCGCTGGTCAGCAGCACCGTCACCGGCCGGCTGGTCGCGATGCCCGCACGGATGAGCTGGCGGATGGCCTCGAGGGCGATCCAGTTCCCGCCCTTCATGTCGTAGACCCCGGGCCCGTAGACCCGGTTGCCCTCGACCCGCCAGGGCAGCGGCTCCAGCGTGCCGACCGGGTGGACGGTATCGAGATGCCCCATCACCAGCACCCCGGGGAGGTCCGGCTTCGGGTGCGGGAAGCTCGCTCGGACGCAGGGCCCGTAGCCCATCCGCCCCGGGATGGTCTCGATCCGCGCGCCCATCAGCGCGAGGTCGCGTGCCGCGAGCTCCATCATCCGGGCGACTGCGGCGGCGTCGAAGGTCGGGCTCTCGCATTCCACCCAGGCGCGGAGGCCGGGCAGCATCGCCTCGGCATCGAAGGGCAGGTCGAGGACGGGCTGGTCCATGCGGCTTCTCCGGTGTGAGAGAAGGGAAGCCTGTATCCGCGACGGCCGTCCGGCAATGGGGTCCTTGCGCGGCCGCGCCCTCCCTGCCGCCCGCGCCGCCCGGCTGCTAGGCTCCGCGCATGACCCAGCCGCCCCCCCGCCTCATCCCCCAGGCCGGCCCCGCCGCCTGGGCCGGCTCCGCCCTCAGCCCCGCCGACTGGATGATTCCCGCGGGGGCCGAGGCCGCGGCCGAGCTGGCCGAGCCCGATGCGGCGCAGCGGCCCCAGCTCTCCGCCCTGCTGCGCCAGGTTGCCGAGAAGCTGGATGACGGCCGCGGCTTCTGCCTGCTGCGCGGCCTGAAGCTCGACCTCCTCCCGGCGCCCGAGGAGGCGCTGCTCGCCCTTGCCCGCCTGCTCGGCCGGCCCTTTCCGCAAGGCACCGGGACGCAGGCCGCCAGCCCCCATTTCCGGGCCGACCCGGCCGATGCCGCCCTGTTGCTCTGCCTCGGCAGCCTGCCGGAGGGCGCGCTCGGCCTTGTCTCGGCCGCTGCCCTGCACAATGCGCTGCTGAAGGCGGATCGCGCGGCGCTCGCCGTGCTGCACCGTGACCTTCCCTATGGCGAGGCCGCCCTCCCGGTCTTCTCGACCACCGAGGGCGCCTTCCTCAGCCACCACGACCGCGATGCGATGACGGAAGCCCGGCTCGACCCCGCCCAGCACGCCGCGCTCGCCGCGCTTGAGGCCGCCGCGGCGGCGCCCGGCCAGGCCCTCGCCCTGCCGCTCCATGCCGGGGACCTGCTGTTGCTGAACCCACGCCTGGTCTGGACGCGGATCGCGGCCCCGGCGCCGGAGCTTCGCCGGCTCTGGATCGAGCGCCCCGGCCCCCGCTCCCTGCCGGAGCCCTTCCGCGCCCGCATCTCGCCCATGGTCGGAGGCTGAGCGATGCGCATCCTGGTCGCCAACGCCAATACCACCGGGGCCATCACGGAGCTCTGCGCCGCCTCCGCCCGCGCCGCCGCCAGCCTGGGGACCGAGATCATCCCGGCGACGCCGCGCTTCGGCCCGGCGGTGATCTCCTCCCGCGCCGAGAACATCGTCGCCGGGCATGCGCTGCTGGAGCTGCTCGCCACCCATGCCGGCATGGTCGATGCCGTGCTGCTTGCCGTCAGCCACGACACCGCGCTGGAGGCCGCGCGCCAGATCCTGCCCTGCCCGGTGGTCGGGATGACGGAGGCCGCCTGCCTCACCGCCTGCCTCACCGGCGGCCGCTTCGGTCTCGCCACCTTCGGCGGCACGGAAACCTACCGCGAGCGGATCGCCCAGCACGGGCTGGGCGGCCGCCTTGCCGGCCTCACCGGCATCGATGCGACACCCCAGGACGCGGTCCGGGACCCGGAGGGGGTCGGGCGCAAGCTGCAGGCCGCGATTGCCGGCCTTGCCGCCCAGGGCGCCGATTCGGTCGTGCTCGGCGGCGCCGCGCTGGCCGGGATGGCGCCCCGGCTGCAGCCCGGCTCGCCGGTGCCACTGCTGGACGGCATCGCCTGCGGCGTGCGGCTGCTGGAGATGCTGGTCGCCCTCAGGCTGCCGAAGCCGGGCCTCGGCAGCTTCGCCGCGCCGCGCGGGCGGGAGGTATCCGGCGTCGACCCGGCCCTCGCCGCCCTGTTCCGCGCCGGCTGAGGCGCGCTACTCGGCCGTTGCCCCGGACTTCCGGACCACCTCGGTCCATTTGGCGATCTCGGCCCGGATGAAGCGCTCGAATTCCGCGGGCGAGGTGCCGCCATCCGCCGTCAACCCCGGCGCCATGCCACCGAGATCGGCGACCTTGGCCCGCGTCTCCGGCTCCTTCACCACCGCGTCGATCTCGGCGCCGAGCCGTTCGACGATGGGCCGCGGCGTCCGCGCCGGGGCCTGCACGCCGAACCAGGCCGTCGCCTCCACATCGGGGAAGCCGGCCTCCGCCGTGGTCGGCACGTCCGGCAGCGCCGGGCTGCGCTGCTTCGTCGTCACCGCCAGCGGCCGCAGCCGCCCCTCGCGCAGATGGCCGATGACCGAGGGCAGGTTGTCCACCGCCACCTCGATCCGCCCGGCGATCACCTCCTGGAGCATCGGCCCCGCCCCGCGGAAGGGGATGTGCTGCATCTGGATGCCCGCGACCGACTTCAGCAGCTCCCCGGTCAGGTGCAGCGAGGTGCCGATGCCCGAGCTGCCGTTGTTGAGCTGCCCCGGCCGCGCCTTCACGTAGTCCACCAGCTCCTTCAGCGTCTTCACCGGCAGGCCGTTGGTGACGAAGATGGCGTTCGGCACCTGCAGCATCAGGCCGGCGGCAGCCAGCTCCTCCGGCTTGTAGGGCATCTTCGCCCCGTAGAGGCTGTAGTTGATCGCCCCCGAGCTCACGGTGCACATCAGCAGCGTGTAGCCGTCCGGGTCCGCCTTCACCACGGCGTCGGAGCCGATATTGCCGCCTGCCCCGGGCCGGTTCTCGACGATCACGTTCTGGCCGAGGCGCTGGGTCAGCCGCTCGGCCAGGATCCGCGCCGCGATGTCGGTGGTGCCGGCCGGGGTGAAGGGCACCACCAGCCGCACCGTGCGCGCCGGCCAGGCCTCCTGGGCCCTGGACAGGCGAGGGGCGAGGGCAGGGGCGGCGAGCAGGCCGGCCCCGGCGGCGAGCGTCGCGCGGCGGGTCACGATCATTGGAAGTCTCTCCCGGTTCTTCTGTGCCATAGGTGGCGGCGTGCCCCGGGCGTCGTCAACCCTCCCGGACGGGGATCGTTCCGCAAAACGCAGGGAACTCCCGCCCCCTTCCGCCGATCCCATTCCGGTATTGCCGGACCGGCAGCCTTGCCGATTGGCAGGGCTTGCCCATTAGGGCATGGCAAGCGCCCGGCGCCGCCGGGCAAGGGGACCACTCACAGGGGCGCCGGGATGAATTTTGTCAGGCTCTACGGGCGGGTCCTGAGGCTGTTGTCGAAGGATCGCTGGGTGGCGGTCGGCCTCTCGATCGCCAATGTGGCGCTCGCCGGGCTGCTCTTCCTCGAGCCGGTGCTGTTCGGCCGTGTGGTGGACGTGCTCTCGCACGCCGCGACCAATACGCGGGAGCAGGTCTGGGAGCAGGCCTTCGCCCTGCTCGCGCTCTGGTGCGCGGTCGGCCTCTCCGGCATCGGCGCGACGGTCGCCGTCTCGCTCCTGGCGGACCGCATGGCGCACCGCAACCGGCTGCTCTCCATGCACAGCTATTACGAGCATGTGCTCGCCCTGCCGCTGTCCTTCCACGGCGACATCCAGTCGGGGCGGCTGATGAAGGTGATGCTGGTCGGCGCCGACAACCTTTTCAGCATCTGGCTCGCCTTCTTCCGCGACCACATGTCGACCTTCGTCGCAGCGCTGGTGCTGCTGCCGCTGACGCTGGCGATGAACTGGCGCCTCGGCCTGCTGCTTCTTGGCCTGGTCGTCGTCTTCGCCGTCATCACCGCCTTCGTCATCCGCCAGACCGAGACGGCGCAGGGCAAGGTGGAGATGTACCAGTCCCGCCTCGCTGGCACCGCCCAGGATGCGCTCTCCAACGTCATCGTCGTGCAATCCTTCACCCGCATGGCGAGCGAGGCGCGGATGTTCGGCGACATCATCCGGCAGGTGATGGATCACCAGTTCCCGGTGCTGAACTGGTGGGCCGTCGTCTCCGTGCTGACGCGCGCGGCGAGCACGCTGACGGTCATTGCCCTCTTCATCCTCGGCACCGTGCTGCATCTCGACGGCAAGGCGACGGTCGGCGAGATCGTCAGCTTCATGGGCTTCGCCACGCTGCTGATCAGCAAGCTCGAGGGCGCCGTCGCCTTCGTCTCGCGGCTGGTCTTCCAGGCGCCGGGCATCGCCGAGTTCTTCGAGGTGCTGGATGCCCGCACCAGCGTGCCGGAGCGCGCGGGGGCCGTGTCGCTCGGCCGCGCCTCCGGCCAGGTCGTCTTCGAGAACGTCGCCTTCGCCTATCCCGGCGGCCCGCGCATCCTCTCCGATGTCGAGTTCCGCGCCGATCCGGGCCGCACCCTCGCCCTCGTCGGCCAGACCGGCGCCGGCAAGTCGACGGCGATGGCCCTGCTCCAGCGCATGTGGGACCCGGTCGCCGGCCGCATCACCCTCGACGGGCACGACCTGCGCGACATCAGCCTCGACAGCCTCCGGCGCAATGTCGGCGTCGTCTTCCAGGAGAGCATGCTCTTCAACCGGACGATCAAGGACAACCTGCTGGTCGGCCGCCCCGAGGCGACGCAGGAGGAGCTGGAGCGCGCCTGCCGCATGGCGGAGGCGCATGACTTCATCATTCGCCAGCCGAAGGGCTACGACACCCTCGTCGGCGAGCGCGGCGCCAGCCTCTCCGGCGGCCAGCGCCAGCGCCTCGCCATCGCCCGCGCCCTGCTGAAGGACCCGCCGGTGCTGATCCTCGACGAGGCAACGAGTGCGCTCGACGCCGCCACCGAAGCACGGGTGCAGAAGGCGCTCGCGGCGCTGATGGCCGGCCGCACCACCTTCATCATCGCCCATCGGCTCTCGACGGTGCGCGATGCCGACGAGATCCTTGTCTTCGAGGGCGGCCGCATCGCCGAGCGCGGCAGCTTCGACGCGCTGGTCCGGGAGGACGGCCGCTTCGCCGAGCTGGTGAAGACCCAGCTCACCGCCAGCGCGCCGCTCGCGGCGCCGGAAGCCGTGAAGGCGGCGGAATGAGCGGCGGCGCAGCACCGCTTTTGCTTGCAACCGGCGCGTGCGGCGGCGCAGCCTGCTCCCCAACGGGAAGACAGCCCAAGGGAGATAACGATGGTCATCGCCTCGATCCTGAAGACCAAGGGCAACCGCGTCGTCTCGCTCGCGCCCGACCAGACGATCCTCGAGGCCGCGCGGCTGCTCGCCGAGCACCGCATCGGCGCCGCCCTGGTGCGTGACCCGGCCGGCGAGCTTCTCGGCATATTGAGCGAGCGGGACATCGTCGGCGGCATGGCGGCGCATGGCCCCGGCACCACCGGCCTGAAGGCAACGCAGTTCATGACCCGCGACCTCGTCACCGTCCGTCCGGAGACGCTGGTGACCGAGGCGCTCTCGCTGATGACCCAGCGCCGGGTGCGCCACCTGCCCGTGCTCGATGCCGGCGGCGGCCTGGTCGGCCTGGTCTCGATCGGCGACCTGGTGAAGGCCCGCATCGAGGCCGCCGAGCAGGAGGCGGAGGAGCTGAAGCATTACGTGGTCTCGGCCGGGTAGGCCCCCCCTTGTTGCCGGCCCCGGTTCCGGGCTTCACTCGCCCGCAGTAATGAACCGGGGGCTTCCGCACATGACCATCACCCGTCGCGCCGCGCTGGCGGCGCCGGCGCTGCTCGCAGTTCCGGGCCTCGCCCGGGCCCAGACCAGGTGGCAACTCGCCAGCCCCTATCCGGACGGCAATTTCCACACCCGCAACATCCGCGAGTTCTGCACCGATCTGGAGCAGGCGACGGGTGGCAAGCTGCAGGTCCAGCTGCACAGCAACGCCTCCCTCCTGCCGATGCCGCAGATCAAGCGCGGCGTGCAGACCGGGCAGGTGCAGATCGGCGAGATCCTGCTCACCGCCTACTCCAACGAGGATCCCTTCTTCGACGCCGATGCGGTGCCGTTCCTCGTCTCCGGCTTCGCCGAGGCGCGGAAGCTGGCGGAGCTTCAGCGCCCCTATATCGAGGCGCGGCTCGGCCGGCAGGGGCTTTCCCTGCTCTATACCGTCGCCTGGCCCGCAGCCGGATTCTACACCCAGGTGCCGCTCGCCAGCCTCGACGTGCTGAAAGGCAGCCGTTTCCGCACCTTCAGCCCGCTGACCAACCGCTTCGCCGCCCTGGTCGGCGCCAACCCGGTGCTGGTGCAGCAGGCCGAGCTGGCCCAGGCCTTCGCCACGGGCATCGCCACGGCGATGGTGACGAGCGCCCAGACCGGCGTCGACACCTCCGCCTGGGACTATGCCAAGGTCTTCACCCCGGCGACCTTCTCCATGACCAAGAATGCCGTACTGATCTCCCGTCGCGCGCTCGAGGGCCTGCCCGCCGACCAGCAGACCGCGCTGAAGGCGCAGGCGAAGAAGGCCGAAGACCGCGGCTGGGCCATGGCGGAGGAGGCGCAGAAGGCCGCCGAGGCCCGGCTCGCCGAGAAGGGCCTCACCATCGGCACGGTGCCGCCCGCCGTCATGGCCGAGCTGAAGAAGATCGGCGAGACCATGACGGAGGAGTGGGTCCAGCGCGCCGGCGAGGATGGCCGCAAGCTGGTCGACGCCCTGCGCGCCGGCTAGCCAGGAGGCGGGCGGCGCTGCCTCGATCGCAGGCAGCGCCGCCGTCCCGGGCCGTTCCGCTCCCGCCGCGGCCCCTTGCACCGGCCGATCCCGGCAGCGAAGGTGAGGCGCTGGGAGTCCGGCCCATGCGGGCCGTTATCAGGGGGCTTGCACAATGCCGTCCATCCGCCGCACCGCCGGGGGCCGCTGATCCGCATGCGCCGCCTGCTCGATGCGCTCTACGCCCTGGGCGCCGGCCTCGCCGCCCTCTCCCTGCTCGGAATCTTCTGCGTGATGATGGCGCAGGTGGTGATGCGGGAGCTGCAGATGCAGCTCCCGGCCGCCGACGACGTGAGCGCCTATCTCTGCGTCGCCACCACCTTCTTCGCCCTGGCCGCCACCTTCCGGCATGGCGAGATCATCCGCGTCGGCGTGCTGTTGAACCGCCTCGCGCCCGGGCCGCGACGGGCCTTCGAGGTGCTGACCCTGACGCTGGCCGCTGCGCTGATGGCCTATGTCACCTGGTGGACCGCGCAGGACATGCTCTTCAGCTGGGAGATCGAGGAGGTGGCGCAGGGTACCGTGCCCATCCCGCTCTGGATTCCGAAGCTCGTCGTCCCCCTTGGCTCAGGGCTGCTGCTGGTCGCCATCCTCGACGAGATGGCGACAGTGCTGCGAGGCGCCAAGCCCAGCTATGTCGTGGCCGCCGAGGAACGCTCCGCCGCCGGCGATTTCTCGGCCGAGGTATAGGCGATGGACCTGCTCACGCTGGCATTGCTGCTGCTGGTCCTGCTCTGCCTGCTGCTCGGCGCGGGATTGTGGATCGCCATGTCGCTGGCCGCGGTCGGCTATGTCGCCATGGTCGTCGTCCATCCGAGCCCTGGGCTTTTCCTCGCCTCGGCCTTCTGGGAGTCGACCGGCTCCTGGACGCTGGCGGCCCTGCCGATGTTCGTCTGGATGGGCGAGATCCTGTTCCGTACCCGCCTCTCGGAGGAGCTGTTCAACGGCCTCGCGCCCTGGATGAGGCGCATCCCAGGCCGCCTGATGCACGTGAACATCCTCGCCTGCGGCATATTCGGCGCCGTCTCCGGCTCCTCGGCGGCCACCTGCGCCACGATCTCGAAGATCGCCCTGCCCGAGCTCAGGCGCCGCGGCTATGACGAGCGGACGGCCATCGGCTGCCTCGCCACTTCGGGCACGCTCGGCATCCTGATCCCGCCCTCGATCATCATGGTCGTCTATGCGGTGGCGGCGGAGACCTCGATCATCCGCGTCTTCGTCGCGGGCATCATCCCCGGCCTGGTCGTGATGTCGCTCTTCAGCGCCTACATCGCCGTCTGGGCGCTGCTCAACCCGGGGAAGCAGCCGCCGCCGGAGCCCACGCTCAGCCTGCGGGAGAAGCTGCGGCAGAGCGCTCAGCTCATTCCCTGCCTGCTGCTCATCCTCAGCGTCATCGGCAGCATGATCTTCGGCTGGGCCACGGCGACGGAGGCGGCCGCCTTCGGCGTCATGGGCAGCCTGGTCATGGCGGCGCTGACCCGCACGCTGTCGTGGCGGAGCTTTCTCGACAGCCTCACCGCGGCTACGCGCACGTCCTGCATGATCATGTTCATCCTGGCCGGCGCCGCCTTCCTCACCAAGGCGATGGCGCTGACCGGCATCCCGGCGGCCCTTGCCGGCGGCGTGGTGTCCCTGAACCTCGGACCCTATGGGCTGATCGCCATCCTGACGGTGGTCTACATCATCCTCGGCTGCGCGCTCGACGGCGTGTCGATGATCGTGCTGACCACGTCGATCGTGATCCCGCTGGTCCAGGCGGCCGGCTTCGATCTGGTCTGGTTCGGCATCTTCATCGTGCTGCTCGTGGAAATCGCGCAGATCACCCCGCCGGTCGGCTTCAACCTCTTCGTCATGCAGACGATGACGGGTCGGGAACAGACGGAGGTGGCGCTCGCGAGCCTGCCATTCTTCTGCATGCTGGTGCTGACGGTGGTGCTCTGCACCCTCTTTCCGGTGACGCTGGTCACCGGCCTGCCGGACCTGCTGCTGTCGCGGTAGCGGAGCCGAAGCTCCGCCACCGCATCCAGCCTCAGCGCATCGGCGTCGTGCTGTTCATGCTGTTGCCGGCCGGCGCCGTGCCGGCGGGCGGCACCGCATCGCCGCGCGTGCCCATGCCGGTGCCGGTGCCGGTGGTGCCGGTCGTCCTGTCCATGGTCCCGCCCGTGGTGGCGCCGGTGTTGGTCGGCGTGCCGACCATGCCGCCGCCCATATAGGCGCGGTCCGCCTCGCTGGTCGACCGGCGCGCCTCGCTCTGCGAGCGGCGGCTGCTGCGCCGGGTCGACCTGTTGTCGTTGAGCGGCGTCCGCACCTCCGGGTTGCTCCAGGGCGGCGTGCCGAGGTTGACGTCGCGCGGGCTGGTCGTCGCGCCCGCCACTGCGCCCGCACCGGCGCCGATCGCCGCACCCGCCAGCGCGCCCACCGGCCCGCCCAGGGCACCGACGCCAGCGCCCGTCGCCGCGCCCGCCGCCGCACCGCCGGTCGTCCGATCGGAGCTGTTGGTGCCGCAGGCTGCGAGAGCGAGGGCCAGTCCAGCCGCGCCCAGGATCTTCCAGCTCATCATTTCCTCCATCCCTTGCCGTTCGCTTCGGGAAGGGTGGCGCCATAAGCGCTGCCGTCCCGCGTCGACCGGAACGCCTTCGCGCTGAAATGGTTGCGGGCCCGATGGAGATGCGACACGTGGTTGTCAAATAACCTGCGTCAGGCGGGGTGCGGCCAGTCCGGCCGGTCGAAGCGCTGGATCTCCAGCAGGTAGCCGGCCGGGTCGCGGAAGAAGAAATGGGTGATCCCCGTCGCCGCGTTCGCCGCCGGCGCTCCATCGACCGCCACCCCCTCCGCCAGCAGATGCGCGTGCCAGGCCTCCACCGCCGGCGTGACGAGGGTCAGCACCACGCCGCCCTCGGCCCGCGGCTCATGCCCCTGTCGCGGCCCGCGCGCCCGCACCAAGCCGAGGAAGGCGCGGTGCCCGGCCGCCGCATAGATGGCGGCGAAGCCCTGGTCCTGCACCAGCTCGAGGCCGAGCACCCGGCCGTAGAAGTCGCGGCAGACTGCCGGATCTTCGGCGTACAGAAAGGTAATCTGCTGGGCGAAGGCCGGGGGGCGAGGGGATGGCATGCCCCATCCTCCCCGGCCCGGCCGCCCGGCGCAATCCTCGGAGCACGGCGAGGAAGCCCGGCTCCCGCTACGAGATCGCCGCGAAGCCGATGCAGGCGCCGATCAAGGCGAGGAGCAGCCCAGCAAGGTCCATGCTGTGCTTCGACCCGCCCAATCGGCCCGGTTGCGAGAGGGCCGGCGGACATACCATCCCCGTCCGGCGATGCCCGACACCCTGCCGCTCCCGGAGCCGCTCCCGGACGCCCTGCTGCTCGATGCCTATTCCCGCGCCGTGACCGCCGCCGTGGAGCGCGCCGGCCCCGCCGTGCTGCATGTCGCGGTCCGCGGCCGGCGCGGGCACGGGGCAGGCTCCGGCGTCATCGTCTCACCGGATGGGCTGGTGCTGACCAATGCCCATGTCGTCGCCGGCGCCGAGGCGCTGCAGGTGACGGCCGCCGAGGGCCGGCCCATCCCAGCCCGCCTTCTCGGCGCCGACCGCGATACCGACCTCGCCTTGCTACGCGCCGAGGCCCCGGCGGCGCTCGCCACCGCCACGCTTGGCGACTCCGCGGCGCTCCGGGTCGGCCAGCTGGCGATCGCCATCGGCAACCCGCTCGGCTTCTCCTCGACGGTGACGGCCGGGGTGGTGAGTGCCCTCGGCCGCAGCCTCGCCGGTCGCGGCGGCCGGCCGATCGAGGATCTGGTGCAGACCGATGCCGCGCTGAACCCTGGCAATTCCGGCGGCGCGCTGGTCGACAGCGCCGGCCGGGTGATCGGCATCAACACGGCGATCATCGCCGGCGCGCAGGGGCTTTGCTTCGCCGTCGCCTCCAACACCGCGCAGCTGGTGCTCGGGGAGCTGGTGCGCTTCGGCCGCGTTCGCCGCGCCAGCCTCGGCCTCACCGGCCAGCGCGAGGCGCTGCCCCGCCGCCTCGCGCTGGCCGCCGGGACCGAGCAGGAGAGCGGCGTCCTCATCACCGCCATCCAGCCGGACGGCCCCGCCGCCCGCGCGGGACTTGCGGCAGGCGACCTCATCCTCCGCATCGGCGCGCAGCCGGTGACGGGCGTGGACGCCCTTCTGCGCTGGCTCACCGCCGAGCGCGTCGGCGAGCCGGTGGAGCTGCTGATCCTCCGCCGCGGCGACCCTCGCCGCCTCCGCCTCGTCCCAGCCGAACGCGAGGGCTAGACCATGATCCGCCGCCGTCGGATCGCGGATCGTGCGGCCGTTCCAGCCTTCGGGGGCCGCGCCCTAGCCCTTCAGCGTCTGGATCGGCTCGAACCCCTCGAATTCCGGATGGCCGAGATAGAGCGGCCGCGTCCCACCGGCATTGCGATGCGCCATGCGGAAGGCCTCGGACTTCGTCCAGCCTTCGAAGGCCTCGCGGCTCGCCCAGATGGTGTGCGAAGCGTAGAGGGTGTGGTCCTCCTTCTGCGGCCCGCGCAGCAGCTGGAACTCGACGAAGCCCGGCACCGTGGTGAGCTTCGAGTCGCGGGACAGCCAGAGCTCCTCGAACTCCGCCTCGGCCCCGGACATGACGCGAAAGCGGTTCATGGCGATGAACATGGGCGTTATCTTCCTTTCAATGGCTGAAGCGGCGCGTGCCGCCATCCACATGGATGACCTGCCCGGTGATGTAGCGCGCCAGCGGCGAGGCGAGGAACACCGCGAGCACCGCAAGATCCTCCGGCTGGCCGATATAGCCCGCCGGCACCTCCCGCTCCGCCCAGGCGCGCCGCGCCTCGTCGTCCGGCAGGACCCGGAGGTCGATCTGCTCCGAGCGGATGCGCCCCGGCGGGATGGAGTTCACCGTGATGCCGTCCTTGCCGACCTGCCGCGACAGCGCCTTGGCCCAGATATGCGTCGCCCCGTTCGGCGCATTGGCCGGGTTCACGTTGTGCGGCTCGTCCTGACCGGTGAGGTTGATGATGCGCCCGAAGCCGGCTGCCTGCATGGCCGGCACCAGCGCATGGGTGATGCGCCGCGCGGCGTGGAAGTTGAGCTCCATCGCCTCCTGCCAGACCGCCTCCTCGCCGAGCTCGCCCGCCGGCTGCGGCCGGCTGCCCCCGGCATTGTTGACCAGGATGTCGCAGCGCCCGAAGCGCCCGAGCACCGCATCGCGGATGCGCGGCGCCGCCTCGGGGTCGGTCACGTCCTCGACGAGGATCAGCGGCTCCGCACCCGCCGGCAGCCCGGCGGCGAACCCCTCCAGCAGCGCCCGCCGCCGGGCCAGGATGGCAAGGCGGCAGCCCTCGGCCGCCAGCATCGCCGCGATGCTGCGCCCGAGCCCCGCCGAGGCTCCGGTGACGAGCGCGACCCGCCCGGCCAGTTGCAGATCCATGCGAAGCCCCCGTGCTGCCCGGCGCAAGCCTGCGTCCCATCGGGATAAAAGAAAAGGCCGCCCCGGCGAAGCAGGGCGGCCTCCTCGGGGTGGCAGGGCAGGGCGCTCAGCCGCTGAGCGCCGCCTCCTTGCCCTTCCGCAGGTTGGGCAGCATCATCGCCAGCAGGGCGACCGCGGCGATCGCCAGCATGCTGGCGCTGATCGGCCGCTCGACGAAGACCATTACGTCGCCGCGCGAGAGCAGCATGGCGCGGCGCAGGTGCTCCTCCATCATCGGCCCCAGCACGAAGCCGATCAGCAGCGGCGCCGGCTCCATCTTCATCTTGTTGAACATGTAGCCCAGCACCGCGAACACCACCGTCGAGTAGACGTCGAAGACGTTGTTGTTCACGCTGTAGGAGCCGATGCAGCAGAAGACGAGGATCGCCGGATAGAGGAACTTGTAGGGCACCTGCAGCAGCTTCACCCACATGCCGATCATCGGCAGGTTGATGACCAGCAGCATCACGTTGCCGATCCACATGGAGGCGATGAGGCCCCAGAACAGGTCGGGCTGGGCCTCCACCATCCGCGGGCCGGGCTGGATGCCCTGGATGATCAGGGCGCCGACCATCAGCGCCATGACCGCATTGGCCGGGATGCCGAGGGTCAGCAGGGGGATGAAGCTGGTCTGCGCCGCGGCGTTGTTGGCCGCCTCCGGCCCGGCCACGCCCTCGATCGCGCCCTGGCCGAACATGTGCCGGCCCTTCGACATCTTCCGCTCCATCATGTAGGAGCCGAAGGAGGCGAGCGAGGCGCCGCCGCCTGGCAGGATACCGAGGATCGACCCCACCACGGTGCCGCGCAGGACGGACGGGGTGGCGCGCTTCCACTCCTCCTTGGTCAGCCACAGGCTGTCCACCTTGGTCTTGAGGACGCTGCGGGCTTCGGGCCGCTCGAGGTTCAGGATGATCTCGGCGATGCCGAACATGCCCATGGCGAGCGCGACGAAGCTGATGCCGTCCGACAGTTCCGGGATGCCGAAGGTGAAGCGCTGCTGCCCGGTCTGCACATCGGTGCCGACCAGCCCGAGCCCAACCCCGAGCACCACCATGCCGATCGACTTGATGATCGAGCCCTGCGCCAGCACGGCCGATATGATGAGGCCGAGCAGCATGAGCGAGAAGTAGTCGGCCGGGCCGAAGGACAGCGCGATGCTGGTCAGCAGCGGGCCGGAGGCGGCCACGACGACGGTGGCGACCGATCCGGCGAAGAAGGACCCGAGCGCCGAGGTGGCGAGCGCCGCTCCCGCCCGCCCGTTGCGGGCCATCTTGTAGCCCTCGAGCGTCGTCACCACCGAGCTGATCTCGCCGGGCAGGTTCAGCAGGATGGCGGTGGTGGAGCCGCCATACTGCGCGCCGTAATAGATGCCGGCGAGCATGATGATGGCGGTCGTCGCCGGCTGGCCGAAGGTGATCGGCAGCAGCAGCGAGATGGTGGCGACGGGCCCGATGCCGGGCAGCACGCCGATTGCGGTGCCGATCAGCGCGCCGATCAACGCGAAGAGCAGGTTCTGGAAGCTGAACGCCACGGCGAAGCCGTGCGCCAGGTTGCCAATGATATCCATGGCCGTTGCGGTCCCCTATCCTGGCGTCAGGTCAGTATTGCATGGGCCAGACGGCCACGCGGATATCGAGCTGCTTGATGAAGATCCACCAGCACATGGCCAGCAGGAAGATCATCAGCCCGAGCACGCCGATCGGCCGCGCACGGTGCTCCGGCTCCGCCATCGCGGAGATGAGGATCGTCGCCGCCAGCGCCAGCATCAGCCCGCCCTTCTCCAGCAGCAGGGCGAAGATGCACATCGCGGCGCAGATGAAGCCAAGCAGTCTCCAACCCAGGGCGTAGCAGATGACCAGGAAGCCGACGAGCATCCCGAGGCCGACGCCGTTGTAGGTGCTGGAGAAGAACTCCCCGAACATCGGCGAGACCTGCCAGACCAGCGTGCCGGCGACGACCGCCAGGATGAGCATCGTCCAGTCGATGCCCTTCCAGCGCTCCAGCGGATCCGGCCCGCTGAACAGGCCGAGCACCAGGACCAGCGTGCCGAGGCCCAACTGCACCCAGAAGACCAGCATGGGCATGTAGCCCGGGCCCATGCGCCGGGCGGAGCCGAGCGTATGGTCCATGTTCAGCCAGAGGCCGACCGCGGCAAGCAGAATGAGGAGCACGCCCGAGGCGACGTCCTTGGCATTGATTTTCATGCGGCGACCCTTCTCGGCTCCCAGCTTGCCGGGCAGGCCCGGCATTTCCCCAGCTTTAGTCGTGCAACGACAACCTGATGCGGCGCTTTCGGTCAAGCCGGGGCTGATCCGGACCCCCAAGCCCCGCGCGCTGCATCACGGCCTTACTCCACCCTGGCTCCCGATGCCTGCACCACCGGAGCCCATCGCGCTACCTCCCTGGCGATGAACTCCGCGTAGGCGGCGGGGGAGAGCGGGCTGATCAGGCCGCCCAGCTCGGCGAAGCGCCGCTGCGTGGCGGGTTCAGCCAGAACGGCATTGATCTCGCGGTTCAGCCTCTCCGTCACCGCCTGCGGCAGGCCGGCCGGGCCGGATATGCCGAACCAGGAGTTGCTGACGAGGTCGACGCCCTGCTCGCGGAAGGTGGGCAGCGCCGGGAAAGCCGGGTGCCGAGCCGCCGTCGCCACCGCCAGGCCCCGCACCGCGCCGCCACGGAGATGGCCGGAGGCGCTCGGCAGGCTGTCCGACATCATCGGCACCACATCGGCGATGACATCCGTCATGGCCGGCCCGGCGCCGCGATAGGGAACGTGGTTCACCCGCGCGCCCGTCACCTGGCCGAACTGCACGATGAGAAGATGGTTGGAGGAGCCGGCGCCGGAGGAGGCGATGTCGATCCCCTGCGGCTGCTCCCGCGACCGCCGCACCACCCCGCCGAGATCCTCGGGCGGGAAGCGCGGATGCGCGACGAAGACCGAGGGCGTCTCGATCAGCAGCGCGACATGGGTGAAGTCCCGCAGCGCATCGTAGCGCAGCTCGCGGTAGAGCGAGGGCGCGATGCCGTGGCTTGCGATGTTGGAGACGACGAGGGTCAGCCCGTCGGGCACCGCCTGCGCCACCTGTGCGGAGCCGAGCGTCGCACCCGCCCCCGGCTTGTTCTCGACGATGAGGGGTTGGCCGAGCCGGGCGCTCAGTCCCTGGCCGACGAGCCGCGCCGCGAGGTCCGTGGTGCCGCCCGGGGCGAAGGGCACGATGAGGCGAATGGGCTGCGCCGGCCACCCGGAGTCCGCACGCGCGATCGCGGGCAGCGCCGCGAAGGCGGCGCCGCCGGCGAGCCAGGCTCGTCGCCGCAGCATCCCGGGCATGCTCCTCCCCCTTCGCTATCCGCGGGGTTCCCTTTGGATTGCGCTGCGTATCGCATGACGGGCTGATGGCGGGCAAGTGACGCATCCCGTGCTGCGCCGCGGCAAAATCCCGCGCAACGGCTTGCGGCATCGTTGCTTTGCCCCGATCCTCGGCCGAGCGCATTGCAACAGGACTCCTCGCCATGGCCGTCTCGCCTCGCCCGAACGATCCCGAGACCGCGATCCGGGAGGCGGTGTCGGCGCTGAAGCCGCGCCTCATCGCGATCCGCCGCGACCTCCATGCCCATCCCGAGCTCGCCTTCGAGGAGGTGCGCACCAGCGGTATCGTCGCCGCGGAGCTCGCCCGCATGGGCATCCCGCATCGCACCGGCATCGGCCGCACCGGCGTGGTCGGCGTGATCGAGGGTGGCCGCCCCGGCCCGACGCTCGCCATCCGCGCCGACATGGATGCCTTGCCGATCCATGAGATGACCGGCCTGCCCTTCGCCAGCACGGTCGACGGCAAGATGCATGCCTGCGGCCATGACATCCACACGACGACGCTGCTCGGCGCCGCTGAAGTCCTGAAGGATCTCGCCCCGCAGCTCGCCGGCCGCGTCGTCCTCGTCTTCCAGCCGGCCGAGGAGTCACTCGGCGGCGCCGCGGAGATGGTGAGGGACGGCGTTCTCGAGGGCGTCGATATGGCGCTCGGCTTCCACAACCATCCCGACATGCCCGCCGGCCAATTCGGCTATTGCCGCGGCTCGACGCTCGCCGCGGCCGACCGCTTCGACCTTGTCATTCGTGGCAAGTCCGGCCATGCCGCGCACCCGGACAAGGCGGTCGACCCGATCGTCGCCGCCGGCGCCTTCATCGCCCAGGCGCAGACCGTCGTCAGCCGCGAGCTCGACCCGCTGATGCCAGGCGTCGTCACCATCGGAATGATCCATGGCGGCACCGCGCCCAACATCATCCCGGAGACGGTCGAGCTGCGCGGCACCGTCCGCACCCTGCACCATGCGGCGCGCGACACCGCCGAGGCCGCGCTCAAGCGCCTCGCCGCCGGGCTCGAGGCGATGCATCGCGTCCAGTGCACGCTCACCTACCGCCGCGGCGTGCCGCCGCTGGTCAATGCCGACAGCGTGCTCGACCCCGCCATCGCCGCCGTGCGCCGCCAGTTCGGCGATGTGGTGGCGGAGGGCCGCCCCAGCATGGGCGCCGAGGATTTCGCCGAGTTCGCCGAGCGCGTCCCCGCCTTCCAGCTCCGCATCGGCAGCGGCGCGCCCGGTCGCCACGACCATCTGCACAATGACCGGTACCAGCCGGATGAGCGCTGCATCGGCCTCGGCGCCCAGGCGCTGACGCGCATCGCGCTGGACATGCTGGCGTGAGCCACCGCGTCGCCGAGCTGACGGCGCCCGAGGTCGCGGGGCGGCTGGGGGAGGGGGCCTGCGCCATCCTCCCCATGGGAAGCCTCGAGACGCATGGCCCGCAGGCGCCGATGGGCGACTTCCTGCTCGCCGAGGCGCTTGCCGACCGCATCGCCGCCGCCACCGGCTCGCTCGTCCTGCCCGCCATCCCCTTCGGCGGCGAGGACTATTTCGGCATGGTCCCGGGCGGCATCGTCCTCACCCCTGGCCTGCTCCAGGCGGTGGTCGAGGAGGTCTGCGGCAACCTGATCCGCACCGGCTGCCGGCGCATCCTCATCCTCAACGGCCATGCCGGCTCCATCGCCCCGGTCGATGCCGCCGCCCGCAGCCTCCACCGTCGCCACGGCGTGGTGATCCCGGCCCTGCATCTCTGGCGCATCGCCGGGGGCCTGCATGCCGGGCTCGGCGGCAGCACGGCAAGCCTCGGCCATGGCGGCGACCCGGTCTGGTCCATCGCCCTGCATCTTCGCCCCGATCTCTGCCACCCGGAGCGGGCCCGCGCCCGCGAGCCGGCCGGGACCGTCCTCGGCCAGCCCATCGCCAATTTCGGCAGCATCCGCCTGGCGGGCGTCGAGGTCGCGGTGCCGACCGAGGTGGAGGAGGTCGCCCCCGGCGGCGTCGCCTGCGCCGACAGCCGCCCCGGCAATGCCGAGCACGGCGCCCGGCTCGCCGCGCGCCTGGTCGAAGCCGGCATCGCCGCCATAGCCGCTCTCAAGGAGGGGAAGGCGTGAAGGTCTGCGTCTTCGGCGCCGGCGCCATCGGCGGCCATGTCGCTGCCCGCCTGGCCAAGGGCGGGGCGGAGGTCTCGGTCATCGCCCGCGGCGCCAACCTCGCCGCCATCCAGGAGCGCGGCCTCACCGTCCACTCCCCGGGCGGCACGCTGCACTGCCGCCCCCGCGCCAGCGCCGATCCGGCCGCTCTCGGCCCGCAGGATGCGGTGATCGTCACCACCAAGGCCCCCGCCCTGCCGAGCGTCGCCGCCTCCATCGCCCCGCTGCTCGGGCCGGAGACGCCGGTCGCCTTCGTGATGAACGGCATTCCCTGGTGGTACAATGACGCCACCGGGCGCGACGGCCAGACCCTCCCGGCCCTCGACCCGGGCGGCGCGCTGCGCCGGGCGATCGGCATCCCGCGCACCATCGGCGGCGTCGTCTACTCCGCCTGCGAGGTCACCGCCCCTGGCGTGGTCGAGGTCGAGACCAGCGACGGCCGCGTCATCCTCGGCGAGGTCGATGGCCGCATCACCCAGCGTGCCCAGGCCCTCTCCGCCGCCATCGCCGCCGGCGGCCTGCCCTCGCCAGTGGTGCCCGACATCCGCCAGGCGGTCTGGCAGAAGCTGCTCGGCAACCTGGTCAGCGGCCCGCTCTGCATCCTGACCCGCTCCTGCATGCAGGACACGCTGCTGAGCCCCGAGGCGCGGGAGACCGCGATCCGCATGGCCGAGGAGGTCACCGCCATCGCCGCCGCCGAGGGCTGGCCCATCCCCGGCGACGCGCCCGCCGCCCGCGTCGCCCGCTCGGCGAGGCTCCGCCACAAGCCCTCCATCCTGCAGGACCTCGAGGCCGGGCGCATGATGGAGGTGGAGGCGATGCTCCGCGCACCCCTCCGCATCGCCCGCGAGGCCGGCGTCGCGGTGCCGACCCTCGCCCTGATGGTGGCGTTGGCGACCCGCGCCGCCGTCGCCGCCGGGCTCTACGTCCCGACCGAGGAGGCTGCATGAGGATCTGCATCTACGGGCCAGGCGCCATCGGCGGACATCTCGCCGGGCGGCTGGCGAAGGGCGGGGCCGAGGTCTCGGTCGTCGCCCGCGGCGCCCAGCTCGAGGCAATCCAGGCGCGCGGCCTGACCGTCCACCTGCCCGACGGCGTGATCGAATGCCGCCCGAGGGCCGCCGCGGACCCGGCCGAGCTCGGCCTGCAGGACGCGGTGGTCGTCTGCACCAAGGTTCCGGCGCTGCCCGGCGTCGCCCGCGCCATCGCCCCGCTGCTCGGGCCGGAGACGCCGGTCGCCTTCGTCACCAACGGCATACCGTGGTGGTACTTCGCCCGTCATGGCGGACCGGAGGAGGGCCAGCGCGTCCCCGAGGCCGATCCCGGCGACGTGGTCTGGAATGCCATCGGCCCGGCGCGGGCCATCGGTGGCGTGGTCTACTCCGCCTGCTCGGTTCCCGAGCCCGGCGTCATCGAGGTCACCAGCAGGTCCAGCAAGCTGATCCTCGGCGAGCCGGACGGCTCCCGCAGCGCCCGCGCCATGGCGCTCGCCGGCGCCTTCAAGCAGGGCGGCCTGCCCTGCAGCGTCGCCGAGGACATCCGCACGGATGTCTGGGCCAAGCTGCTGAACAACCTGTCCAACGGCCCCTTCTGCATCCTCACCCGCCGCAACATGCAGGAAACCTTCCGCGACGCCACCATCCGCGCCGCGGCCGTCGCGGTGGTGAAGGAGGGCCTCGCCATCGCCGCCGCCATGGGCCGCCCGGTCGGCGGCGCGGCAGAGGACCGGATCACCCTCTCGGCCGACATCCCGCACAAGCCCTCCATCCTGCAGGACCTCGAGGCGGGCCGGCCGATGGAGGTGGATGCGCTCTTCCAGGCGCCGCTCCGCCTGGCGCGGGAGCGCGGCGTGCCGGCGCCGATGCTGGAGCTGACCGTCGCCATGGCGGCCCAGGCCGCCGAAGCCGCCGGCCTCTACCGCCGGGAGGGCTGAGATGGACAACCTGATCGACCACATCGTCATCGATGTCCGCGACCGCATGGCGGAGGGCGCCGAGGCCTGGCGCCGCCTCGGCTTCCAGCTCACGCCGATGGGCAGGCACAGCCTCGGCTCGGCCAACCACCTGGCCGTCCTAGGCCGCGACTATCTCGAGCTGCTCGGCACCGATGTGCCGGGCGGCCCACTTCGCCCCGACATCGCACCCTATCCGGTCGGGCTGAACGGCCTCGTCTTCCGCACCGGCGATGCCGAAGCGCTCTCTGCTGGCCAGCAGGCCCGCGGCGTCCCGATCGGGCCCGCCCAGGCCTTCCACCGCCCGGTCGACCTGCCGGACGGCACCAGCGGCGAGGCGCATTTCCGCACCGCCCGCCTCGACCGTGCCGCCGCCTTCGACGGGCGCCTCTACTGGTGCGAGCACCTGACGCCGGAGCATGTCTGGCGCCCGGAATGGCAGTCCCATCCCAATGGCGCGCTCGGCGTCGCCCGCATCCTGCTCTCTGTGCGCGACCCGGAGCGGCAGGCGGCGATGTTCCGGCGGATGTTCGGCGCCGCCGCCGTCACCGAGGGAACCGAGGGCCGCGCCATCCTCCTCGCCGGCGAGGCGGTGGTGGAAGCCGCGCCGCATGCCGCCGTCGCCGCCGAGCTCGGCGCCGCGGCGCCGGATCCGGCCGGCCGCGGCGACCATATGGCCCTGCTCGGCCTCCGCACCCGCGCCCTGGCGGAGACGGCCGCGGCGCTCCGCATCAACGGCGTGCCCTTCGCCGAAGCCCCCGGCCTGCTGCGCATCCCGGCCGCGGAGGCGATGAACACCACCCTCGACTTCATGGCGTGAGCGCCCGGGGCAGCGCCGTCTGCCCCAGCACCCAGCCCTCCCAGCGCCGGATCCAGGGGTCGCCCGGGACGAAGTCCGGCCGGGCCCCATCCAGCACGGCGAGCAGCCCAAGCAGGCCGATCACCGAGTCGAAGCGATCCTCCCCCGCCGCATCCGCCCCGAACCCGTCATCGATTGCGGCCTCGAGCGCCGGCGCTGGGTTCACCCGCCTTGCCGCCAGCACGCCGCGCAGCGCGGGGGCGAGGGCCCGCCTTGGGCCCTGGGCCCGCTTGCTGCCGGCGAGGCGCAACCCGCACTGCCGCAGCGCCTCCGCCGGGTAGACCTCGGCCAGCACCGCCTGCCCCGGCGCCAGCAGCTCGAGCAGCCCGCCCTCGAAGGGCCAGAGCCGGAGCGGCGCCCCCGTCGCCACCGCCGGCACCAGCCAGTCCCGCCAGGCGCCGATCGCCGCCTTGCCCGATTGGTTCGCCCCGAGCGTCCAGAAGAGCGGCGCGCCGGCCGGCCGTTCCGCCGTCGCCCGGTCGCACCAGCGCGACAGCCCCTCCGGCCCCGCGAAGCCGAGCGCCGCCGCATGCGCCGCCCGCGTCATCCCCTTCACCCCGCGCGCCGGGTAGAAGGGCCGCGCCGGCGAGACCGTCTCCAGCCCGGCGCTCACCTCGAAGAAGCCCGGACGCGCCGCCAGCCCACGCAGGAATTCCGGAAAGCCCGCCTCCTCGCGCCCCGCCGCATAGGCCCGCGGAAGGCCGAGCGGCAGGTCGAGGCCCAGCGCCACCGCCCGCCCCGTGCCGATCAGTCCCGCGACCAGCCCCTCCAGCGCCCCGACCGGCCGAGGCGCGGCCATGCGCCAGCCTTCCGCTTCGCGCTCGGCGACCGATATCCAACGCTTGCGCGGATCGATGCTCCAGTCAGCATGGGCGGCAATCACGCCACGGGAGGCTCCGTCATGCAGGGCTACAGCACCGGATCGAAGTGGTTCCACTGGATCACCGTCGCCTTGCTGGCCCTGGCCTGGCCGGTCGGTTTCGTCATCGAGTTCATCAAGGATGACGTGAAGATGCCCTTCTATGCCGTTCATGAATCAGCCGGTTTGACCATTTTCTTCGTCGCCCTGGCCCGGCTCGCCTGGCGCGCCGCCTATCCGCCGCCACCGCTGCCGGAGCATGTCCCCCTGCCGCTGCGCCGCACCGCCGCTGGGGTGCATCACGCGCTCTATGCGCTGCTGATCCTGCAGCCGGTCCTCGGCTTCATCGCCACCAATGCCTGGGGCTTCCCGCTGCGCGGCCAGACGGCCTATCTCGGCGTCTTCAACCTGCCGAAATTCATGGAGACGAACGAGCCGCTCGCCGGCGCCATCCAGACCGCCCATACCGTCGGCGGCTACGCGATCGTCGTGCTGCTCGTCCTCCATATCGGCGGGGTGGTCTACCACCAAGCGATCCGCCGCGACGGGACCCTGCTGCGGATGGTCTAAAGCGGCTTCTGAGCCCTCTCCAGCAAACGGCTGAAGAACCCCGTCTTCTTCGCTGGCTGAGCCACCTCGACGGTCTTGGCCGCGGCGGCGCGCTCCGCCTCGGCTTCCTTCGCCTTCAGCGTCATCCACTTGTCGAGGCTCATCCCTGCTTTCGCCGCCCGCTTCGCCTCATAGGCGCGCTGGCCCTCGGTCATCTTCCGCTGGTCCACGGTCCAACCCCACACTGGCCCTGATGGCCCGAGATGTGGCGGAGGTCGCGCCAATCGGCAAGCAGGGGCTTGCCGGAGGCTCCTTGTTCCGGGCCTATGCGCCCCATGGAAGCGCGCGTGAAAGCCGGCATCTGGGTCTCCATGGCGCTGCGGCTCGCGGATATCGGCGGCCGCAGCGGCGCCGTGCTGCGCAAGGGAGACCCAGACTCGGGCGGCATCCTTTGCGTGCTGCGCGGGCGGGAGGGGCTTGTCGTGCTCAGCCAGGTCCGCGACGCGGAAGGCCGCCCGGCCTGGCTGCGCGGCACCGGGCCGAACCCGGTCGAGGAGTCGGTCGCGGATGCCTATGTCGAACGGCAAGTGAAACGCGATCCGGATTTATGGGTTGTGGAGTTCGAGGCTCCGGATCTGGTTCCACCTTTTGAAGGCAAACTTCTCTGACAGAGAGATTTGCTGAAATTTCAGTTTGTTAGACGTTGAAGCTCACATGCGAGCGATAATTTCGATCCCTGTTCGAACCTATATCGCAATAATGTGTTTCCGATCAGACGCATCCGTGAGGTGCGTAGTTTCGCTTTATGGTTTCAATCGCTGCGGCTTGACCGCCTGATGCGTCCTGCACAGCGATCTTGCGATGTCTTTTCCCGGAGGTCCAATGGCGACGCCCCGCCCCATCCTGATCGTCGAGGACGATGCTGCCCTGCGTTCCACCCTGGTCGAGCAGCTGGCCCTCGATGGCGACTTCGCCGCCGACGAGGCCGAGAGCGCGGGCGAGGCAGAGGCCAAGCTGGCTGACGCCAATGCGCGCTACGACGCCATTCTCCTCGATATCGGCCTGCCCGATGCCGATGGCCGCGACTTCTGCGCCAAGCTGCGCCGCGAGGGGCGGCAGATGCCGATCATCATGCTCACCGGCGCGGATGCGGAGGCCGACATCGTCCGCGGCCTCGATGCCGGGGCGAACGACTACATCGCCAAGCCCTTCCGCCTGCCGGAGCTGCTCGCCCGGGTCCGCGCCCAGCTGCGGGTCTTCGACAACAGCGAGGACGCGGTCTTCACCATCGGGCCCTACCTCTTCCGCCCGAGCGCGAAGCTGCTGATGGAGCCCGCGCGCAACCGCAAGATCCGCCTGACCGACAAGGAAAGCGCGATCCTGAAATTCCTCTACCGGGCGGGCGGCAAGCCCGTGCCGCGGCAGATCCTGCTCAACGAGGTCTGGGGCTACAACAGCGCGGTCACGACCCACACGCTCGAGACCCACATCTACCGCCTGCGGCAGAAGATCGAGCCGGACCCCTCGCATACCCGGCTGCTGCTGACCGAGGCAGGCGGCTACAAGCTGGACCCGGTGGCCGGCAACCCGCCGGCCTAGAGGCTGCCGGAGCGCCCCGAAGCCGGTCTAGCGATCCGTCAGGCGCAGCTCGATCCGCCGGTTGCGCGCCAGCGCCTCCGGCGAATCGCCTGGATCGAGCGGCTGGTTGTCGCCGAGGGCCGTCGCCGCCACGCGATTCGGCGGCAGCCCCTCGGCTATCAGCAGCTGCGAGACGGCAATGGCCCGCGCGGCCGAGAGCTCCCAGTTGCTCGCGTAGCGCGGGCTGCGGATCGGCATCCGGTCGGCATGGCCGTCGACCCGCAGCAGCCAGTTCACATCCGGCGGGATCTTCGCCGCCAGCTCCTGCAGCACCCGCGAGATCGCCCGGATCTGCTGCTGCCCGGCCGATGAGAGGTCGGCGCCGCCCGGCGGAAAGAGCACCTCCGACTGGAAGACGAAGCGGTCGCCGACGATCCGCACATCCGGCCGGTCGCCCAGCACGTCGCGCAACTGACCGAAGAAGTCGCTCCGGTAGCGCTGCAGCTCCTCGACGCGCGCGGCGAGCGCGGCATTCAGCCGGGTGCCGAGCGCGCTGATCTGCGCATCCTTGTCCCGCCCCGAGACCTCGGCCGCATCCAGCGCCGCCGCGATCCGGGCGAGCTGGTTCCGCAGATCCTCGATCTGCCGCCCGAGCAGGGCAATCTGCGCCCGCGCGCTCTCGGCAAGGCGGGTCTGCTCGCCTGCCACCCGCTCGGCCGCCCGCCGCCGCTCCGCCTCGGTCGTCGCCGTGCGTTCTGCGGCGATTCGGCGCTCCTGCTCGGTGCCGGCCGCCGCCTCGGCCGTCGTCCGGCGCTGCGCCTCGTCACCCGCTCGCCGCGCGGCCTCCTGCGCCTGGCGCTCGAGCTGGTCGCGCAGCGCCGTCAGCGCCCGCACCTGCTCGTTGAGCCGGGCGACGTCGGAGAGCCGGGCCTCGATGGTCGCGCGGTCCGCCTTCACCTGCTGGTCGAGCGCCGCCATCGCCTGCCGCATGGCGGCGAGCTGGCGCTGCGCATCCGCCATCTGCCCCTGCGCCTCCTGCAGCTGGCGCCGCAGCCCGGCGAGTTCCTGCCGCGCGGTCTCCGCCGCACCCTGCGCCTCCCCGAGCCGCCGATCGAGGTCGGCCGCCCGGGCCTCCTGCTGCTGCCGCGCCGTGCGCTCGCCGGCGAGGGCCCGCGTCGCCTCGGTCAGCCGGGCAACGGTCTGCGCGGCATCGCCCCCGGTCACCTCGGCGCGTTGCAGGGCATCGGCCAGCTGCCGCTCGAGCGCCGCGATGCGCTCCGGAGCGCCGCGGCCGGTCAGCTCCAGATCGGCGAGCCGGGCGGTGAGCTGGTCCTGCTCGCTTCGGGCCGCGTCGCGCTCGCCGGAAAGCCTGTCCCGCTCCTCCCGCGCGTCGCGCAGCTGAGACTGCAGCGCATCCCGCGCCGCTGCGGCGCCGCGCAGCTCCTCGGCGGTGCGGGTGAGGGCGGTGCGCAACTCGCTGGTCTGCCCGCGCTCCAGCGAGAGCAGCTCCGCCAGCTCCGCCACTTGCCGGTTCAGCCGGTCGAGCGCCCGGTCGCGGGAGGAGAGGGCGACGGAGAGGAAGCCCTGGGCCAGCACGAAGACCAGCAGCACGAAGATGAGCACCATGAGGAGCGTCGAGAGCGCATCGACATAGCCCGGCCAGGCCTCGAGTCCGCCTCCGCCCCGTGCCCGGCGCCGTCCGCCCAAGGCTGCCATTACCTGGGCTGTTCCTCAGAAAGCGCTGCAATCGTGCGCGCCACGAGCTTGATCTCGCTGCGGATTTCATTGACTGACTGCTGGCGGCCCTGCGCCACCTCCTCCACCAGCCGGGCGAGGTGCATCTCGGCATTGCGCAGATGCCCGCGCAGCACCTCGTCGACCTGAGGCTGCGCCTGGGCATCCGCCAGCCGCGCCAGCACCGGGGCGAGCTGCGCCTGCTGCTCGGCAACGCGGAGCATGAGGGACTGGCTGGCCCGCATCTGGTCGGTCAGCGCCGTCAACCGCTCGGTGAGCGTCAGCATCGCCTGCCCGGTCTGCGCCCGGCCTTCCTCGCCCCGTGCCAGGATGCGCTGCAGCCCCTCTAGATTCTCCGCCGTCTGCTCCAGCAACGCCTGCACATAGGCCGGCACGCTGCCCATGGCCTCGCCGCCCGCATCGCCCAGCACGCCGGAGGAGAGGCGGGTGATGCCCGCTAGCCATTCCTCCAGCTCGTTGTAGAAGCGGTTCTGCGCCTGCCCCGCCGTCAGGTCGAGGAAGCCAAGCACCAGCGCGCCCGCGAGCCCCAGCATGGAGGAGGAAAAGGCCGTCCCCATGCCGCGCAGCGGCTCGGCGAGGCCGGTCTTGAGCTGGTTGAAGAGCTGGTTGAGGTCGCCCGACCCGACCGACATCCCCCCAATCACCTCGGAGACCGAGCCGATGGTCAGCAGCAGCCCCCAGAAGGTGCCGAGCAGGCCGAGGAAGATCAGCAGCCCGGTCATGTAGCGCGACAGCTCCCGCGTCTCGTCGAGGCGGGAGGCGATGCCGTCCAGCACGCTTCGCATCGCCGGGGCCGAGAGCGAGAGCCGGTCCGAGCGGCGGGCGGAGAACATGCTTGCCATCGGCCCGAGCAGGCTCGGCGCCGGCTGGGCCGGGGCGCCGAGCTTCGGCGCGCGGAAATTCTCGAGCCAGGCGACCTCCGGCTTCAGCACCAGCACCTGGCGGAGGTTCCAGCCGATGCCGATCGCCAGCACGCCGAGGATCAGCCCGTTCAGCAGCGGGTTGGCCGCGAAGGCGGTGGCGAGCTGCGGCGCCAGCAGCAGCCCGACGCCGAGCACCACGGCCAGGAAGACCAGCATGCGCCAGAGGAAGCGGAGCGGAGGGGTCATCGACGGGTCCTCATCGCGCCGGCGGCGGTTCGGGCGGCTGGATATCGACGGCATCGAGCGCCTCGCCGGTCCGGCCCATGGGGCGCAGATCGATCTGCGTCGGCGCCACCCCGCCCGCGGCGAGGGCCTGCTTCACGGCGAGCGCACGGGCCAGGCTCACCCGCCGCGCCGCGGAGATGTCGGCGGCCGGCCCCGAGGCCTGGGCCGTCACCGTCACCCGCCCGGACGGCCCGGCAGCGATGCGGCGGCCGAACTCGGCCAGGCTGCCCTCGGCGCCCTGCGGCAGCGCCTCGCGCCCGGCGACGAAGCGCAGCCTTGCCCCGCCGTCCGGCAGCGCCTCCAGCCCCGCCGGCAGGGCACGGAGGGCTGGCGCCGCGGCGGTAGCGGTCGGCGCCTGAGGACGGGCGAGGTCGACCGGGCGGGGCGGCGCCGCGGCGGGCGGGGCAGGGATGGTCTCCTCCGCCCCCGCCGGCTGGGCCGCGGCCGGGTGCAGGCTGGCCAGCAGCCAGAGGACGAGGGCGAAACGCGTCACTGCATCAGGCTAAGGCAATCTTCGGCCAGGTGGAATCACCTGATCGGAGGAACTTGCCCGATAAAGCAACAAGTTGGAGCGTGCTCGGTCGGCCGTGGCGAGTGGCGGCCGCTTCACGGCATGGACGAGGCCCATGCGCAGCCTCAGCCGCCCTGACGCTGGCGGCCCGCCTCGGCGGCGGCGATGCCATCCGCCACCACCTCGCGCAGCTTGGCCTGCAGCGCCTGGTTGCCGGCGACGACATTGCCCTCAGCGTAATAGGCATCGCCGCCCTGCGGATCGGTGATGAAGCCGCCCGCCTCGCGCACGAGGACGAGGCCCGCGGCGATGTCCCACCGTTTGAGGTTCAGCTCCCAGAACCCGTCATAACGGCCGGCCGCAACCCAGGCGAGGTCGAGCGAGGCCGCGCCGAAACGCCGGATGCCCGCCACCTGCGGCATCAGCCGGGCGAGGGTATGCGTGAACTCCGCCCGCCGCGGCGCCGCGGCGAAGGGGATGCCGGTGGCGAAGAGCGCCTCCCGCAGGTCCTTCCGCCCGGAGACGCGCAGCCGCCGGTCGTTCAGGAAGGCGCCGACGCCGCGTTCCGCCCAGAACATCTCGTTGGCGGCCGGGTTGTAGACGACGCCGGCGACAAGGTCGCTCCGCCCATCCTCCAGCCGGCGCTCGATGCCGACGCTGATCGACCAGTGCGGGATGCCGTGGAGGAAATTGCTGGTGCCGTCGAGCGGGTCGACCACCCAGCGCCATTCCCAATCGCCCGACCCATGGGTGCCGCTCTCCTCCATGAGGAAGGCAAAGTTCGGCCGTGCCCGGCCGAGGTCGTGGCGAAGCGATTCCTCCGCCCGCAGATCGGCCTGGGAGACGAAGTCGCCCGGCCCCTTGGCCGAGACCTGCAACTGCTCGACCTCGGCGAAGTCGCGCAACAGGCGTCGCCCGGCCTTCTGCACGGCCGAGACGACGACGTTGAGCGCGGGGGAAAGCCGGGCAGGGGATGCCAAGTCGCGAAGTCCTTCCTAGACCCTTGGCCTCAACCCTTGGCCCGCTCCACGTAGGACGCGTCCTCGGTGCTTACGACGATCTTCTCTCCGGTGGTGACGAAGGGCGGCACCATGGTCTTCACGCCGTTCGACAGCATCGCCGGCTTGTAGGACGAGGCGGCGGTCTGCCCCTTCACCACCGGATCAGCCTCGACCACCTCGAGCACCACCTGCGGCGGCAGGGTCATCGCCACCGGCTCGCCCTCGATCAGCCGCACGCCGACGGTCATGTTCTCGACCAGGAAGGGCAGGCGGTCGCCGAGGATGTCCTTGGGCACGGTGGTCTGCTCGTAGGTCTCGGGGTCCATCAGGATCAGCGTGTCACCCTCGGCATAGGAATAGGTGAAGTCCTTGTCCTCGGTCATCAGCCGCTCGACCGTGTCGGCGGTGCGCCAGCGCTGGTCCTTCTTCGCGCCGGTCTTGATGTTGCGCATGTCGACCTGGATGATCGCGTTGCCCTTGCCCGGGATCATGATGTTCTGCTTGAGGATGGTGTAGCGCTGGCCTTCGAACTCGATGACCATGCCGGCACGCATCTGGTTGGCTTGCATCTTTGCCATGGGGCGGGACCTGACGTCTGTAAGGGCGGAATGAGCAGCGGCGCGCCGGCGAGGCCGGCACGCGGACCGGCCGGGGTTTAACGGGCGGGCCCGCTTCTGGCAACCTTGCCCACCGTTCCGCCCTTGGCGCGGCGCCCCGTCAAGGCCATGTGATGCCGCGCCCGGCCGCCTCGCTTTCATCACGCCGGCGCAAGCGATAGCGTGCCGCCCGGCTTCCGCCCGCGGCCGCACCAAGACCGGAGAGCATAAAAACCCAATATCAACCCGGAGGGGAACATCGATGAGCTATGCCGAACGTGTGCAGCACTGGAATCGCCTGTATGACCAGGCGCCCGAGGACCTGCGGTTCAATGTCGTGGTGGGCGCCGTCGTGCTCATCGGCGCCATCAACATGTGGCTGACGGTCGCGATCGGCTTCCCCTTCGCGCTACTCGTCCTCCTGGCCATCGCAGCCATCACGGCGGTCCGTCTGCCGCATGCCATGGGATGGGTCCAGCCACATCCGGAGCAGCCGGGCCGGGCGCAGATGCGCATCGAGGGCGCCGACAGCCTCTATCGCTGGAACCTCTGGTATGACGGGCTGAGCGAGCCGCAGCGCGCCGCCGTGCTGCTCGTCATCCTCCTCGGCGCCGGCATCATCAACATGCTGCTGACGATCGGCAACGGCTTCCCCTTCGGCCTGCTCTTCCTGCTGGCGATCCTCGCACTGGTGGTGGTGCGCGGGCCCTATGCGGCGGGCTGGCTGGTGCCGCCGGCCGAGCCGCGGCTGAGCCCGGCCGCGCAGGCCCCGCTGCTCGAGCAGAAGCCGGCGGCCCCGCCTGCCGTCAGCCGCCAGGTCGAGGCACAGCCGATCCCGCGCGATCAGGCGCCCTCGTAAGCCGGCCCGATCGGCACCTTGCCGGCGCCCCCTGGCCGTTCCTGCACATAGGTCGGCCAGGCCAGGCCGCTGACCCGCCCGCGCAGCGCCCGGAGCAGCGCGCGGCCCTCCTCCACCGGCACGGCGAAGCGCGCCGTCCCCGGCGCCGGGTCGAGCTGATGGAGATAGTAGGGCTTGATCCGCGCCCGCAGCATGGCGCGGAACAGGTCCTCCAGCGCCTCAGCGCTGTCATTCACGCCCCGCAGCAGCACGCTCTGCCCAAGCAGGACGACGCCCGCCCGCTGCAGCCGCGCGAGCGCCGTGATGGCGGCCGCCGAGAATTCGCGCGCGTGGTTGGCATGCACGCAGAGATAGAGCGGCGCGTCGATCGCCCCCAGCGCCTCGGCGAGCGCCGGCGTGACGAGGTCGGGCGCCGCCACCGGCACCCGGCTGTGGATGCGCAGCAGCTCGATATGCGGCATCCCGGCCAGCCGCCCGAGGATCGCGCCGAGCCGCCGCGGCGACAGCATCAGCGGGTCGCCCCCGGTGAGGATCGCCTCCCGGACCGCGGGCGTCCGCGCGAACCAGCCGAGTGCCGCCTCCAGCTCAGCCTCCCCGAGCACCCCGCCATCGGCGCCCACCGCCTCGCGCCGGAAGCAGAAGCGGCAATAGACCGGGCAGGCGAGCAGCGGCTTCAGCAGCGCCCGGTCCGGATAGCGATGCACCACCCCCGTCACCGGGGTGAAGGGCGCATCCGCCGTCGGATCCTCCAGCTCGTGCGGCGCCGTCAGCAGCTCCGCCGGATCGGGGACGTACTGCCGGGCGACCGGGTCGGCCGGGTCGTCCCGGTCGATCAGCGCGGCGACGGCCGGCGTCACCGCGATGCTGTAGCGCTCGCCGACGCGCGCCACCGCCTCCACCGCAGCGGCGGGCAGCAGCCCGGCATCGGCGAGATCGGCGGCGCTGCGGAGGGTTCTGGCGGACATGATGCAGCGGGAGCTAATCCCTGGCATGCTCCGGGGCAATGCCCCCCTTGCCCGACTGGCACCCGGAAAGCCTCGCCAACCGGCTGCCCTTCCTCCGTCGCCGCGCCGCGCTGACAAGCGCCACCCGCGAATTCTTCACCGCCCGCGGCTTCACCGAGGTCGAGACCCCGTGCCTCGTGCCTGTGCCGGGGATGGAGGTGCATCTCCAGGCTTTCCGCAGCGAATACATCCCGCATCTCGGCGTCGGGGCGAGGCGGACCCTTTGGCTCCGCACCTCGCCCGAACTGGCGCTGAAGCGCCTCCTGGTCGCCGGCGCCGGCCCCGTCTTCGAACTCGCGCGCGTCTGGCGCAACGGCGAGGCAAGCCCGCGCCACGCCCCCGAATTCACCATGCTCGAATGGTACGCCCCCGGCCTTGGCCTCGCCGGCCTCATGGACCAGGCGGAGGACTTCATCCGCGCCGCATGCCCGCCGCGCGTCAGCCATGAGGGCACCGAGACCGACCTGACCCTGCCCTTCGAGCGCATCACCATGGCGGAGGCCTTCGACCGCTGGTGCGGCGGCCTCGACATCCTCTCGACCGAGGGCGATGCCGAGGCCCTCGGCGCCGCCGCCCATGCCATCGGCCTCCCGTCGCGCCCGGGGGAGGGATGGGAGGACCTCTTCTTCCGCCTGCTGCTCGACCGGGTGGAACCCCATCTCGGCCGGGAGCGCGCCACCTTCCTCACCCATTGGCCCGCGCCGCAGGCCGCGCTCGCCCGCCGCGACCCCGCCGACCCGCGCGCTGCCCTCCGCTTCGAGCTCTTCGTCGCCGGCGTCGAGCTTGCCAATGCCTTCGACGAGCTGACCGACCCGGTGGAGCAGCGTGCCCGCTTCATCGCCGACACCGAGGCCCGCCGCGCCCAGCACCCGGGCGAGGCCTGGGACATCGACGAGGATTTCCTGGCGGCGCTGGGGTACGGCATGCCCGCGGGCAGCGGCATCGCGCTCGGCTTCGACCGGCTGGCGATGCTGGCGGGCGGCGCCCGCCGGATCAGCGACGTGCTGTGGCTGCCCGCGTTGCCCTGACCGCCTCCGGCAGGGCGAGGGCGAAGCTCGCCAGCGAGGCGAGGGTCGCCACCTGGCAATAGGCACAGAGCGCCCGGTTCTCGGCCCATTCCTCCTGCCCGAGCTTCAGCGCGGTGAAGGAGTCCCAGCCCGTCTTGGCGGCCAGCGCCAGCGGCAGGGCCGGCATCTCCTCCGCCCGGTCCCGCCCGCCGGCGGCTGCCAGCGCGGCGGTGACGCCATAGGAAACCAGCATCAGCGCCCCGTCCGGCGCCTGCATCCGGCTGTAGGCATAGTCGGAGGCATCGACGCGGCTCGAATCGAAGGGCCCGGGCGGGTCCGGCAGGCGCCGGACCACGCCCATCTGGAACAGGGTGACGATCTGCGCCGCCAGCGTCCCCAGCAGCGAGAGTCCGAGGATCCAGCGCCGTCGCCGCAGGTCCGGCCCTCGGCCGAGCCGCAATTCGCGCGACAGCAGGCGGGCGGGGAGAGCCATCGTCCTACCTCCTGTGGGTGTTGATGCCGCCATCCGCGGCTGGCCGCTGCCCGTCCTGCAGATGGTTCGGGCTGCCCTTCGGCCCATGCGCTTGCGCCCGGCTGCCATGCGGCCCGCTATCGTCCGGCCGACCGAAGGGCGCGCCCGCATCCGGGTCGAGCGCCATCCGCCGCGCCAGCTCCGCCTCGTCGACCATGGCATCGGCCGCCTGCGCCGCCGGCAGCGACACGCGCACCAGCCCGCCCTCCAGGCTCGTGACGAGCTTCCGTGGGAGGAAGCGATGCTGCCCCGCCTCGTCCCGCGTCAGCTTGATGTAGTCGCCCGCGACGCCATCCACCGTGCCGATGTTGCGCCCGTCGCTGCCGATGACCGGGGTGTGGTCCGGAATCTCGCCCTGGGCGAGGTCTGCTGCATTGGCCATGCTTCCCTCCTGCCGTGCCGCCCGAGGCAACGGCCGGGCCGGGGCGCGGTTCAGCCGGCCGCCTCGGCCTTCCGCAAGCGATCCAGCAGCGCCGGCGCCTGTTCCCGCGGCAGGAAGTAGAAGACGAAGATGTATGGGTCGGACGCGCCGAAGACGGAGGGGTCCGGGCTCGCCACCTGCATCGTCGCGCGGTCGAATTGCGCCATGGGGCGCCACTCGCCCCAATGCTCCCAGAACCCGTCATAGCCGAGCGCATCGAGGAAGGCCGGCACCGCCCAGGTGCTGCCCACCCGGTGCCGCTCCTCGATCTCGATCGAGAGGATCGGCCGGCAGCGCCGGAGCGTCACCGCCCCGCCGCGCAGCACCTCGTATTCGGCTCCCTCGGCGTCCAGCTTCACCGCGGTCAGGTCGTCGAGGCCGAATTCGTCGAGCCGCCGCAGCGGCACGGTGACCTGCCGCTCCCCGACATGCGGCCCGTAGCGGTCGTAGCCCTTGGCCATGCTCGCCCATTGCTCGTTGGCGACGCCATCGACGACGGGCAGCCGCAGCACCGCCTCGCCCGTCGCGTCCCCGAGCGCCTCCTGCCGGAGCGTCACATGCGCGAGCCCGCCCGCCGCCGCCCGGAGCCGGGCGAAGCTCTCCGGCAGGGGCTCGAAGGCCAGCACCCGCGACCCGGGCAGCGCCGCGAAGGGCAGCGTGAAGCCGCCGTCATGCGCCCCGACATCCAGCAGCGTCCCCGGCCGGTGCAGCACGCGATGAAAGCCGAGCTCGTCCATCAGCTTGCCGCCCGGGCCCGCAGCACGCGGTAGCGCCCGGTCTCGATCTGCGCCGCCGCGACGATGCCGGTGGCGGCGCTGCCCCCATCGAGGTTGAGCCGGCCCTCGGCCAGCACATGCGGGTCGTCGAGCCCGGTGAAGGGATGCTGCTTGGCCGGCGGCGTATGCCCATGCACCACGATTCGCCCGTCGAAGCCGCCGCGCCAGTCGAGGAAGCCGCCGGTGATCCAGGCCCAGTGGCACGGCCGGGCATCGAGCCGCTCCCAGGGCAGGGCGAGGAAGGCCGCCGCATCCTGCCGCGGGTCGAGCCCGCCATGCACGAGGATGAGGTTGCCGACCGCGACATGGGAGCGCAGCCCGTGCAGGGCGCCGACCACCTGCTCGCCCAGCGCCTCCCGCAGCAGGGCGGCATCGGGCTCGGCCTCCGGCCGGTCGGCGGCGGCGCGCAGCTCGGCCAGCATGGTGTCGCCGTGGAGCGAGAGCCACAGCTCCCGCGCCTCCTGGTCGCCGGCGGCGGCCAGCAGCATCAGCTGCTCGTGATTGCCCACCAGCCGGTCGGTCCGGGCGATGCCCGGCACCGGCCCGGCCCAGCGCCGGAGGCAACCGATGCTGTCCGGCCCGCGGTCGATCATGTCGCCGAGGAAGACCAGCCGCGTGGGCGTCGCCACGTCCGCTGCCAGCGCCGCGATGCCGCGCAGCATAACGTCGAGCAGGCCTGAGCACCCATGCACGTCGCCCAGGGCGAAGACGGTCTCGCCCGCGGTCTCGGTCGGCGCGGCGATCCAGGGGCCGGGCGTCATCATCGGGCCCAGACGGTGCCGGTCGAGACCGCAACCACCCCGCCGCCGACCGCGGCGCGCAGCCCGCCCTCCGCATCCCGCCAGGCGCGAATCGCAAGCCGGCTCGGCCGCCCCATCTCGACGCCCTGCTCCAGCTCGAGCGCGATCCGCTCCCCGCCCGTGGCCCGCAGCAGGAGCGCGGCGAGGCCGACAGCCGCGCTTCCCGTCGCCGGATCCTCCGGAATGCCCTCGAGCGGCCCGAACATCCGCCCCCGCCGCCGCCCATCCGGCAGCGGCGCATGCAGGAAGAGCCCGGTCGCCGCGCTCACCGGCAGATGCGACCGGAACGCCGCCGCATCCGGGCTCGCCGCCGCCAGCGCCGCCGTATCCGCGATCTCGGCGAAGGCGATGCGGTTGCCGCAGCCGCCGATCAGCGGGGAATGCGCCCGCTCGACGATGGCCCCGACCGGCAGCCCCGCACAGGCTGCCGCCGCCTCCGCCGGGAACGGCACCGCCTCGGCGAAGGCCTGAGGCGCCTCGATCTCCGCCCCCGTCACCAGCCCCGCATCGTCCCGCGCCAGCCGCGCCACGACCCGCCCCGCCGCCTGGTCGAGCAGCAGCCCGTCGCCGGTGAAACCCAGCCGCCGCGCCAGCAGCACCGCCGCGCCGACATTCGGATGCCCGGCGAAGGGCAGCTCCGAGCCCGGGGTGAATATGCGGATGCGCGCGGCCTCGCCCTCGACCCCGAGCACGAAGACGGTCTCGGACAGGTTGAACTCCCGCGCCAGCCGCTGCATCTCCGCCCCGTCCAACGCCCCGGCGCCGAAGACGACGGCGAGCGGGTTGCCGCCGAAGCGCTGCCCGGTGAAGACATCCGCCGTCTCGAACTCAAGCCTCATGCTCAAGCCTCCTCCTGGGCCTCCGAGAAGCGGATCAGGTAGCCGTCCGGATCCTGCACCAGGAACTGCCGCACGGTCACGCCGCCCGCGCCGATGCGGTAGCGCTTCACCTCCGGCGCCCGGAAGAGCGGCCAGCCGAATGCGGCGAGCGCCGCCAGGATCGGCTCCACCGCCTCCACCGCCATCTCGAAATTCACATGCCGGCCGAAAGGCGCCACCGTCTCCGCCACCTGCCAGCGATGCGGCCCGTCCTTCGGCAGCTCGTCGAGCATGATACGCGAGCCGCTGCGCTCGATGCAGGCGAAGCCATCCTCCGGCCGGTCATAGAGGATGGAGAAGCCGCAGGGCCCGCACCAGAAGGCAAGGCTGCGCCGGATATCCGTCACCATCAGCTCCGGCACGAGCGCCGGCCGCCTCATCCCGCCGCCTCGGCGATCGCCCGGTTCATCGCCCGGACGCCGGCCGCCGGCCCCTCTGGATGGTTCCAGACCGCCCCGACCACGGCGAGGAAATCCGCCCCCGCCCGTACCAGCGGCGCGCAGTTGGCCGCCGTGATCCCGCCGATGGCGACCGACGGCAGCTCGAAGAACTCCGACCACCATTCCAGCAGCTCGGGGCCCGCGCGGTGCTTCGCCTCCTTGGTGACGGTCGGGAAGAAGGCACCGAAGGCGACGTAATCGGCGCCCATCTCCCCGGCCTCCATGGCGAGATGCCGGCTGCCGTGGCAGGTGATGCCGAGCGTCCGGTCCGGACCCAGCAGCCGCCGTGCCGCGGCATGGTCGCCATCCTCCTGGCCGAGATGGGCGCCGTCGCACCCCATCTCCACCGCCAGGTCCGCCCGGTCGTTCATCAGCACGGCGACGTCGTGCGCTTGCGCGATCGGCAGCAGCGCCTCCGTCGCGCGCCGCACCGCATCGTCATCCGCATCCTTCAGCCGGATCTGCAGCGCGGCGACGTCGCCCGCATCCAGCGCCTCGGCCAGCAAGGCCGAAAACCCCGCCGGCTCGAAGGCCGGCGGGGTGATCAGGTAGAGACGGCAGCCGCCCTCGCTCAGGCGGCCGCGCCCTTGTAGATGCCGATGATGTCGGAGAGCAGCTGCAGCGCCTCCGCCTTCGGCCGCTGGAAAGTGTTCCGCCCGATGATCGAGCCGTTGCCGCCGCCGGCATGGATGCCGCGCGCCATGGCCATCATGCTGTCGACGGTGCCCGACTCGCCGCCGGAGAAGACGACGAGCCGCCGCCCGCCGAAGCAGGCCTGCACCACATGGGTGATGCGGCCCGAGAGCTCGGCCAGGTTCGGCACCGGCGACTTCTCGTAGGTCTTCTTGGCCGCATCGAGGAAGATCGCGTCGGTCGGCGGCTTCACCTTGATGATGTGCGCGCCCATCAGCGCCGCCATGTGCGCGGCATAGGCGCAGATGTCGAGCGCCGTCTCGCCCACCTTGTCGAGCATCGGCCCGCGCGGGTAGGACCAGACGACGACGGCGAGGCCGGCGGCCTTCGCCTCCTCGGCCAGCTCGCGCAGCTCCTCCATCATCTCGAACTGATACTCGGAGCCTGGATAGATGGTGAAGCCGATCGCCGAGCAGCCGAGGCGCAGCGCGTCGGAGACGCTGCCGGTGACCGCCTGGTCCTTGGTGGTGGAGAGCGAGTTGGAGCTGTTGACCTTCAGGATGGTCGGGATGGACCCGGCATAGGTCGAGGCGCCCGCCTCGATCATGCCGAGCGGCGCGGCATAGGCGTTGAGCCCCGCCTCGACCGCCAGCTCGAAGTGGTAGCGCGGGTCATAGGCGGCCGGGTTCGGTGCGAAGGACCGGGCCGGGCCATGCTCGAAACCCTGGTCGACGGGCAGGATCACCATCCGCCCGGTGCCGCCGAGCCTACCCTCCATCAGGATGCGGGCGAGGTTGGCCTTGGTTCCCGGATTGTCGCTCTCGTACCAGGAGAGGATGTCCTTGACCTTGCGGGAAAGCTTCATTGATGGTCCCTTCTCAGCCGTATCATCGCGGGCGGCGCGTCCTGTAGCGCGAGGTTGCGCCTGTGTCACCCGGCGGACCATAGCCATTGCGCGAGCTTGTTCCGCCCGCCGGGCGATGTGAGGTCGATGCGGCCCGCATCGAGCGCCGGCGGCGCCTCCCGCCGCAACCCGGCGCCGCATTCCGCCGCCGCCGCCGCGACGGCGCCGAAGGCAGGGCAGGGGGCCAGCACCACCAGCCGGAACCCGGCCCTGAGCGCTGCCAGCGCCAGCCCCGGCGCATCCGCGCAATCGATCATCGTCTCATGCGGCACCCCGGGCCGCGCCGCCACCGCAACCAAAGCAAGGAAGACACCTGGCGCCATCCCCGGCGCCGAGAGCAGCGTCACGCCGCGTGGCCCGGCGAGCGCCAGCGCCGCCTCGACCTCCACGCGCCCATGCACCCGGACGGCCGGCGGCGGCGCTGCCTCCGGCGTTCCCCCTGGCCGTTGACCCGCCTCGGCACCCATGCGAAGCCTTCCAGCACGCCGGGGGGGCCGCGTCCAGCGCGCTGCCGGCGGCGAGGGCGTCCCGGTGGAGAGGCATGAGCGACAGCGCGAGGGATCCGGTCGGGGCGGCGGCGGCACGCCTGGAGGCGGCGGTGGAGCGGCTCTCCGAGGCCTTCACCCGCGTCCGCGTCCCGGCAGCGGGGGGCGACATGGTCCCGCGCGCCGAGGTCGCCGCGATGGCCGAGCGGCTGGAGGCGACCATCGCCCGGCTGCGCGGGGCGCTCGCCGAGGAGCTTCGGCCGGAGGGGCTACCTGAGGGCCTGTCGGAGCCGCCGCAAGGCGAGCCGGATTGAGGGGATAGCGCGTGGGGCAGGTCACCGTCCGGGTCAACGGCTACAGCCACACCATCGGCTGCAAGGATGGCGAGGAGGGGCATGTCCTCGCCCTCGCCCAGCAGATCGAGGACAAGGTCCGGCTGATCCGCACCATGGGCGGGCAATTCTCCGAGGCGCGGATGCTGCTCCATGTTGCGCTGCTGCTGGCCGATGAGGGCGGCGACCTGCGCGCCGAGATCGACCGCCTGCGCAGCGGCCAGCCCGTGGGCACCGACCCCCAGCTCGCCGACCGCCTGGCGCGCATCGCCGAGCGGATCGAGGGCCTGGCGCAGACGCTCGACCGCACGACCTAGCTTTCGGCCGGCCAGGTTCCTATATGGATCGAGCGGGGCTGCCCGGTGCGTCAGGTAATTCATCCCCAGGGCCAATAAGCATCCTCCGGGAGCTGGCTCTGTCCGGATCTTGGTCCGGATACCCGGTGCCCACCTGCTCACGCAGGCCTTGGGAGGATGAGACGCCGACGGCTATGGTGGCTCCGCACTCAGACAGCACGGCCTTCTGCGCCGAATTGCTCGCCGGCCTGAAGGCCGAGGCCCGACGCCAGGCGCTTGCGCGCCGCGCCGGCTGCGACCCACGCCTCGGCGCCCGCCTCGCCGAGCGGCTGCTCGCCGAAGCCCCGCCACCGCCCGGCGCCCTCGTCGCCGGCTTCTGGCCGATGGGTCAGGAAATCGACATCCGCCCGCTGCTCCAGGCGCTCGAGGCGCGCGGCCACCCGCTCGCCCTACCGGTGACGCCGCGCCGCGGCCAGCCTCTCGTCTTCCGCCCCTGGCGCTTCGGCGCGCCGCTCGCCCGCGGGCCCATGGGTACCAGCCAGCCCGCCGAGGGCGGGCCGGTCACGCCGGATTGGATCCTCGTCCCCCTGCTGGCCTTCGACCGCTCCGGCCGCCGGCTCGGCTATGGCGGCGGCTATTACGACCGGACGCTTGCCCGGCTGCCGGGAGCGGCCGCCATCGGCTGCGCCTATGCCGTGCAGGAGATGGCAGAGGTGCCGGCCGGCCCCGAGGACTGGCGGCTGCCGATGGTGGCCACCGAAGCAGGCGTGGTCCAGTGCAAGGCATGACCGGTTGAGACTCCTCTTCCTCGGCGATGTCGTCGGCCGCAGCGGGCGCGATGCCCTGACGGCGAAGCTCCCCACCCTCCGCGCCGCGCTCGGCGTCGATCTCGTCGTGGTGAATGGCGAGAATGCCAGCCATGGCTTCGGCCTCGCCCCCGACATGGCGCGCGCCTTCCTCGCCGCCGGCGCCGACGTGATCACCCTCGGCAACCATGCCTGGGACCGGAAGGAGATCATCCCCTTCATCGAGGGCGAGTCCCGTGTCATCCGCCCGGCCAATTTCCCGCCCGGCACGCCCGGCCGCGGCGCCGTTGTCGTCGACGTCCCGGGCAACCGCCGCGCCCTGGTGATGAACGTCATGGGCCGACTCTTCATGGAGGCGCTGGATGACCCCTTCCGCGCCGTCCAGGCGGAGCTGCAGAAGCACCGCCTCGGCCAGACCATCCAGGCCGCGGTGATCGACGTGCATGCCGAGGCGACCAGCGAGAAGCAGGCCTTCGGCCACAGCTTCGACGGCCTCGCCAGCCTCGTCATCGGCACCCATACCCATACGCCGACGGCCGACCACCAGATCCTTCCCGGCGGCACCGCCTACCAGACCGATGCCGGCATGTGCGGCGACTATGACAGCGTCATCGGCATGCAGAAGGGCGGCGCCGCGCTCCGCTTCTGGCGCAAGATGCCTGGCGAGAAGCTCGCCCCGGCCGATGGCGAGGCCACCCTCTGCGGCCTCTTCGTCGAGACCGACGACGCGACCGGCCTCGCCACGCGCGTCGAGCCGGTGCGCCTGGGCGGCCGCCTCTCCCAGGCGATGCCGGCCGCCTGAGCGGTTTCCGTTCGACCTGGCTCACGGAACCCGCTCTAGCCTGTTGTTTGGCCAAGCAAATTACTCCGATCAGGTGATTCCACCTGATCGGGGTTTGCTCTGGCGCGGCGCGAGGCTGCCCTGCATCTCGTCGAGGATCGCCGGGTCGTCGATCGTCGGCGGCACGGCGTAGCTCTCCCCATCGGCGATCTTCCTGAGCGTCGCCCGCAGGATCTTCCCGCTCCGCGTCTTCGGCAGGCGCGACACGACCTTCGCATCCTTGAAGGCGGCGACCGGGCCGATCCGCTCGCGGACCATCGCCACGAGCTCGCGCGCGATCTCCGCCTCCGCCTTCGCCACCCCGGCCTTCAGCACGACGAGGCCGAGCGGAACCTGCCCCTTGAGCGCGTCCTTCACGCCGAGCACGGCGCATTCGGCGACATCCGGATGCGCCGCCAGCACCTCCTCCATCGCCCCCGTGCTCAGCCGGTGCCCGGCGACGTTGATGATGTCGTCGGTCCGCGACATGACCGAGACATAGCCGTCGGCATCGACCACGCCGGCATCGGAGGTGTTGTACCAGCCGGGGAAGGCCTCGAGATACGCCTCCCGGCAGCGGTCATCCGCCTGCCAGAGCGTCGGCAGGCAGCCCGGCGGCAGCGGCAGGCGGATGGCAAGCGTCCCCGTCTCGCCCGGCGGCTGCGGCTGGCCTGCATCGTCGAGCGCCGCGACCGCATAGCCCGGCGAGGGCTTCCCGCCGCTGCCGAAGCGTGGCGGAAACAGGCCGAGCCCGCGGAAATTGCCGGTGATCGCCCAGCCGGTCTCGGTCTGCCACCAATGGTCGATCACCGGCCGCCTCAGCAGCCCCGCCGCCCATTCCGCCGTCGGCGGGTCGCAGCGCTCGCCGGCAAGAAAGAGCGCCTCCAGCGCCGAGAGGTCATGCCCCGCCATCAGCCGCCCCTCGGGGTCGTCGCGCTTGATAGCCCGCATTGCGGTCGGCGCTGTGAACATGGCGTTCACCCGGTACTGCGCGCAGACCCGCCAGAGGGCTCCCGCATCCGGCGTCCCGACCGGCTTGCCCTCGTAGAGCACCGTCGTCGCCCCTGCGAACAGCGGCGCATAGACGATGTAGGAGTGGCCTACCACCCAGCCGACGTCGGAGGCGGTGAACATCACGTTCCCCGCGCCGATGCCGTAGAGCATCCGCATGGAGTTGTGCAGCGCGACCGCGTGCCCGCCATTGTCGCGGACGATCCCCTTCGGCTTTCCCGTCGTGCCGCTGGTGTAGAGGATGTAGAGCGGGTCCGTCGCCGCGACCGGCACACAGGGATGCGCCACCCCGGCCGCTTCCGCCTCCAGCAGGTCCTCGTCCCGGCCGGCGACGAAGCTACAGTCGAGCTCCGGCCGCCTGAGGATCAGGCAGCGCTCCGGCTTGTGCGGCGAGAGGCCGATCGCCGCATCCAGCAGCGGCTTGTAGGCGACGACCCGCCCCGGCTCGATCCCGCAGGAGGCGGAGATGACGAGCTTCGGCCGCGCATCGGCGATCCGCGCCGCCAGCTCGGCCGCGGCAAAGCCGCCGAAGACGACGGAATGGACGGCCCCAAGCCGCGCGCAGGCCAGCATGGCGACCGCCGCCTCCGGCACCATGGGCAGGTAGATCACCACCCGGTCGCCCTGGCCGACGCCGCGGGCCGCCAGCGCGCCGGCCAGCGTCGCCACCCGCCCGAGCAGCGCGTCATAGGTGTAGGTCACGCTCCGACCGGTGATCGGGCTGTCGTAATGCAGCGCTGGTTGCGCCCCGCGCCCCGCCGCGACATGCCGGTCGAGCGCGTTGTGGCAGGTGTTCAGCCGCGCATCGGGGAACCACCTCCCATAGACCCCGGCCGCCGCGTCGAAGATGCGCTCCGGCGCACGCTCCCACTCGATGCCGCGCGCCGCCTCGCGCCAGAATCCCTCCGGATCGGCCTGCCAGGCGGCATAGGTCGCGTCGTAGCCCTGCATGGTTTCGCTCCCCGTTTGCCGTGAGCCTCGCAAGCGGGCGGCCCGGCGGCAAGCGGGCATGAAAAAAGGCGCCGGGGTCTCCCCCGGCGCCCATTCCAGTCAGGCCGGCCTGCTCAACGCTGTGCGGTGGTACTGTCGTTGAAGAGGTCGCGGTCCTTGGTCTCCGGCACGAAGAAGACGCCGATGACCACGGTCGCGAGGGCGATGACGATCGGGTACCAGAGGCCGTAATACACGTCGCCGGTCTGTGCGATCATGGCGAAGGCCGTCGCCGGCATCAGCCCGCCGAACCAGCCATTGCCGATGTGGTAGGGCAGCGACATGGAGGTGTAGCGGATGCGCGTCGGGAACATCTCCACCAGCGCCGCCGCGATCGGCCCATAGACCATGGTCACGTAGATCACCAGGATCGTCAGGATGCCGATCAGCACTGCAGGCTGTTCGCGGAAGATGTCGAACGGCCCCGACATCTTCACCACGGACGGGTTGCTGGCGGTGGGATAGTTCACCGCCGCGAGGGTGGATGCGAGCTGCGCCGCGAACTGCGGGTTCCCGGTCGCCGCCACCGGCGGCTGGTCGGCGATGCGGACGTTGACCGCCGGATTGCCGGGGGTGTCGTTCACCGTGTAGTTGACCGAGGCGCGGGCCAGCGCCGCCTTGGCCGTGTCGCAGGGCTGGGTGAAGCGCGCCGTGCCGGTCGGGTTGAACTGGAAGGAGCAACCCGCCTTGTCGGCGTCCAGCACCACGGCGATGTTGGTGTGCGCCGCCGTCAGCGCCGGATTTGCCTCGTGGCTCAGCAGCTTGAACAGCGGGAAGTAGGTGAGCGCCGCGAGCAGGCAGCCGCCGAGGATGATCGGCTTGCGACCGATCTTGTCCGACAGCCAGCCGAAGAACACGAAGAAGCCCGAGCCCAGCAGCAGCGACCAGGCGATCAGCAGGTTGGTGGTGAGGATGTCCACCTTGAGCACGGTGCCCAGGAAGAACAGCGCGTAGAACTGTCCGGTGTACCAGACCACCGCCTGCCCCATGACGAGGCCGAGCAGAGCGAAGAGCGCGATCTTCGCGTTGCGCCACTGGCCGAAGGCTTCCGAAAGCGGCGCCTTCGAACCGGTGCCCTCGGACTTCATCTTCTGGAAGGCCGGGCTCTCCTGCATCTGCAACCGGATCCAGACCGAGATGCCGAGCAGCAGGACGGAAAGCAGGAACGGGATGCGCCAGCCCCAGCTTGCGAAGGCGGCCTCGCCCAGCGCGATGCGGGTCCCGAGGATCACCAGCAGCGACAGGAACAGCCCGGCCGTTGCGGTGATCTGAATGAACGAGGTGTAGAAGCCGCGCCGGCCATTCGGCGCGTGCTCGGCCACGTAGGTCGCGGCGCCGCCGTACTCGCCGCCGAGCGCCAGGCCCTGGAGGCAGCGCAGCACGATCAGGATGACGGCGGCGGAGATGCCGATGGTGGCCGAGGTGGGAAGCAGGCCGACCGCGAAGGTCGAAGCGCCCATGATGACGATGGTGACGAGGAAGGTGTACTTCCGTCCCACCATGTCGCCGAGCCGGCCGAACACCAGGGCGCCGAAGGGCCGCACCAGGAAGCCGGCCGCGAAGGCCAGCAGCGCGAAGATGTTGCGCGTGGCTTCATTGAACATCGGCTGCCCGTCGGCACCGAGCGGGTTGAAGAAATTCGCGCCGATAATCGCGGCGAGCGAGCCGAAGAGGTAGAAATCGTACCACTCGAACACGGTGCCGAGGGAGGACGCCAGGATGACCTTCCGTTCCTCCTTCGTCATCGGGGGCGTCTTAACCCCGGCAGCGGTTGTTGCCGAATGTGCGCTCATTTCCTGCCCTTTCCCCCGGGGCCCATGGCTCCGGGCTCGCGTCCAACGGGCAAACGGGGGCCGTTGCGACCCCCGTTCCCGCCCAGGAACGCAATCTCCGGAAGCCGCGGCCCGACCTCAACTAACATCAGAATGACTACGTATTCAGATTCGGGCAAGACGTTCGCGTGCCGGGGGCCACGCATGGGCGTGGCGCGCAGGAGCGGCGCGGAACAGGCCGTTAGTCGGGGGCAAAACTCTGCGCCCGCGGAAAACCGGCCTCAAGGACCGGGCGGGATCCACCGCCGGAAGATGGACGCAAGATAACGGTTTGTTCATGAGCGTCGGGCAATCGTTCGGATTCCGCCGCCCCGTGGCCGGCCGGTGACGCCCGGGCCTATTTCGTGACGAAGGCCTTCTCCAGCACATAGCTGCCCGGCTCGTTGTTCGAGCCTTCGACGAAGCCCCGCGCCTCCAGCAGCGCCTTCACATCGGCATTCATCGCCTCGGAGCCGCAGAGCATCACCCGGTCCCGGTCCGGCGAGAATGGCGGCAAGCCGAGATCGGCGAAGACCTTGCCCGAACCGATCAGGTCCGTGATCCGCCCCTGGGTGGGGAAGGGCTCCCGCGTCACGCTCGGGTAGTAGAGCAGCTTCCCCGCCAGCATCTCGCCGAGGAACTCGTGCCGCGGCAGCTCCTCGCTGATGAGCTCGCGATAGGCCAGTTCCTTCACCTCGCGCACCGTGTGGCAGACGACCACATGCTCGTAGCGCTCGTAGACGTCCGGCTCGCGGATCAGCGACAGGAAGGGCGCGAGCCCGGTCCCCGTCGCCAGCAGCCACAGCGTCTTGCCCGGCAGCAGGTTCTCGGTGAGGAGCGTTCCCGTCGGCTTCTTGCCGATGACGACGGTGTCGCCCGGCTTGATGTGTTGCAGCCGCGAGGTCAGCGGCCCGTCCTGCACCTTGATGGAGAGGAATTCGAGCTCCTCCTCCCAGGGCGGGCTGACGATGGAATAGGCCCGCACCAGCGGCTTGCCCCCGACCATCAGCCCGATCATGGCGAACTGCCCGGCGACGAAGCGGAGCGCCGGGTCCCGCGTGCAGCGGAAGGAGAAGAGCCGGTCGGTCCAGTGATGGACCCAGGTCACCGTCTCGCCGTTGAAGGCTGGCGGGATGGCGGGTTTCGGGCTGGGGGCGATGGCGTCCATGGCCGCGCTACATGCTGCGATGCCGCGAAAGATGCAACCACCGCAGTGAAATGCCTGCCATGCACGCGGAAGATTGGCCTTTCCGCCAGCCTATCCCGCGGGCAGGATCGCAGCGCAACAATTCCTGTCGAACGAGGCCGCCATGCCGGATGCGATGAACGACCGCGACAGCCCCTTCATGCCCGGCCCTCGCCTCGAGCTTCCCGGCGCGGCGGATGGCCCGCTCGCCGGCCTCGGCTTCGCGGTAAAGGACCTGTTCGACGTCGCCGGCAGCCCGACCGGCTACGGCAACCCGGACTGGGCCCGCACCAACCCGCCCGCCGCGGCGACGGCGCCCGTCATCCAGGCCCTGCTGCAGGCGGGCGCCAGCCTCCGCGGCAAAACCAAGACGGTGGAGCTCGCCTATGGGCTGACCGGCGAGAATGTCTGGTATGGCACGCCGCTCAATCCGGCGGCGCCGGACCGCTTCCCCGGCGGCTCCTCCTGCGGCTCCGCGGCCGCCGTCGGGGGCGGCCTGGTGGATTTCGCCCTCGGCTCCGACACCGGCGGCTCGGTCCGCATCCCGGCCAGCTATTGCGGCACCTTCGGCATCCGGCCGAGCTGGGGCGCAATCAGCCTCGCCGGCGCCCGCGGCCTCGGCCCGAGCTTCGACACGCCCGGTTGGTTCGCCATGCGCGCCTCCGTCCTCTCCCGCGTCGGCGCGGTGCTGCTGCCGGAGGATCATGCCGCCCCCGGCCTCGGCCCGCTGCTCAAGGTGGACGATGCCTGGATCAACGCCATCCCGCCCACAGTCGTGGCGCTGGCCGAGCCGATGCTGGCCCTCGAGCGACTGCTCGGCCGGGCGCTCCGCGTGGATGTCGCGCCCGAGGGCCTCGATGCGCTTTATGAGCATTTCCGCTGCGTCCAGGCCGAGGAAGCCTGGGCGACGCTCGGCTCCTGGGTCGAGGCGACGAAGCCTGAATTCGGCCCCGGCGTGAGGGAGCGCTTTGCCGCAGCCAAGGCGATGGACCCGGGCAAGGCCGCCGCCGGCCGGGCCTTCCGCCGCGGCTTCCAGGCCCGGATGCGCGCAATGCTGGCCGGCGGCGCCGTCCTCGCCTACCCGACCTCGCCGGTGCCAGCGCCGAGGCTCGGCGCCAGCCAGGCCGAGCAGAACGCCACCCGCGAGCGGACCATGGGCGTCACCGCCATCGCCGGCCTTGCCGGCCTGCCGGAGGTGAGCCTGCCCGTCGGCCGCGCCGAGGGCGCCCCGGTCGGCCTCTCCCTGGTGGCCGCCGCCGGGCGGGACCGCGCCCTGCTGGCTCTGGCCGAGCGCCTCGCCGGGGAACTCGGGCTCCCGCTGTGAGTCCTCAGCTTGTCCGACCCGTCCCCGGCGGTTAGGACGATGCCGCAACCGATCCTCCCACCAGGAACCGCCGCATGATCATCCGTGATGCCGGCCCCGACGACCTCCCGGCCATCACCGCCATCTATGCCCATCACGTCCTGCACGGCGCCGGCACATTCGAGGAGATTCCGCCGGACGGGGCGGAGATGGCGCGCCGCCTTGCCGAGGTGCAGGAACAGGGCTGGGCCTGGCTGGTCGCCGAGGCCGAGGCGGGGGAGGGCGAAGGCATCATCGGCTTCGCCTACTACACCCAGCTCCGCGACCGCTCCGCCTTCCGGTACGCGGCTGAGGACAGCATCTACGTCCGCAACGATGTCCGCGGCCAGGGCGTCGGCAAGGCGCTGGTCGCAGCGCTGCTGGAGCGTGCCACCGAGGCCGGCTTCCGCCAGATGTTCGCGCTCATCGGAGACAGCGACAATGTCGGCTCCATCGGCCTGCACGTCTCGCTCGGCTTCCGCCAGGCGGGGGTGCTCAAGTCGGCCGGGCTGAAATTCGGCCGCTGGGTCGACCTGGTCTTCATGCAGCGCGGAATCGGCATGGCGGAGCGTGACCTTCCCGGCTGACATTTCAGCCGAAGTCCAGCATCCTCGCGCTTTGGGCGAGGGGAGGATGCCATGATGGAGAGCGCCACGCCGGCGATCCGGGCCTTCTTCGACGCGGCGACCAACACGGTCAGCTACCTGGTCTGGGACGAGGCAAGCCGCGAGGGTGCCGTCATCGATCCGGTGCTCGACTGGGACAATCGCGCCGGCACCGCCGACACCGCCGGCGCCGATGCCATCCTCGCCGCCGCGGCGGAGGAGGGCCTCACACTCCGGTGGGTGCTCGAGACCCACGTCCATGCCGACCACCTGACCGCCGCCCCCTACATCAAGGCCCGCACCGGCGCGCTGATCGGCATCGGCGAGCATATCCGCGACGTGCAGGCGATCTTCCGTCCCGTCTTCGATGCTGCCGACCTCCTCCCCGAGGGTGGCGACTTCGACCGCCTCTTCACCGATGGCGACCGCTTCCGCCTCGGCACGATCGAGACCGAGGTCATTCACGTCCCTGGCCACACCCCGGCCTGCATCGCCTACCGCATCGGCGATGCCGCCTTTGTCGGCGACACGCTCTTCATGCCCGATTACGGCACTGCCCGCTGCGACTTCCCCGGTGGCGATGCGCGCACCCTCTGGCGCAGCATCCGCCGCCTGCTCGCCCTGCCGCCGGAGACGCGGCTTTTCACCGCGCATGACTACAAGGCGCCCGGCCGCGAACATTTCGCCTGGGAGAGCACCGTCGCCGAGCAGCGCGCCCGCAACCCGCATGTGCGGGATGGCATCGCGGAGGAGGAATTCGTCGCCATGCGCGAGGGCAAGGATGCGACGCTCGCGCCGCCGCTCCTGCTGCTGCCCTCGATCCAGGTGAACATGCGCGCCGGCCGCTTCCCGCCGGCGGAAAGCAACGGCGTCCGCTATATGAGGATCCCGGTCGTGCTGCGCGGCGGCCTACACGGTCAATAGCCGCCGCACCGCCTCGTCCTCCAGCTCCTCGACCGGCCCGCCCAGTGCCACCTCGCCCCGCACCATCACGGCGATCCGATCCGCCAGGTCGCGGGCGAACTCGAAATACTGCTCGACCAGCACCACGGCGAGGTTCCTCTCGCGGGCCAGCAACCGGATCACGCGCGCGATATCCTTGATGACGCTCGGCTGGATGCCCTCCGTCGGCTCGTCGAGGATCAGCAGCCGCGGCCGCGCCGTCAGCGCCCGCGCTATCGCAAGCTGCTGCTGCTGCCCGCCGGAGAGGTCACCCCCGCGCCGCTTGAGGAACTGCTTCAGTATCGGGAAGTGGGCGAAGACCTCCTCCTGCGGCACCTTGGCGCCGCGCGGTGCGGCGGCCAGCGCCGTCTCCAGGTTCTCCTGCACGGTGAGGAAGGGGAAGATCTCCCGCCCCTGCGGCACGTAGCCGATGCCCGCCCGCGCCCGGTCGGCCGGCGCCATCCCGGCGATGTCCCGGCCCTCCCACATGATCCGTCCCGCCTGCACCCGTTCCAGCCCGACAATCGCCCGCATCAGCGAGGACTTGCCGACCCCGTTCCGCCCCAGCACGCACGTGATCCGCCCGGGATCGGCCTCGAGCGAGACGCCGCGCAGGCAGCGCGAGGCGCCGTAGGAGAGATCGATGGCCTCGACCCTGAGCATCGCTCACCGCCCCAGATAGACTTCGACGACCCGCGGGTCGTTCTGCACATGGTCGATGCTGCCCTCGGAGAGCATCGAGCCCTCGCACAGCACCGTCACCTTGCTCCCGAGGGCGCGGACGAATTCCAGGTCGTGCTCGACGACGACGACGCTCCGCCTCCCCGCGATGCGGACGAGGAGGGCGGCGGTATGCTCGGTCTCCTGGTCGGTCATCCCTGCCACCGGCTCATCCACCAGCAGCAGCTCCGGGTCCTGCATCAGCAGCATGCCGATCTCGAGCCATTGCCGCTGGCCGTGCGAGAGGATCGCCGCCCGGTCGTGCGCCCGCGCCGCGAGCCCGACCTCCTCCATCACCGCCTCGATCCTCCGGCGCGCCTCGCCCGTCAGCACCCAGCGCAGGCAGGCCAGGGGCCCCCGCGGCGCCTTCAGCGCAAGCTCGAGGTTCTCGAAGACCGTCAGCGCATCGAACATCGTCGGCTTCTGGAACTTCCGGCCGATGCCGAGATTGGCGATGCTCGCCTCGTCGAGCTTCGTCAGGTCGTGCCTGCGGAAGCGCACCACGCCGGCGGTCGGCCGCGTCTTGCCGGTGATGACATCCATCATCGTCGTCTTGCCGGCGCCGTTCGGGCCGATGATGGCGCGCAACTCCCCTGCATCCACGATGAGGGAGAGGCCGTTCAGCGCCTTGAAGCCGTCGAAGACGACCGAGACGCCGTCGAGATAGAGGACCGGCTCGCTCACCTTTGCGCCCTCGAGAACAGCCCGATCAGTCCCCGCGGCAGGAACAGCGTCACCGCCACGAACAACCCGCCGAGCGCGAAGAGCCAGAGGTCGGGCGCGACGGTCGTCAGCCAGGTCTTGAGCGCATTGACCGAGAAGGCCCCGAGCAGCGCCCCCACCAGCGTCCCCCGACCGCCGACCGCCACCCAGATCACCGCCTCGATGCTGTTCCCCGGGCTGAACTCGCCCGGGTTGATGATGCCCACCTGCGGCACGTAGAGCGCCCCTGCGAGCCCCGCGATCATCGCCGAGAGGACGAAGACGAAGAGCTTGTGCTGCGTCACGTCATAGCCGAGGAAGCGCGCCCGGCTTTCCGCATCGCGGATGGCGACCAGTACCCGACCCAGTTTCGAGCGGGTGACGCGCGAGCAGATCCAGAGCGCCCCGAGCAGCAGCAGCAGCGAGGCATAGAACAGCGCGCCCCGCGCCGCCGCGGTGTTCAGCGGCATGCCCAGCAGCTCCTTGAAGTCGGTGAAGCCGTTATTGCCGCCGAAGCCCATGTCGTTGCGAAAGAAGGCCAGCATCAGCGCATAGGTCAGCGCCTGGGTGATGATGGAGAGGTAGACGCCCGTGATCCGGCTGCGGAAGGCGAGGTAGCCAACCACCCCCGCCAGCACCCCCGGCACAAGCATCGCCATCAGGATGGCGAAGGGGAAGTGGTCGAAGCCCAGCCAGTACCAGGGAAGTTCCTTGTAGCCGAGGAAGACCATGAAATCCGGCAGCACCGGATGGCCGTAGACGCCGCGCGGCCCGATCAGCCGCATCAGATGCATCCCGATCGCATAGCCGCCGAGGGCAAAGAAGGCGCCATGCCCGAGCGAGAGAATGCCCGCATAACCCCAGGCCAGGTCGATCGCCAGCGCAAGGACCGCGTAGGTGATCCACTTGCCGGCGATGCTGACGATGAAGTCGGAGACGTGCAGCGCATTCTCCGCCGGCAGCCGGTTGAGCGCCGGCAGCGCCGCCAGCACCAGCACCGCGCCGATCAGCACGAGCCGCAGCGTCATCCGCCCGGATCCGCCGGGCACGGGTACCGCGAGGGATGCGCTCATGATTCCGCCGCCCTGCCCTTGAGCGCGAAGAGCCCCCTCGGCCGCCGCTGGATGAACAGCATGATGGCGACGAGGACGAAGACCTTGGCCAGCACCGCCCCCGCATAAGGCTCCAGCACCTTGTTGACGACGCCGAGCGTCAGGGCCCCCACCAGCGTCCCCGTCAGCGAGCCGACGCCGCCGAAGACGACGACCATGAAGCTGTCGATGATGTAGCCCGTGCCGAGATTGGGCGAGACATTGTCGATCTGGCTGACCGCCACCCCCGCCATGCCGGCGATACCCGACCCGAAGGCGAAGGTCAGCGCATCCACCCGCCCGGTGCGGATGCCCATGGTCGCCGCGATCCGCCGGTTTTGCACCACCGCCCGCATCTCGAGCCCGAAGCGGGTGAAGCGGATGGCCGCGACCACCAGCAGCAGCACGGCGATGCCGAAGACGATGATCCAGAGCCGGTTCTGCGTGACGGCGACGCCGCCCGGCAGCATCAGCGTGCCCTGCATCCAGGCTGGCGAGATCACCTCCCGGTTCTGCGCCCCGAAGGCGACCCGCACCGCCTGCTGCAGGATCATCCCGACGCCGAAGGTCATCAGCAGCGTCTCGAGCGGCCGTCCGTAAAGATGCCGGATCAGCCCCCGCTCCAGCACCGCCCCGGCCGCCGCCGCGACCAGGAAGGCCGCCGGCACCGAGAGCGGCAGCGACCAGGGCGCGAGCCAGGGGGTGCCGCGGCAGGCTTCCTGCACGACGAAGGTGGCATAGGCGCCGAGCATGACGAACTCGCCATGCGCCATGTTGATCACGCCCATGACGCCGAAGGTGACGGCGAGACCCAGTGCCGCGAGCAGCAGGACCGAGCCGAGCGAGAGGCCCTGGAACAGCGTCTCCGCCGCGCGGCGGATGGACAGCGCCCGGTCGATGGTGGCGACCGAAACGTCGATCGCCGTCGCCATGTCCGGATTGGACGCCCGCGCCTCCAGCAGCAGCGCCCGCGCCTCGGCCGCCCCCGCCGCGCCGAGCCGCGCCACCGCCGCCCGCTTCGCCTCCTCATCGGGGGCGACGAGCTGCGCCGCGGCCAGCGCCAGCACCATCTTCGCGCGCACGCCCGCATCCGCCTCGCGCGCGATGGCGGCCTGCAGCAGCGGCACGTCCTCGGCGCTCCGTGCGCGGAAGATGGCCTCCGCCGCCGCGCCGCGCTCCGCCGCATCCGGCGAGACGAGCTGCAGCCGACCGAGCGCCCCGCGCAGCGCCTGCCGCACCCGGTTGTTCAGCCGCACCGTCTCCGCCGCCGCGGCATCGGCAGCCTGGCCGGTCGCCGCGTCGATGCCGCCCGGCAGCAGCACCCGCCCATCCGCCGTCCTCTGCAGCCTGCCCTCCTGCAGCGCCCGCAGCACGGGCAGCGCCCGCGGGTCGCCCAGCACGCCGAGCTGCTCGACCGAGGTGGCGATATCGCTGAAGCCGCCGGCAAGGCCGGGCAGCGCGGCGGTGAAGGCGTCCTGTGCCCTGGCCGGCAGCGCCAGCCAGAGCATCAGGCCCAGGGCCAGGAGGAGCTGTCTCATGTCGACTTTCAGGAAAGGCGGCGCCGGGAAGCCGCCGGCGCCGCCGCCATGCTCAGCGGCGCCGGTTCGCATTCTCGGGGATGAAGGGCGACCAGTTCTCCGCCTTCACCGCATTCGGCGTCTTCCAGACGATGTTGAACTGGCCGTCGGCCTGCACCTCGCCGATCAGCACCGGCTTCGAGAGGTGATGGTTCGGCAGCATCTCCTCCTCATAGCCGCAGGGTGCCATCAGCTTCTGGCCGATCATCGCCGCCCGCACGTCGTCGACCTTGGTGGACCTGGCCTTCTCGACGGCCTGGGTCCACATGCGGAAGCCGGTATAGGTGGCCTCCATCGGGTCGTTGGTGACGCGCCTCGGGTTCTTGATGTAGCTCTGCCAGAGCTGCTTGAACTCGGCATTCGGCGTGCCGGGGACGGACATGAAGTAGTTCCATGCGGCCAGGTGGCCGACCAGCGGCCTGGTATCGATGCCCGCCAGCTCCTCCTCGCCGACCGAGAAGGCGACGCAGGGGAGGTCCTCGGCCTTGATGCCCTGGTTGCCCAGCTCGCGGTAGAAGGGGACGTTGGCATCGCCGTTGATCGTCGAGACGATGGCCGTCTTCTTGCCCTCAGAGGCGAAGCGCTTCACCCGCGCGACGATGCCCTGCCAGTCGCTGTGGCCGAAGGGCGTGTACTCCTCCATGACATCCCCCTCGCCGATGCCCTTCGACTTGAGGAAGCCGCGCAGGATGCGGTTGGTGGTGCGCGGGTAGACGTAGTCGGTGCCGAGGAGGGCGATGCGCTTGGCCCCGCCGCCATCCTCCGACATCAGGTACTCCACCGCCGGAATCGCCTGCTGGTTCGGCGCGGCGCCGGTGTAGAAGATGTTCCTGCTCTCCTCCTCGCCCTCGTACTGGACGGGATAGAAGAGCATGCCGTTCAGCTCCTCGAAGACGGGGAGGACGGACTTGCGGGAGACCGAGGTCCAGCAGCCGAAGGTCGCGTCCACCTTGTGGACCTGCAGCAGCTCGCGCGCCTTCTCGGCGAAGAGCGGCCAGTTGGAGGCCGGGTCGACCACCACCGCCTCGACCTTGCGGCCCATCACGCCGCCCTTGGCGTTCACCCAGTCGACCATCATGAGTACGGTGTCGCGCAGCGCCGTTTCGCTGATCGCCATGGTGCCGGAGAGGGAGTGCAGAACGCCGACCTTGATCGGGGTGCCCTGGCCGAAGGCGGGACGGAGGGCCGGCATGGCGAGCGCGGCGCCGAGGCCGCCCAGCGCCACGCGCCGTGTCATCGTGGGAGAGGTTGCGGTCACCGGTTCTTCCTTCCTTGGGCAGACCTTGGCTTTCGATCCAGCGGGCATGGCGCCCCTGGAGCCGTGCAGCCTCGGCGGCGAGCAGCCGGGGCACCTCGCGGGGCAGGGTGCCGGTTTGCGTGAACCTCTTTGCGAGATGCGTGCCAGTGCTTCCGGCGCTGTCGTCACCCGGGCGCGGGCCACATGTGCCTATTCGGCACGCAGATGCAGGTCATTTCATCATGCGCCGCCGCCTCAGCGGGCAGGCCGGTTCACCAGCCAGAGACCCAGGGCGACAAACCCGACCGCCACCCCGAAGAAGGGCCCGAGCGGCTCATCCAGCAGCAGTGCCCCGGCCGCGACGCCGCAGATCGGCGTCAGCACGCTGAAAGCCGAGAGCCGCGAGGCGGAGTATTGCGAGACGAGCCAGAACCAGAGGGCGTAGCTCGCCCCCGCGATTCCTGCTGCCTGATAGAGCAGCGCCCCGATGACCAGCGGCTGCGCATCGATGCGCCAGGCCTCGCCCAGCAGCGGCGAGACGATGAGCAGCAGCGGCGCCGAGACGGCGAGCTGGTAGAGCAGAACAAGCATCGCCGGCGCCCGGCGCAGCGCCGAGGCCTTCACCAGCACAGTCGTCGCGCCCCAGAGCGCCCCCGCCACGAGGCAGAGCATGTCGCCGAGCAGCGCCCGCTCCCCGGCGGGCGCGAAGAGCCCCTCGAAGAAGGCCAGCACCAGCCCGCCGAAGGCGACCAGCAGCCCGAGCGCCTTTGCCCGGCTCAGCCGGTCATCCGGGAGCAGCCAATGCGCGCCGAGGGCCACGAAGAAGGGCGCCCCGTAGAGGAAGATCACCCCGCGCGAGGCGGTCGTCAGCCCGACGCCGATGTAGAGCGCCACGAACTCGATGGCGAAGAGCACCCCCGCCACCACCCCTGGCCAGAGCGTCCCGTCCCGCCGCCAGAGGCCGAAGCCGATCCCCCGCCAGCGGCACCAGCCGACCAGCAGCACCGCGGCGATGGTGGAACGCAGCCCCGCCTGCAGCACCGGCGGGATGCCCTGGTTGCCGAGCTTCATCGCCACCAGGTTCAGCCCCCAGACCAGGCAGAGCAGCAACATCAGGCCCACGGCCTTCGGCGGAAGCGCGCCGCCGCGCATCGAATCCGGCATGGCGAAAGGCTGCGTCTCCGGCGCCGCGCCGTCCAGCCCGCTTGCCGGGACGGGGAGGGGTGCCTAGGCTCGCTCGATGCTCAAAGCCGCCATCATCCCTGTCACGCCTTTCCAGCAGAACTGCACCCTGCTCTGGGACGAGGCGAGCCTCCGCGGCAGCGTCATCGACCCGGGCGGAGAAGTCGACCGCATCCTCGCCGCCATCGGCGAGCTGAAGCTCGCCATCGACAGCATTCTCCTCACCCATGGCCATATGGACCATGCCGGCGGCGCGGCGGAGCTCAAGGAGGCGCTGCCCGGCACGCCGCCCGTCATCGGCCCCGACCGGCGCGATGCCTTCCTCCTCGAGGATCTCGAGGCGCAGGGCGCGAGATACGGCATGGCGGCCCGCAACCTGGTGCCCGACCAGTGGCTTGCCGAGGGCGACACGGTGCCGATTGGCGGCGAGGATTTCGGCGTGCTGCACTGCCCGGGGCATACGCCCGGGCATGTCGTCTTCGTCCAGGCGGCACTGCGCGTCGCCGTGGTCGGGGACGTGCTGTTCCGCGGCTCGGTCGGGCGCACCGACTTCGCCTATGGCGACCAGGAGGCCTTGCTCGCCGCCATCCACGGGAAGCTGCTGCCGCTCGGCGACGACATCGCCTTCCTCTGCGGCCACGGCCCGGGCTCGAGCTTCGGCCAGGAGCGGCGCAGCAATCCCTTCCTCAGGACGTGACCGTCAGGCGGCGTGCCGCCCCTCGCGGAATTCCTCGATCATCTTGCGGCTGAAGGCCGGGATGTCGTCCGGCCTGCGCGAGGTGACGAGGCCGCGGTCGGTGACGACCTCGGCATCCTCCCACCGCGCCCCGGCATTGGTAAGGTCCGCCTTCAGCGAGGGCCAGCTCGTCATCCGCCGCCCCGCGACGCCGCCGGCATCGATCAGCGTCCAGGGCCCGTGGCAGATGGCGGCGATCGGCTTGCCACTCTGGACGAAGTGCCGGATGAACTCGATCGCTTTCGGCTGCAGCCGCAGCTGGTCCGGGTTGACCACCCCGCCCGGCAGCATCAGCGCATCATAGCGCGCGGGATCGGCCCCCTCGAGCGGCTGGTCGACCGGGATCGGGTCCGCCTTGTCGAGATGGTTCCAGCCCTGCAGGCTGCCCTGCTGCGGCGAGACGACATGCACCGTCGCCCCGGCCGCCTTCAGCGCCTTCACCGGCTCGGTCAGCTCCACCTGCTCGACGCCATCCGTCGCCAGCACGGCGACGCTGCGGCCGTTCAACTCATTCGCCATGATGCGGCTCCCCTCAGCGGTCCGGGTTCAACTCGCCCATTGCCTTCATGACATCGGCGATGCTGGCGAATTCCCGCTCCGGCATGGCATCGATCATCTGCATGATGTCCTGGCCGGCGCCGTTGCCCTTCGCCTGCTGCACCAGGTCCTGCTTCTGCGCGGGGAAGTGCAGGCCCTTGAGCTGATGGGTGATGTCGACCGGGGAATGGCCACCGAGGCCCTTCGTCGTCATGCGCGTCTCCTCGCGTTGCTGGACTGGCCCGCTGAACGAGGCTCATGGGGTGGGGTTGCCCCGCTCGGGCTTGCTTGACGGGCCGGTCCGCAAGGCGAATGCTCGCGGCAACGATCATCACGGGGAGACGCCATGCTTCACCGACGCGGGATGCTCGCCGCCGCCGGCGCTTCGCTTGCCGCCACGGCCCGCGCCCAGCCGGCCTGGCCGGACCGGCCGGTCCGCCTGCTGGTCGGCTTTCCCGCCGGCGGCCCGACCGACTTCGCCGCCCGCCTGCTGCAGGAGCCGCTGCAGGCGCTCTGGGGCCAGCCGCTGGTGGTGGAGAACCGCCCCGGCGCCTCGCAGAACATCGCGGCCGAGGCGCTGGTGAAGTCGCCGCCCGATGGCTACACGCTGCTGCTCTGCACCAGCAACCTGACGACCAACCCCGCCGTCTTCGCCCGGCTGCCCTTCGACACGCTGCGCGACATCACCCCGATCGTCGTCATCTACTCCTCGCCGACCGTGCTCTTCACCGGCGCCGACCAGCCCTACCGCAACCTGGCGGAGGTGGTCGCGGCTGCGCGGCGCCAGCCGGGCCTCGCCGCGGCGACATCGGGCGTGGCCACCTCGGGCCATTTCGCCACGGAGATGTTCATGCGCGCGGCGGGGATCGAGCTCACGCACGTGCCCTATCGCGGCGCCGTGCCGGCCTTGCAGGACGTGATGGGCGGCCGCGTGCCGATCACCTTCTCGACGCTCTCGGGGGCCATCGGCCTCGCCCGCGACGGCAAGCTCCGCCCGCTCGCCATCGCCGCCCCGCGCCGCTCCCGCGCCTTCCCCGAGGTGCCGACCATGGCTGAGCAGGGCGTACCGATCCGCGACACCTCGCCCTGGTACAGCTTCACCGGTCCTGCGGGCCTGCCCGAGGCGCTCGTCGCCCGCATCGCGGCCGATGTGCAGGGGCTGCTGCGCCGGCCGGAGATCATCGCCCGGATCGAGGAGTCGGGCGGGGTCGTGGAAGGCGAGGGGCCGGCCGAGTTCCGCCAGCGCATCCCGCGCGAGATCGCGGTCAACAGCGAGGTCGCGCGCCTCGCCAACATCCATATCGAGTAGCCTTGGCCGACGAACGCTAGAGCCGGCCGATATGCAGCCCGCCATCGACATGGAAGGCATCGCCGGTGGAGAAGGGGATGGCGCCGGAGAGCAGCCCGGCGATGGCCCGGGCCACATCCGCCGGCTCGCCCCAGCGGCGGATCGGCGAGAGGCCGTCGGCGATCCGCTGGGTGTAGCGCTCGGCCACCGCCTCGGTCATCGCCGTGCGGATGACGCCGGGTCGGACCTCGTAGACGGGGATGCCGTCCTCCGCGAGGCGGAGCGCGAAGCAGCGCGCCACCATGGAGAGCGCCGCCTTGCTCGCGCAGTAATCCGCCCGGTCGGGGCTGGCGAGCGCGGCATTGGCCGAGGTGACGAAGACGATGCCGCGCGGCCCGCGCCGCGGCGCATCCTCCGCCACCATGCGCTTCGCCAGGGCCTGGGTGAGGAAGAAGGGCGCCCTCGTATTGACCGTGAGCGCCCGGTCCCAGCTCTCGGGCGCAAGATCGAGCAGGTCGCCGCGGACGAGCGTGCCGACGCCGGCATTGTTCACCACCGCTTCGACCCCGCCGCCGATCTCCCAGGCGAGCTCCGCGATCCTCGCCACCGCCTCCGGATCGGCGAGGTCGCAGAAGCGGAAGTCGAAGTCGCCGCCGGCCGCGACCACGGCATGGCCGGTCTCCCGCGCCCCTTCCAACTCCTTGTCGATGGCGATGATGTCGTAGCCGGCGCCGGCGAGCGCGATGCAGGTCGCCGCCCCCATGCCGCGCCGCGCCCCCGTCACCAGCGCCACCGGCTTCGTGCCGCTCGCCATGCCCTTCCTCCGCGCGATCCCTGGGGCGAGGATGGGCGAGCGGGGCGGACAGCGGAAGGGGTGCAGCATGCCGATCACCGGTCGGGCCCGGCTCTTCGCCATCCTCGGCGACCCGGTCGGGGTGGTGCGCTCGCCGGAGTGGTGGAATGCGGCCTTTGCGCGGGCGGGGCTGGATGCGGCCTTCCTGCCGATGGAGATCGCGGCGGCCGATCTGACCCAGGCCTGGCGCGGGCTCACGCGCATCCGCAACCTCGACGGCATCGTGCTGACCATGCCGCACAAGCAGGCGGTGGTGCCGCTGCTCGATGCGCTGGGGCCGATGGCGCGGCTCTCGGGCGCCGTGAACACGGTGCGGCGGCGCGCCGATGGCGGCTGGGAAGGCGAGATGTTCGATGGCGAAGGCTTCGTCGCCGGGCTGCGTGCGGCGGGGTATGAGCCGGCGGGGATGCGCGTCCTGCAGGTCGGCTGCGGCGGGGCGGGGAGGGCGATCGCCTTCGCCCTGGCGCGGGCGGGGGTGGCCTCGCTTGCCCTCTCGGATGGGGCGCCGGGGCGGGCGGCGGCGCTGGCCGAGGCGGTGGCGGCGGCCTTCCCGGGCTGCGAGGTGGCGACAGGGCCGGCGGATGCGGCGGGGTGCGGCCTCGTCGTCAATGCGACGCCGCTCGGGCTCCGGCCTGGGGACGCGCTGCCGGTGGAGCCCGCGCGGCTCTCGCCCGGCCAGGTGGTGGCCGATGTCATTCCGAACCCGGAGCGCACGCCGCTGCTGGACGCGGCAGCCGCGGCGGGGTGTGATACGGTCTCCGGCCGCGCGATGTTCGAGGGCCAGGCAAAATTGGCCGCGGCCTATCTGGGGCTCGCGGCGCTGGGAGGGTAGCGAAGCCGATGTACGGCCGATTCCGCCCGATCGATTGCGACCTGCATCCGATGGTGCCGGGCATGGCGGCCCTCACCCCCTATATGGACGCGTTCTGGCGCGACCAGGTGGAGGAGCGGGGGATCACCACCCTCGATACCCAGTCCTGGCCGGTGCGCTCGCCGAAGACCATCCGGGCCGATTGGCGCGGGGCGGATGGGCATGGGGCGGGCAGCGTCGGCGAGCTCCAGGCGCAGTCGCTGGACCGGTTGGGGACCGAGCTCGGCATCCTCAACCCGCTCTATGGCGTGCAGCTGGTCTTCAACGAGGACATGGCGGCGGCCTTCACCCGGGCCCTGAACGACTGGACCCGGGCGGAGTGGCTGGACCGGGATGCGCGGCTGCGCGCCTCCATCGTGCTGCCCCTGCAGAGCATCGAGGCCGCGGTCGCCGAGATCGAGCGGCTGGCGCCCGACCGCCGCTTCGTCCAGGTGCTGGCGCTGGTAATGGGGGAGGTGCCGCTCGGGCGAAGGCAGTTCTGGCCGGTCCTCGAGGCCTGCGTGCGGCACGGGCTGCCGCTCGGCATCCATGCCGGCAGCGCCTACCGGCACCCGCAGACCTCGGTCGGCTGGACGAGCTGGTATCTCGAGGAATACGCGGCCAACCAGCAGGCCTTCCAGAGCACGCTGGCGAGCCTCATCACCGAGGGCGCCTTCTCCAAATTCCCTGGACTGCGGGTGGTGCTGCTGGAATCGGGCGTCTCCTGGCTGCCGAGCTTCCTCTGGCGGCTGCAGAAGACCTGGAAGGGCGTGCGCTTCGAGGTGCCCTGGGTCGACCGGCTGCCGGCCGAGATCGTGCGGGACCAGGTGCGGCTCACCGTCCAGCCGCTGGATGCGCCGGAGGATGGCGCGATCGTGCAGCGGGTGATGGACCAGTTGCGGTCCGATGCGTTGCTGCTCTGGGCCTCCGACTGGCCCCACTGGCAGTATGACGGGGATGCCGCCATGCCGGCGGGCATCCCGGAAAGCCTCTGGCCGAAGCTCATGCGGGACAACCCGCTCGCCACCTATCAGCGCCTCAGCGAAGGAGTCGTGGCATGAACGTGATCCAGCCGATCCCTAGCGCCGGCAAGCCCGCCGCCGCGACCCAGGGGCTCGTCGATGTCGACATCCATCCCAGGGCGGACAGCATCGAGGCCTTCAGGCCCTTCCTCAGCGAGCGCTGGTGGGAACACCTGCAGACCTGGGGGATGCGGGCGCGGCACGGCTTCACCGCCGGGCAGCCGCCGTTTCCCAAGGCGCAGCCGATGGCCTCGCGGCGCGACGCCTGGCCGCCGACGGGCGGGACGCCGGCCTCGGACCTCGACTTCCTGCGCTTCCAGCTGCTCGACAATTACGGGATCGATGTCGGGGTGCTGAACCCCTTGCAGCCGAGCGGGCAGGGGGACCGGAACAACGCCTTCTCCGCGGCCATGGCGCATGCGACGAATGAGTGGCAACTCGAGGCCTGGCTCCGGCGCGAGCCGCGGCTCCGGGGCAGCGTCGTCGTGCCCTATGAGGATGCGGCGGCCTCGGCGGCCGAGATCAGGAAGCGGGCGGGTGACCCGAATTTCTGCCAGGTGCTGATGATGAGCCGGACCGCGGAGCCGGCCGGCAACCCGCGCTACTGGCCGATCTACGAGGCGGCTGTGGAGGCGGGGCTGCCTGTCGCCTTCCATGCCTTCGGCTATAGCGGCTGGGCGATGACCAATGGCGGCTGGCCCTCCTTCTACATCGAGGAGGTGAGCGAGCATGCGACATCCTGCCAGAACCAGGTGATCTCCCTCGTCACCGAGGGGGTGTTCGAGCGATTCCCCGGCCTCAAGGTGGTGCTGATCGAGTGCGGCTTCGCCTGGCTGCCCTCGGTCGGCTGGCGGCTGGACAAGCACTGGCGGCACCTGAGGAGCGAGGTGCCGCACCTGAAGCGGGCGCCCTCCGAATACATCCGCGAGCATATCTGGGTCTCCACCCAGCCGATGGAGGAGCCGGAGCGAGGGCAGCATGTCCTCGACATCTGCGAATGGGTCGGCTGGGACCGCATCCTCTTCGCCAGCGACTACCCGCATTGGGACTTCGACGACCCGCGTGCGGCCATCCCGGGCGTGATCCCGGCCGAGCGGCGGCGGGCGATCTATGGCGGCAATGCGCGGGCGCTCTACGGGTTCTGACGATGGCGCGGATCGTGGTGGCGCCGGCGGCGGACATCCCGGCCGGCGGGCGGAGGCTGGTGGAGGCGGAGGGGAAGCGGATCGTCGTCTTCAACCTCGGCGGCGAGTTCTATGCGCTGAGCGACCGCTGCCCGCATCAGGGGGGGAGCCTCTGCGCGGGGCTGGTCTCGGGGCATGTCGAGAGCCCGGAGCCGGGCGTCTATCGCTATGCGCGGCGAGGCGAGATGGTGCGGTGCCCGTGGCACTACTGGGAATTCGACATCCGGACAGGGAAATCTTGGTTCGACCCGAAGCGGGTGCAGGTGCGGCAGTTCCCGGCGCAGGTGACGAGCGGGGCGGCGCTGGTGGAGGGGCCCTATGTGGCGGAGACCTTCCCGGTGCGGGTCGAGGATACCTACGTGGTCGTCGAGGCCTGAGAACGCGCAGGCATCCCGCTTCAATCGTCTCAAGCGATTGAGGCTCGTCATGCTTCCATTCGTGAAATCAATGGCTTGGGGCGGCGGTTGAGGACTTTAGGCCCGCCGGCTGGCGCCGGCCCCGCCCAGATCCAATCAAAGGAATTTGAAGCAGGCCCGGCCTCGCTAGCGGGGAAACAAATTCGGTCCGGGCCGTCCGCCGGGTTACGCATGAGCAAGATCCATGGAAAGGCATGGGCTTCTCGGAGGAACCCAGATGAGCATCCGATTTGGCGGTGCCGGTGCCGACAGCTTGCTCGGCACGGCGGAGCAGGACCTGCTTGCAGGTCGCGGCGGCGCTGACAGCCTGGACGGTCTCGCGGGCCAGGATGCCGTGTTCGGCGGCAACGGGAATGACAGCGTCTTCGGCGGCGCGGGCGACGACCTCGTCTCCGGTGGCGCCGGGGACGACTATGTCGTGGGCGATGCCGCCCGCGGCGGCCCGTTCCCGGTGGAGGTCAACGGCACGCCCGGCCGCAATCTGCTCTTCGGCGGCAGCGGCCGTGACAGCGTCCGGGGCGGCTATGGCGAGGACACCGCCTTTGGCGGATCGGGGAACGACACCATCATCGGCTGGGGCTTCGGGCCGCCGAGCCCGTCGGGCGCCGAGGGCTACGAAGCGCTCGATGACGGCGACCTGCTCTACGGCGGCGCGGGCCGGGACAGCATCCGAGGCGGTGGCGGGGCGGATACCATCGCGGGGGGCACCGGGGACGACACGCTGCAGGGCGGCTACGACAACGATCGCCTGACCGGCGGGGGAGGTGCCGACCTCTTCCTGTTCAACAGGGAGAACATCGTCGGGACGACCCTCGATAGCGGCGTGGGTCCGGGGAACCGGGATGTCGTCACCGACTTCCGATCCGCCGATCAGGACGTGCTCGACCTTTCGGGTTATCGCAGCGGCTTCATGCCCTCGGACACGCCGCCGCCGATCTTCATCGGCATGGAGGCGTTCCGCGTCACTCCGGAGGATGGCTTCCGGATCCAGGTGCGCTACGAGGTCCAGGGCGACCGGACCATCCTGCAGGTCTACACCCAGTTCAACCTGCCGCCGCCGGACTTCGAGCCGCAGCCCAGCCCGGGCGTGTCGCTCGAGATCGAGCTGCTCGGCGTGCAGGGCCTCACAGCCGATGACGTGTTCCTCGGCTGAGGCGGGCGGCTGATCGTTCCTGTACAGCGACTTTCGCCCGGTTTTTCGAGGCGAACCTGGGGCGCGCGCGATGCGTTCGACGCCCATGCGGATTGGATGGTGCTGCAAATGGGTGCCGCCGGCGGGGGATGACCGGCCGGCGGCCTCGATGAACCTGCGCGACACGACGGTCACGGCGCTCAGCCGCCTCGGGCCGGCGGAGGCGACGGCCAAGCTGCTCGGGCTCGTTCAGGGCAACATGGCGGCGCTGGCGGCGCAGGTGGAAGAGGCGGCCGCGGCGCCGCCGATCGAGCGGTGCCTGCGCATCATCTCCAACGTGCTGCCGGTCTATACCCACCCCGTCGCCAGGCCGCGCTATGCGGAGCCCGCCCTGCGGGAGGTGGTGGAGCGTGGGCTGGTCGGCATCGGCGCGCGGGCGCGGGCGGCGGGGGTGCGGCTGTCGATGCATCCCGGGCAGTTCTGCGTGCTCTCGACCGAGAACCCACGGGCGCTGGCCAACAGCATCGAGGAGCTCGACTACCATACCGAGGTGATGGCGATGCTCGGCCTCGCCGGCGGATGGCACCGGGAGGGGGCCCATATCAATATCCATGGCGGGGCACGGGCACCCGGGATCGAGGGCTTCCGGCGCGGGTTCGAGTTGCTCTCGGAGGAGACGCAGGGGCTGCTGACGGTCGAGAATGACGAGATCGCCTATGGGCTCGACGACCTGCTGCCGCTGGCCGAGATGCTGCCGATCGTGCTCGACCTGCATCACCACTGGTGCCACTCGCAGGGCGAGCACATCGCCGTCGACGACCCGCGGATCGCCCGGGTGCGGGAGAGCTGGCGGGGGGTGCGGCCGATGGGCCATCTGAGCGCGCCGCGGGAGGGGCTGATGCCCGGCGGGCTCGACCCGGAGCGGTTGCCGGATTTCGCGGCGCTGCTGGCGGCGGGGGTCCCGGCCAGGGAGATGCGCGCGCATTCGGAGCGGATGTGGAGCCGGGCGATCAATGCCTGGGCAGCCGGGCACCTGGCCTGGACTGATCTGGAGGTCGAGGCGAAGGGGAAGAACCTGGCCAGCCATGACCTGGCGGAGGCGGTCGCGCAGGGGAGGGTGGCTTCGCTCGCGGCGAGCCTGTAGAAGGCGCCTCCGTATCCCCCTCCTGGACCCAGCCGCAGACCATGGCCACCGTTCTTCTCGTCATCCACCTCTTCGTCACCCTGGCCCTGATCGCGGTGGTGCTGCTGCAGCGCAGCGAGGGCGGTGGGCTCGGCATCGGCTCCTCCCAGGGGATGGGGTCCTTCATGACCGGGCGGGGGACGGCCAACCTGCTGACCCGGACGACGGCGATCCTGGGGACCGCCTTCTTCGTGCTGTCGCTGACCCTCGCGCTGATCGGGCGGGGGACCGGGGTGAGCGGGTCGATTCTCGACGCGCCGCCGCCTGCGGCCACGGCGCCGGCCGCGCCCGCTGCCCCCGCGGCCCCCAGCGTTCCGACGAACTGATCCCCGGACACCTGTCAGGCTGAGGCTTTTCGAGGGCTCCTCGGCCCGGGTGGGAGCCGATTCCGTCGCGCCGCACCCTCATCGGAACCCGGGCGGGAGGGGCAAGGTCCCCTCAAGGCGAGTCGCGCGGCGACAAGGTCCGCCGCCGCATGGCTGCTCTCTCATGGCAAAGTGCCATCCCGGGTAGCGGAGCGCGCCGGAGCCGGTTATGAAGGGCGCCCATGGCGCGGTTCGTATTCATCACCGGCGGCGTGGTTTCCTCCCTCGGCAAGGGCATCGCAGCGGCATCCCTGGGTGCTCTGTTGCAGGCGCGCGGATACAAGGTCCGCCTGCGCAAGCTCGATCCCTATCTGAACGTGGATCCGGGAACCATGTCGCCCTATCAGCATGGGGAGGTCTTCGTCACCGATGACGGTGCGGAGACGGACCTCGATCTCGGTCACTATGAGCGCTTCACCGGCGTGCATGCGACCAAGGCCGACAACTGGACGACGGGGCGGATCTATTCCGACGTCATCGCCGCCGAGCGGCGGGGGGATTACCTGGGCGGCACCGTCCAGGTGATCCCGCACATCACCGACAAGATCAAGGAAGTGGTCCAGGCCGAGACCGACGGCTACGACTTCATCCTGGTCGAGGTCGGCGGCACGGTGGGCGACATCGAGTCGCTGCCCTTCCTCGAGGCGCTGCGGCAGCTGGCGAACGAGCTGGGGCCGACCCGGAGCCTCTTCGTCCACCTCACCCTGCTGCCCTACATCCCCTCGGCCGGGGAGCTGAAGACCAAGCCCACGCAGCACAGCGTGAAGGAGCTGCTGGGCCTCGGGATCCAGCCGCAGGTCCTGCTCTGCCGCTGTGACCGCCCGATCCCGGAGAACGAGCGGCGGAAGATCGCGCTGTTCTGCAACGTCCGCCCGGAGAGCGTGATCCCCGCGCTCGATGCCAGCACCATCTACGACGTGCCCATCCAGTACCATGCGGAAGGCATGGATCAGGAGGTGTTGCGGCATTTCGGCCTCTCGGCCTATGGCGAGCCGGACATGCGCCGCTGGGACCGGATCGTCCACTCCATCAAGCAGCCGGAGGGCGAGGTCACCATCGCCGTCGTCGGCAAGTACACCAACCTGCTCGACAGCTATAAGTCGCTGATGGAAGCGCTGACCCATGGCGGGATCGCGCACAACGTGAAGGTCCGTCTCGACTGGGTCGACTCCGGGGTCTTCGACGACCGCCGCGGGGACGAGGCGGTGAAGCGGCTGGAAGGGGCGAGCGGCATCCTCGTCCCGGGCGGCTTCGGCGAGCGCGGGACGCCGGGTAAGATTGAGGCGGTGCGCTTCGCCCGCGAGCGGAAGATCCCCTTCTTCGGCATCTGCTTCGGCATGCAGATGGCGGTGATCGAGGCGGCGCGGAACCTGGTCGGGCTGAAGGGGGCCTCCTCCACCGAGTTCGGGCCCTGCGAGCATCCCGTGGTCGGGCTGATGACGGAGTGGCTGCGTGGCAATGCGCTGGAACGGCGCAATGCCGCCGGGGACCTAGGCGGGACAATGCGGCTCGGCGCCTATGCGGCGAAGCTCTCCGAGGGGTCGCTGGTGCGCGAGGTCTATGGCGGCGCGGCGACGATCGAGGAGCGGCACCGCCATCGCTTCGAGGTCAACGTCAACTACAAGGACCAGCTCGAGGAGGCCGGCTTGCGCTTCTCCGGCATGTCGCCGGACGGAGATCTGCCGGAGATCGTCGAGTATCCCGACCATCCCTGGTTCATCGGGGTGCAGTTCCACCCTGAATTGCTGTCGAAGCCCTTCGCGCCGCATCCGCTGTTCCGCGGGTTCATCGGCGCGGCGGTGAAGCAGGCGCGGCTGGTCTAGCGCCGCCATGCCGGCGTAACCCCGGGGAAAGGCAGGGCGCGGCAGGGTGACCGGCGGTTGCGCTTGACCTGAGCGCGCGCCGGGGGTCTCTCTCCGCGCCGAACCAGCCAGAAGGGAACCCGCATGAACCGGCCTCGCCTGATGCTCCTCGCCCTGCCGCTGCTCGCGGGCTGCGCTCAGATGGGGGAGCGGCCGGATCCGCCCGCCCCCGCCTCGCTGCGCTTCGCCCAGATGCTCGACCGGGCGGATGACGCGGTGGACGAGGCGATCGGGCGCATGGACGGCTTCGAGCGCATGGCCCAGCGCGAGGACAATGCCATCGCCTTCGCGGTCGGCGGGCGGCAGGCGCCGGCCGGGCACTTCACCGCGCCGCCGGCGGGGGCGTCGGAGGCGGCGGGGCGGGTTCTGGCGCCGGCCTTCACCGCACTCGGCGACTATGCCCATGTCCTCGCGGCCGCCGCGGGCGGGCAGCGGGTGCGGGACGAGACGGCCGGCAACGGCCAGGCCCTGGCCCAGGCGACGGCGAAGGGGCTCGATGCCGTGCAGGCCGCGAGCGGCACGCCGGTGCTGGAGCCGGTGAGGACGGCGGGGGTCGCCGGCGTCGCGGCGCTGGCCGACCTGCCGGCGGTGCTGGCGCAGCGGCGCCAGGCGCCGAGCCTCGCCGCCCTGGTCCAGGAAGGGCAGCCGCATGTGGCGGCGGTCATCGCCATGCTGCAGGCGGTGATCGGGCGGGAGCCAGGGCTCGGCACGCGCGGCGCCATCCGGGCGCGGCGCGAGGGGCTGGATGCGCAGCAGGCGCGCTTCCTCGCTGCGCTCCGCAACGACGGTCGGATCGGGCCGGGCGAGCGCTACAGCATCTTCCGCAGCGTCGCCGAGGGCCGGGACAACGACCCGGCACAGGGCAATCTCGAGGCGATCAACGAGCTGCTGACCGCGATCGAGCAGGCGCATGCGGCGCTCGCCGCCGACCGGGCGGATGCGGAGGCCAAGGTGGCGGCGCTGGAGCTGGCCGTCGCGCGGCTCACGGCGCTGACCGAGGGCGCGGGGCGCGGGTGAGGAAGGCGCCGGTCCCCGCTGGGACCGGCTGCGGCGGGGTGGCGGCCCGCGGGCTGGCGCCGGGAGCGAGCAGCGCCGGCCGCCCGGGCCGGGCCTCTCCCGGAAAGTTGGGGACTTGCCGCCCGGCGGCGGGGCCGGTATCCGCGCGCTGAGATAGCCGGAGGTCCCCCCATGTCCGCCATCGTCGACATCATCGCGCGCGAAGTCCTCGACAGCCGCGGCAACCCCACGGTCGAGGCCGAGGTGGTGCTGGAGAGCGGCGCCATCGGGCGGGCCATCGTGCCCTCCGGCGCCTCGACCGGCGCGCATGAGGCGGTGGAGCTGCGGGACGGCGACAAGGCGCGCTTCGGCGGCAAGGGCGTGCAGAAGGCGGTGGCGCATGTCGAGGGCGAGATCTTCGACGCGCTCTCGGGGATGGACCCGACCGAGCAGGTCCGCATCGACGAGACGATGATCGAGCTCGACGGGACGCCGAACAAGGCGCGGCTCGGGGCGAACTCGATCCTGGCCGTGAGCCTCGCCGTCGCCAAGGCGGCCGCGGAGGAGCTGGGGCAGCCGCTCTACCGCTATGTCGGCGGCGCCTTCGCCAGGACCCTGCCGGTGCCGATGATGAACATCATCAATGGCGGCCAGCATGCCGATAACCCGATCGACATCCAGGAATTCATGGTGATGCCGGTCGCCGCCGGCACCGCGGCGGATGCGGTGCGGATCGGCGCCGAGGTCTTCGCCGCGCTGAAGAAGCAGCTGCACGATGCCGGGCACAACACCAATGTCGGCGACGAGGGCGGCTTCGCGCCGAATATCGGCTCGGCCGACGAGGCGCTGTCCTTCATCGCCCGTGCCTGCGAGGCGGCGGGGCACCGGGTCGGCGAGGACATCATGTTCGCCCTCGACTGCGCCTCGACCGAGTTCTTCCACGATGGCATCTACAAGATGGAGGGCGAGGGGAAGACGCTCGACCAGGCGGGGATGGTCGACTACCTGGCCGGGCTCTGCGCGAAGTGGCCCATCATCAGCATCGAGGACGGCATGTCCGAGGATGACTGGGCGGGGTGGAAGCTGCTGACGGAGAAGTTGGGCGGCAAGGTGCAGCTGGTCGGGGACGACCTGTTCGTGACCAACCCGGAGCGGCTGCGCCAGGGCATCGAGAGCGGGACGGGCAATGCGATCCTGGTCAAGGTCAACCAGATCGGCACGCTGACGGAGACGCTCGAGGCGGTCGAGATGGCGCACCGGGCCGGCTACAAGGCGGTGATGAGCCACCGCTCGGGCGAGACCGAGGACGCGACCATCGCCGACCTCGCCGTCGCCACCAATTGCGGGCAGATCAAGACGGGCTCGCTCAGCCGGTCGGACCGCCTGGCCAAGTACAACCAGCTCATCCGCATCGAGCAGCAGCTCGGCACGGCGGCGCGCTATGCGGGGCGGACGATCCTCAGGCGCTGAGAATTCGGCGGCAAGCCGCCGATCCCGCTTGCCAAAACCCGCCCCGGCTGGTGCTTATAGGCCGGGGATTGGGGGATTCCGGACATGTCCTTCGGACGTGCGGTGAAGCGCAAGCTGGCGGAGGCTCTGCCGCCGGTGGGGCTGGCGCTGCTCTGCGGCTATTTCATCTGGCACTCGCTGCATGGCGAAAGCGGACTGCTGGCCCGCGAGCAGAAGCAGCAGCATATTGCCGATGCGCGGGCCACGCTGGCGCGGGCCGAGGCGGAGCGGGATTCGATGGAGCGCAAGGTCAACGGCCTGCGCGGCGAGCGCATCGACCGCGACGAACTCGACGAGCGGGCGCGGACCCTGCTGAACCTCGTCAACAAGGACGAGATCGTCATCCCCTACGAGGCGCAGCGGCGCCTCTACTGACCGTCAGGGCGGTGCCGCCGGGCTGCGCAGACCGACCCATCGCCAGCCATTGCCGCGGCCGGTGAGGCGGGCGAGCGCATCCTGCAGGGCCCAGAAGGTCCTGACCTTCCCTCCTCCGGCTCCTGCCAGCCCAAGCCCGGCCCAGGGCGTGAAGGGGTTGCCGCGGGCATAGGCCCAGATGGCGATTCGGCAGGCGCTGCCCTCGCTGATGCCCCGCCGGTGGAAGCCGCTGGTATCGGCGATGACCAGCGTATTGGCCTCGACGGCGAGCTTCCGCGGCGCCGGGTAGCCGAGGCGGGCGAGCCGCGCCTCATCGACCCGCAGCGAGCCTTCGCCCGTCAGCCGGTCCTGGTGGCGTGCGGCGGTGATGGACAGGCGCCTCTCCCAGGCCAGGTGACGCCGGGTCGGCCGGTGCGAGCCGGGCACATAGGTGAAGCCCGCCGCATCGCCCGGGACATCGGTGAGGAAGAGCCAGGACTTCACCGTCGGGTGGAAGGTGTCAGTGTGGAAGTGGCTCTGCACGTCCGGCGGGGCGTCGCGGATGCCGCTGAAGACGGTCTGGACGAAACGGTGCGGGGCCAGCCGGTGGGAGCCGATATAGTCGTGCAGCGCGCGGTAGCGGGGAGAGGCAAGGGCCTCCGCCGTCGCGGGAAGCCGCGGCAGGGTGACGGCGTCGAGCGGGATCAGCCGGGTCAGCGTGTAGCCGTCGACGAATTCGCGGGCGGGCGTCTGCTGGCCGAGCACCTCCGCGCGCAGCCGGGCGAAGAGCTCGGCCGGCAGGAAGTCCGGGATGGCGAGGTAGCCGTCGCGGTCGAAGGCGGCGCGGTCGGCGGGCGGGAGGGCAGTGGCCAGCCGGGCGCGGCGGCGGGCGGCGACGCGCGCGGCGAGGCGCTTGCGGGCGATGTGCAGGCCCATCCGGTTCAGCGCGGCGCTGCCGAGGACGGGGTTGTCGCGGAAGGATTTCGCGCCGGTCGCCAGCGCCAGGGCATGCAGGGGGGCAAGCAGCCAGCCGGTCCAGCCAGGCATCCGGCTCTCCAAAAAAGTCACGAGAATGAGAGCCATGGTTATCCCGGGCGCGGGCCCCGGCCGTCAAGCGGAACCGGAGGCTGCGCGGCGGGTGGAACCGCTTTGCGCCTCTTGCGCTTGCAGGGGCATGCCGGCAACAGGCAAAGCCTGTTGCGACGCACACAAAGCGCATTAACCGAAATTCAGTTAATCGTCGTATTCTGTTGCTGCACCTCGGTTTTTCCACGCGCCCTCGCTTGCCGGAACAGCGCGAGGCGCTTAATTCGGCGTGGAGAGTTCGCAGGGAAGGAAGGGGACCGCATGGCCCAGGCAGCGGAAGCCACAGGCGCCAAGCGCCGTGGAAAGGCGGCGTCGGCGCCGCCGATGACCCAGGACCAGCTGCTGCAGGCCTATCGGGACATGCTCCTGATCCGCCGCTTCGAGGAGAAGGCGGGACAGCTCTACGGCATGGGGCTGATCGGCGGCTTCTGCCACCTGTATATCGGCCAGGAAGCGGTCGTCGTCGGGATGCAGGCTTGCCTGGAGCCGGGCGACCAGGTCATCACCTCCTACCGCGACCATGGCCACATGCTGGCGACGGGGATGGAGGCGCGCGGCGTTATGGCCGAGCTGACCGGGCGCTCGGGCGGTTATTCGCGCGGCAAGGGCGGCTCCATGCACATGTTCAGCCGGGAGAAGGGCTTCTTCGGCGGGCATGGGATCGTGGGTGCGCAGGTCTCGCTCGGCACGGGCCTCGCCTTCGCCAACTGGTACCGGGAGAGCCGGAACGTCTCGCTGACCTATTTCGGCGAGGGCGCCTCCAACCAGGGCCAGGTCTTCGAGAGCTTCAACCTGGCGGCGCTGATGAAGCTGCCGGTGATCTTCATCATCGAGAACAACAAGTACGGCATGGGCACCAGCGTGGAGCGGGCCAGCGCCTCGCGCGACCTGTCGAAGAACGGCGCGGCCTGGGGCATCCCGGGCGAGCAGGTCAACGGCATGGATGTCATGGCCGTCAAGGAGGCCGGGGAGCGGGCCACCGCACATTGCCGCGCCGGCAACGGCCCGTACCTCCTCGAGATGAAGACCTATCGCTATCGCGGGCATTCCATGTCCGACCCGGCGAAGTACCGCACCCGCGAGGAGGTGCAGAAGATGCGCGAGCAGTCCGACCCGATCGAGACGGCGCGCAAGCTGCTGCTGGAAGGCGGGCTCGACGAGGCGGCGCTCAAGAAGATCGACGACGAGGTGAAGGCGGTTGTCCAGGAGGCGGCCGACTTCGCGCAGTCCAGCCCGGAGCCCGACGAGGCCGAGCTCTGGACCGATGTCCTGGTGGAGGCGCGCTGAGATGGGTGTCGAGATCCTGATGCCGGCGCTCTCCCCGACCATGACGGAGGGGAAGCTAGCCCGCTGGCTGAAGAAGGAAGGCGATGCGGTGAAGTCCGGCGACGTCATCGCCGAGATCGAGACCGACAAGGCCACGATGGAGGTCGAGGCGGTCGATGAGGGGACGCTGACCAAGATCGTCGTGCCCGAGGGTACGGAGGGCGTCGCGGTCAACTCGCCGATCGCCGAGTTGGATGGCGGCGGCGCGGGCGGCTCCAAGGGCGCGGCGCCGGGGCAGGACACGGCGATGCCGCAGCAGCCGGCGCCGCCGGCGGCGGCGAGCGAGTCCGTCGGCGAGGTGGCGAAGCAGGCCGAGGATTACGGCGCGGTCGCGCAGCGCGGGGCGGACCGCAAGGAAGGCGCGGCGAAGATGGGCGAGGCGGCAGCCGCGCCGGAGAAGGATTGGGGCCCGACCAAGCCGACGACGGTGCGCGAGGCGCTGCGCGACGCCATGGCGGCCGAGATGCGGGCCGACGACAAGGTCTTCCTCCTGGGTGAGGAGGTCGCGCAGTATCAGGGCGCCTACAAGATCAGCCAGGGCCTGCTCGATGAGTTCGGCGCCCGGCGGGTTATCGACACGCCGATCACCGAGCATGGCTTCACCGGCATGGCGGTGGGCGCGGCCTTCACGGGGCTCAAGCCCATCGTGGAGTTCATGACCTTCAACTTCTCCATGCAGGCGATCGACCAGATCATCAACAGCGCCGCCAAGACGCTCTACATGAGCGGCGGGCAGCTCGGTTGCCCGATCGTCTTCCGCGGGCCGAACGGCGCGGCGGCGCGCGTCGCCGCGCAGCATTCGCAGTGCTATGCGAGCTGGTATGCGCATGTGCCGGGGCTCAAGGTTGTCGCGCCCTGGTCCTCGGCCGATGCCAAGGGGCTGCTGCGGTCGGCGATCCGTGACCCGAACCCGGTGATCGTGCTCGAGAACGAGATCCTCTACGGCCATACCTTCGACTGCCCGGTGGCGGATGACTTCATCGTCCCGATCGGCAAGGCGAAGGTGGAGCGCGCGGGCAAGGACGTGACCATCGTCGCCTATTCCATCGCGGTGACCTGGGCGATGCAGGCGGCCGAGGAGATGGCCAAGCAGGGGATCGAGGCGGAGGTGATCAACCTGCGCTCCATCCGGCCGCTGGATGCGGAGACCATCGCGCAGTCGGTCCGCAAGACCAACCGGCTGGTGACGGTCGAGGAGGGCTGGCCCTATGCCAATATCGGCGTCGAGATCGCCATGCAGGTGATGGAGGCGGCCTTCGACTACCTGGATGCGCCGCCCGTCCGCGTCTGCGGCAAGGACGTGCCGATGCCCTATGCGGCCAACCTCGAGAAGCTGGCGCTGCCGACGATCCCCGAGATCGTCGATGCGGTGAAGCGCGTGACCTACAAGTAAGGGGGGCGGGGAGATGGCGACCAACATCCTGATGCCTGCGCTCTCGCCGACCATGACGGAAGGCACGCTGGCGCGCTGGCTCAAGAAGGAAGGCGACCAGGTCAAGGCCGGCGACATCATCGCCGAGATCGAGACCGACAAGGCGACCATGGAAGTCGAGGCGGTGGACGAGGGGGTGCTCGGCAGGATCCTCGTCGCCGACGGCACCCAGGGCGTGAAGGTGAACGACACCATCGCCGTGCTGGTCGAGCCGGGCGAGGCGGTGCCGAGCGGTGGCGGCGGCAAGTCGGCGGGGAATGAATCGCCCTCGGGGCCGGCGATCGAGGCGGTGAAGGCGGATGGCGGCAAGGTGGCCGGTGCCGCCGAGCAGCCGATCGAGGCGCCGAAGCCGACCGGGCAGGCCTCGCTCAACCCGCAGCCGCTGCCGCCGGTGGCCAATGGGCATGCCAAGGGGGAGGAACGCATCTTCGCCTCGCCGCTGGCGCGGCGGATGGCGCAGCAGGCGAGGCTTGACCTTGCCGGCATCCAGGGCAGCGGGCCGGGCGGGCGCATCGTCAAGTCGGATGTCGAGGCCGCGCTGAACCGGCCGAAGCAGGCGCCGGCGGCAGCACAGCCGGCACCGAGCGCGCAGCCTGCCCCGGCCGCCGCTCCGGCGCCGAAGCCGGCGGCGCCCGCGCCGATCGTCTCCGCGCCGCATACGCCGGTGCCGAATTCCACCATCCGCAAGGTCATCGCCCGGCGGCTGGCGGAGTCGAAGCAGACCATCCCGCATTTCTACGTGACGATGGATTTCGAGATCGACGCGCTGCTGAAGCTGCGGGCCGACCTCAATGCCAAGTCCGCCAAGGATGGGCCGGGGGCCTTCAAGCTCTCGGTCAATGATCTCGTCATCAAGGCGGTCGCCGCGACCTTGCGGCGCTTCCCGAACGTCAACGCCATGTGGACGGATGAGGCGATCCTGCAGTTCCACGACGTCGATGTCTCGGTCGCGGTCTCGACGCCGACGGGGCTGATCACGCCGATCATCCGCAAGGCCGACCAGAAGGGGCTGACCACCATCAGCAACGAGATGAAGGACCTCGCCGGCCGCGCCAAGGCGAACAAGCTGAAGCCCGAGGAATTCCAGGGCGGCGGCTTCAGCATCTCGAACATGGGGATGTACGGGGTGCGCGATTTCAGCGCCATCATCAACCCGCCACAGGCCGGCATCCTCGCTGTCGCCGCCGGCGAGCAGCGGCCGGTGGTGCGGAAGGGCGAGCTCGCGGTCGCCACGGTGATGACCTGCACGCTCTCGGTCGACCACCGCGTCATCGACGGCGCGCTGGCGGCGGAGTTCATGCAGGCGCTGAAGGGCGTCATCGAGGACCCGCTGAGCCTGATGCTGTGATCGACCATGTCTCGATCACGGTGCCGGACCTCGCCGCCGCCGCGCGTTTCTACGACGCGGTGATGGCGGCGCTCGGCGTGCCGGCGGTCGGGCGGGACGAGCGCTGGCTCGGCTACGGGCTCCGGGCGGATGCCGCGAGCCCGGGGCGGAGCTATCTCTCCATCCGTCTCGGCGCCGAGACGGAGGCGGCACCGGGGCGGCATTGGTGCTTCAAGGCGCCGGGGCGGCCGGCGGTCGATGCCTTCTGGCAGGCCGGGCTCGCCGCTGGCGGGGCGGATGACGGCGCGCCGGGGCTTCGGCCGCACTACCATCCGCATTACTATGCGGCTTTCCTTTGCGATCCGGCCGGCAACCGGGTCGAGGCGGCCTGCCACGGAGCGGAGGCATGAGCCTCAGCCTGCGCGACGCGACCGGGGCCGACCTGCCGCTGGTGCTCCATTTCGTCCGCGCGCTCGCGGATTACGAGAAGCTGCTGCACGAGGTGACGGCGACGGAGGAGCATTTCCGCCGCCTGCTCTTCGCCGAGCCGCGCCGGGCCGAAGCGCTGATCGCCGAGTGGGAAGGCCGGCCGGCCGGCTTTGCCCTCTGGTTCTACAGCGTCTCCACCTTCGACGGGGCGCCGAAGCTCTATCTCGAGGATGTCTTTGTCGAGCCGGACCAGCGCGGCCGCGGCATCGGCCGGGCGATCTTCGCGGAACTCGCGAGGCGGGCGATCGCTGCGGGCTGCAGCCGGATGGAATGGTCCGTGCTCGACTGGAATGCGCCCTCCATCGCCTTCTACCGCTCCATCGGCGCGCTGCCGCGCGAGGGGTGGACCCTGCAACGGCTCAGCGGCACGGCGCTCGAGGCGCTGGCTGCGCGGGAGGATTGAGAATGGCAGAGACCCAAAGCTTCGACCTTGTCGTCCTTGGCGGCGGCCCGGGCGGCTATGTCGCAGCCATCCGCGCGACGCAGCTCGGCATGAAGACGGCGCTGGTGGAGCGCGAGCATCTGGGCGGCATCTGCCTCAACTGGGGCTGCATCCCGACCAAGGCCCTGCTGCGCAGCTCGGAGATCAACCACCTGCTCCATACGCTCGACGCCTATGGTTTCGCGGCGGACAATATCCGCTTCGACCTGGCGAAGATCGTGAAGCGCAGCCGGGCGGTGGCGGGCCAGCTCTCGGGCGGCGTGAAGCACCTGTTGCGGAAGAACAAGGTCACGGTCTTCGACGGGCAGGGCAAGCTCGCGGGACCGGGGAAGATGTCCGTCAGCAAGGACGGCAAGCCGGTCGCGGAACTCGCATCCAAGCACATCATCCTGGCGACGGGCGCGCGGGCGCGGACGCTGCCTGGTCTCGAGGCGGACGGCAAGCTCGTCTGGTCCTACAAGGAGGCGATGGTGCCGCCCGCCATGCCGAAGTCGCTGATCGTCATCGGCTCGGGCGCGATCGGGGCGGAGTTCGCCAGCTTCTACCTCAATCTCGGCGCGCAGGTGACGCTGGTCGAGGTGATGGACCGCATCCTCCCCGTCGAGGATGCGGAGATCAGCGCCTTCGTCCGCAAGGCCTTCGAGAAGCAGGGAATGAAGATCCTGACCGAGGCCAAGGTGCAGGGGCTGCGCAAGGGCGCGGACAATGTCACCGCCGTCATCGAGGCGGGGGGCAAGGTGCAGGAGGTGACGGCGGATCGCGTCATCTCCGCCGTCGGCATCGTCGGCAATGTCGAGGATATCGGCCTCGAGGGCACCAAGGTGAAGGTCGAGCGAGCCCATGTGGTGGTCGACCAGTATTGCCGCACCGGGGAGCCGGGCGTCTATGCCATCGGCGACCTGACCGGGGCGCCCTGGCTGGCGCACAAGGCGAGCCATGAGGGCATCCTCTGCGTCGAGACCATCGCCGGGGTGGAGGGCGTCCACCCGATGGATGTGCTCAACATCCCCGGCTGCACCTATTGCCGGCCGCAGGTCGCGAGCGTCGGGCTGACCGAGGCTGCGGCGAAAAAGGCCGGGCATGAGCTGCGCGTCGGGCGCTTCCCCTTCATCGGCAACGGCAAGGCCATCGCCATGGGCGAGCCGGAGGGGCTGATCAAGACCATCTTCGATGCCAAGACGGGCGAGCTGCTGGGCGCCCACATGGTCGGGCCGGAGGTGACGGAGATGATCCAGGGCTACACCATCGCCAAGACCATGGAGACGACCGAGGAGGAGCTGATGCAGAGCATCTTCCCCCATCCGACGATTTCGGAGGCGATGCATGAGGCGGTGCTTGATGCCTATGGCCGCGTGATCCACATGTGAGCTCTCCTTGCGGCACCGCGATGCGGCGCCGCGGGGCCCCCGGAGTGATTCATGGCGACCCGCATCGAAATTCGGCATCCCGAGAAGGTTCACCGGCCCGACAACCCGATCCAGCGGAAACCGAGCTGGATTCGGGTGAAGGCGCCGACGCATCCGATCTACCACGAGACCCGGGCGCTGATGCGGGACCAGAAGCTGGTCACGGTCTGCGAGGAAGCGGCTTGCCCGAATATCGGCGAGTGCTGGTCGCAGCGCCACGCCACCATGATGATCATGGGCGAGACTTGCACCCGGGCCTGCGCCTTCTGCAACGTGGCGACGGGGCTGCCGAAGGCGCTCGATGCCGATGAGCCGCGGCGGGTCGGCGATGCGGTGGCGACCCTCGGCCTCCGGCATGTGGTGATCACCAGCGTCGACCGGGACGACCTGGCGGATGGCGGGGCGCGGCACTTCGCCGAGACCATCCGGGCGATCCGGGCCGCGACGCCGGAGACGACCATCGAGGTGCTGACGCCGGACTTCCTCCGGAAGGAGGGGGCGCTGGAGGTGGTGGTCGAGGCGCGGCCGGATGTCTTCAACCACAATCTCGAGACCGTGCCGAAGCTCTACCCGAACATCCGGCCGGGGGCGCGCTACTACCACTCGCTCCGGCTGCTGGACGGGGTGAAGCGGCTCGACCCCACCATCTTCACCAAGTCGGGGCTGATGGTCGGGCTCGGCGAGGAGCGGATCGAGGTGCTGCAGGTCATGGACGACATGCGGAGCGCCGAGGTCGACTTCCTAACCATCGGCCAGTACCTCCAGCCGAGCGTGAAGCATGCGGCAGTCGATCGCTTCGTGACGCCGGATGAGTTCGAGGATTATGCGCGGATGGCGCGGTCCAAGGGCTTCCTGCTGGTCTCGGCGACGCCGCTGACCCGCAGCAGCTACCATGCGGATCGCGACTTCGCGGCATTGCGGGCAGCGCGGGAGCGGCAGCTTGCCATGGCGCCGGTTGTCATGACGGCGAGGGGCGCCACCTAAGCCCCATGCCGACCCATGCCGAGAAGCGCTTGCTGCGCTACACCCCGGAGCAGCTCTTCGCGCTTGTCGCGGATGTGCGCCGCTATCCCGAATTCCTGCCCTGGTGCGTCGGTGCCCGGGTGGTTTCCCAGACGGATGAGAAGCTGGTGGCCGACCTCACCATCGGCTTCAAGCTGTTCCGCGAGAGCTTCCGCAGCGAGGTCCAGCTGGAACGGCCGCACGACATCCATGTGCAGTACATGAACGGACCCTTCCGCTACCTGAACAACCACTGGAAATTCGTGCCGCATCCGCAGGGCACGCAGGTGGAGTTCTTCGTCGATTTCGAGTTCCGCTCGCGGCTGCTGCAGGCCGTCATCGGGACCGTCTTCAACGAGGCGGTGCGGCTGATGGTCCGCGCCTTCGAGCGGCGGGCGATGCAGCTCTACGGACGGCCGAGCGCGACGCCGAGCCCGGTGCCGGCGGCCTGATCAGCGCGGCTGATCCGGAGCATCAGGCTTTTGTGTTGGCAAGGGGCGACCCGGCTGCGGCAGGCTCCGGGGCATGACCTACATCCTCTATGGTGACAGGGGTTCGGGATCGGCCCCGGTGGAAATGGCGCTGGCCGAGATCGGGGCGCCGGTCGAGCTGCGCGACGTGCCGCTCGAGGGCGATCACCAACTGGCCGAGGCGTACCGGCGGATCAATCCGATGGGGCGCATCCCGACGCTCATCCTGCCGGATGGCACCGTCGTGACGGAGAGCCTCGCCATCCTGCTGACGCTGGCCGACCGGCACCCGGCGGCCGGGCTGCTGCCCCCGCCGGACGACGCAGGGCGGGCCGTCGCGCTGCGCTGGATGGCGCTGGTCGCCGGCGAATTCTACCCCTGCGTGACCCGGGGGGACTATCCGGAGCGATTCAGCGCGGAGCCTGGCCATGCCCCGGCGATTCGGGCGCGGGCCTTCGAGATGGGGCGGGCGGTCTGGCGACTGGTCGAGGCGGAGATCGCGCCGGCGCCCTACCTGCTGGGCGAGCGGTTCTGCGTGGCCGACCTCTACCTTGCCTTCCTTTCGCGCTGGATGGGCGGGCGGGAATGGACGCCGGCCAACTGCCCGAAGGTGGAGGCGCTGGCCCAGGCCGTGGCGGCGCGGCCACGGGTCGCGCCGGTCTGGGCAAAGCACATCTAGAGCATGATCCACGATCACTAGCTGTCGTTGCCAAGGACGTTGTCACTGGTGATGCGGCTGATGGGTGGTTTGCGGCGGAGTGCGGAGTGAGGCC
>CADCTD010000149.1 GCA_902805545.1 uncultured Craurococcus sp. | reverse complement strand
CGGCAGCGCGGCCTGGCGTTGGGGCGGCGGCGGCACTGCCGGCGCCTCGGCGCGGGGCGGCGGGGGGGCGCTGGTGGCGGGGCGCGGGGGCATATCCGTCCCGCTCTGCAGCGGGGCGGAGGGCTGGTGGTTGAGGCCGACCAGCAGGCCGATCAGCAGCCCGCCGCCGGCGAGGCCGAGCAGCGGGGCGAAGCTGCGCCAGGGCAGGCTCGGGTCGGCGGGTTCCGCGACGGCGGGCCGGTGGGCAACGACGAGGCGCTGGCGCCGCGGGCTGTGGCTGGGCGGGCGGACCAGGGGACGGGTCTGCAGCAGGCGGCTGACCAGGGTGATCCAGCCATCGCCCCCGGCCAGCTCGAGCGGCGGCACGGCGGCGAAGGCGGCGGCCAGGCGGCGTCGGAGGTTCAGCGGCTCGCCCGGCAGCATGGCGAGCGTCACCACGGGCAGATGGCCGGGGAAGATGGCGGGGAAGCGGGCATCCTCCAGCCGCTGGCGGAAGGCGGCGGCAGCGGCCTCGGCGACGGCACCCGGCACGCCGAGCAGGGCGACGCCGAATTCCGGGTGCAGCAGCGCCATCGGCACCAGGATGGTGGCGGCGGGCCTGCCCTCCATGGGGCGGGGCTCGAGTAGGCAGTCGGGCAGGCTGATCCAGCCCTCGGGGAGGGCGGAGGTATCGGCCGCCGGCATGGGGCGGTCCCCGGTGGATGGGTCGAGGCGCAAGGTGGCCTCTGGCTGATGGTTCATGGGTGCAGTGGCCCCCTAAAGGCTCAGTCCCGCGCGCCCGGAGGCGGCGGGTCCCCTCAATCGTAGCATAGTATACGTTAATCTTTTTTGCAGTGCAGCATGGGAGAAGAGATGCTGGCCCGGCGCAACTCCCGTCTGGTGTGGAAACACCCGGGACGCGTCATCTGCTCATTCACAGCATGGCTAGCAGTTGACGCCGGCGGAGTTACAACCGCCAGCCGGTATGGATGGCGACGATGCCGCCAGAGAGGTTGCGGTGCGCCACACGCTCCAGCCCCGCCTCGCGCATCATGGCGGCGAGGCTCTCCTGGTCGGGGAACATGCGGATGCTCTCGGCGAGGTACTGGTAGCTCTCCGCATCGCGGGCAATCCGGGCGCCGAGGCGGGGCAGGACCTGGAAGGACCAGGCATCGTAGAGCGGCGCGAGGGCCGCGACCTCGACACGGCTGAACTCCAGGCAATGGAAGCGGCCGCCCGGGCGGAGCACGCGGCGGGCCTCGCGGAGGACGGCCGGCTTGTCGGTGCAGTTGCGCAGCCCGAAGGCGATCGAGACCTTCTCCACGCTGCGGTCGGGCAGCGGCAGGTGCTCGGCATCGGCGCAGAGGAAGGCGAGGCGGGCGGCATGGCCGCGATCCAGCGCCCGGCCCTGCGCCACCTGCAGCATGGAGGGGTTGATGTCGGAGAGGATGACGCGGCCGGCGCCGGCCTCGAGCGCGCGGAAGGCGATGTCGCCGGTGCCGCCGGCGAGGTCGAGCAGGGACTCGCGCGGCGAGGCGCCGATAGCGGCGGCGAAGGCCGACTTCCAGGCGCGGTGCAGGCCGAGCGACATCAGGTCGTTCATCAGGTCGTAGCGCGGCGCCACGCTGTCGAAGACCTGGCGGACCATGCCCGCCTTCTCCTCGCGGCGGACCTCGCGGAAGCCGAAGTCGATGGTCTCGTCGGGGGGGGTGTTGCGTTCGGTCATGCGGGGCGCACCATAGGGGCAGCGGAGCCGATGCGGAACCTATGCCTGAACTGCCCGAAGTCGAGACGGTGATGCGCGGCCTGGCCGCGGTGCTGGAGGGGCGGGTGATCCGGGCGGCCTCGATCAGCCGGCCGGCGATGCGCTGGCCCTTCCCCGAGGGGCTGGCGGCCCGGCTCGCCGGCGCCTCGGTGGAGGGGTTCCGGCGGCGGGCCAAGTATATGCTGATGCGGCTCTCGGGCGGGGATTCCGTGCTGATCCATCTCGGCATGTCGGGACGGATGGTGGCGCGGCGCGTCGAGGACCTGCCGAACGAGCCGATCGCCCATGAGCATTTCGCCATGGAAACGGAGGAGGGAATCCGGGTCGGCTTCGTCGATCCGCGGCGCTTCGGCAGCGTCGACCTGGTGCGGACCGCCAGCGAGGACCAGCATCGGCTGCTGGCCGGGCTGGGGCCGGAGCCGCTGGAGGAGGCCTTCACCCCTGCCCTGCTGAGCGTTGCGCTGGCGGGGAAGCAGACGCCGATCAAGGCGGCGCTGCTCGACCAGAAGGTGGTGGCGGGGCTCGGCAACATCTATGTCAGCGAGGCGCTCTACCGGGCGCGGATCTCGCCGCGGCGGGTGGCGGCGAGCGTCGCGGGCGCCCGGACCGTCAGGCTGGTGCCGGCGATCAAGGCGGTGCTCGAGGAGAGCATCGCCGCCGGCGGCTCCTCGCTGCGGGACTATGTCCACGCGGATGGCGGGATCGGCTTCTTCCAGGAGCGGTTCAGGGTCTATGACCGCGAGGGGCTGCCCTGCGAGGCCTGCCCCGGCCTGCCGGCCTGCGAGGGGATCAAGCGGATCGTCCAGTCCGGCCGGGCCAGCTTTTATTGCCCGCGGCTGCAACGCTGATATCCTCCCGGCCAAGACGGAGGACGCGCATGGCCGACTATTCGATGATCCTGACCGAGATGCAGGGACGGGTGGCGGTGATCCGCCTCAACCGGCCGCAGGCGCTGAACGCGCTGTGCGACCAGCTGATGGACGAGCTCGGCCAGGCGCTGCGCGGCTTCGATGCCGACCCAGGCGTGGCGGCGATCGTCATCACCGGCAGCGAAAAGGCCTTCGCCGCGGGCGCCGACATCAAGGAGATGCAGTCCCGCACCTATCCGGCGGTCTATCTCGACGACTTCATCGGCAAGCGCTGGGAGGCCGTGACCTATGTGCAGAAGCCGGTGATCGCGGCGGTCGCCGGCTATGCGCTCGGCGGCGGCTGCGAGCTGGCCATGATGTGCGACATGATCATCGCGGCCGAGAACGCCAAATTCGGTCAGCCGGAGATCAATCTCGGCGTCATCCCCGGCGCGGGCGGCACGCAGCGGCTGACGCGGGCCATCGGCAAGGCGAAGGCGATGGACCTGGTGCTGACCGCGCGGATGATGGACGCGGCCGAGGCGGAGCGCTCCGGCCTCGTCGCCCGCATCGTGCCGGCGGCCGAGGTGGTGGCGGAGGCGGTGAAGGTCGGCGAGAAGATCGCCTCGCTCTCGGCGCCCGCCGTCGCGGTGGCGAAGGAGGCGGTCAACCGCGCCTTCGAGACGACGCTGGCCGAGGGGGTGAAGTTCGAGCGGCGGTCCTTCCAGGCGCTCTTCGCCACCGAGGACCAGAAGGAGGGCATGGCGGCCTTCGCGGAGAAGCGGAAGCCGGCTTTCCGGAATCGCTAGAAGGGCTTCGCTCGCTTGACGTGGCGCGCGGGGCGGGGGTAGAAGCCCCTTCCTCGCGCAGCCCGGGCCTTCGGCCGGGGCATGCGGACCTGCTTTCACCCCTGCCCGAGTTGAAGATACAGCGCCATGGCGAACACGGCTTCCGCCCGCAAACGCATCCGTCAGACCGAGAAGCGCACGATCCGCAACCGTGCGCGGCGTTCCCGGGTGCGGACCTTCCTGCGCAAGGTGGAAACCGCCATCGCCACGGGTGACAAGGCGCAGGCGCAGGAGGCCTTCAAGTCGGCCCAGCCGGAGCTGCAGCGCGCCGCGACCAAGGGCGTGCTGCACAGCAACACGGTGGCTCGGAAGCTCTCCCGCCTTTCCGCCCGCATCAAATCGATCGGCGCCTGAGCCACGGCTTCCGGTACGGGCTGGGCTTCGACACCCATTTCCGTGACAGTTCGGCAAAAATTTGATGACAGAACCCGGCAAATAACGAAAGTTTGCCGGAACCCGTTTGCTTGCGTTTGTATTCGATTGATATTCAACCGCTAGCGCCTGATCGAAAGTTGCTATTGTCGCGGACTTTGAGGCCGCTGTATCATCCCGGTCGTCGGATCGACGTGCGGCCGAGATATTCACTTCCCGGCATCACCGAGACCGAGAACGCCGCGCAGGTCCCGCACCGTTGCGCGACCCATCGGCTGGCGGCTGCTGGCTTTCGCATGGATCGAACAGGAGGCCGGCCCGCTTGCCACCCCAATCCTCCGGAGAGTTGGCTGCCGGCTGGGCCCGCATCCGCGGCCGCCTGCGCGAAGAGGTCGGCGAGGTCGAGTACCGCACCTGGCTGCGGCAGATGACCCTCTCGGGCGTGGAGGGCGAGGATGCCGTCATCCTCCTTCCCACCCGCTTCCTGCGCGATTGGGTGAACAGCCATTACGGCGACCGGCTGCGCGTGCTGTGGCAGGCCGAGTACCCCGAGGTGCGGCGCGTCGACATCCGCGTCTCCGCCAGCCCGCCGCCCGAGGCGGTGATGGCCGGCGCCGAGGAGCGCGCCGGGGCGGATGGCCGCGGCCTCGCCGAGCCGCTTGCGCCGCGGGCCGCGGAGGTCCGCATGGCGCCGGAGCCCCGCTCCGACTGGGTGGTGCCGCTCGAGGCGCGCTTCACCTTCGACACCTTCGTGGTCGGCAAGCCGAACGAGTTCGCCCATGCCTGCGCGCGGCGGGTCTCGGAGAAGCCGGCCTCCCCGGGCTTCAACCCGCTTTTCCTCTATGGCGGCGTCGGCCTGGGCAAGACCCACCTGATGCATGCGACGGCCTGGGCGATTCGCGCGCATGATCCGCAGCGGACCGTCGCCTACATGTCCGCCGAGAAATTCATGTACCGCTTCATCGCGGCGCTGCGCTCGCAGAACACGATGGAGTTCAAGGAGACGCTCCGCGCCGTCGACGTGCTGATGATCGACGACCTGCAATTCCTGATCGGCAAGGACAACACGCAGGAGGAGTTCTTCCACACCTTCAATGCCCTGGTGGACCAGGGCAAGCAGATCATCGTCTCGTCGGACAAGTCGCCCTCGGACCTCGCGGGCATCGAGGACCGGCTGCGGACGCGCCTCGGCTGCGGCATGGTCGCCGACATCCATGCGACCACCTATGAGCTGCGGCTTTCCATCCTGCAGGCCAAGGCCGCGGCGGCGCAGGTGGCGGTGCCGCCTAAGGTGCTGGAATTGCTGGCGAACAAGATCACCACCAATGTCCGCGAGCTGGAGGGGGCGCTGAACCGGCTGGTGGCGCATGCCAACCTCTTCGGCCGGCCGATCACCATCGACAGCGCCCATGAGGTGCTGCACGACGTCCTCCGGGCGCATGAGAAGCGGGTCTCGATCGAGGAGATCCAGAAGAAGGTCGCCGAGCACTACAACATCCGCCTGACCGACATGAGCAGCGCCAGGCGCGCCCGGAACGTTGCCCGGCCGCGCCAGGTGGCGATGTACCTGGCCAAGCAGCTCACCCAGCGGAGCCTGCCCGAGATCGGCCGGCGCTTCGGCAACCGGGACCATACGACGGTGATGCACGCCGTCTCCCGCATCGCCGAGCTAATGGAGGCGGATGCCGGCTTCGCCGAGGACGTGGCCCTGCTGCGGAAGATGCTCGAGACCTGAGAAATCCGCCGCTTACCCTTGCGAATCAAGGCTGTTAGAATGATAGCCTAAACTCGTTTCGGGTGTCGGGGGAGCCTGGGTCAGATGAAGTTCACGGTCGAACGGGCGATCCTCATCAAGGCGCTTGCGCATGTGCAAAGCGTCGTCGAGCGCCGCAACACCATCCCTATCCTCGCCAATGTCCTGCTCTCCGCCCAGGACGGCCTGCTGAAGCTGACGGCGACCGACATGGAGATCGCCGTCGTCGAGGAGGTGCCGGGGGTGCAGGTGGCCCGGCCGGGGCGCACCACGGCGCCGGCGGCGACACTCTACGAGATCGTCCGCAAGCTGCCCGAGGGCGCCAAGGTGGAGCTCGACCATGCCGGGGGCGATGCGGCCCTGAAGCTCCGGGCCGGGCGGTTCAATACGGACCTCTCCGTGCTGCCGGTGGAGGACTTCCCCTCCATGACGGAGGGCAAGCTGCCGCACCAGTTCTCCCTCTCCGCCGGGCAGCTGCGGGAGCTGGTCGATCGCACCCGCTTCGCCATCAGCACGGAGGAGACGCGCTACTACCTCAACGGCATCTACCTGCATGCGACGGAGAGCGAAGGCTCCCCCGTGCTGCGGGCGGTTGCGACGGACGGGCACCGGCTGGCCCGCGTCGAGGAGCCGCTGCCGGACGGGGCGGCGGGCATCCCTGGCGTCATCATCCCGCGGAAGACGGTGAACGAGCTGCGCAAGCTCGCCGAGGAGACGCAGGACGAGATCACCATCCGCCTGTCGGACACCAAGATCCGCTTCGACATCGGCGCGGTGCAGCTTACCAGCAAGCTGATCGACGGCACCTTCCCGGAATACGACCGCGTCATCCCGCGCGGGAACGACAAGGTGCTGCGCGTGCAGAAGAAGGAGTTCGCCGAGGCCGTGGGGCGCGTCGCCGCCATCAGCTCGGAGCGGTCGCGGCCGGTGAAGCTCTCGCTCGACCGCAACCACCTGCTGCTCTCCGCCTCCTCCGCCGAGCAGGGGCAGGCGCAGGAGGAGCTGGATGGCGAGGTGGTGAAGTATGACAGCTCGCCGCTCGAGATCGGCTTCCAGGCACGCTATCTGAACGACATCACCGACCAGATCGGCGACATGGTGGAGTTCCGCTTCGCCGATGGCAGCGCCCCGACCGTGGTGACGGATGCGGCGAAGCCGGAGGCGCTCTACGTGCTGATGCCGATGCGCGTGTAAGGGCTGCCGCAGCGTATAGCCGAGCTTGCCCTGGCCGGCCTTTCGCCGGCGATCCGGTCATTCGCGCCGGGCTCGAACGCTACGAGCCGCGGGTCGAGTGAGGCCCGGCGGCGGGAGCCGCGTCGTCACCTGCATCCTTCTCCGGCCAGAGGCGCTCTTCCTGCCGCGTCGGCGGTCGGTGACGCCGGTGCGGAGCGGCGCACCCCCACCGTCATGGCGGCTTGGTCGCGCCATCGGAGGGTGGAGGGCCATGCGGATCCCATCGGGCGATGTCGCAGGGCCCGTACCGCCCGCCGGCGGAGGATGTGCGGGGTGAGTTCGATGCCTGAGCAAGGAAGGCCGGTCTCGATCGGCCCGCTGCGATGACCGGTGCGCGGCCGCCCCTCGGCCTGCTGATCACGGCCTATGTCGCCTTCATCGGGCTCGGCCTGCCTGATGCCGTCACGGGCGTGGCCTGGCCCTCGATCCGGGAGGATTTCGGGCAGGGGCAGAGCGGGCTCGGGCTCATCCTCTTTGCCAGTGCGGCGGGCTACCTGCTGTCCAGCGCGCTGGCCGGGACCCTGCTGCAGCGGCTCAGCATCGGCCTCCTGCTGAGCCTGAGCACGGCGGCGGTCGTCACCGGCCTCGCCGGCTGGGTGATGGCGCCGTCCTTCGTCCTGCTCCTCGCCTGCGCGCCGCTGCTGGGGCTCGGGGGCGGGGCGATCGATGCGGCGCTGAACCTCTTCGTCGCCACCCGATTCGGGCCGCGGCAGCTGAACTGGCTTCATGCCTTCTACGGCCTCGGCGCGGCGCTCGGGCCGCTGCTGATGACGGCGGCACTGACGGCACCCGGTGGGGGCTGGCGGCTCGGCATCGGCGTCATCGCCTTCCTCCTGGCGTCGCTCGCCCTGTTCTATGCGGTGACGCGGCGTGCCTGGGATGCCGGCGGCTCCCGGCCTCCCGCCCTCGCCCGCGACGCGGAGGCTGCCGCCGCGGCCAGGCGCGTCACTCTCGGCGGCACGCTGAGGCAGGCGCGGGTGTGGCTGCAGATCGCGGCCTTCTTCCTGATCGCGGGCCTCGAGGCGACGGCCGGGCAGTGGAGCTTCGCGCTGCAGACCGAGGGGCGCGGCCTCGGCACCACGGCCGCGGGCATGCTGGTGGGCGGCTTCTGGGCCGCCTTCACCGCCGGGCGGGTCGCTGCGGGCTTCGTCGTGGAGCGGATCGGCTCCGTGCGCCTCACCCGCATCGGCGCGCTGCTCGCGGCCGGAGGCGCGCTGCTTCAGGCGCTTGCCCCAGGGGCGCCCGTCCTCGCCGGGGCGGGGCTGGTGCTGATGGGGGTGAGCGTCGCGCCGCTCTTCCCGGGGCTGATGGCGGAGACGCCGCGCCGCCTCGGGGCCGCTACCGCGGCGCATGCCGTGGGCTTCCAGGTGAGCGGGGCCATCCTGGGCGCTGCCGCCCTGCCGGCGCTGGCCGGCCTCGCCATCGATCATGTCGGGCTGGAAGCCGCGGCCTGGGCGATGGTCGTGGCGAGCCTGGCCCTGGTCGGCATCAACGAGGCGCTGGTCCGGGTGCTGGACCGGGCGGGCTGACGGGTTCGCCAGGCGGGCGCGTCTGCCGAGGCCGCGGCACCGCCCGTCCAGGAGGTGCCGTGGCCGGGGAGGCCTGGGGGTACTGGTCCGAGCCGCGATGGAGATGCGGCGTCGGCCGGCCGATGCGGGCAACCGCCGCCTCGCGGCCCGTGAGGCCGGTGTCGACCAGCGGCGTCCCCGCCTGCCCGGGCAGCGCTGTTGCGATGGCCCGGATCTCGAAGCGGCCGCCGGGCGCGTGCGGGGTCAGTCCCAGCCCTCCAGCACCAGCTTGCCGCGGGCACGGCCGCTCTCGATCAGGGCATGCGCCCGGCCGAGGCCCGCGGCGCCGATCGGGCCGAAATTCCCGGCGAGCGTCGTGCGCAGCGTGCCGGCATCCACCAGCCGGGCGATCTCGTCCAGCAGCTGGCCTTGCGCGGCCATGTCGACGGTGCCGAACATCGAGCGGGTGAACATGAACTCCCAATGCAGGGAGATGCTCTTCGGCTTCAGCAGCGGCATGTCGAGCGCGCCCGGGTCGTCGATGAGGGCGAGGCGGCCCTGCGGCGCGATCAGCTCCGCGATCTCCTTCAGATGCCGGTCGGTATGGGTGGTGGAGAAGACGAAGCCGGGCTGCCCGATGCCGAGCGCCGCGACCTCCGCCGCCAGCGGCCTCGCGTGGTCCACCACATGGTGCGCGCCCAGCTCCCGCGCCCAGGCCGCGGTCTCGTCGCGGGAAGCGGTGGCGATGACCGTCAGCTCGGTCAGGCGCCGGGCCAGCTGGATGGCGATGGAGCCGACGCCGCCGGCGCCGCCGATGATCAGGATGGCATTCGCGCCGCCCGCCACGGGGCGGCGGATATCGAGCCGGTCGAACAGCGTCTCCCAGGCCGTGATGCCGGTCAGCGGCAGCGCCGCGGCCTCGGCGAAGGAGAGCGTGCCGGGCTTGCGGCCGACGATCCGCTCGTCGACGAGGTGGAACTCGGCATTGGTGCCGGGGCGGTCGAGGGCGCCCGCATAGTACACCGCATCCCCCGGGCGGAAGAGCGTCGCCTCCGGTCCCGCCGCCTCGACCACGCCGGCGGCGTCCCAGCCGAGGACCTTCCGGCTGCCGGCCTCCGGCTGGACCCGCACCCGCACCTTGGTGTCGACCGGGTTCACCGAGACCGCCTTCACGGCGACCAGCAGGTCGCGCCCGGTGGGGGTGGGGCGCGGCAGCTCGATATCCTCGAGCGGGCCGGAAGCGCGGTATCCGATGGCACGCATGGCCTGTCTCCTCGTTGACGGCCGCAGAGGTGACATCTACCTATTTTAGCGACAAGTACGCACATTCAACGCCCATAGTGTCGAAAAGGATACCGTTCATGGCCCGCATCCGGCACGACCGCTTCGATTGCTCCCCCGGCTGCTCCGTGGAGGCGACGCTGCAGCTCATCGACGGCAAGTGGAAGGGGGTGGTCCTGTACCACCTGCTGGAGGGCACGCTGCGCTTCAACGAGATCCGCCGGAAGCTGCCGAACGTGACGCAACGCATGCTGACGAACCAGCTGCGGGAGCTGGAGGAGGATGGCTTCGTCGCGCGCCGCGTCTATGCCGAGGTGCCGCCCAAGGTGGAATACAGCCTCACCGCGCGCGGCCGCACGCTGGAGCCGGTGATCGCGGCGCTGAAGGCCTGGGGCGACGCGCATGCCCAGCCGGTGCGCGTCGAGGCGGCCTGAGGCAGGCGGCGGCCGCGCCGGGCCGATCATTGCCCCACCATCCAGTCGATTGACCGGGGAAAGCGGGATGGCGAGATTGCTGCCCCCGCGATCGGACGGCATCTTGCGAATGCCTTGCGGCATGCGGCCCCGCTCCGTCATCACCGACATGGTGGAGGCCCTCGAGCGTGCCCTTGTTTGCCTCGCGCCAGCGCGGCTGCCACGCGCCAAGCCGGCGCGGCACGTCATCCTCGGCCATGCGGCCACGGCAGCCTGGCCTGAATGCCACGCTGCTCGGCTCCGTGCTGCTGCCCCTGCTGCTCTTCGCCGGCATCGCCGCGAAGGATCGCGCCGAGACCCTTCGTCTCGCCGAGGCGGATCTCCTGGCCAGGCTCGATACGTTGCACGGGCATGCCGAGCGCGTCTTCGAGGTCCAGTCCCTGGCCCTGGCTGCGGTCGACGAGCATCTGAAGACGCTCGGCGAGGAGCAGATCCGTGCCGATGCGGCCGCGCATCACCGCTTCCTGCGGGCGTTGCGAGAGCGGACCGGCAGCGGCCTCGGCCTCGCCGTCTTCGACCGGGCCGGGCGCCCGCTTCTCGATTCCGATCGCTCGCAACCGCCGGCCGATATCGACGTGTCCGACCGTCCCTATTTCCGCGCGCACCGCGACGGCACCGCATCGGGGGCGGTCATCTCCTCGCCCTTCCGCAGCCGCGCAGGCGGCGGGGCGCCGACCTTCTTCGTCACGGCGCGGCGATCCTCGCCGCTGGGGCCTGGCGATTTCAGCGGCGTGGTCGCGGCCGGGGTGCGGGTCGCCACCTTCGTCGGCTTCTGGTCGCAGGCGGTGCCGGACCCGGCCTCCACCGCCATCCTCTACACGGATGCCGGCGTCGTGCTCGCGCGGCGAACGCCGCTGCCTGACGACGATGTGGTCCTGCCGGAGGGAGCGCCGATCCGGCGGGCCGGCGCGGCTGGACCGCGATCGGTCGTCACCGGCATCTCGCCGCTGGACGGCATCGAGCGCCTCCTCGCCGCGCGCCGCCTGGAGCGGTTTCCCGTCTCGATCGGCCTCGGCGTTGCGACCTCGACGGTGCTGTCGCCCTGGCGGGCCCGCATGGCGGTCTATGGCGGCTTCGCCGCCGCGGCCAGCATCCTGCTCGCCGCCATGGCCCTCATGGTGCGCCGTCGCACGGCAGCCCTGGCGGAGGAGGTGGCGGAGCGAACCCGCGCGGAGGACAGGGTCAGGTCGCTCAACGCGGATCTCGAGCGCCGCGTCGCCGAGCGGACGGCGCAGTTCGAGGCGAGCGAGGCCCAGCTGCGGACCGCGCTGCGCGCCGCGGAGGACAGCGAGGCGGTTCTCCGTGCGACGATTGCCCAGGCGCCCTTCCCGATCATGCTCCATGCCGAGGATGGCGAGGTCCTGCAGGTGAGCCTGGTATGGCAGGAGATCAGCGGATGGCGCTGGCCGGACGACATCCCGACCGTCGCCGACTGGACCGAACTCGCCTATGGCGACCGGAAGGACCGGATACGGGGCTACATCGATACGCTCTACGCCCTCGGCCGCCGCGTCGACGAGGGCGACTACCCCATCAGGACGCGGCAGGACGGCGAGCATGTCTGGAGCTTCGCCTCCGCACCGGTCGGCCGCGATCCAGGCGGCCGGCGGCTCGTCGTCAGCATGGCCGCCGACGTGACGGAGCTGCGCCACGCGGAGGCAGCGCTGCGCGCCACCGGCGAGCAGCTGCGCCTGGCGACGCAGGGGGCCGGCGTCGGCACCTGGGACCTGGACCTCGTCACCGGCCAGGGCAGCTGGTCGGAGGTTGCGGCGAGGTTGATCGGCCGCGACAGGCTGACGGATACGGCGGAGACCTGGCCGGATGTCGCGCATCCCGATGACCGGGCCGCGGCCGTCGCCGCATGGCAGCGCGCGGTCGAGGGCGGTGTCCTCTACGAAGCGGCCTTCCGCCCCGCCTCGCCGGCGGCGACCGCCCGCTGGGTCATCTCGCGCGGCTGGGTGGAGTGCAGTGCGACGGGCATCCCGCTGCGCGGCCGCGGCGTGGTGCTCGACATCAGCGCGCTGCGCCAGACGGAAGAGGAGCTGCGGGAGCTGACCACCACGCTCGAGCGCCGCGTGGAGGACCGGACGCGAGCACTCTCGGAGGTCATCGCCGAGCTCGATACCTTCGCCTATTCGATCAGCCACGACCTCCGCGCCCCGCTGCGCGGCATGGAGGGTTTCGCGCGCATCCTGCTGGAGGACTACGCCGAGGCGCTCGGCCCGGATGGGCAGCGCCATGCGGAGCGGATCGTCGCCGCGGCCATCCGCATGGAGGAGCTGATCCAGGACATCCTCGCTTATTCCCGCCTGTCGCGGGATGCGCTGGAGCTGGTGCCGCTGGATCTCGGTGCGATGGCCGAACGGGCGGTTGCCGAGCTCCGCGGCGCCGGCGTGCCTGGCGGCGCCGATGCCCAGGTGCTGGTGGAGCACCCGTTCCCTTGGGTGCTGGGCAGCCGGCCCGTGCTGGGGCAGATCCTGGCGAATCTCCTGTCCAATGCGTCGAAGTTCACCGCGCCGGGCGAGCGGGCCTGCATTCGCATCCGCGCCGAGCCGCGCGGCAGCCGCGCCCGCCTCTGGATCGAGGACGAGGGCATAGGACTGGCCGACGAGCATCGGCATCGCATATTCAACGTGTTCGAGCGCCTGCATGGCGGCGAGACCTATCCGGGCACCGGGATCGGGCTGGCGATCGTCCGAAAGGGAATCGAGCGACTGGGCGGCGCGGCCGGCGTTGAGAGCAAGGGGCACGGGCGGGGAAGCCGCTTCTGGATCGAGTTGCCGGTGGCCAAGGCCGGCGAACAGGAGGTAAGGCGTGAGCGGGAGCGAGGATGAGGCGCGGGTTCTCCTTGTCGAAGACAATCCCGACGATGCGGAGCTGATCACCCGTGCCTTCCGGAAGGCCGGGCTGGCGGTCATCCTCGAGCATGTGGCGGATGGCGAGGCTGCGGTTGCCCGGCTGGCCCGCGCGGATGCGCCTGCGGTCGGGCTGGTGCTGCTCGACCTGAAGCTGCCGCTGCGCTCGGGGTTCGAGGTGCTCGGCTGGATCCGCGACGAGGCGGAGGTTGCGGTCCGGCGCATCCCGGTGGTCGTGCTGACCTCCTCCGACCAGGAGCGCGACGTGCGGCAGGCCTATGACCTCGGCGCGAACTCCTATCTCGTGAAGCCGGTCGGCGCTCCGGCGCTGCTCGACATGGCGCGCAGCCTGAACGGCTACTGGCTGCGGCTGAACCGCGCCGCGAACCCCATCGGTGCCTAGGCCGTCATGCACGTTCTGCTCCTCGACGACAATCCGGACGACCGCGAGCTGGTGAAGCGGGAAGTCCGCGCCCTCTTCCCCGAGGTGAGCTTCGAGGAGGTCGGAACGGATTGGGACAGGTTCGAGACGGTGTTCGGCGATGGCTCGGGCTACGACCTCGTCGTCACCGACTACGCGCTGCGTTGGACGGACGGCATCAAGATCCTCACCCATGTGAAGGCGGCGCGCCCCGACCTGCCCGTCATCATGTTCACCGGCACCGGCGACCAGGAGATCGCCGTGGAGGCGATGAAGGCCGGCCTCGACGATTACGTGGTGAAGAGCCCGCGTCATCTCGCGCGGCTGCGGGCCTCGGTGCGGGCAGTGATCGGCCATGCCGAGGGGCGTGCCGCGCTCCGTGCCCGCGAGGCCGAGCTCGCCGAGGCCCTGCGGCAGAAGGAGGTCCTGCTGTGGGAGCTCCATCACCGCGTGAAGAACAACCTGCAGACCGCCATCGCCCTGCTGCGGCTCCGCGGCCGCGGCCGCGACCCGGCGATCCGGCGTGATCTCGACGCGGTGGCCGCCCGGCTCGGCGCGCTGGCCGACGTGCAGTCCCGAGTCTATGCGGCGGGCGATCTCGATGCGGTGGACATGCGGGCCCTGGTCACGGACATGGCGCGGTCGCTGATCGAGGTCTACGGCAACGGGCATGTCACCCTCCGCCTCGACCTGGCGGGGCCGCTGTCGCTGTCGGTACGCCGAGCGGCGCCGCTCGCGCTGCTCCTCTACGAGGTGATGCTGGCGGCGCTGACCCATGGCTTCGATGGCCATGCGGACGAGACGCTGACGGTCAGCCTGGTGCCCATGACGGAGGGCACGCCTGCGGTGATCACGATCGAGGATAACGGCCGTGGCTTCGACCCGGTTGCGCCCGGCGATGGCATGGGGTGGCCGCTGATCCAGCAGCTCGCCGTGGAAGCGGGCACGACGCTGGAGGTCGGGCAGGGCAGCGCCGGGCGTGGCACCCGCGTTGCGCTTCGCCTGCATCCGGCCGCGGGCACGGTCGCGCCGTCCTGAGGCGGGGGGGCGGCGCGACCGCGTCCGCGGAACCCGCTCCGGCCTGTCGCTCGATCGAGCGGATCAACCCGGCCAGGTGGCCCCACCCGAACGGTGTCGACGCTATGGCGCGGAGGCGGTGGTCGCCACGTCCGGGAAGAAGCGCGCCAGCGCTTCGACGAGGCGCTCGGGCAGCACGGGCTTCGTCAGCACGACGGCGGCCATTCGCTCCCGCTCGCGGTCCAGGCCGCTATAGCCGGAGACGATCACCACGGGTACGCCGCGGGAGGACAACCGCTCGACGGCCGGCCAGGACAGCTCTCCGTTGAGGTTCAGATCCATCACTGCCGCATCGGGCGGCGGCTCGATCGAGGCCAGATCGAGGGCCTGGCGGAGCGACGTGGCTGGGCCGAGGACCGTGCAGCCCTGGTCCTCCAGCACATCCTGCAGCAGCAAGGCGACGAGGGTCTCATCCTCGACCAGGGCGATCCGCCGGCCCTGCAGGCGGTTCCGTCCGTCACCCGCTTTCCCATCTCTCACGCGCCATTGCCCTCGCCGCCGAACCCGAACCGAGCCGCGGCTGTTACTACCAGGGATTATGTGGTGCCAGGCTCTCAACTCGGCGCCAGTGTCACGTATCCGTGGCGGCATCCATGGCGGGTCGGCCGGGCCGCCCCCGCTGCGGCGCCTCCTGGAGCGTGCAGTCGCCGACAGGGATGCCGCGGGCCCCGCCGCCAGGGCAGAGGCTGGACCGGTCATCGCGCCGGCGGCGGTTGCCGAGTCGCTTCACTGATGCGATATGGGCGGCGGGTGTCGGGTCCCCGAAGGGAGCAGGCAGGGTTGAGCGTTGGTCGGGCCGCCAGCGCCTGAAGCCTGTGTCCGAAGGTCACCCATGACCCAGCAACTGCACGCCCCGCGCAGCGCCCTCCGCCGTTTCCTGGAAGGTCAGTCCTCCGCCGGCCTCGTGCTGATGGGAGCGGCCGCGCTGGCGCTGCTCATCGCCAATACCCCGCTGTTCGGCACCTACGAGGCGGTGCTGACGACCTATGTCGGTCCGCTCTCGGTCTCGCACTGGATCAATGACGGGCTGATGGCGGTGTTCTTCCTGCTGGTGGGGCTGGAGATCAAGCGGGAGGTGCTGGACGGACAGCTCTCCACCTGGCCGCGCAGGATACTGCCCGGAGTGGCTGCCGCGGGTGGCATGGTCGTCCCCGCGCTGGTCTATCTCGCCCTCAATCCCGGGGAGACGGCACGAGGTTGGGCCATCCCGGCGGCGACCGACATTGCCTTCGCGCTCGGCGTCATCTCCCTGCTCGGCGATCGCGTGCCGGCCTCGCTGCGGGTGTTCCTGGCCACGCTCGCGATCATCGACGACCTGGGCGCGGTGATCATCATCGCGCTGTTCTACACCTCAAGCCTGTCCCTGCCCGACCTTGCGGGCGCCGCCCTGATCCTGGCCATCCTGTTCGGGATGAACCGGGCCGGGGTGCTGCGGCTCTGGCCCTACATGATCCTGGGAGTAGCGCTGTGGGCGCTGGTGCTGCGGTCGGGCGTGCATGCCACGCTGGCCGGCGTGGTCCTGGCGCTCGCCATTCCGCTGCGCGCGCGCGTGGCATCGCCCGATGATCACGCTGCCAGCCCGCTGCACCGGCTCGAGCACGGGCTGCATATTCCCGTGGGCTTCATCGTCGTGCCGATCTTCGGCCTCGCCAATGCGGGCGTGCCATTTCTCGGCCTGCCGGCTTCCGCCCTGGTGGCGCCGGTGACCCTGGGCGTCGGGCTGGGGCTGCTGCTCGGGAAGGTGGTGGGGATCTACGGAGCAACCATCCTCGCAGTTCGCTTCGGGCTTGCCGACTTCCCCGCCTTCGCCGGCCGCGCGCAGATCCTCGGCACAGCCCTGCTGTGCGGCATAGGCTTCACCATGAGCCTGTTCATCACCCTGCTGGCTTTCCCGGGGGAGCTGCTGCTCCAGACGGAGGCGAAGATCGGCGTCCTGGCCGGTTCGCTGATCAGCGGATTGCTGGGCTTCCTCGTGCTGCGTAACGCCTCGGCGGACAGGCCAGCAACGCCGTCGCGGTAGGCTGGCCAGGGGGGGTTCCGGCGTTCGGTTCCTCCCCATTCTCCGCGCGTGATGGCCGGCAGCCGCATGCCGCACGGGGTGGAGGTCGCTTCGCGGGATGTGGGCGCAGCGCCTCCTTCGATCCTCCGGCCGGTCACGGCCGGGTTCGGTCCGGCGGGCGCCAGGCCTCGGGAACGCGGAGCGAAAGTGACGCCAACCACCTGCGGATGATCGGCGCCAGGGCCGCCTTCAGCGCATCTCACCAGGCATGATGGCGGCGACGGGCACCCATCAATCGTAGCGCAGGTCCCTGGCCTTGCCCCCGAAGATGCACCAGGCCAGTACGGTGTAACCCAGGATGACGGGCAGCACGAAGGCCGCTCCCACGAGGATGATGGAAAGGCTCTCCGGTGCGCTCGCGGCCTGGAACAGCGTCAGCCGTTCCGGCACGATGTAGGGGAAGAACGACCAGGTCAGCCCGGCAAAGGACAGGCAGAACAGGCCGACGGCTCCCCAGAACGGGACGTGCCGCAGCTTGTCGTCCGGCAGCGGCATGTGCCGCAGCAGCGATCGCAGTCCGAGGATCAGGCCGAAGGTTGCGGCCGGCAAGGGAGCGAGCAGCAGCAGGTTCGGCATCTCGAACCAGCGCGCGAAGATCCGCGCCGAGGCGAGCGGCGTCGCCACAGAGACCGCGACGATGCCGGCGGCGACGACCCAGAGCACGTCCCGCGCCCAGGCCACCGCCCGCACCTGCAGGGCGCCCTCGGTCCGCCAGATCAGCCAGCAGGCACCGATGAAGGCATAGGCCGCGGCGACACCGAATGCGGCGAGCGTCGCGAACAGCATGGGTGCCAGACCCTGCTCGAAGCCCAGCACGTAGCGGCCGAGCATCCAGCCCTGCGTCAATGCTGCAAGCGCCGAGCCGCCGGCGAAGGCCCAATCCCAGCGTCGCTTGTCCAACGGCGTACCCGCCTTGGCGCGGAACTCGAAGGCGACGCCGCGGAGGATGAGGCCGCAGAGCATCAGCGCCACGGGCATGTAGAGCGCCGTCAACACCATGCCATGCGCGACCGGGAAGGCGACGAGCAGCAGCCCCACGCCGAGCACCAGCCAGGTCTCGTTGGCGTCCCAGAAGGGCCCGATGGAGGCGACCATGCGGTCGCGCTCCGCCTCCTCCGGCGTCGCCTGGAGCAGCAGCCCGACGCCGAGGTCGTAGCCGTCCAGTACCACATAGGCGAGGATGGAGACGGCCATCAGCGCCGCGAAGGTCAGTGCCAGGGTCTCTGGCGGCAGGAAGGGGGTCATGGCTCAGGCTGTCTGCGGGATGGGAGCGTTGCCGGGAACCGCCTCGCTGATCCGACCCTTGGCGGCAAGCCGGTACAGAGTGGCGACATAGGCGGAGAGCAGCAGGGCATAGAGGGTGAGGTACATCGCGAGTGTCGTGCCGATGCTGGCGGCCGGCACGGGGCCTGCAGCCTGCGCTGTCGTCAGCACGCCGGTGACGAGCCAGGGCTGGCGGCCGATCTCCGTCACGTACCAGCCCGCCAGCGTCGCCAGCCAGCCGGAGAAGGTCATCAGGACGAAGCCCCGGAGCAGCACGGTGGGCAGCGTGCCGCGCCGCCAGAGGTAGCCGGCGCCGAGCAAGGCGAGCGCGACCATCGCCATTCCCGTGCCGACCATCACGCGGAAGGCGTAGAAGACCGGCTTCACCGGCGGATGCAGACCCTCGAACTGGTCGAGGCCAGGAACCACACCGCTGGGGCTGTGCTTCAGGATCAGGCTGGCGCCGGAGGGGATCGCGATCTCGAAGCGGTTCTCCCTGGCACGCTCGTCGGGGATGCCGAAGAGCACGAGCGGGACGTTGCCGCGGGTCTGCCAGTTCCCCTCCATCGCAGCGATCTTGGCAGGCTGGTGCTCCAGCGTGTTGAGCCCGTGCAGGTCGCCGACGACGAGCTGGGTCGGGGCCAGGATGGCGGCCATGATCACGCCGGTGCGCAGCGCCACGGCCACCGCCGGGCCACGATCCCCGCGCAGCCAGCGCCAGGCCGACATGCCGGCCAGCAGGAAGGCCACCGTCAGGCCGGACGCGATCAGCATGTGCGCCAGGCGGTAGGGCATGGAGGGCGAGAAGACGATTGCCCACCAGTCCGTCGCGTGGACGATGCCGTCCCGCATCTCGAAGCCGACCGGCGTGTGCATCCAGCTGTTGAGAACCAGGATCCAGAACGCGCTCATCGTCGTGCCGAAGGCGACGAGGACGGTCGCGATGGTATGCAGCCAGCCCGGCACGCGGCGGAAGCCGAACAGCATGATCCCGAGGAACGTCGCCTCCAGGAAGAATGCGGTCAGCACCTCATAGGCGAGCAGCGGGCCGGCGATATTGCCCACGCGCTCCATGAAGCCCGGCCAGTTCGTGCCGAACTGGAAGCTCATGGTGATCCCGGAGACCACCCCGAGCGCGAATGAGAGCGCGAAGATCTTCACCCAGAAGCGGTAGGCCTCCATCCACCGCTCGTCGCGGGTGGCGTTGAAGCGAAGCTTGAAGAAGAGCAGGACCCAGCCGAGCGCGATGGTGACGGTGGGAAACAGGATATGGAATGAGATGTTCGCTGCGAACTGGATGCGTGCGAGCAGCACGGGGTCCATGACGCCTTACTCCTTCCGCTTCCGTGGGCGCCCGAGGGAGACCACCTTGTCCGTAGCCTCGACGATGCGGGCGACGCGCGAGCCGAGGGCCAGAAGCTGCGCCAGGCGCTCGGTCTCGAGGCGCTTGACCTCGTCGTACCAGGTCGTCAGTTGCTCGATGAGGCCGTGCATCTCGGCCATGCGGTGCTGGGCGTGCCGCTCCGCCTCGCTCGCGGGCGCCATCATCAGCAGCTCGCGCAGGACCGAGAGGGTGGGGTCCACCTCGCGCTTCTTGCGTTCCTCGGCGAGCACCCGCAGGATTTCCCAGACGTCGCCGGGGGTCGTGAAGTGGTCGCGCCGGTCGTCCGGCACATGCTTGGGGATCGCCAGGTTCCAGGCCTGCAGCTCGCGCAGGCCCATGGAGACATTCGATCGGGAGACGCCAAGCGCCTCCACGATCTGGTCGGCGTTCAGCGGCACGGGCGAGACGTAGAGCAGCGCGTAGATCTGCCCTACGGTCCGGTTGATTCCCCAGCGGCTGCCCATCTCACCGAAATGCAGCACGAAGGCCTGGATCAGCGGAGGAAGGTTCATCGGGGTATCCGGCTTGGGCTGTCTGATGATTTCAGTAATTACTGAAAATACAGATAGCGTTGCATCGCCATCTCATCAAGGGGCAACCCGAAGGTCGGACGGCGCCCTGGCAGCGCCTTGTTGCCTCGCTCATCCGCCTCGAGGACGCTGGCGGGGCAGGCCAAGCCGCTTGATCCCCGACCCGGCGGCCTGATCCATGGCGCTATTTCGGCAACCATGGAAACAGCGGTTGCGCCATGCCGGGCGCCTGACCTAGCCTATTTCCATGGAACTCGAAGAAGCGGCTGCACGGCTGGAAGCCTTGGGCAACCCGACACGCCTGAAGGTCTACCGGGCGTTGGTGCGCGCGGGCGACGATGGTCTGCCGGTCGGCCGGCTGCAGGCGCGGATCGGCATCGCCGCCTCCACCCTGTCGCACCACCTGCACAAGCTGATCACGGTCGGCCTCGTCAGCCAGGAGCGGCAGGCCACCACCCTGATCTGCCGCGCCAACTACCCGGTCATGCGTCGCTTGCTCGGCTTCCTGGCCGAGGAGTGCTGCGTCGAGGGCTGCCCGCCACAGGACCTGCCGGACGAGGCCGCCTGAATGGCCGTCTCAGGATCTCTAATTGCGAGATTTGTAAAAGACGGAAGCAGGAGACGTGTCGTGGATATCGTCACCCCGCCCGAGGTCCTTGCCTCCGCCGCCCCGCTCCATGAGCGCCGGCCGGCGCTGGATCGGCTGCCGGTCATCATCATCGGCGGCGGGCCGGTTGGGCTCGCCGCCGCTGCGCATCTCCTCGAGCGAGGGCTGGAGCCGCTCGTCCTGGAGGCAGGCCGCCAGCCGGGTGCGGCCGTGCGGGACTGGGGCCATGTGCCGATGGTCTCGCCCTGGACCTACAATATCGACCGTGCGGCGCGGGCGCTGCTGGAGCGGCATGGCTGGACGCCACCGGATGGCGATGCCTACCCGACCGGCCAGGAATTGGCGGAGGCCTATCTCGATCCGCTGAGCCGCACCCCCGAGTTGGCCGGCAGGCTTAGGCTTGGGGTGCGCGTGACCGGCGTGGCGCGCGTCGGCAACGGCAAGGTGCGCAGCGCAGGCCGCGAGCAGCAGCCCTTCGAGGTGCGTGTCTCTGCGAGGGACGGCCGAGAAAGCCGCCTTTTCGCCTGCGCGGTGATCGATGCGTCCGGAACCTGGTCCTCGCCCAGCCCGGCCGGCGGGAGTGGCCTGCCGGCCATCGGCGAGCGTGACGCCGCTGCTGCGGGGCGGCTCCATTACGGCATGCCGGATGTGCTCGGTGCGGCACGGGAGCGTTATGCCGGCAAGCGCGTGCTGGTGATCGGCAGCGGCCACTCGGCTGCCGGCACGTTGATCGACCTCGCCCGGCTGCAGGAGCAGGCACCGGGTACACGGATCGTGTGGGCGCTGCGCACGCGCGGGCATCTGACGCGGGCTTACGGCGGCGGTGCTGCCGACCAGCTCGCGGCGCGTGGGGCGGTCGGCACCCGCCTGCGCCAGCTGGTCGAGCGCGGTGCCCTCGAGATCGCCGCCCCCTTCACCGTCGATATCATCGAGCCGACGGGAAGCACGCTTCTGGTCACTGGCGAGAGCGGCCAGGAGCAGCGCAGCCTGCAGGCGGACGCGGTGATCGTGGCAGCCGGCCTGAAGCCGGATACCCGCTTCCTGGCCGAGCTGCGGACCGACCTCGATCCGGCGCTTGATTGCCCAAGAGCCCTGGCACCGCTGATTGACCCGAACCTCCATTCCTGCGGCACGGTACGCCCGCATGGCGCCCATGAGCTGGCGCAACCCGAGCCGGGCCTGTTCCTGATCGGCATGAAGTCCTATGGCCGCGCACCAACCTTCCTGCTGGCGACCGGCCATGAGCAGGCGCGCTCGGTTGCGGCCTACCTGGCCGGCGACGAGGAAGCGGCACGCCGGGTTGAGCTGGAGTTGCCGGAGACCGGCGTGTGCGGCAGCCCGGCGGTGGTGGCGGAGGCGGCCCAGGACCCTGCCTGCTGCCTTCCGACCGCCGCGGCGGCACGGGAGGCCCCGGGCTGCTGCGGGCCGGCATCCCCTCCCCGTCCCTCGGTGCCGCCGGCTGCGAAGGGCTGCTGCGGGTGAGCGCACCGGCGCCGCCGCAGGTGCGACGGAGGGCCGGCGTCGTCGCCGCGCTCGGGACGGCACAGACGCTCGCCTGGGGCTCCACCTACTACCTTCCGGCGGTCCTTGCGGGCCCGATGGCCCGTGAGTTCGGGGTATCGTCCGCGTGGGTCTTCGGTGCCTTCTCGGCGGCGCTGATCGTCTCGGCCTTGCTCGGCCCGGCCGCCGGCCGCGCCATCGACGCGCGCGGCGGGCGCGGCGTGCTGGCCCTGTCCAACCTCGTCTTCGCCATCGGCCTGGCCCTGATGGGCATTGCCGGCAATCTGTGGCTGCTGGCGGCCGGTTGGCTGGTGCTCGGCGTGGGCATGGCGATGGGCCTCTACGACGCCGCCTTCGCGACCCTCACCCATCTCTACGGCCGCGACGCACGAAACCCGATCACCGGCATCACCCTGATCGCCGGGTTTGCCAGCACGGTCGGCTGGCCCCTCTCCGCGCTGTTCGAGGCGCAGTTCGGCTGGCGCGGCGCCTGCCTGATCTGGGCGGCGCTGCAGCTCTGTCTCGGATTGCCGCTCAACCGATTCCTGATCCCAGGCACGCCCGACCCGGCCGCCGCCCCTGCCGTGACCGAGAGCCAGGCGGGGGCGCCGGCCGCGGGGAATGAGGCACCCCGGCATGCGATGGCGCTGCTCGCATTCGTCTTCTCGGCGGCCTGGTTCGTGACCGGCGCCATGGCCGCGCATCTTCCGCGCCTGCTCGAAGCCGCCGGCGCCACGCCGACGGCGGCGGTCGCGGCGGCGGCCCTTGTCGGGCCGGCCCAGGTGGCGGCACGCGTGGCCGAGTTCGGCTTCCTCCGCCGGACACATCCGCTGATCTCGGCGCGCCTGGCTTGCATCGCGCATCCGGTCGGCGCGGCGGCTCTGCTCCTCATCGGTGCGCCGGCGGCCGCTGCCTTCACGCTGCTGCACGGGGCCGGCAACGGCGTGCTGACCATCGTCAAGGGTACGCTGCCGCTCGCCATCTTCGGCCCGGAGGGCTACGGCCGGCGGCAGGGGCTGATCGGTGCGCCATCGCGCTTCGTGCAGGCCTGCGCGCCGTTCCTGTTCGGGGTGATGATCGATTGGTATGGCGCCGGCTCCGTCGCTCTCTCCGCCGCCTGCTGCCTGTCCGCCTTCATCGCGCTGCTGGTCCTGCAGCCGGGGCCGCCAGCCTCGGCAGCCGGGCGGGTCGCTCCTTCGGCACCGCATTCGAGCGGGCCGGGCTGATCGGGCAGCCCCCCCTGCTGTCCATGCGATAGGCCGGGGCGGCGGGGCAACCGCAGCCCTTCAGCTCGTCCTCACGGAACGGCCCCCATGGCTGCGGCGGCCGAAACGGACCGGATGTCGGGATGCTGCAGGACCGCGTCCATGGCAATGGCGTGCCGGTGGCGGTATTGACGCCGGCCATGCCGGTCGAGGCCGCCGGGATCGAGGCCCGCATCGCACGACGCTGAGACGGGCCAGCCGCATGTGCCGCCGCAGCGGCACCTACCGAACGGGACACCACCATGCTGAGGCAGTTCGCCCAATTCTACCGGCCGCATCTGCGCCTCGTCGGGCTCGACTTCGGCTGCGCCGCGCTGTCCGGGATGCTGGAGCTCGGTTTCCCGATGGCGGTGCGGGCCTTCATCGACCATCTGCTGCCGCAGCAGGACATGCAGCTGATCGTCCTCGCCGTGCTTGGCCTGCTCAGCGTCTACCTCCTCAATGCCGGGCTGATGGCGGTGGTGAACTACTGGGGCCATGTGCTGGGCATCGCCATCGAGACGGAACTGCGCCGCCACGCCTTCGACCACCTGATGCGCCTGTCGCACCGCTTCTACGACAACCAGAAGACCGGGCACCTGGTCGGGCGGGTGACCAAGAACCTGGAGGATATCGGCGAGGTCGCGCATCACGGGCCGGAGGACCTGCTGATCGCGGTGCTGACCTTCCTCGGCGCCTTCGTGCTGATGGTGGTGGTGAGCCCGCCGCTGGCCATCCTCACCGCCATCATCGTGCCGGTCATCGGCTGGGTCGTCGCCCATTACGGTGGCCGCATGACGCAGAACTGGCAGGCGCAATTCGGCCGGGTCGGCGCCTTCAACGCGCGTATCGAGGAGGCTGTCGGCGGCATCCGCGTGGTCAAGGCCTTCGCCAACGAGGCGCATGAACGCCGGCTCTTCAGCGCGGATAACGAGAAGTACCGGCGCACCAAGCTCGACGCCTATCGCATCATGGCCGCGAGCATGACGCTGAACTATCTCGGCATGCGGCTGGTGCAACTTCTGGTGATGCTGGCCGGTGCCTGGCTGATCGTGCGCGGCGGCCTCTCGACCGGCGACTTCGTCGCCTTCCTGCTGCTGGTCGGCGTGTTCTACCGGCCGCTGGAGAAGATCAGCGCCGTCATCGAGACCTATCCGCGTGGCATCGCCGGCTTCCGCAGCTATCTGGCGCTGCTCGCCGAAACCCCCGACATCGCCGACCGCCCCGGCGCCGTAGCGGCGCCACCGCTGCGCGGGGATGTGCGCTTCGAGGGCGTGACCTTCGGCTATGCGCCGGGCCGGCCCGTGCTGCGGTCGCTCGACCTCGCCATTCCGGCGGGGCAGACGGTTGCGCTGGTCGGCCCGTCGGGCGCGGGCAAGACCACCATCTGTTCGCTCCTGCCGCGCTTCTACGAGCTGGAGGCGGGGCGGATCACCATCGACGGCATCGACATCCGCGACATGACGCTCGCCTCCCTCCGCGGACAGATCGGCATCGTGCAGCAGGATGTCTTCCTCTTCGCGGGCACGATCCGCGACAACATCGCCTATGGCCGGCTGGGAGCCGGCGACGGCGACATCCGCGAGGCTGCCCGGCGGGCACGCCTGGAGGCCCTGATCGACGAGCTTCCGCAGGGGCTGGATACGCCCATTGGCGAGCGGGGCGTAAGGCTCTCCGGCGGCCAGAAGCAGCGTCTGGCCATTGCACGCATCTTCCTCAGGAATCCGCCCATCCTGATCCTCGACGAAGCGACATCGGCGCTCGATACCGCAACCGAGCAGGCGATCCAGCAATCCCTGGCGGAGTTGGCGGAAGGGCGCACCTCCCTGGTCATCGCTCATCGCCTTGCGACCATCCGCAATGCCGACCGCATCCTGGTAGTCACCGAACAGGGCATCGTGGAGCAGGGCTCGCACCGGGAATTGCTGGCGGCCGGCGGGATCTACCGGGGCCTGCATGGCGCGCAGTTCGCCGATCGAAGCCCCTCGGCGACCTGAGCGGAACCTCGCCTCCTCCGCAGCCGCCAAGGTGCCCGCCCTTGGCCAGATGCCCCGAGACCTTGCGCCGTGCTGGCCGGCTGGAACCGAGGCGACGCCGCCCCGGTCCTGCAATGCTGGCGCCGGGGAAGCCAGGTTGCTTCCCCGGCTGGACGGGGTTGCACCGCGAGCAAGCGCCCAGGCGCCGGTCGGACAGGAGCGGTTCAGGCGAGCCGGGCGCAATCAAAATTTCATCGATCCGGAACGCCACTGTCACCGGCAACTCCTAGAGGCGGCCTGGCACTTGGCGGAAGGAGCAGGCGTGGCCGGCATCACCATCACCGGGATCGGGAAGCGGTTCGGAGCTACGGTGGTGCTGCGCGACGTATCGCTCACGGTCGAGCCGGGCGAATTCGTGGCCCTTGTCGGGCCTTCCGGCTGCGGCAAGACCACCCTCATGCGCATCATCGCCGGGATCGAGACGGCGGACTCTGGCGACATCACCATCGGCGGGCGCGCGGTAACGCGGCTTCCGCCGGCCGAGCGCGACGTTGCGATGGTCTTCCAGTCCTACGCGCTCTATCCGCACCTGACGGTACGCGAGAACATCGCCGTACCCCTGGCGATGCGGCGGCTTTCGGCCGTCCAGCGCCTGCCCGTGCTGGGCGGGCTGCTGCCTGGGGCGCGGGCCAGGCGAAGGGCGATCGCGTCGGAGGTGGAGCGGGCCGCAGCGCCGCTCGGCCTCGCGCCCCTGCTCGATCGGCGGCCGATGGAACTGTCCGGCGGGCAACGGCAGCGTGTCGCGCTGGCGCGGGCCATCGTCCGAAGGCCGGCGGCCTTCCTGATGGATGAGCCGCTCTCCAACCTCGATGCCGCGCTGAGGGTGCAGACACGACGGGAGATCGTGGAGATCCACCGCGCCGCCGGTGTCGCCACGCTCTACGTCACCCACGACCAGGCCGAGGCCCTGACCATGGCGGACAAGGTCGCGGTGATGATGGACGGCGCGCTGCTGCAGATATCCTCCCCGGAAGCGATCTATGCCGATCCGGCCAGCTTGCAGGTCGCCACCTTCATCGGCTCGCCGCGCATCAACATGCTGGCGGCCACGGCAGATGCGGAGGGACGGGTCGATGTCGCGGGGCTGCCGGTCGGCCTTCGTGCGCAAGCCCATAGCGCGCTGACGCTGGCACTGCGGCCGGAAGCACTGCGTCTCGCACAGGAAGGCTTGCCGGTCATTGCCGAGCATCTGGAATTCCTCGGCGACGGGCTGCTGCTGCATGCCCGCCACGCGCCGGATGGGGCGGCGGTGATCGCGCGGCTGGAGCCGGAGGCGCGGGAGAAGGTGCAGCCGGGGGCAGCGCTCCGGCTCGGCTTCGCGCCGGAGCGGGCGCTCCTCTTCGGTGCCGATGGCAAGCGGGTGGCGGCACGGGCGGATGCCAGGCTGGTGACGGCGTGAGGCAGCGGTCGCAACTGGCCGGCGAGGCGATCGCCGGGGCGCTGATGACGCTGCCGGCGGGCATCGCCTATCTGCTGCTGCTGCTGCTGCCGACTCTCGCGACGGTACTGCTCGCCTTCAGCGACTATGAGCTCGGGGCGCCGGTGCTCGGCTGGATCGGGCTCGACAATTTCCGCGAGATGCTGGCGGACCGGGGCTTCGGCGTCTCGGTGCGGAACACGCTCATCTATGTCGGGCTGGTGACGCCTGCCTCGATCCTCGGAGGCCTCGGGCTCGCCCTGCTGGTGGAAGCGGGGGCGAGGGGACGGGCCCTCTTCCGCGCCGTGTTCTTCCTCCCCGTGGTCTCGCTGACCGTCGCCATGGCAGCGGCCTGGCAATACCTGCTGCACCCGACCATCGGGCCGGTGAATGCGGCGCTCAGGGCGATGGGGTTGGGCACGCCGTTCTGGCTCTCCTCCTCCGACACGGTGCTGCTGAGCCTTGCCGCCATCGGCACCTGGGAGAGCATCGGCTTCAACATGGTGCTGTTCATGGCGGGGCTGACCGCCATCCCGCGCGAGCTTTACGCCGCCGCCCAGGTGGATGGGGCGCGGTCGGCCTTCGACCGGTTCCGGCTCGTCACCTGGCCGCTGCTCGGGCCGACGACGCTCTTCGTGCTGACGATCAGCATGATCCGCTCGCTCCGCGTCTTCGACACGGTGGCGGTGCTGACCCAGGGCGGGCCGAACAAGGCTTCCGAGGTACTGCTCTTCACCATGTACCAGCAGGGCTTCACCTATCTGCGGCTCGGCTACTCGGCGGCGATCACCCTCGTCTTCCTCGCCGTGGTGCTGGCGCTGATGTGGGTGCAGACGCGGGTGCTCGACCGCCGGGTGCATTACGCATGACGGCGCGGATCGCGGTGCTGGCGCTGCTCGGCGCTCTGGTGCTGATGCCCTATCTCTGGATGGTGGCCGCAAGCCTGAAGCCCGTCAGCGAGATCTTCCGCGCCTCGCTGTCGCTCTGGCCGGAGCATTTCGCCGCCGCGGAGAACTACGGAAAGGTGCTGGCCAGGGTGCCGGTGCTGCACTACCTCTGGAATGGCGTCGTCGTCTGCGGCGGCATCCTGGTCTTCCAGTTGCTTTTTGCCGTGCCGGCGGGCTATGCGCTGGCGAAGCTTCGCTTTCCCGGACGGGGGCTCGCCTTCGGCGCGGTGATGCTCGGATTGCTGGTGCCGCCGCATGTGCCGGCGCTGCCGCTCTATGTGGCAGCGAGCGGGCTCGGGCTGCTCGACAGCTACACCGCGCTGATCGCACCCTTCACCATTTCGGTCTTCGCCATCTTCCTGTTCCGGCAATTCTTCGGCGCGCTGCCGGACGACCTGCTGCATGCGGCGCGGCTGGACGGGATGGGCGAGTGGTCGATCGTCTGGCGCGTGGTGCTGCCCAATGCCTGGCCGGCGGCGACGGCCTTCGCCATCTTTTCCGTCGTCAGTCATTGGAACGACCTGTTCTGGCCGCTGATCGTCGTGCAGGGGCATGCGCATGCGACACCGGCGCTCGGCGTGCTGTACTTCCGCTCCGAGGAGGCGGGCGACGATTTCGGCGCGATGATGGCGGCCGCGGTGCTGATGACGCTGCCGCTCGTGCTCGCCTTCCTGCTGGCGCAGCGCCGCTTCGTGGAAGGCATCGCCACCACCGGTCTCAAAGGCTGACAGAAGGAGACGAACATGGCCCTGCTCACCCGCCGCGCGACGCTTGCGCTCGGCACCGCGGCGCTTGCCGCGCCACGCATCGGCCGCGCACAGGCGCCGGTCGCCATCACCGTGCATTACGCGCAGCCCTTCATCTACAAGGAGAGCTATGATGCGATCGCGGCGGCCTTCGCGAAGCAGGAGCCGAACGTCCAGATCGAGTTCGTCACCACGCCGAACTACGAGGAGGGCATGCAGCTCATCCTCCGCCAGCAGGCGGCGGGGCGGATGCCGGACCTCAGCTATCAGGGCCTCAACCGGCTGCGGCTGTTCGCCGAGCGGGGCATCGCGCAGGACCTGATGCCGCTGCTGCGGGCCGAGGGCGACCCGGCAGCGCTGGGCTATGCGCCGAACCTGCTGGCGCTCGGGCATTTCGGCGGCTTCCAGGCGGGACTTGCCTTCGCCGCCTCCAATCCCGTCTGCTTCTACAATGCCGACCTGGTGCGGCGCGCGGGCGGCGACCCGGACCGGATGCCGACGGATTGGGCCGGGCATATTGCGCTCGCTCGCCGCATCAAGGCCCTCGGCGACGGGACCGAGGGGATGTTCTATCGCTGGATGGGCGATGACTGGATGTTCTCAGCCCTGCTCTTCGGCCATGGCGGGCGGATGCTGACCGAGGATGAGCGCGACATCGGCTTCGCCGGGCGCGAGGGGCTGGAGAGCCTGAAGCTCATCGACCGCATGGTGAAGGAGGGCGGGATGGCCAACCTCACCACGGATGCGGCGCAGCAGGCCTTCGCCGCCGGCAAGCTCGGCATGATGTACTGGACGACGGCGGTGCTGCGCGGGACGATCCAGCAGGTGGGCCGGAATTTCGAGCTGCGCACCGGGCCCATGCCGGTCATCGATGCGGAGAAGGGCCGGCTGCCGACCGGCGGCGCGGCGGGGATGCTGACGGCGAAGGACCCGGCGAAACGTGAGGCGGCGTGGAGGTTCCTCCGCTTCTCGACCAGCCCGGAGGGCACCGCGCTGATGACGAGGAACACCGGCTACATCCCGATGAACCAGATCGCCATCGACGACCCGCAGTGGCTCGGCGCCTTCTACCGCGACAACCCGCTCTACACGACGGCGGTGAAGCAGGTGCCGATCTCGATCCCCTGGTACGCCTTCCCGGGCGCCAACAGCGTGCGGGTGACGCAGGTGATCGTCGACAATACGGCGCGCATCGTGGAGCAGCGGGCGACGCCGGAGCAGGTGCTGCCCGAGATGGCCGCCGAGGTGCGCCGGCTGCTGCCGCGGCGGGGGACGTGATGTTCACCATCCTGCAGGTCTCGGATGCGCATCTCTCGCCGCGGAACGGGCTGTTCCGCGGCAACCTCGCTCGGCTGAGGGCATGGGCGGAGGCGGCGCGACCCGATCTCGTCATCGCCAGCGGCGACCTGTCGCTGGACGGGGCGGACCGGGAGGAGGACCTGGCCCTTGCCGTGGACACGCTTCGGGGCTTCCCGGCGCCGCTGCTTGCCATCCCGGGCAACCACGACGTCGGCAGCCATGCCCGCACCATGCCGGCGCAGCCGGTGGATGCGGCGCGCCTGGCGCGGTTCCGTAGGATTGCCGGGCCCGACTGGTGGATGCGGGACGTGCCGGGCTGGCGGATCATCGGGCTCGATACAGAGATCATGGGTACCGCCATCGCCGACGAGGCGGCGCAGGCCGGCTTCATCGCCGAGGCGGCGGCGACGGAGCGGCGGATCGCGCTTTTCCTGCACAAGCCGGTCTTCGTCACCGAACCGGAGGATCCGGCCTTCGACTACTGGTCGGTGCCGCCGCATGCGCGCGCCGCGCTTGCGCCGGTGCTCGAGCATCCGGGGCTGCGGCAGGTGGCTTCGGGGCATCTGCACCTGCATCACCGGTTCCAGCGCGGAGCGGTTCACTATGCCTGGGCGCCGCCGGCCTCCTTCATCGTCGATCCGCACCTGCAGGAGGGGCTGCCGGGCGACCGGTGCGTCGGGGCACTTGTGCACCGGCTGCTCGAGGACCGGGTGGAGACGGAGCTGGTCTCCCCGGGAGGGATGGAACAGCCCTGGCTCGAAACAATCCGCGCGGAAACCTACCCGACATAAGGGATCCAGTGCCTCGGCGGAGGTCGATGCCGCCGGCCGGGTGCGCGGCGGGAGGGTCGGCATCGAAGTGGACGTTCCGTGCGTCGAAGGGGCCGCTCCAGAGCCCCGCAGGCACGACAGGGCGCCCGCGGGGCAGGCCTCGGCGGCTCGGTTTCACGAACGGCAGCGCCCGGTTAACCGAGGCGGGATCTCCGGGGGGGCGAAGCTCCGGCCCTAACGCCCGCTCCCGGCCGATACGGGGCGGCACCCTTCCAGGAACAGCGTCACCCCCTCAGCGACCCGCTCCTCGAGCGCGCCGGCCTCATCGCCCTCGATCCCGAGAGCAAGGCGGTAGTTGGAATAGCCCTGCCAGATCCCGACCAGCATCTCGGCCGCGCGCACAGGCAGGGCCGCGAGCCTGATCTCGCCTCGCGCCGAAACCTCCTCGAGGATCGCGGCGAGATTCCGCACGGTCCGCGCCGGGCCCAGTTCGAAGAAGGCGCGGGCGATGTCGGGGTGGTGGCGCAGCTCGCCGGACAGGACGCCGTAGAAGGCGACCGCCGTCGGCGAGACCAGGAAGGTCATCAGCCCCACGCCGAAGCGCCGGAGCCGCTCGTCCAGGGGCGCGCCTTGCTCCACGCCGCCCTCGCACAGCGCCTGGTCGGCCTCGATCCGCCGTGTCGCGCGCAGCACCGCCTCGCGGAACAGGGCGCCCTTGTCGGGGAAGTGACGGTACACCGTGACGCGCGACACGCCCGCCTCGGCCGCGATCGCCTCGATGGAGGTCGCCTCGTAGCCGCGGGCCAGCAGCATGGCCCAGCCGGTGTCGAGGATTGCTTCCACCTTCGCAGGGTTGGGCGGGCGGCCCAGGCGCTTCGCGGGCTCCATGGCTGGTCGGTCGAGGCTTGACACGCGGGCATCCCACTTATTTAACAAACACGCCTGTAAATTAAATCTACCACTATCGTATGGGGTCGCCATGAGCGATCAAGCGGCCACTGCCGAGTCCGGCCAGTCTCCCCGCTTCCGGCCGTGCGCCTTCGAGTTGCTGGCCGGGCTGTCGGACACCGAGCTGGCGCTCTCGGACGAGCCCGCGCTGAAGACCATGCCGCGGGGGCTACCGGACCTTCATGCACGGCGCGGGGCAGGTGGTGCCACCGCTCGGTGCGGCGGCCTTCGGAGCCCGTCTCGCGGCCGAGCACGACGAGGCTGGCGTGCCCTCCGCAGGCTCGGGCTGGTCCGTTGACGGGCGCCAAGGCACTTGCGCGGGGCCTCGGGGTCAGAGCAAGCGCCCCTCCCTAGGGTCGCGGTTCCTGCCCGGACGAGGATCATCCGCCGTTCTGGGCAGGCCGCATTGGGATGACATTGGACTCGGATGGCGCAGCGACCAACTGCATAATTTGCGCCGCAAGCTGGTCCTGCCCATAGGGCTTGGAGAGGCGGGCGCGGCCTCCGAACTCCGACTCTGCCAGATCGGCATATCCGGTCACCAAAAGGATCGGGAGCTCCGGCCACCTTGCCTCGATGCGCTCCGTCAGCTCCAGCCCCGTAGCGCCCGGCATGGCAAAGTCGGTCACGACAAGGTCGAAAACCTCGCCCGAAGACAGGATGTCGAAAGCCTGTGCTGCGGAAGAAGCCTCGACGACGACATGGCCAAGGTCCTCCAGCATGGCCAAGGTGCCAGTGCGGATAAGCGGGTCGTCATCCACAAGCAGAACACGGCAGGACTGCACCGGCCCGGCATGCGCGATGGGTGCCGCTTCCGGGCCAGCCTGAGTCTTGACGTTGCTGCCGTCCTTGGCGACCGGGAGCCAGAGTTCGACGACGGTCCCGAAGCCCGGACGGCTGACAATCCGCATCGCTCCCCCCGATTGTGCAGCAAGCCCATGGACCATCGAGAGCCCGAGCCCCGTCCCCTTCCCGACCTCCTTCGTGGTGAAGAATGGCTCCGTCGCGCGCTTCAACGTCCCTTCGTCCATTCCCACGCCCGTATCCGCGACCGACACGCAAACATACCCGCCTGACGGAAGCTGCAGGCTCGGCTCGGGGGATGTCCCATGTTGCGCCGCGACGGTGAAGCGGCCGCCCATCGGCATCGCATCCCGGGCATTGACGGCAAGATTGAGAAGAGCGAGCTCGAGCTGGTTCGGATCAATTTTCAGCGGCGGCATGCTGGCCGGAAAGTCCAGAACGACCTCGACAGCAGGCCCGAGGGACTGGCGCAACAAGTCGGTCATTCCTTGGACGAGCTGTTCGACGTCGATCGCCTGAGGCTTCAGTTCCTGGCGCCGTGCGAAGGCCAGCATGCGTTTCGTCAAGGCTGCGCCGCGTTCCGCACCTTGGATCGCCCCGTCAACGAGCCGGGCGGTACGTGAGTCCAGGGTCAAGCGCTTCCGAAGCAGGCTCAGGTTGCCGAGGATGGCCATGAGCAGGTTGTTGAAGTCATGGGCGACGCCACCCGTGACCTTGCCCAGGCTTTCCATCTTCTGCATCTCATGGACCTGGGCCAGGGCCGCCTCGCTTTCGCGGGTGCGCTCTTCAACGCGGCGCTCCAGCTCAGCATTGGCCTCGGCGAGGATGTCGGCGGCACGGCGGCGTTCCGTGACATCGATATCGGTGCCGATGATGCGGATCGGACGGCCAGTGCGATCACGGATGACTTCGGCACGGCTGGCCAACCAGCGAATGGTACCATCCATCCCGACGATGCGCAGTTCCAGCTGGTAAGGACGCTCGCCATGGATCGCGGCTTGGATCTCGGTCCAGGCTGCCGACCGGTCATCAGGATGCACGATGCGCTGGAAGGTGGCTGAGGGCGGCTCGGAGACGTCCCGGTCCACGCCCCAGGACCGGTAGACCTCCCCGATGTGGACGATCTGGTCACTAAGCAGGTCCCAGTCCCATATGCCGATGCCGCTCGTCTCCTGGGCGATGCGTAGCCGCTCCTCGCTTTCGCGGAGCGCGGCCTCGGCCTTCTTGCGCTCCGTGATATCGTGGGTGACACCGCTGAACCGTGTCGGCCGGCCGGTGCGGTCGAGGGTCGGAGCAGCCCCGATGACGCACCAGCGGATATCACCGCTGGCTTGCACGATCCGGAACTCGGTATTGTACGGGGAGCCATTGCGGATGGCCTCAAGGACGACGGCCTGGAGCCCCTCTCGGTCCTCGTGATGGACGAAGGCCATTGCAGCCTGCCCTGTCGGCACGAACTGGAAAGTATCGGTGCCGAAGATGCAATGCTGCCCCTCATCCCAAAGTTGGGCATCGCTCGCCAGGTCCCATTCCCAGGATCCCATATGGCCAGCGGCGAGGGCCAGGCTCCTGCGCTGCTCACTTTCCTGCAGGCGCGCAGTCGACGTCTCGAGCGCGATCGTGCGCTCTTTCACGCGCCGTTCCAGCTCGATGTTCAGCCGCTCGAGCTGCCGGGTCTTGCGGTAGAGGTCGACGAAAAGCCGCACTTTGGCGCGCAGCAGGTCAGGCACGACCGGTACCGGCAGGTAGTCCACCGCGCCGACCTCGTAACCCCGCAAGCGGTCGAGATCGGTCATATGGACCGCCGAAACAAAGATGATAGCAGTCCGCTCAAAACGCGGGTGCTCACGGATCATGGTCGCTAGCTCGAACCCATCAAGGTCCGGCATGACGACGTCGATCAGGATGACGGCAACCTCGGTGCGCAGGAGGTGCTCGAACGCTTCCCGCGCCGAGGAGGCACGGATAAGATTCTCGCCCAACTCCTGTAGCACGACTTCGTAGCTGAGCAGCTTGGCTGGCTGGTCGTCCACGAGCAGGATATTGACCGCGTCTTGCTGGCACATGTCGTCGGCCTCGGCGTCAGCGATGCAGCCACATGCGCAGCGACGACAGCAGCTGTTCGGTGTTGACGGGCTTGGCCAGATAGTCGGACGCACCGGCCTCGAGGCATTTCTCCCGGTCGCCCTTCATGGCCTTGGCCGTTAGCGCGATGATCGGCAAGCGCCGGTAGGTCGGCTTTGCCCGCACCACCTGCATCGTCTCGTATCCGTCCATGCCGGGCATCATGATGTCCATGAGGACGATGGCGAGATCCGGCGTTGATTCGATCAGCCCTATGGCATCATTGCCATTCGTGGCGGTGAGCACCCGCATGCCGCGCCGCTCGAGCACCGAGCTCAGCGCAAAGATATTCCGAGCATCATCATCGACCAGAAGGACGGTGCGGCCGAGCAGATCCTCGTCCGAACTATGCAGCCGCTCGAGCATGCGCTGCTTCTCGGGCGGCAGATCGGCCACGACGCGGTGCAGGAAGAGCGCCGTTTCGTCCAGCAGACGCTCCGGCGATTCGACGCCCTTCACGACGACGCTGCGCGCCATGCTATGGAGGCGGGTATCCTCCTCAGCCGAAAGCTCCCGTCCCGTGAAGACGACCACGGGGATGTCCCGCAAAGCCTCGTCGTCACGAATCCGCTCCAGCACCTCGAAGCCCGACATATCGGGTAGCCGCAGGTCGAGCACCACGCAATCAGCCGACCGCTCGCGCAGTTCCGCCAGGGCGCCGGCGCCGGTCTCGACCGGGACGATATCGATGTCGTCATGGTCGAGCAGCTCCGTCACGCTCATGCGCTCGGCGGCATTGTCCTCGACCACCAGCAGCCGCTTCCGGCGCGGCCGGGAAAACGCCTGGATCCGCTCCAGCGCCGCCTCCAGCCCCTCGGTTGTCGTCGGCTTGGTGAGGAAGGAGAAGGCGCCCTGGGACAGGCCATGCTGCCGGTCCTCGTCCAGCGTGACCATCTGGACCGGGATATGACGCGTCTCGGGGTCCTGCTTGAGCTGGCTCAAGACGGTCCAGCCCAGCATGTCGGGCAGGAAGACATCGAGTGAGATCGCAATGGGGTGGTGCTCACGGGCGAGCGCTAGCGCCTCCGCGCCGCGCGACGCGACCAGAACCCGGAAGCCGCGGTCCCGCGCCAGGTCGGCCACGACGCGCGCGTAATGCGGGTCGTCTTCGACGATGAGCAGCACGCTGTCGCCAGGCGCGATCGACTCCCGATCGTCGGGAACCGCCTCTGTCGGGCGTTCAAGCAGGCCTGAAGCGAGGCCCGAATGCGGGATGAGCGAAGAGGTCGGGCTCGGCGGCGTCAGGGCGGCGACCGGTGCGCCGGCATATTTCAGCGGCAGGTAAAGCGTGAAGACGCTCCCCTCCCCTGGTGTGCTGTGCAGCTGGATCTCACCGCCGAGCAGGTTCGACAGCTCGCGGCTGATCGCCAACCCAAGCCCCGTGCCGCCGTACTTTCGGCTGGTGCTGGCGTCCGCCTGCTGGAAGGCCTCGAAGATGATGCGCTGCTTCTCGGCGGGAATCCCGATTCCGGTATCCGACACCTGAAAGGCGACCACCGCCGGAGCGTGGCGCAGGACCGGGTGATCCGGGCTCCATCCCTCAGCCGCCGAGGATACGATCAGGCTGACCTGCCCCTGCGCGGTGAACTTGAAAGCGTTGGACAGCAGGTTCTTCAGCACCTGCTGCAGCCGCTTGGAGTCGGTGATGATGCTGCGGCCGAGCCGGGAGTCGAACCTGACATCGAAGGCGAGGCCGCGGCTCTCCGCCTCGTGGCGGAAGGGCCTCGCCACCACCTCGAGCAGGTTGCCGAAATAGATCTCCTCCGCATCCACCGAAACAGTGCCAGACTCGATCTTCGACAGGTCGAGGATGTCGCTGATCAGATTCAGCAGGTCGGTGCCCGCGCCATGGATGGTGCGCGCGAATTCCACCTGCCGCACGGTCAGGTTGCCGTCGGCATTCTCGGCCAGCTGCTGTCCGAGGATGAGGATGCTGTTCAGCGGCGTACGCAGTTCGTGCGACATGTTGGCGAGGAATTCCGACTTGTACTTGGACGTCAGCGCCAGCTCCGTCGCCTTCTCCTCCAGCGCGCGGCGGGCCTGCTCGATCTCCTGGTTCTTGCGCTCGACCTCGACATTGCGCTCGGCCAGCTGCTGCGCCTTCTGCTCGAGCTGCTCGTTGGTCTGCTGCAACTCGCGCTGCTGGGCTTGCAGTTCGCCTGCAAGCTGTTGCGACTGCACGAGCAGGCCTTCGGTCTGCATCGTCGCCTCGATGCTGTTCAGCACGATGCCGATGCTGGCCGTGAGCTGCTCCAGGAAGGAGAGCTGCAGATCGGTGAAGGCCCCTAGCGAGGCGAGCTCGATCACCGCCTTCACCTGGCCCTCGAACAGCACCGGGAGGACGACGAGGCTGCGCGGCGCGGCGGAAAGCAGGCCCGAGATGATCGGCACCGCATCCGTCGGGACGTCTGCGATGACCTTCCGCCTGGCATCCAGCGCGCATTGCCCGACCAGCCCCTCGCCGAGCTGGAGGCGCCGCGGATGGCCGGAGGCGCCGTCATCCGCATAGGCGGAGAGCAGGCTGAGCCCAGGGACCGCATCGCCCTCGATCTGGTAGATCACCCCCTGTTGCGCGGCCACCAGCGGCGCCAGCTCGGAGAGCAGCATGCGGCCGACGGTGGAGAGCTCCCGCTGGCCCTGGAGCATGTTGGTGAACCGGGCGAGGTTCGTCTTCAGCCAGTCCTGCTCGGTATTCCTGTCGGTCGTCTGCCGCAGGTTCTCGATCATCGTGTTGATGTTGTCCTTGAGCTCCGCGACCTCGCCGCGGGCCTCAACCTGGATCGAGCGCGTCAGGTCGCCCTTGGTCACCGCCGTCGCCACCTCTGCGATGGCGCGCACCTGCGTCGTCAGGTTCGCCGCCAGCAGGTTGACGTTGCCGGTAAGGTCCTTCCAGGTGCCGGCAGCGCCCGGCACGTTGGCCTGACCGCCGAGGCGCCCCTCGACGCCCACCTCGCGCGCAACGGTCGTTACTTGGTCGGCGAAGGTCGCCAGCGTATGGGTCATGTTGTTGATGGTCTCGGCCAGCGCCGCAACCTCGCCCTTCGAGTTCACCGCGAGGTTCTGCTTCAGGTCTCCATCGGCGACGGCGGTGACGACCTTGACGATGCCTCGCACCTGCTCGGTGAGATTGGAGGCCATGACGTTGACGGTGTCGGTCAGGTCCTTCCAGGTGCCGGCGACGCCAGGCACCTGCGCCTGGCCGCCGAGCTTGCCCTCGGTGCCGACTTCGCGCGCCACGCGCGTCACCTCGGAGGCGAAGCCGTTGAGCTGGTCGACCATCGTGTTGATGGTGTTTTTCAGCTCGAGGATCTCGCCGCGCACATCGACGGTGATCTTGCGGCTGAGGTCGCCGCGCGCCACCGCCGTCGTCACCTCGGCGATATTGCGTACCTGGGTCGTGAGGTTGCCGGCCAGCAGGTTGACGTTGTCGGTCAGGTCCTTCCACGTACCGGCAACACCCGGCACCACCGCCTGGCCGCCGAGCCGGCCCTCGGTGCCGACCTCGCGCGCCACGCGCGTGACCTCGCCCGCGAAGGAGCGCAGCTGCTCGACCATCGTGTTGATGGTTTCCTTCAGCTGCAGGATCTCGCCGCGGGTGTCGACCGTGATCTTCTTCGACAGGTCGCCATTGGCGATGGCGGTCGAGACCTCGGCGATGTTGCGCACCTGGCCCGTGAGGTTCGACGCCATGAAGTTGACGTTGTCGGTCAGGTCCTTCCAGGTGCCGGCGACGCCAGGCACGACCGCCTGGCCGCCGAGCTTGCCCTCGGTGCCGACCTCGCGCGCAACGCGGGTCACCTCGCCGGCGAAGGCGTTGAGCTGATCGACCATCGTGTTGATCGTGTTCTTCAGCTCGAGGATCTCGCCCTTCACGTCAACGGTGATCTTGCGGCTGAGGTCGCCGCGCGCGACGGCAGTCGTCACCTCGGCGATGTTGCGCACCTGGCCGGTCAGGTTACCTGCCATGGAGTTGACGTTGTCGGTCAGGTCCTTCCAGGTACCGGCGACACCGGGCACGTTGGCCTGGCCGCCCAGCCGGCCCTCGGTGCCGACCTCACGGGCCACGCGCGTCACCTCACCGGCGAAGCGGTTCAACTGGTCCACCATGGTGTTCAGCGTCTCCTTCAGCTGAAGGATCTCGCCGCGGACATCGACGGTGATCTTGCGCGACAGGTCGCCATTGGCGATCGCGGTGGCCACCTCGGCGATGTTTCGGACCTGGCCGGTCAGGTTCGACGCCATGGAGTTCACGCTCTCGGTCAGGTCCTTCCAGGTGCCCGCGACGCCGGGCACCTGCGCTTGGCCACCGAGGCGCCCGTCGGTGCCTACCTCGCGCGCCACGCGTGTCACCTCGCCGGCGAAGGCGTTCAGCTGGTCGACCATCGTGTTGATGGTTTCCTTCAGCTGCAGGATCTCGCCGCTGACATTGACGGTGATCTTCTTCGAAAGGTCGCCGCGCGCCACGGCCGTCGCCACCTCGGCGATGTTGCGCACCTGGCCGGTCAGGTTCGACGCCATGGAGTTGACGCTGTCGGTCAGGTCCTTCCAGGTACCAGCAACGCCCTTCACCTGCGCCTGGCCGCCGAGCTTCCCTTCGGTGCCGACCTCCCGCGCAACGCGCGTCACCTCGGAGGCGAAGGCGTTCAGCTGGTCGACCGTGGTGTTGATCGTCTCCTTCAGCTGCAGGATCTCGCCACGGACATCGACGGTGATCTTCTTCGAGAGGTCGCCATTGGCGATGGCGGTCGAAACCTCGGCGATGTTGCGGACCTGCGCGGTCAGGTTCGACGCCATGGAGTTGACGCTTTCGGTCAGGTCCTTCCAGGTGCCCGCGACGCCGAGCACGTTGGCCTGGCCGCCAAGGCGCCCATCGGTGCCGACTTCGCGTGCCACGCGCGTGACCTCGCCGGCGAAAGCGTTGAGCTGGTCGACCATCGTATTCATGGTCTCCTTCAGCTGCAGGATCTCGCCGCTCACATTGACGGTGATCTTGCGGGACAGGTCGCCGCCCGCGATGGCAGTGGCAACCTCGGCGATGTTGCGGACCTGGGCGGTCAGGTTGCCTGCCATCGAGTTGACGCTGTCGGTGAGGTCCTTCCAGGTGCCGGCCACGCCCGGCACCTGCGCCTGGCCACCGAGCCGCCCGTCGGTGCCTACCTCCCGCGCGACGCGGGTCACCTCCGAGGCGAAGCCGTTCAGCTGGTCCACCATCGTGTTGATGGTGTCCTTCAGCTCCAGGATCTCACCGCGGACATCCACCGTGATTTTGCGGCTGAGGTCGCCGCGTGCGACTGCGGTGGTCACCTGCGCGATATTGCGGACCTGCGCGGTCAGGTTGCCGCACATGGCGTTCACCGAATCGGTCAGGTCCTTCCACGTCCCCGCCACCCCCGGCACCAGCGCCTGGCCACCCAGCTTGCCTTCGGTACCGACCTCCCGCGCGACCCGCGTCACCTCGGAGGCGAAGGAGCGCAGCTGGTCCACCATGGTGTTGATGGCCTCCTTCAACTGAAGGATCTCGCCACGCACGTCGACCGTGATCTTCTTCGACAGATCACCGTTGGCGACCGCGATGGTGACATCGGCGATGTTCCGCACCTGCGCGGTGAGGTTCGACGCCATGGAGTTGACGCTCTCGGTCAGGTCCTTCCAGACGCCGGTAACCTCCCGAATCTGCGCCTGGCCGCCGAGCTTGCCATCCGTGCCGACTTCGCGCGCGACGCGAGTGACTTCCGAGGTGAACACGCTCAACTGCTTGATCATCGTGTTCACGATAGTTGCCGAGCGAAGGAACTCGCCTTTCAGCGGCCGCCCGCCGACATCAAGCTGGACTGTCTGCAACAGGTCGCCCTTGGCGACGGCGGCCACGGCTTGCGTCACGGCGGTGGTCGGCCACAGCAGGTCGTCGATCAACGTGTTGACCGAGGACTCCATCTCGCCCCAGGCGCCATCAGCCAAGCCGAAGCGGACCCGCTTGCTGGTCCGGCCTTCACGCCCAACCACGTGGCCAACCTGCTCGAGCTGTTGCGCCATACGCTGGTTGCCGGCGACGATGTCATTGAAGGTATCGGCAATCTTTCCTGCGAGACCCACTTGGTCGCCAGGCAGGCGGACGGAGAAGTCTCCAGCACGAACGGCTTGGAGGGCTTCAAGCAGGCGGGTCAGCTCTCCGGACCGCTGCTCCGCTGCTCCTTCCGTCACGGCTGCAGGCGCAGGACGAAGCTCGACGCCCGGAAGGGTTGCGCCTTCAGACGGCATTGCTGGATTCCTTTAAGCGTGAAGGCATGGGGGCGTGCAGGCGCGAGCCCAAGGGACGGACACAATGATGCAGCATTCTCTGTGCACCTCCCCAAAGAAACCCGCCATTTGGGTCAGTCCATATGGAGATCGACGTTGTTGCAACAAAATCTGTTCTGTCTGGCCGTAAACTTCGATTCCAAGAGGACACGATCTCATGCGCGCCTGCAACGTGACTTCTGTATCGCGGATCGCGCCGACCTTAGCCGATTATATTCTCAACCGTTTGCGTAAATTGCGGAACAGGAAGAAACCTGGTGATGGTGTGACATTTTTACTGCCCGCCGCAGCAGGCGGCGGAGGATGAATACTGCATTTGTAGCGGGTCGATCTCGAAAACCGTTGGCAGCACCCGTCGATGTAACACGACTGGCAGCCTTAGGTCAGGAAGCGCGACATGGGACGCCGGCGAAGTGGCGGCGCAGCGCCTCCGGCGCGAAGCCTCAGCCCTGCGCTGCCTGCGGCAGGGATCTCCTCACACCCGGACCGGCAAGCTCTCGACGCCGCGGAGGATGAAGCTTGAACGCCAGCGCACCGCATCCTGGGGACAGGCCAGTCGCAGCCACGGTGCGCGACGGAGCAGCGCGTCGAATGCGATCCGGGCTTCCAGCCGTGTCAGTGCCGCGCCAACTCAGAAATGCATACCCTGTCCGAAGGCGAGGTGCCGGTTGGCCTCCCGCCCCAGGTCCAGCCGGTCCGGGTCCGCGAACTGCGTCGCGTCCCGATTGGCTGAGGCGAGAACCGCGACGACGAGTTCGCCGCGCGGAATTCCGGCGCCCGCGACCTCGGTATCGCGTGTCGCATAGCGCTCCGTCGCGGTCTCGGCGGGCACGACGAAGCGCAGCAATTCCTCCACCGCGCTCCGGCCGAGTGCGGGATCGGCGCGCCAGCGCGCCATCTCGTCGGGGTGGTTGAGCAGGGCGAGGGTGCCGTTGCCGATCAGGTTGACCGTGGTCTCATGGCCCGCCGACAGCAGCAGGAAGATCATGGCCAGCACCTCGTCCTCCGACAGGGCGTCGCCCGCCTCCTGCGCCTGCACCAGCGCCGAAATCAGGTCGTCCCGCGGCGCGCGGCGCCGGCTGCGCACGAGGCGGCGCATATACCAGAGAAAGCGCAGAACCGCCGGCGCCACCCAGAGTGGATGGCGGTCGCCGAGCGAGACGAGGGCCCGCGTCCACTCGCTAAAGCGGCGATGGTCCTCGTCAGGCACGCCGAGGACGCGCCCGATCACCCGCAGCGCGACAGGCAGCGCGAAATCGCCGACCACGTCAAACCCGCCCTGCGGCAGGAGGCGGTCGAGTGTCTCCTCCGTCACGGCCTCCGCGGTGTCGCGCATCCGCTCGATCTGGCGCGCCGAGAAAGCCTTGTGGACGAGGGTGCGCAGCCGCGCATGGCGGTCGCCGTCTAGGCTGAGCAGGCCCTGCTGGAGGACCTGAAACGGGCCAGGCAGCCGCAGCATCGGCGCGGCCTTTGCCTGCTCGGCCGTCATGGCGGCGCTCGGGTCCTTCACGAAGGTCGCAGAATCCTTCAGCACCCTCACGACATCGCCGTAGCGCGTGACGAGCCAAGCCCGCTGGGCCTGGCGCGCGAAGCGCAGCGTGACCGGGAACACCGGCGCCTCGCGCCGAAGCCGAGCGTAGAACGGGAAAGGGTCCGCCTTGAAGGTGGCCGCGGTGATATCGACGGCGTGCAGCGCGCCGGCCGGCATGGTGGCAAGGTCCGGCTGGCTCATGGCGCCGCGCCCTGCAGCCCGGCAAGCAGCGCATCCGCAAGGTCCTCCGGGAGCGGCAGCGCTGCGTCGCCGTCAATCAGCCGCTGCAGGATCAGTCCGAGGACGATCGCCGACACCACCCGCAGCCAGGTGTCGCGGGATGCCTGCGGCAGATGGCTCGCCAGGACGTCGCCGCAGGCGGACAGCATCGGATTGAGCACGCGGCGCCGAAACTGCTCCGCCAGGTCACGATTGACCAGGATCTCAGCGAGGATCACGCGGAACAATTCGGTCGTCTCGCCCGTCATGGCGGCGAGCGGGGTGCGGATCGCCGTGATGAGCAGGTCGCGGAGATTGGCGTCCGCGGGCGGGAGGGACGTGGCTTCCGCCGCCCTCGCGGACATGCGATCGACGATGCCGAGCAGCAGCGCCGCCTTGTTCTCGAAATGGTTGTAGATCGAGCCGGGCGCGACCCCGGCCGCGGCGGCGACGTCACGCATCGAGGCGGCATGGAAACCCTTCCGGGCGAAGACGGCGATGGCCGCGTCCAGAACCTGGTCCTGCTTGAAGCGGGCGACGCGGGCGGAAAGCGACGACGTCATCGGTCACTCTAATCGATCGTTCAGAACTCTAAATGCTCGTTCAATCTACGGAAAGCAAGTGTCATCCGGTGCCGTGCGGGAAATGTACGGCGGGGTCTGGGTTGGCCTAGCCGGTGGACCGAAGCGTGGCGAAAGGACGGTTCGGGTCAAACCCAGGCAGCTGCTCCGTCCGACACCAGTGCGCGACAAGCCTCGACCACCGGAGGATGAGTTGCTATCCCGCCCCATAGGCCTCCGTGGCTGACACGTACCGGCGACGGATGCCATGGCCAAGGCCATCGACGAAGCCCTCGTTGCGAAACCCTGTGATTGTCCGGCGCCAAGGCCGTAGCCTCCCTGCGACCGGAGCCGCGTCGCGCGCTCGCGGTTCACTGGCCAACCCGCATCCGGCACCAGCGCCGTGATCCGCCGACACCCTTGTCGCCTGTTGCGCTTCGCCAGTTCGCCGATGTCCGCCGTCATCACGGCGCCGTCCCGGGCGGCTCACGACGCCTTCCGCGGCGTCCATCCATACTGCTCGACGCCAAGCGGGCGCACCACCTTCCCGATGCGGCGTCTTTCAGGATGACCTTCTCAGGCCTCGGGTCCGACAGTGCCCGCCGCGGCCGCGGGTTATCGCGCTCCGGCTCCTTCAGGCGCTTCATCCGGTCGCAACCCGGGCCGCTGAGTTCGGTATTCCATCGATGTCAGGTCGACTTCATGACCTCGACTGCCTGCACCGCCTTCCCCGGGCCAACCAACGCCTCTGCCGGCCAGGGCTGCGCAACAATCTCCTCCGGCGTGTGTGCTTTCTTCCGCGCCATTCCAGCCACACCTCCGCGGCCAGCGGATTACATGACGAGCAAACCACTTCGACGAAAGCAGATCACGCAAACCTCGGGGCGAAGCCCATGCTGAAGGAGGCCAATGGATCAGCGAGGGTTATGTCCCTTGAGGTGGTGTAGGAGGCCGTCATCGTAATGGTGGCGGCCATCGTGGTGGTCCTGGCTAGGGTTGGGTTGCTGAGACCGACAACCCCTGGACCATGGACCAGCCACGATGACCGACGAGACGATGGCCCTTCGGGGCCTTTTGGAAAAGTCTGCCGACGCGTCCTTCCTACGCGAGATGATTGGTTTCGCCGCCGAGCGGTTGATGGAGTTGGAAGTGGGCGAGCTGACCGGCGCCGCGCATGGCGAGCGCAGCTCCGACCGGCTGGTGCAGCGCAACGGTTACCGGGACCGCGACTGGCAAACCCGGGCGGGGACCGTCGAGCTACGGATCCCGAAGCTCCGGCGGGGCTCCTACTTCCCAGCCTTCCTTGAGCCCCGCAGGACCGCCGAGAAGGCGCTGACGGCAGTGATCCAAGAGGCCTATGTCCACGGCATCTCGACCCGCTCGGTCGATGACCTGGTCCGCGCCATGGGCCTGGAGGGTGTCTCCAAGAGCCAGGTCTCGCGGCTCTGCGCCGAGATCGACGATCGGGTCGGCGACTTCCTCTCCCGCCAGATCGAGGGCGACTGGCCCTACCTGTGGCTCGACGCCACCTATGTGAAGGTCCGCGAGGCGGGCCGCATCGTCCCGGTTGCGGTGACCGTCGCGGTCGGCGTCAACGCCGATGGCCGGCGCGAGGTCCTTGGCATGGCAATCGGCGCATCCGAGGCGGAGACGTTCTGGCTGGACTTCCTGCGCTCCTTGACGCGGCGCGGGCTGCGGGGCGTCAAGCTGGTGATCTCCGACGCGCATGAAGGGCTCAAGGCCGCGGTGACCAAGGTGCTGCGGGCAACATGGCAACGGTGCCGCGTCCATTTCAGCCGCACCGCCTTGGCCCATGCCGGGAAGACCCAGCGCCGCATCGTCTCGGCCTGGATCGGCACCGCCTACGCCCAGGAGGATGCCGTGGCCGCCCACGCCCAATGGCGCACAGTGGCCGACCAACTCCGCCCCAAGGTGCCGAAGCTGGCTGCCCTGATGGACGCCGCCGAGGAGGACGTCCTCGCCTACATAAACTTTCCCGCCGCTCATCGGGCCAAGTTGCACAGCACAAACCCAATCGAGCGGCTCAACGGCGAGATCAAGCGCCGCACCGATGTTGTCGGCATATTTCCAAACGAAGCTGCCGCGGTCAGGCTGATCGGTGCGATCCTGCTCGAGCAGTCCGACGAGTGGGCCACCCAGCGAGCCCGCTACATGACCCTGGCGACCATCGGCACCATCAGCGATACTGCCCCGGTCAGCCTGCCAGCCCTGGCATCCTGACGAGGCGGACCAGCCCGCCCAGGAGCACCACTCCTACACCACGCGTTGGGGCACGACCTCAGCGAGCGTCGAACTGAAAGTCCAACAGGCGCGTGACAGCGCCGAGTGTCGAAGCGTCAGGGCGGCGAGCTAGCAGATGTAGGCTGCCAACGGCCTCCACCGTCTCAAAGAACTCGAATATCGTACCGTAGTATGGCCGCTCGGGGCCGATATCGTGGATCATGATCCGCGGCGCCTCGCGTTGATCGGCGAACGCGAGCAGGATCGACAGACAGCAGGCGACCCGGAACCGCCCGTCCACATAGACAAGGTCGGGCAACGAGCCGAAATTCCGCCACTCGGTCCAGGGACGCGCCAGATAGTTTGGCCAAGCGGTTTGAGGACTATCGGCGGCGGGACGTCCCCAGTCGCTGGTCGGTCCAACATCGGCGTGCACCAGGCGTATCTGGCCGGTTGC
>CADCTD010000148.1 GCA_902805545.1 uncultured Craurococcus sp. | reverse complement strand
GGCGGAGGGGGCCGAGGCCAGCCCGCCCCAGGCGGCGCAGCCCGCGGCTCCGGCCGCCCCGGCGCCGGCCGCAGCCGGTGATGCCGCGCCCAACGAGCCGCTGATCGCGCCCAACACGGTCGGGGCGCAGTTGCTGAGCGGCCTCTCGGGCCGGATCGGGGGCATCACCGACCATGTGCTTGCGGCCGTGCAGTCCATGGCGGACCTGCCGGCGCTGTGGGAGGCGGCGAGCCAGCTCGCGCGGGACCCGGTGGCGCAGACCCGCATGCTGGACGCGGCCTGGAAGGTGCTGCTGCTGGTCGGGCTCGGCCTGGTCGCCGAGCGGCTGGTGATGCGCGCCTTCGGCCGGTTCCGGCACTGGCTGGATGTCGCGGCGCCGCGCGAGCATGAGAGTTGGACCTGGCTGAAGCGCCTGCCGCTGGTGCTGTTGCGGCTGCTGCTCGACCTGCTGCCGATCGCGGCCTTCGGGCTGACGGTCTACGGGCTGTTCGGGCTGGTGAAGCCGCTGCCGACGACGAAGCTCGTCGGGCTGATGATCGCCCATGTCTACATGGGCTCGCGCGCGGCCTTCGCGCTGGCGCGCGCCCTGCTCTCGCCGGCCTCCAGCCACCTGCGGCTGATCCCCTGCTCGCAGGAGGCGGCGGCGGCCAGCATCGGCTGGCTCCGGCGGCTGATGCTGGTCGGCGTCGGCGGCTACGTGCTGGCCGAGACGGGGCTGTTCCTCGGCCTGCCCTGGGCGGCCTATGACGCTATCATCAACGTCACCCTGCTGGTGGGCTCCCTGCTGCTGGTGCGGCTGGTGCTGCAGCAGCGGGAGGCGGTGGCCTCGGCGCTGCGGGCCAAGCCGCTGGAGCCGGGCGAGGTGCCGGACCGGACGCGGCTGATGCTGCGGGGCTTCCGCAACCGGCTGGCCGAGACCTGGCACGTCATGGTCATCCTCTGGCTGGTGGCCGGCTGGGCGGTCTGGGCGCTGGCGCTCGAGAACGGCTTCCAGCGGCTGCTCTGGGGCACGGTTCTCACCCTGCTGATCATCGGCGCGGCCAAGGCGCTGGACGAGGGCTTCATCCGGGTCAGCGAGCGGCTGCTCGACCCGACCCATGACCTGGCCAAGCGCTGGCCCGGCCTGCCGGCGCGGGCGGCGACCTATGTGCCGCCGCTGCGGGCCGCCGTCTCGGTGCTCATCGGCGCGGCGGCGACGGTGCTGCTGCTCGAGACCTGGGGACTTGGGGCGCTCGCCTGGTTCTCCGCCGGGACGCTCGGCAACCGGCTGGTGCAGACGCTCTTCAACATCGCCTGCACGCTGATGCTGGCGCTGGTGGTGTGGGAGGTGACCAACTCCTCCATCCAGCGGCGGCTGGCGCGCCTCGCCCGCGACAGCCATGCGGCCCGCAGCGCGCGGGTGCGGACGCTGCTGCCGATGCTGCGGACGGTGCTCGGCGTCTTCATCCTCGTCTTCGTGGTGCTGAACGCGCTGTCGCAGCTCGGGCTCAACGTGGCCCCGCTGCTGGCCGGCGCCGGCGTCGTCGGCCTGGCCATCGGCTTCGGCTCGCAGACGCTGGTGAAGGACGTCATCACCGGCGTCTTCCTGCTGCTGGAGGATGCGGTCGCGGTCGGCGACGTGGTGAATGTCGGCGGCAAGGGAGGTGTCGTCGAGCATCTCTCGATCCGCTCGATCAAGCTCAGGGACGGGGACGGATCGATCCATATCGTCCCCTTCTCGACGGTCACGACGGTGACGAACAGCACGCGCGACTTCGCCTTCGCCATGGTCGACATCCTCGTCGCCTACGAGACCGATACCGACCGGGCGGGTGCGACGATCAAGGAGATCGTCGCCGAGATGCGGAGCGAGGCGCGGTTCAAGACGGCGATCCGAGACGAGTTCGACTTCTGGGGCGTCGACAGCCTGGGCCAGGTCGGCGTGCAGCTCCGCGGACGGGTGCGGACGGAGCCGACCCAGCGCTGGCCGGTGCAGCGGGAGCTGATGCGGCGGGTGAAGCGGCGCTTCTACGAGATGGGGATCAACATCCCGCACCAGGCGCTGGCGCCGCTCGAGCGCTCGGCCAGGCCGCCCGAGGACGAGGAGGACGAGAGCACGCCGAAGGCGCCGGCGAAGAAGGCCGAGGCGAAGGCGGCCGAATAGAGGTTCGGCGGGCGCGCTGGCGAGTGCTAAGGTCACCGCCGCGCAATCCGGAGGTTGGAACGATGCAACGTCGTGAACTCCTTGCCCTTGGCGCCGCCCTTGCCTTGCCGGCGGGCCGCGCCGCGGCGGCGGTGCCGCCCGGCTATCGACTCACCTGGTTCGACGCGACGACGCCGGGGAGCGGCCGCGTCGGCTCCCGCGACATCACGGCGGCGGGCGACGGGACGATGTGGTTCTGCGGCCAGCGCAACGGCACGCTGAACCGGCTCGATCCGCGCGACGGCTCGGTCCGCGTGGTGAAGCTCGGCGAGGGAGCGGCGCCGCATGGCGTCATCCGTGGGCCGGATGGTGCGGCCTGGGTGACGGAGGGCGGGCAGAATGCCATCGCCCGGGTCGATCCCGCCGACCACCGGGTCCAGCTCTGGCGGCTGCCGGAGCGCTTCGCCAATGCGAACCTCAACACCGGCGTCTTCGACCGGCAGGGACTCTACTGGTTCACCGGGCAGAACGGCGTCTATGGGCGCCTCGATCCGAGGCGCGAGGCGATGCAGGTCTGGGAGGCGCCGCGAGGCCCCGGCGCCTACGGCATCACCCGGACGCCGCAGGGCGGGCTCTGGTACGTCTCGCTCGCCGGCAACCACCTGGCGCAGATCGAGGATCCGGAGACCGGGCGGGTGCGGATCGTCGAGCCGCCGACGCCTGGCCAGGGCGCGCGCCGCGTCTGGTCGGACAGCGCCGGGCGGCTCTGGATCAGCGAGTGGAACAGCGGCAACGTCTCCATGCACGACCCGCGGGACGGGTCCTGGAAGGTCTGGCGCCTGCCGGGGCAGCGCCCGCGGGCCTATTCGGTCTGGGTGGATCCGTCGGACAAGGTCTGGCTGACCGATTTCGCGGCCAATGCCGTGGTGCGCTTCGACCCGGCGGATGAGAGCTTCCTCTCGTTTCCGTCCGACCGGCCGGGCGCCAACATTCGGCAGATGGACGGGGTACCGGGCGAGGCCTGGGGCGGCGAGAGCGGCACCGACCGGATCCTCCGCATCCAATACGGGTTGTGAGGCGGCTGGCCGCGGCGCTGCTGCTGCTTGCCCCGCCCGCCGCGGCGGCGGAGGGCGAGGCGGTGTTCCGGCGGCATTGCGCCAATTGCCATGCCCTGGCGCCGGGGGCGCCGCCGGGGCCGGGGCCGCATCTCGGCGGGTTGGCCGGGCGGCGGGTCGGCGGCGATCCGGGCTTCGACTATTCCCCGGTGCTGCAGGCGGCGAACGAGGCCGGGCAGCGCTGGGACGTGGCGATGCTGGAGCGCTTCCTCGCCGATCCGGAGGCGATGTACCCCGGCCTCTGGATGGGCGCCAACGGGGTGCGCGAGGCCGGGGACCGGGCGGCGGTGGCGCGCTACCTGGCGGCGCAGGACACCCCTTGACCTTCCCATCATGGGAAGACCTATCTCGGTGGTCCTTCGAGGATAGGAGGACCACCATGCGTTCCCTGCGCGCCATGCTGGCCGGGGCCAGCCTCGCCCTGCTCGCGGCGCTGCCGGCCCGGGCGGCCATCGAGGAAGGCTACGTGCCGGGCGGCACGCCGGTGCTGACCACCTGGTACGGGCCGGTGGATGCCGCCGCCATCCAGGCCGACCGCGACTATATCCGCGGCATGCGGCCGCATCATGCGGGGGCGCTGACCATGGCGCGGGACTACCTCGCCGACCCGGAGGCGCGCAGCCCGGCGCTGCGGCGGCTGGCCGAGGCCATCATCCGCAACCAGGCCTTCGAGATCGGGCTGCTCGACGACGTCGCGCGCCACCTCGACCAGCCGCCGGTGCGGCTCGGGGTGGGGCCTTTCAGCATCGCCGTGCAGCCGATGGCGACCGAGGGCATGGCGCAGCGGGACGGCTTCATGCGCTCGCCGATCCCCGGGTTGCTCGATGCGACCGGGCCGGTGACGACGCGCGACGTGCAGTTCGCCAAGGCGATGTCGGTGCATCACCAGGCGGCGCTCGACATGGCGCGGGCCTACCAGGCCAATCCGGCGGCGCGGAACGGCTTCCTCGGCCTGATGAACGTCGACATCGTCACCGACCAGAGCCAGGAGATCGCGCTGATGCGGGCGGTGGTGGCGGCCTATGCGGGCGACGCGGCGGCGGTGCCGGTCGAGCCCGGCATGATCCATGGCATGGAGGGCATGGACCACCATCACCATCACTGAAGGCTGCGGATGATCCAGAGCACCGCGACGCCCGTCAGGATCGACAGCGCCATGCGGCCGAGCCGCGCCTGGACCAGCAGCGCCGCGCCGCCGGCGACGCAGGCGGGCCAGCCCTCCCGCGCCAGGGCCGGGGCGAGGAAGGCGACGAAGATCGCGCCCGGCAGGTGCTGCAGCATCGCCTGGATGAAGGGCGGCGGCCGCGTCACCCGGAGGATGGCGTAGCCGCCGGCGCGACAGAGGAAGGTCGCCGCCACCATGCCGAGGATGGCGGCCAGCACGTCCCAGCGGAGGGTCATGGACGCCCCGCCTCCCGCGCGCCGTCACGGCGCCGGTCCCGTGCCGCGCCGGCCGCAGCGCCGCCGAGCGCGCCTGCCAGCACCGGCCAGGGCGCGCCGAGGCCGAGCGCCTGCGCGCCCAGCGCCAGCAGCCCGGCGACGCACCAGGGCAGCAGGTCCGAGCGGCCGCGCCAGAGCGGGACGAGGATCGACATCAGCGCCGCCACCGAGGCGAAGAAGACCGGGTGGCCCGGCGGCAGCCGCACCGCCGCGCCGAAGAGGTGGCCGGCCAGCGTCGTCGCTATCCAGACCACCCACATGGCGATACTGGCGCCGAGCAGGAAGGCGGCGTCGCGGCGGCCGGAGCGGATCTCCGTCACCATCAGGGCGAAGGAATTGTCGACCAGCACCGCAAGCGTGCCCCAGAGGCGGAGGCCGCTCAGCCGGTCCAGCGCCGGGGCGAGCGCCGCACCCATCGGCGCCATGCGGAGGTTGATGACGAGGGCGGCGAGCGTCGCGGCGAGGATCGGCGCCGGGTCCGACCAGAGCTCCAGCGCCACGAGCTGCGAGGTGCCGGCGAAGACGAGGCCGCTCATCAGCAGGGTCTCGAGCAGGGAGAGGCCGCGGGCATCGGCCGCCATGCCGACGACGAGGCCGAAGGGGGCGAGGCCGAGGGTCAGGCCGAGCGCGGCCCGGGCGCCGCGGCGGAAGCCGGCGCGGGTGAAGGCGCCAGGAGGCAGGTTCGGGGGCGGGCTGGCGGGCGGGCTGGCCCTCATGCCAGCGGGCGCGCCGGCACGCCGCCAACCTCCGCGCCGTCGGGGATGTCGGCGATGACGGCGGCGCCGGTGCCGATCACCGCATCGGCGCCGATCACGGCATAGGGGCGGCAGGCGGCGCCGGCGCCGACCAGGCTGCGCGCGCCGACCCGGACGCCGCCCGCGAGCACCGCGCCCGGGCCGATATGGGCGGCCTCGCCAACCGCCGTGTCATGCTCGAGGATGGCGCCGGTATTGACGATGGCGAGCCGCCCGACCTCGGCCAGCGCGCCGAGCACGGCCCGCGGCAGCACCACCGCGCCGGGGCCGATGCGGGCGCTGCGGGCGATGATCGCGGAGGGGTGGACCAGCGGCGGCAGGGTGAAGCCCATCGCCTCCAGCCGGGCGGCGGCGGCGAGGCGGGCTGCGGCATCGCCGATGGCCACGCAGGCGAGGCGGGTGCCGGCGGCGAGCAGGCCGGGCAACGCCCCCTCGTCGCCGAGGATGGGGAGGCCGAGCATCTCCCGTGCACGCGGCGCTGCATCGATCAGGCCGGCCAGCTCGATCCCGGGCAGGTCGCGGGCGAGTTCGACCAGCGCCCGGCCATGTCCGCCGGCGCCTAGGATCACCAGCTTGCCCCGCATCCCTGCCCTCCCCCTGCCGCCGCCATTTTCCCACCGGAAGGGGGCGGAGGCCAGGCGAACCGACCCCGGCGCGGCGGCGTTGGCCGGGCATGACCGACGAACGCAAGACACCAGACGACGGCACCGCCGAGAGCACCGAGCGGGCCAGCGGCACCATCGACCGGCCGATCGGGCCCGGCGATGCGCAGGCCGGCGACTTCAACGAGCGGGCCTCCCAGCTGGGCGGGCCGGTCGATGTCTTCCCCAACCGGCGCGACCGGACGGGGCTCGAGGACTGGCGCTCCACCGACGCGCCGGACGAGACGCCGAAGCAGTAGCGCCATCCGGCCGGCCCGCCTCAGCCCTGGCCGAGATTGCGGGCGAGCAGCCGGGCGAGGCCATGGACGGCGGCGAGCATCGGCACCGGCTGGCCGAGATGGCCGGCGAGGTCCACCAGGGCGCCGAGCACCGGGCCGAGCTCGAGCGGGCGGCCCGCCTCGAGGTCCTGCAGCATGGAGGTGCGGAAGGGACCCAGGCGGCGGGTGACGGCCATCCGCTCGGCGATGCCCTGGCCCGTCGGCAGGCCGATACGGTCGCCGAGGGCGGCCATCTCGGCCATCATCGCCTCGACCAGGCCGCGGATGCCGTCATCGTCGAGCATCGCCTGCATATCGGCGCGGGAGAGCGCGCTCAGCGGGTTCATGTTGGAATTGCCCCAGAGCTTCAGCCAGATCTCGCGGCGGAGGTCCCCGGCCGCCTCGGCGGGGATTCCGCCGCGGCGGAGCGCCTCGACCAGGGCGGCGAGCGGACCGGGATTGGCGCCGGAGGGGTCGCCATAGAGCATCCGGTCCTGCTTCATCAGGCGGATGGTGCCGGGCGCCTCGACCCGGCTGCCGACATGGGCGACGCCGCCCAGGACGCGCCCGACGGGAATGGCGCGGGCCAGCGCCCCGCCGGGATCGACCGCCTCCAGCGTGAGGCCTTCGGCAGGACCGCCGAAACCTTGCAGGAACCACCAGGGCAGGCCGTTCTGGGCGGTGGCGACGAGGGTGTCGGGGCCCATCAGCCTCTCGATCAGCGGCAGGGCGGCGGGCAGGTCGTGGCTCTTCAGGCCGAGGAGCAGGAGGTCGGCGGGCGGTAGTCCGGCCGGGTCGGCGGCGGCGATGACGGGGAAGGCCTCGCGCCGGTCGCCTTCGAGGAGGACAAGGCCCTGGGCCTGCAGGGCGGCGAGGCTGGCGCCTCGGGCGAGGACCGCGACCGGCCAGCCGGCCCGCGCCAGGCCCGCCGCCAGCCAGCCGCCGACTGCGCCGGCACCCAGGACCGTGACCTGCATCGCATCGCCCTCCGCCTCGTCGGCGAGGCTTATGGCGCATCGAGGGCGAGGGCAACCGGCGCCGCCTCGGGCGTTGGGAGGCGATGGACCCCTATATCGTTATACTGGTCGGCACAGGCGCACTCATCCTCCTCGTCGCCTGGCTGCCGATGGTGCTGCGGGAGCTGCCGCTCTCGCTGCCCATGTTCTGCATCGCCTGCGGCCTCGTCGCCTTCGGCCTCTCCAACGGCGACACGCCGGACCCGATGACCTATCCGCATACGGCGGAGCGGCTGACGGAGCTGGTGGTGATCGTCGCCCTCACCGGCGCGGGGCTGAAGCTCGACCGACCGCTCGCCTGGCAGACATGGCGGCTGACCTGGCGGCTGCTGGGGGTGGCGATGCCCCTGTCGATCCTCGGCATCGCCTGCATCGGCTACTGGGGCCTCGGCCTCGGCCTGCCGGCCGCGCTGCTGCTGGGAGCGGCGCTGGCGCCGACCGACCCGGTGCTTGCCTCCGACGTGCAGGTGGGGCCGCCGCGCTCGGGCGAGGAGGACGAGGTGCGCTTCACCCTGACCGCCGAGGCGGGGCTGAACGACGGGCTCGCCTTCCCTTTCGTCAACCTTGCGGTGAGCCTGGCCGCGGTCGGGCTGGCGCCGGGGGAGTGGCTGGGGCACTGGATCGGCGTCGACGTGCTGTGGAAGCTCGCGGCCGGGGTGGGCGCCGGCTGGGGGATCGGGCGGCTGCTGGGCTGGCTCACCTTCCGCATGCCGAACCGGGCGAAGCTCTCCCGCACGGGGGATGGCTTCGTTGCGCTGGGGGCGACCTTCCTCGCCTACGGGCTGACCGAGATCGTGCATGGCTACGGCTTCATCGCCGTTTTCGTCGCGGCGCTCGGCATGCGGGCGGCGGAGCGGCAGCACGACTACCATGAGCGGCTGCACGACTTCGCCGAGCAGACCGAGCGGCTGCTGATGATGGTGCTGCTGGTGCTGTTCGGCGGGGCGCTGGCGGGGGGCGTGCTGGGGCCGCTCACCTGGGCGGGGGTGGTGGCGGCGCTCGGCTTCATCTTCATCGTGCGGCCGGCGGCGGCGATGCTCTCGCTGCTCGGCACGCCGCAGCCGATGGAGGAGCGGGCGGCGATCGCCTTCTTCGGCATCCGCGGGCTCGGCAGCTTCTACTACCTGTCCTTCGCGGCGAATGCGGCGGCTTTCCCGGAGATGGGCCAGCTCTGGGCGGTGATCAGCCTGACCGTGCTGATCTCGGTCGGGCTGCATGGCGTGACGGTGACGCCGGCGATGCGCTGGCTGGATGTGCGGCGCAGGCGGCAGGGGGTCCTGCCGCTGGAGGCCTGATCAGGGCTCGGTCAGCAGGCTGGAATGGATCCAGCCTTCGGGCGCGGCGCCGCCGACCTGGATCCAGCCACCGCGGGCCTCGCCATGGACGCGGAAGGCCTCGCCCCGGGCCGCGGTACGCAGGATGGGCGCGCTGCCGTCCGGGCCGGCGCGGAGATTGGCCGCGGTGCGGACGAGAACCCGCGGCAGGGCGGAGCTGGAGGCGGCCTCGGCCGGAGGCGGCGCAGCCGGCGCCGCGCAGGCGGCAAGGCCGGCGAGGATCAGGCAGGGCAGGGCGCGGCACAGGCCACTTCGCATCACGTCGTCTCCATCGCTGTTGCGACCCCCTTTACGCCGCG
>CADCTD010000147.1 GCA_902805545.1 uncultured Craurococcus sp. | reverse complement strand
GTTGCTTGGTGCCGGCACGGCAGCACTGGGCGGCGTGCTCGGTGCCGGCACGGCAGCCACTGTTGGCGCGCTGCCCGCCGTCGGCGCCGGGGCCGCGGGCAGCAGGGCGATGCCGACGGCCAGGCAGCAGGCCAGCACCACGCCACCGCCGATCCAGCGCACCCGGCGCTGGCGGGGCGTCGGGATCGCGTCCTCCTCCTCCGCCTCCTCCGGCAGGGCAGGGACGGGCGCGGCGGCACGCGGCCGGCCAGGCACGTCCCAGGCCGGGTCCCTGGCGAGGGCCGCCTGCACCGCGCCGATCCATCCCTCCGGCCCGCCGAGGCCGAGCGGCGGCAGCGAGTCGAACCCCTCCGCCAGCACGTTCGGCAGGGTGCGCAGCATCATCGGGTCCACCCGCCCATGCCAGACCGGCAGCATCCCCGGGCAGCGGTCGTGAAAGCCGGCGGCCTCCAGCGCCCGGCGCAGCCTCGCCTCGGCATTCGGCGTCGCATGCGGGATGAGGTCAATCAGCGCCACCCCGACCGTGGGATGGGCGAGCGCCAGGCACCCCGTCCCCACCCCCGCCGGCCCTCCGAGGCCGAGGCGGCAGCGCCCGACCGCCCGCCAGCCAGGCGGCAGGGCGGCCAGCAATCGTTGCTCCGGCCCCGCCCGGGATGCCATAGGGTCCGCCTGCGCCACCTGATCCACGGCCGCTCCTCTCCGTTCCTTCCGAAAACGACGAAGGACGCGATCGGTTGCGCAAGCGGCGCGGGAACTGTTCCGGCTGTTGCAAATGCGCCGCTACAAATCCGCCCGCCAGACCCAGAGGCCGGCCAACAGCCCGGCCAGGGCGGCGGGCAGCAGGGCCGCGGCAGGCCCCGCGCCCAGGTCCTGCGCCAGGGCCCCCCAGAGCACCGCGACGCCGATCCCGACCGCGATGCCGCCGATCAGCGACGCGCGGGAGGTCTTGATCTGCCCGCCATCCAGCGGCCTGAGCGCGGCCATCGCCCTACTCCGCCGCCGCGAGCCGCGGCTTTCCGGCCTGCGGGTCGTCCGTGCCGTGCCGCACCCGCTTCAGGTCAGGCCGGCGATGCGTCGTGTCGTAGCCGTTCAGCAGATGGCCGAGCAGCCCGCGCCGAAGGTCGCTCGTGCCGAAGAGCCAGTCGGCGATCGGATAGGTCAGGTTGAAGTTGCGTTCCATCATGATGGCGGTGTCGTGATGCGCGGCATGATGGCGGCGGATCGTGTTGACGAAGGGAATGTGCCGGACGATCCGGTCGTCCTTCACATGGCAGCAGAAATGGAAAAGCTCGTAATTGAGGTAGAGCGCCGTGTTGGTGATCAGCAGCAGCCAGCCCGCATCCGGCAGGCCGATGGCCCGCAGCGCCAGGCATGGCACCAGCGACAGGGCGAGGAAGGTGATCAGCGCATAGGGCGGGAAGAAGACGATGCGGAAGTCCCGCGCATCGTCGATGGTGTATTCGGTCTCGGTGAAGAACTGGTGATGCGCCAGCGTGTGCCGCTTGTAGATGCCCATGAAGCCCCGCAGGGGCCGGTGCATCACGTACTGATGGATCCACCACTCGAAGAGGTTGGCGCCGAGGAAGGCAACCGGCACCACCAGCCACTCATACCAGGCCGGCGCCGCCACCTGCCGCGCCGCATACCAGATGGCCGCGCCGCCGATGGCATAGATCAGCGCCACATGCGCCCAGCCATGGTAGAGCCGCCCGATCTTCGCCCGGAAATCGGCGCGGAAGGCCTCCTGCCGCCGGGAGAGCCGCTCGCGCCGCAGCGCTGCGTCCATGGGGCTGTCTGGCATGCCATCCCTCCGCCTGTTGCTGATATATCAGCACGCGGCCGGAGGCAGGGTCAAGGCTCCGGCCCGACCGTCGCCCGGGTGAAGCTCTCGATGTAGTCGAGCAGCGCATCCGAGGCGGCGGCGGCCGCCGCCGCCTCGCCATCGGCGATGCCGCGGGCGAGCAGCGCATGCGCCGCCGCCGCTTCCGGCAGCCCGGCGCTGCGCCGCCAGTGGATGAACCAGAAGCGGCGCGACAGCCCGTGCATCAGCGCCATGGCCGCGGCGGCGAACTCGTTATGGGCGGCGTCCAGCACCAGCAGGTTCAGCTCGCGGTCGAGGCGGAGGAAGCCGGTCTCGTCGCTGTTCCGCGCCGCCTCCTCCATCGCATCGGCGATGCCGCGGAGCCGGGCGCGCTGGGCGGCATCGGCGCGGCGGGCGGCGGCGCGGGCGGTCAGTCGCTCGATCTCGCGCCGCACCTCGAGCAGGCGAAGCTGCTCGCGGATGTCGACCGGCGCCACGACGATGCCGCGCCGGGGCAGGATACGCACCAGCCTCTCCCGCGCCAGGCGCTGCAGCGCCTCCCGCACCGGCGTCCGGCCGAAGCCGCATTTGGCGGAGAGCTGCGCCTCGCTGACCACCTCGCCCGGTTGAAGGGCGAGGGTGACGATCGCCTCCTCGATGGCGCGATAGGCCTGTTCGGTCATCGTCGCGGCGGCATCGGGAAGGCCGCGCTGGCGGCGGAGCGAGGGTGAGCGGCGGGGCGGCGTGTGGTCGGGCATGATGGGAGCTTTTCAGCGACATGTCTGCGGGAAGGCCAGCCGGTTGACACGGCGCGGCTCACCGGCGACACTGGATGCGAGAGATATATCAAGCCACATATCAGCGGCAGCTCTACCGACCGTCGAATGCGTCATTGATATATCCGCCCTGCGGAAAGCCGGGTTTAGGGAGGGTTGTCCATCGGGTCGAGCGCATGATTGGTGGCGATGCCGCCAGTCGTGTGCTCCCTCGCGTCGCGCACAGCCTGCAACCTACAAGCATGACAGTGCCGCATCGATCTCGTCGGAGGTCAGCAGCCAGGCATTGTCGAGCCGGGCCACCACCACGCGCATGAAGGCCTCGGTCAGCGCCAGGGCCCGCTCCGGATCGCCGAGATGGTCGGCCAGCAGGGCGAGTGCAAGCTGGCGCGGCCCGTCGCCCTCATAGGTCCATTCGAAGCCCATGGGCGAGAAGCGGCGCAGGTCGAAGCGCGGGTCGAGCGGCGCGCCATCGACCGTGACCTCCGCCCCGGCCAGGCCACGCCCGCCCTCATAGACCTTCGCCATCCCACCCCGTCCCATGCGCGGGCGGGATGCTACGCCATCGCCGGCTGATATGTCACGCGCCGCACCGTACCAGCCCGTCGACGGCGAGGCAGCCCCAGTCGCCGCAGATCAGCGGGTTGACCTCCGCCTCCTCGATGCGCGGCCCCGCCTCCGCCACCAGTACGGAGAAGGCGGAGACGGCCTCGGCAATGGCGGGGATGTCGGCGCGCGGCCCGCCGCGGAAGCCATCGAGCAGCGGGAAGCCCTTGAGGCTCCGCAGCATCGCTTCCGCCCGCTCGGGGCTGACCGGGGCGAGATCGAGCGCCACGTCGCGCCAGAGCTCCGCCTGCACGCCCCCGGTGCCGACCAGGACGAGAGAGCCGAACTGCCCATCCCGCCTTGCTCCAAGGATGATCTCCACACCCGCGCGGGACATGCGCTGGATCAGCACGCCGTCGAGCCTCGCCTGCGGCGCATGCTGCCGCGCCGAGGCCATGATGACGCCGAAGGCGGCCTCGACCGCCCCCCGGTCGGCCAGGTTCAGCTTCACGCCGCCCACCTCGGTCTTGTGCGCGATGTCCGGGCTGTCGAGCTTCAGCACCACGGGGAAGCCGAGCGCGGCGGCGGCCTCGGCGGCTTCGGCGGCGCTCGCGGCACGGCGCTCCTCCACCACCGGCATGCCGACCTTGGCGAAGAGCGCCTTCGCCTCCGCCTCCATCAGCACCGCGTCGCCCGTGGGCAGGCTGGCGAGCGCCGCCTCGAGCCCAGGCGGCCGCGCCGGCGTGCCGGCCGGCGCCTGGCCGTGATACTCGAGCCAGAGCCGCACGGCATTCATCAGCCGCCGCATGGAGCGGAAGAGGATCAGCTCCGGCACGGAATCCGCCGCGACGGCGCCCGGCCCCTCGAGCTGCTCCGGGATCCAGGCGATCAGCAGCGGCTTGCCGAATTTCCGCGCATAGGGGCGGAGCTGCTCCATCCTGACCTGCGTCGAGGCGTGGTGGGAATAGACCACCGGCATGACTGCGCAGCCATATTGCGGGTCGCTGAGCATCGCCTCCATGCAGGCGTCGTAGCTGGCGGGGTTGGACGCGACCTGGGCGGTGAGGTCGCAGGGGTTGCGCGGCGCGCCGAAATCAGGGATTGCGGCGCGCAGCACCGCCTCGGTCTGCGGCATGGGCTGCGGCATGGACAGGCCCAGCGCCTCGGCATGGTCGGCGGCCATGATGCCGGCGCCGCCCGAGGGGGTGATGATGGCAACGCCCGGCGCCGTCGGCGGCGGCGCCTTGGCGAACATTGCGGCCGTCTCCAGCAGCGCGTCGAAATCCTCGACCTCCACCATCCCGGCCCGGCGGAAGGCGGCGGACCAGGCGGCGGCGCTGCCGGCCAGCGAGCCGGTATGCGACACGGCCGCCGCCGCGCCCGCCTCACCACGTCCGAGCTTCAGCACGACGATGGGCTTGCCCGCCTGCCGCGCCACCTCGCCGAGCAGGGCCAGCCGCCGCCCGTCGCGCAGCCCCTCCACCGCCAGCGCCACCGCGCGGCATTCCGGCATGGAGAGCTGGTAGGCGGCGAGGTCGCAGACATCGAGGTCCGTCGCATTCCCCGCCGTCGTCATGTGGCAGACGGAGAAGCCGCGCTCGGCGGCCTGCATCAGCGCATAGCCGAGCGCGCCCGACTGGCTGGTGATGGCGACTCCGCCGGGCGGCGCCGTCAGCCGCGCATATTCCGGCATGAAGGTGACGCCGGCCTTCAGCACATGGTCGACGATGCCGAGGCAGTTGACGCCGACCAGCGGCAGGCCCGCGGCGCGGCAGCGGTCGCGCAGCGCCTCCTCCTCCGCGATGCGGTCGGCAAGCCCGGTCTCGCCATAGCCGGAGGCGAAGGCGATGATGCCGCCCGCGCCCTTCTCGATGCAGGCCTCCACCGCCGGCAGGATGCCGGTGCGCGGCAGGGCGAGCAGCACGCAATCCGGCGCCTCGGGCAGGTCGGCGATGCTGCCGACGCAGGGGAAGCCGTGCAGCTCCTGCCCGGCATATTTCGGGTTCACCGCCCAGACCGGGCCGTCGAAGCCGCGCATGTTGCCGATGCTGCGGGCGCCGAAGCCGATCGGGTCGGCCGAGACGCCGACCACGGCGACGCTGCGGGGGGACAGCAGGCGGCGCAGGCTGGCGGGATCGCGCAAGGGTTCCGGCCCGGCCCGGCCGTCCGTGACGTGGTGCTGCAAACGCCCCTCCCGATGCTGCCCGCCCTTGCACGGGCGGCCTTCCTTGGACGGGCGTCAGCCTAGCCCTGGTCCCGCCCCGGTCAACCCGGGGACCCGGGCCGGGGCAGCGGCTTCAGCGGCTCCGGCATGCCGGGCGGCAGCGGCACCTGGGCGACGTTGAGGACCATCGCCACCGCCACGTAGTAGCCGCTGACCCCGAGCAGCTCGACGACGCCCTGCTCGCCGAAGCGCTCCCGCGCCGCCGCATAGGTCGCATCCGAGACGGCATGGGTCGTGTGCAGCTCGGTGCAGAAGTCGTAGACGATGGACTGGTCCGCATCCATGCCCTCCGGCCGGCATCCCTCGGCGATGGCCTCGGCGATGGCGGGCGGCAGCCCGGCCTTCATCGCCAGGAGGTGATGCGCATACCACTCGAACTGCGCCGACCATGTCCTGGCCGTCACGAGGATCGCCAGCTCGTTCAACGCCGTCGGGATGGAGCTGTTGAAGCGGAGATACTCGCCGACCCGCTGGAAGCGGTCGGCCAGCTCCGGGCTGCGCAGCAGCGCCGGGAATGGCCCGCGCAGCCCGCCCCGCGGCCCGCCGGAAATGCCTGCGGCCACGCGCCGTTGCGCCTCCGTCAGCCGCTCCTCGGGAATCGGCGGCAGGCGGCCGCTGCGGCCGTCATCGGGGGGGAGTGCCGCATCCGAAGCCATCGTCCTGTTTCCTCCGCTCAAGGCTCAGGCAGGGATCATCGCCCCCGCGCTGCGGCACGGCAACTTCCGCTATGCCGGGGCCGAAAGCATGGCTAGCTTCGGGGCAACAGGGAAACACGGGCTGGAGGGCGGCTTGGCCTATGCATTGCAGCAGCTGATCAACGGGATCAGCCTGGGGATGATCTACGGCCTGATCGCGGTGGGCTACACCATGGTCTACGGCATCATCGGCATGATCAATTTCGCGCATGGCGACGTGTTCATGATCGGCGCCTTCCTGTCGCTCATCGCGGTGCTGCTGCTCTCGATGGGCGGGGTGATGGGCGGGCCGGCGGGCATCATCCTGGTGCTGCTCCTCTCGCTCATCATCACCGCCGCCTATGGCTGGGCCATCGAGCGCATCGCCTACCGGCCGCTCCGCGGCAGCTTCCGCCTGGCGCCGCTGATCTCGGCCATCGGCATCTCCATCGTGCTGCAGAACTACGTCCAGGTCAGCCAGGGCGCGCGGGTGAAGCCGATGGAGACGCTGGTGCCCGGCGGCATCGAGGTGATGCGCGAGGGCGCCTTCGTCGTCCAGTTCGCCTACACGCAGATGATGATCATCGGCGTGACGCTCGCCGTGCTCGCCGTCTTCACCATCCTGGTGACGCGGACGCCGCTCGGCCGCGCCATGCGCGCCTGCGAGCAGGACCGCAAGATGGCCTCGCTGCTTGGCATCGACACCGACAAGACCATCAGCCTCACCTTCGTCATCGGCGCCGCGCTCGCCTCGGTGGCGGGGACGATGTACCTGCTGCGCTATGGCGTGATCGACTTCTTCATCGGCTTCCTCGCGGGCGTGAAGGCCTTCACCGCAGCGGTGCTGGGGGGCATCGGCTCGCTGCCCGGGGCGGTGCTGGGCGGCCTGCTGATCGGGCTGATCGAGACCTTCTGGTCGGCCTATTTCAGCGTGCAGTACAAGGATGTCGCCGCCTTCTCGATCCTCGTCCTGACCTTGATCTTCCTGCCCACCGGGCTGCTCGGCCGGCAGGAGGTCGAGAAGGTATGAGGCTCCAGCTCGCGCTCAAGGATGCGCTGACCGGGGCGGCGGTCGCCGCCCTGCTCTTCATCCCGCTCGTGGCGCTCCGTACCGATGTCGGCGGCAGCGGTGCGCTGACGCTGCGCTACCGCTGGTCGGATGCCGCGATCCTCATCGGCCTCGTCTTCATCGGCCGCCTCGCCCTGGTGCTCTGGATGGGGCGCGACGGCCTGCGCCCCAGCACCTCCGCCGGGCCCTGGACGTTGCGGCTGCAGCGCCTCGGCAAGCTGGCGGCGCCGGCCTTCCTCGCCGTCGCCCTGGTGCTGCCGGCGATCCCGGGCATCGACCGCTACTGGCTCGATCTCGGCATCCTGGTACTGACCTATGTGATGCTCGGCTGGGGGCTCAACATCGTCGTCGGCCTCGCCGGGCTGCTCGACCTCGGCTACGTCGCCTTCTACGCCGTCGGGGCCTATTCCTATGCGCTGCTGGCGCAGTATTTCGGCCTCTCCTTCTGGGTCTGCCTGCCGCTGGCCGGGATCCTCGCCGCCTTCTGGGGCGTCCTCCTCGGCTTCCCGGTGCTCAGGCTGCGGGGCGACTACCTGGCCATCGTCACGCTCGCCTTCGGCGAGATCATCCGCGTCGTGCTGCTGAACTGGGTGAGCCTGACCGGCGGGCCGAACGGCATCAGCGGCATCCCGCGCCCCTCCTTCTTCGGCCTGCCCTTCAGCATGTCGGGCGGCGAGGGGACCTTCGCCGGCTTCTTCGGGCTGGAGCCCTCATCGGTCCACCGCGTCATCTTCCTCTACTACCTGATCCTGGCGCTCGCATTGCTGACCAATTGGGTGACGATCCGGCTGCGCCGCCAGCCGCTCGGCCGCGCCTGGGAGGCGCTGCGCGAGGACGAGATCGCCTGCCGCGCGCTCGGGATCAACGTCACCGTCACCAAGCTGACGGCCTTCGCGCTCGGCGCGATGTTCGGCGGCTTCGCCGGCGCCTTCTTCGCCACGCGGCAGGCCTTCATCAGCCCGGAGAGCTTCACCTTCATCGAGAGCGCCATCATCCTGGCCATCGTCGTGCTCGGCGGCCTCGGCAGCCAGATCGGCGTCGCCATCGCGGCACTCGTGCTGATCGGCGGGACGGAGATCTTCCGCGACCTGCAGGAGTGGCGGATGCTCGTCTTCGGCGGCGCCATGGTCGTCATCATGGTGCTGCGGCCGCGGGGCCTGGTCGGCACGCGCACTCCGTCGATCGCATTGGGCAAGCGACGAGCGATCGACGGCAAGCTGGTCGGGGAGGGGCATGGATGACGCGCCCCATCCTCGAGGTCCAGGGCCTCACCATGCGCTTCGGCGGCCTCACCGCCGTCTCCTCCGTCTCCTTCGCGGCCGGCCTCGGCGAGATCACCGCCCTGATCGGGCCGAACGGCGCCGGCAAGACGACGCTCTTCAACTGCGTCACCGGCTTCTACCGGCCGAGCGACGGCATCATCCGCCTGCACAAGCCGGGCGCGCTGCCGACGGAGCTGCAGCGCCTCGCCGGCCACAGGATCGCCCGCGCCGGCGTCGCCCGCACCTTCCAGAACATCCGCCTCTTTCCCGGCATGACATCACTGGAGAACCTGCTGATCGCGCAGCACAACACGCTGATGGCGGCGACCGGCTGGGGCATCGGCGCGGTGCTCGGCCTCTCGCGCTACCCCAAGGCCGAGCGGCTGGCGGTGGAGCGCGCCAAGCGCTGGCTCGCCGCCACCAACCTGATGGAGCGGGCGGACGACCCGGCCGGCGCCCTGCCCTATGGCCAGCAGCGCCGGCTCGAGATCGCGCGGGCCATGTGCACCGAGCCCGCCCTGCTCTGCCTCGACGAGCCCGCCGCCGGCCTCAACCCGCGCGAATCGGACGAGCTGGCCAAGCTGCTCCTCGACATCCGCGGGGAGGGCACCTCCATCCTGCTCATCGAGCACGACATGGGCGTCGTCATGCGCATCAGCGACCGTGTGGTGGTGCTCGACCATGGCGTGCTGATCGCCGACGGCACGCCGGCCGAGGTGCGCGGCAACGTCAAGGTCATCGCCGCCTATCTCGGCGAGGAGGAGGAGGAGGTGGCCTCCGCATGACCACGCCCCTGCTCGAGGTCGACCGCGTCTCCGCCAGCTACGGCGCGGTGCAGGCGCTCTCCGACGTTTCGCTCCAGGTCATGCCCGGCGAGATCGTCACGCTGATCGGCGCCAACGGCGCCGGCAAGTCGACGCTGCTGATGACCATCTGCGGCGCGCCCAAGCCCCGCGCCGGGCGGATCATCCTGGGCGGCGAGGACATCACCGAGGAGCCGACGCATCTCACCATGCGCCGCGGGGTTGCCCAGTCGCCGGAGGGGCGACGCATCTTCCCGCGCATGACGGTGCATGAGAACCTGCTGATGGGCGCCCAGGCACTCGTCAAGGGCGACCCGACGCCGCAGCTCGAGCAGGTCTTCACCCTCTTCCCCCGCCTCAAGGAGCGCATCGGCCAGCGCGGTGGCACGCTCTCGGGCGGCGAGCAGCAGATGCTCGCCATCGGCCGGGCGCTGATGTCGAGGCCGCGGCTCCTGCTGCTGGACGAGCCCTCCCTCGGCCTGGCGCCGCTGATCGTCCGCCAGATCTTCGGCGCCATCCGCCAGCTCAACGAGGCGACGGGGCTGACCGTGCTGCTGGTCGAGCAGAACGCCAACCAGGCGCTCCGCCTCGCCCATCGCGGCTATGTCCTGGTCAACGGGCGGATCACCATGGAGGGCGGCGGGCGTGATCTGCTGGCCCGGCCGGAGATCCGCGACGCCTATCTCGGCGGAGGCCACGGCTGACAGTTGGAGCGGCCGGCTTCATTCGCCTAACATCGCCACCAAGCTGCCCCGAGGGCAGCGGCACCGACAGGGAAAGCACGACCATGCTCAATCGCAGGGGACTGATCGCCGGCACCGCCGGCATCGCGCTGGCCGGCCCGGGGCTGATCCGCCCGGCCTTCGCGCAAGGGGGCGGGCCCATCCGCATCGCCTGCGCCGGGCCGATGACCGGCTCCAACGCCGCCGCCGGCGAGCAGATGAAGACCGGCGCGCAACAGGTCGTCGCCGACCTGAACGCCAAGGGCGGCGTGCTCGGCCGCCAGCTCGCCCTCGAGATCGCCGACGATGCCTGCGACCCGCGCCAGGCCGTCTCCGTCGCCAACCAGCTCGCCGGGCGCCGCGTCGCCCTGGTCGCCGGCCACTACTGCTCCGGCAGCTCCATCCCCGCCAGCAAGGTCTATGCGGAGGAGGGGGTGCTGCAGATCAGCCCGGCCAGCACCAACCCCAAATTCACCGATGACGGCGCCTGGAACACCTTCCGCGTCTGCGGGCGGGACGACCAGCAGGGCCAGATCGCCGGCACCTACATCGCCCGCACCTATCCGGGCAAGAAGGTGGCGATCCTCCACGACAACCAGGCCTACGGGAAGGGCCTCGCCGACGAGACCAAGAAGGCGCTGAACGCCGGCGGCGTGCAGGAGACGATCTATGCCGCCTACAACCCGGGCGAGCGCGACTACAACGCCCTCGTCTCCCGCCTGAAGAGCGCCGGCGTCGAGATCATCTATGTCGGCGGCTACTACACCGAGGCCGGGCTCATCCTCCGCCAGGCCAAGGAGCAGGGGATGAATGTGACGCTGATCGGCGGCGACGCCCTCGTCACCAAGGATTTCTGGCAGATCACCGGCGCCGCCGGCGAGGGCGCGCTGATGACCTTCAGCAGCGACCCGCGCAAGCGCGCCAGCGCCGCCTCCGTGGTGCAGACCTTCAAGGCGAAGAACATCGATCCCGAGGGCTACGTCCTCTACACCTATGCCGCCGTGCAGATCTGGGCCGCCGCCGCGGCCAAGATCAACAGCCTCGACGCCAAGAGGGTGGCCGATGCGATGAAGGCGAGCGGCCCGTGGCAGACCGTGCTCGGCGACATCGCCTTCGACCGGAAAGGCGATGTCACCGTGCCGGATTATGTCTTCTATGTCTGGAAGAACGGCGACTACGTGCAGATGTAGTGCTTGAAATGGGCCCCCTTACGGGCCCATCTTCGCCCCAGTCGTCAACAACCGAAAGGAGGTGATCCAGTGTCTCATTGCCATATGCCGCGTGCCCTGCCTGCGGCCTGGATCATCGTCACCGCCACTGCGGAGATGGCTTCCTGAGCCCTGCCTAGGCCGGCAACGGCTGCAGCAATGGAAAGGCCCGGGTGGGAAACCGCCCGGGCCTTTCGCATGTCTGGATCGGTTGTCTTCCGGTTAAGCCGCAGCCGGTTCACGCGGATGGGAGGGGCGCCCGTCAGCGCCGGGCCAGCACCGCCACCACCTGGGCGCGCAGCCACTCCTCGGCCGGGTCGTGGTCGAGGGCGGTGCGCCAGGCCATCCGCATGACGGAATCGGGCGAGGCGATGGGCAGCGGGTCCGCCGCCAGCCCGCCGCCGGCCTCGGGCGCCATCAGCGCCTCCACCAGCGCATCGGAGACGGTGCAGAGCAGCTCCGTGCCCAGCAGCACCTGCCGCAGCAGGCCGAATTCCGGCACGCCGAGCACCACCCGCCGGCTCCGCCCCAGCCGCTCCAGCGCCGCATCGGCGAAGCCGCTGAGGTCGCCCCGCGGCGTCACCAGCACATGCGGCCGGGCGCAGTAGCTCTCGAGGTCGACCGGCGCCGTCGCGGCATCGCGCAGCACCTGGAAGCCGCCGCGGCGCAGCACCCGCTGCTTCGCCAGCGCCGGCAGGTCGTCCCCCATGAAGCCGAGGGCGAGGCCGACCTCCCCGCTCTCGAGCATCCCTGGGATCGTGCGGTAGTTGGCCGTGCGGATGACGAGGCGGCAATGCGGCGCCTGCTGCCAGATGCGGGCCAGCAGCGGCTTCGCCGCCATCCCCACGTCATCCGTCCAGCCGATGCGGAAGACGCGCTCATCCTCCGCCGGGTTGAAGGGCACCGCGCCCGCCAGCGTCGCCGCGATCGTCTGCAACAAGGGTGTGAGCGCTGCCAGCAGCGCCTCCGCCCGCGCCGTCGGCTCCAGCTGCTTGCCGTTCCGCACCAGCAACTCGTCGCGGAAGACGGTGCGCAGCCGCGCCAGCGCCGCCGAGGTGGCCGGCTGCGACAGGAACAGCGCCTCCCCCGCGCGCGTCACGCTCCGCTCCCGCATCAGCGCGACGAAGACCGGCAGCAGGTTGAGGTCGAGGCGGCGGAGCTCCGTCTCCTCGGGCCGCGGCGGCATCGCCCGCTAGTCCGCGGCCTTGCCCACCGGATGGTAGTCCCGGCCGAAATAGATCAGCCCATGCTCGTGGTGGCTGCCGCTGCGGATGCCCGCCACCTCGGCGAAGACCACGCAATGCGTCCCCTTCTCGACGATCTCGGCGACGCGGCAGTCGAAGGAGACGACGGCCCCCTGCAGCACCGGCGCCCCGGTGGCGAGGCTTGCCCAGGTCCCGGCCTCGAAGCGCTCCTCCATCGTGCATTTGGTGAAGCCGGCAAAAACCATCGCCACCTCCTTCTGCCCGGCGGCGGCGACGTTGACGCAGACATTGCCGTTCGCCTTCAGCACCGGCGCGGCGGTGGCGTTGCGGTTCATGCACACGAGGAGGGTCGGCGGCTCGTCGGTCACGCTGCAGACGGCGCTGGCGGTGAAGCCGCCGCGCCCGGCCGGGCCGCCGGTGGTGATGATGTTCACCGCGGCGCCGAGCCGAGCCATGGCATCGCGGAATTCCTGCTTCGTCACGGACATCAGGGGGCCTGTTTTGCTGAAGGCCCCAAGTTAAGCACGCGTAGTGCCGTGGGAAACCGCCCTTACGGGCAGGCCAACCGGCGCGGGTCGAGCTGGAGGACCCAGCAGGCCGCATCGGCGGAGTGCGTGGCCAGCCGGGCGATGGAGGTGGAGAGCGGCGGCAGCTCCGCCTCGGCCGGCGAGAAGGATGCGAGGAGGGACAGTCCGTCGATCCCATCCGCCCCGTGGGGCGTGGCGGAATGGAGCGAGGACAGCCGCGGCGCGAGGGCGAGCCCAAAGACCAGGACCAGCAGCAGGACCGGTTTCGGCCGCTGCGCCTTCGGCTTCGGCGCGGCGGGGCGCGCCGGCGCCGCAACCGGCACGGGTGCCCGGCGGTCATACTCCCGCCAGACGCTCTCCCATTCGTCATCGGCCGTCCTGGCCATGGTGCCCGCAGCCATATCGCCTGCTCCGCCTGACGCAATCTCAGGTTGCGAGCTGAACCTTAACCTTTGGCGCTTAGTTGTGCCAATCCCTAACGCACACTCCTTACGGTCTTGTGACAACCGAAGACAAAGGCGCCGAGACTTCCTCGAGCGACCGCCCTTCGGCGGCGAAGCCGAGCCGCCATTCGGTCGCCGCCGCCACCAGCATCAGCGCCGCCGCGATCAGGTAGCCCCAGAGGATGTCGCCGCGCTCCCCGCTCGAGATCAGCCAGCCGAACAGCGTCGGGCCGACCACGCCGCCGACCGCGGTGCCGATGGCGTAGAACAGGGCGATCGCCATGGCCCGCATCTCCAGCGGGAAGCTCTCGCCCACCGTCAGGTAGGCGGCCGAGGCGGCGGCCGAGGCGAAGAAGAAGATCAGCGTCCAGGCCGCCGTCTGCTCCCAGGCGGAGAGCCAGCCCTGGGCGAAGGCGATGCCGGTCGCCGCCATGAGCAGCCCGGCGAGGCCGTAGGTCGCGGTGATCATCTGGCGACGGCCGATGGTGTCGAAGAAGCGGCCGAGCATCAGCGGGCCGGCCAGGTTGCCGAGGGCGAAGGGCAGCATGAACCAGCCGATGTGATGGGCCGGGATCGCGTAGAACTTGGTCAGCACCAGGGCATAGGTGAAGAACACCGCATTGTAGCAGAAGGCCTGGCAGGACATCAGCGTCAGGCCGAGGATCGCCCGGTCGCGGTGGCTCTGGAACATGGTGTGCCAGATCTCGGCGATGCTCGCAGCGCCACGGCGGTTGAGCACCGTCGGGCCATAGGTGGTGGGCGGCAGCGGGCCCTTCTCGGCCGCCACATCCCGCTCGATGGCCGAGACGATCCGCTCCCCTTCCTCCGGCTTGCCGTGCAGCATCAGCCAGCGGGGGCTTTCCGGCAGGTGGCGGCGGAGCAGCAACACCACCACCGACAGGGCGCCGCCGACGATGAAGGCGGCGCGCCAGCCGATCTCGGGGTCGATGATGGCGGGGTCGAGCACCACCAGGGAGGTGATGGCGCCGATCGCGGCGCCGCCCCAGAAGGTGCCGTTGACGAAAAGGTCGACGCGGCCCCGCAACCGGGCGGGGATGAGTTCCTGGATCGCCGAATTGACCGCGGCGTATTCGCCACCGATCCCGGCCCCGGTCATCATCCGGCAGAAGGCGAAGGTCCAGAAATCCCAGGCGAAGCCGGTGGCGATGCTGGCCAGCATGTAGACGATGAGGGTGATGAAGAACAGGCGGCGGCGGCCGATGCGGTCGGCCAGCCAGCCGAAGCCGAGCGCACCGAAGACGGCGCCGATCAGATAGGCCGAGGCGGTCAGCCCGATCTGCGTCTCGCTGAGCGCGAGGCTCGGGCTCTGGTGGATGGCGCCGGCCAGGCTGCCGACCAGCGTCACCTCGAGCCCGTCGAGGATCCAGGTGATGCCTAGGGCGATGACGACCCGCCAGTGGAAGCCGCTCCAGGGCAGCCGGTCGAGCCGGGCCGGGACGTCGGTGCTGAACTGGCCGGAATTCGGGGTGTCGCGCATGCCGCCTGGGTCTCCTCGGGCGGGGCAACGCATGGCGCGGCGTTTCGCTGCCTCATCGGCAGGGGCCGAAGCGGATCTCCTCCACCCGGGCGTCGAGCCGGCTGCCCGTGTCGTCGACATCCGTGCCGATGACCAGCTCCTGCAGCGGCGGCGGCTCGCCCCCGAAGGCGGCGCGCCAGTCGGCGGCCAGGTCCACCCGCTCCTCGAACCAGCGGCCGGTCGGCGTCCCGGCCGGGCGCAGCACCCGCACCATGCCGAGCCCGGCCATGTGCGGGCTGGGGAAGGCGGCCGGCTCCCGCCCCGTCCCGCCCCAGACATAGAGCAGGGCGCTCCGCGGCAGCGGGTGGCTGCCCGCCACGGCCTGGGCCACGGCATGCTGGCTGCGCTGCCAGAAGGTGGCGCGCGTCGGCCAGCCGGAGAAGCCGATGGCGAGGGCGAGCGCCCGGTCATCCCCGCCCGACCGGGTGAGGTCGGTCGGCGGTGGCCCGGCCTCCACCCGCCAGCGCCAGGAGAGGCATTCCGCCCGCCCCTGCACCCGTCGCCAGACGAAGCTGCCCTCGCCCCGGCCTTCCACCGCCACGCCGCCGCCGGGCAGCAGGCGGAAGCGGGCGGGGGCCACGCCATGCCACTCGGCATGGTTCCAGCCCGCCGCCTCGAGGGCGCCGGGCGGGGTGGCCGGCCCGGCCGCCGCCATCAATGTCATCGCCAGGGGCATGGCAAGCCTGCGCATCTGGGCTTAGATGCCGCCGGAACCGTTCTAAACAAGGAGCATATCATGCCCGAGATCGAGATCGCTGCGGCCGATGGCAGCGGGCGCTTCGGCGCCTACCTGGCGATGCCGAAGACCACCCCGGCCGGCGCCGTGGTGATGATCCAGGAGATCTTCGGCGTGAACGGCGCCATGCGGCAGCTCTCCGACTGGGTCGCCGAGATGGGCTTCATCGCCATCAGCCCCGACCTCTTCTGGCGCCAGGAGCCGGGCGTCTCGCTCGACCCGGATGCCGGCCAGGCCCAGTGGGACCGCGCCTTCGCCCTGATGAACGGCATGGACCAGGACAAGGCGGTGGAGGACCTGAAGGCCACCATCGCCCATGCGCGGGGGCTGCCCGGCAGCAACGGCAAGGCCGCGACCATGGGCTTCTGCCTCGGCGGACGGCTCTCCTACATGATGGCGGCGCGGTCGGATGCGGATGCCAATATCAGCTACTACGGCGTCGGCATCGAGGGCCTGCTCGGCGAGGCGGGCGGCATCAAGGCGCCGCTGATCCTGCACATCGCCGAGCGCGACAAGTTCGTCCCGCCCGAGGCGCAGGCCAAGATCCTCTCCGGCCTCTCGGGCCAGGGCCAGGTCGCCGTGCATGTCTATCCGGGCGTCGACCACGCCTTCGCCCGGATGGGCGGCCATTCCTGGGATGCGCGGGCGGCCACCATCGCCAATGGCCGCAGCGCGGAGCTGCTGGCCAGGACGATAGGCTAGGCTCAGCCGTTCGCCTTGAGATAGGCGATCAGGTCGTTGAGCTGCTGCTCGTTGCGCAGGCCCGGGTAGGACATGGAGCCTGCCGGCACCACCGCCTTCGGGTTGGCGAGATAGGCGCGAAGGGTGTCCTCGTCCCAGGTGAGGCCACCCTGCACCTTCTCCCGCATGCTGGCGGAGTAGCGGAAGCCCTCGACGCTGCCGGCCTTGCGCCCGACCACGCCATGCAGGTTGGGCCCGACGCCGTTGCGCCCGCCCTGCTCGATGCTGTGGCAGGCGCGGCACTGGTTGAAGACGCGTTGCCCCGCCGCCGCATCCTGCGCCGCGGCGGGCAGGGTGGGGGCGAGCATCAGCGCGGCGAGCAGGGCATAGCGAAGCATCGGGCGGGCCTCTCCATGAGGGGTGGGTCGGGGGGCCAAGCGCGGCTCAGCCCCAGGGGTTGCGGCGGCCGGCCGTGTCCCACGGGCTTGCGGCACGGCGGGCTGGCTGCGGCCAGGCGGGCGCCGGCGGCGCCATCGCCAGCAACAGGCGGATGCGCTCCTCGGTCGGCGGGTGGGTGGTGAAGAGGCTGTCCATCCGCATCCCCGACAACGGGTTGATGATGAACATGTGCGCGCTGGCCGGATGCGCCTCGGCGGTGTGGTTCACCAGCCCCTGCTTGTACTGCTCGAGCTTTGCCAGGCCCGAGGCGAGCCAGCGCGGGTCGCCGCAGATCTCGGCCCCCAACCTGTCCGCCTCGTATTCCCGGCTGCGGCTGATCGCCATCTGCACCAGCATGGCGGCGATCGGGCCGACGATCATCAGCAGCAGACCGCCGATCGGGCCGAAGGGGTTGCGCCTTCCATCCTCCGTCCGGCCGCCGAAGAGGAAGCCGAATTGCGCCAGCATGCCGATGGCGCCGGCGAGCGTCGCCGTCAGCGTCATCAGCAGCGTGTCGCGGTGCTTGATATGCGCCAGCTCATGCGCGACGACGCCGGCCACCTCCTGCTCCGACATCAGGTTCAGCAGGCCGGTATTCAGCGCGACGGCGGCATTCTGCGGGTTGCGGCCGGTGGCGAAGGCGTTGGGCTGGTCCTCATGGATGACGTAGAGCGCGGGCATCGGCAGGCCGGCCCGCTGCGCCAGGCCTTCCACCATGCGATACAGCCGCGGCGCGCTCTCCGGCGCGATGGGCTCGGCATTGTGCATGGAGAGCACGACGCGGTCGCTGTTCCACCAGGACCAGAGATTGGTGGCGCAGGCGACGAGGAAGGCGATCGCCATGCCCTGCTGCCCGCCAAGCAGGTAGCCGATGGCGAGGAAGAGCGCCGTCAGCCCGGCCAGCAGGATTGCGGTGCGCAGATATCCGCCCATCGAATGCTGCTCCTCCTCTCCGTTGCGCGTTGGCGTGGCCAAGGCAGGACACCAGATGAGGATGCATCCTGTCACGCGACAAGAAGGAGATATCCATGTCCGACCCGACGCCGCTGCCCCCGAGCGACCCGCCCGTGCCGGTGACGCCGATCCCGACGCCGCCGCCCGGCCCGGAGATCCCGCCGCCCCCGGTGACCGACCCGACCGGCCCGGACATGCCCATCCCCGGCGACCCGACGATGCCGCCGGCCGGCGACCCGCCGCCGGAGCAGCCGCTGCGGATGAAGGAGGTCGGCGGCCCCTCCGGCCCGGAGCCGACCCGCTATGGCGACTGGGAGCGGAAGGGCCGCGTCAGCGACTTCTGATCCCGATTCGGTCCCTGACCGGAGCGGGAACGGGCTTGTGGGTGCCGCAGCCGGTCACCCACAAGCCGTTGTGCTGAAAGCCTTTTCCGCCGGCCCGAGTCGCGCGTCAGCGATTCGTTCGCGCGACTCGGGCCAGGTCCTTGATTCCAGGGGATGTAATTTTTGTCGGAACGCGACCGGATTCACCCCCTGTTCTAGCACCCCTAACCGACGCGGTTCGACACCAGCTCCTGCACCACGCCGGGATCGGCGAGCGTCGAGGTGTCGCCCAGCGCCTCCGTCTCATTCGCCGCGATCTTGCGGAGGATGCGCCGCATGATCTTGCCCGAGCGTGTCTTCGGCAGGCCCGGCGCCCACTGGATGGCATCCGGCGAGGCGATCGGCCCGATCTCCTTCCGCACCCAGACGACCAGCTCCTTGCGCAGCGCCTCCGAGGGCTCCTCCCCCGTCTTCAGCGTCACGTAGCAGTAGATGCCCTGGCCCTTGAGGTCGTGCGGCATGCCGACGACGGCGGCCTCGGCGACCTTCGGATGGGCGACGAGGGCGCTCTCGATCTCGGCCGTGCCCATCCGGTGGCCGGAGACGTTGATCACGTCGTCGACGCGGCCGGTGATCCACCAGTAGCCATCCGCATCCCGCCGCGCGCCGTCGCCGGTGAAGTACATGCCCGGGAAGGTCGAGAAATAGGTCTGGATGAAGCGCTCATGGTCGCCATAGACGGTGCGCGCCTGGCCGGGCCAGCTGTCGAGGATGACGAGGTTGCCCTCCGTCGCCCCCTCCAGCGGCTTGCCCTCGCCATCCACCAGCGCCGGCCGCACGCCGGGCAGCGGCAGCGTCGCCGAACCGGGCTTCTGCGCCACCGCCCCGGGCAGCGGCGAGATCAGGATGCCGCCCGTCTCCGTCTGCCACCAGGTATCGACGACCGGGCAGCGCTCCTCGCCGACCACGCGGTAGTACCAGAGCCAGGCTTCCGGGTTGATCGGCTCGCCCACGCTGCCGAGGACGCGGAGCGACTGGCGGGAGGTCTTCTGCACCGGCCCCGCGCCGTCGCGCATCAGGGCGCGGATGGCGGTCGGCGCGGTGTAGAAGATGTTGACCTGGTGCTTGTCCACGACCTCCCAGAAGCGGGAGACGGAGGGGTAGTTCGGCACCCCCTCGAACATCAGCGTCGTCGCGCCATTGGCGAGCGGGCCGTAGACGATATAGGTGTGGCCCGTCACCCAGCCGACATCGGCGGTGCACCAGTAGACCTCGCCCGGCTTGTAGTCGAAGACCAGCTCATGCGTGTAGCTGGCCCAGACCAGGTAGCCGCCCGTGGTGTGCAGCACGCCCTTCGGCTTCCCCGTCGAGCCGGAGGTGTAGAGGATGAAGAGCGGGTCCTCCGCCCCCATCGGCTCCGGCGGGCACTCGGCCGGCTGCTTCGCCGTGAGCTCGTCGTACCAGTGGTCGCGCCCCTCCTGCATCGGCACGGCGGCGCCGGTATTCTTCACCACGACGACGGCGCGGATGCTCGGGCAGGTGGCCAGCGCCTCGTCGGCATTGGTCTTGAGCGCCACGCTGCGCCCGCCGCGCCGCCCCTCATCGGCGGTGATGAGCACCGTGCACTCGCTGTCCTGGATGCGCGAGGCGAGGCTGTCCGGCGAGAAGCCGCCGAAGACGATGGAATGGACGGCGCCGACCCGGGCGCAGGCCAGCATGGCGACCGCCGCCTCGACGATCATCGGCAGGTAGATGCAGACGCGGTCGCCCTTCTTCACGCCCAGCGCGCGCAGCGCATTGCCGAGGCGGCAGACCCGGGCGTGGAGGTCCTTGTAGGTCACTTTCGCATCGCTGTTCGGGTCGTCGCCCTCCCAGATGATCGCCACCTGGTCGCCGCGGCTGGCCAGGTGCCGGTCGAGGCAGGAGACGGAGGCGTTCAGCACTCCGTCCTCGAACCAGCGGATCGAGACATCGCCGGTGAAGCTGGTGTTCTTGATCCGCGTCGGCGGCTTGATCCAGGCGACGCGCCCCGCCTCCCTGGCCCAGAAGGCCGCCGGGTCGGCGGCGGCCGCCTCGGTCATGGCGGCGTGCTGCTCGGCGGTCACATGGGCGGCGGCGGCGACCGCCGGCTTCACCGCGATCAACTGGTCGTCGGACATTCTGGTGTCTCCCCTCGGACAGCGCCTTATGGCGGGAGTTTGGCCATGCTGGCTTGCGCCCCGTCAATCGGGGGAGATGGGAGGCGCCCTGCCCCTCCGCTACTCCCCCGCCCCGGCCGGGACGACCAGCATCCCCCCCTCCACCCGGCAGGGGACGGCCTCCAGCGCCTGGCCGATGCAGGGGCCGCTGATGCAGACCCCGTCCTCGATGCGGAAGCGGGCGCCATGGGCGGCGCAGACAATGTTGGCCTTACGGGTATCGAGGAACCGGTTCGGCAGCGGCTCCAGCGGCAGGCCGATATGCGGGCAGGAATTCACGTAGACCCGGAGCTCGCCCCCCTTCCGCACGGCGAAGAGGCCGGTGAAGCGCCCGGCCGGGGCGGGGAAGCCGCGGGCCGCGCCCTCCTCGATCTCGTCGGCCGGGCAGAGCACCCGCTCATCCGGGCCGATCACGGGGCGAGGCCCAGCCGGGCATGCCATGCGGCGACGCTTTCCTCCGGGTAGCGCTCGTGCCGCCGGTCGCGCGGCCCGGCCTCCACCGCCACCCATGGAGCCTTGAATTCCAGCATGATGTGCGTGCTCTCCGGCGGCTCGGGCAGCGGCGTGTCGATGGCCGAGGCGAAGGGGTGGACCAGCTCCGGCCAGCGCGCGTCATGGAGCCAGAGCGCGCTGCCGCAGACCGCGCAGAAATGCCGCTCGGCGGGGCTCCGGTGCGCCCTTGCATCCTCCGGGTCCTTCAGCCGCGCGTGGTAGACGGTGATATGCCGCCGCCCCTGGACCCGCAGCGAGGCGCTCTCCGCCCCGAGATTGATGGCATAGCCTCCGCCGCCCTGGGTCTTGCGGCAGATCGAGCAGTAGCAGCGCTGGTAGGGGTAGGGATGCGCGCTCTCCACCTGGAACCGCACCGCGCCGCACTGGCAGGACCCGTCGAGCCGCATCCCCTACCCCTTCGTCAGCCCGCCCATGCGGCAGAGGATGGCCCAATGCGGGTCGGAGACCGGCATCACGGAAAGGCGCGATTGCCGGACCAGGGCGAGCTCCGCCAGCTCCGGCGCTGCCTTGATGGCGGCGAGCGTCACCGGCTGCGGCACCGGCCGCACCGCCTTCATGTCGACGCAGACCCAGCGGCCCGTCTCGTCGGTCGGGTCGGGATAGGCCTCGCGGACCACCTCGACGATGCCGACGATCTCCTTGCCGATGTTGGAGTGGTAGAAGAAGGCCCGGTCGCCGATGCGCATGGCGCGGAGGTTGTTGGCGGCGAGCGCGTTGCGCACGCCGGTCCAGGGCTCCACCCCGTTCGCCACCTGCTGGTCCCAGGAGAAGGCGTCCGGCTCGCTCTTCACCAGCCAATGGGCCATCGAATCAGGGCACCTTCCGGAAGCGGCCCCTGCCCGGTGTCCTTCCGCGGCCTTGCCGCGGAAGGCCGTGCGAGGCCCTGGGCATCGAGCGACAAGGCAGGGCCTCCACGAGGCCGCGCAGCGCCATGCTGGGAGTGATCAGCCGACCGGCATGGTCTGCGCGAGCGGCGGCAGCGCGACGACCTTGGCGTACCACGCCTCCAGCGTCGGATGGCCCGGCCGCCAGGGCTCGTGCGGGAAGCGGAAGTCGAGATAGCCGAGCGCGCAGCCAATGGTGATGTCGCCGATATCGGCCAGCAGGCCGAGCGATCCGGCCTCCGCCTCCAGCACGTCGAGGGCTCGGGCGACCTTGCCCTGCTGCGTCGCGATGTAGTCCTGCCGCCCCTGGTCCTGCGGCAGGGCGACCTCGCGCCGGCGCGGCTGGCTCGCATCCATGATGCCGTCGCCGAGCGCCTGGCGCCGCAGCGCCGTCCAACGCGCCGGGCCGGGGGGCGGGAAAAGCTTCGGCGCATCGCCGATGCTGTCGAGATACTCGCAGATGACCGGGCTGTCGTAGAGCGCCATCCCGTCCCCGGTGACGAGCGCCGGCACCTTGGAGAGCGGGTTCACGGGCAGCAAAGCCGGGTCCGTGGTCGGGACCGTCCAGCGCTCGATCTGCCCGTCCAGGCCTCGGGCGATGGCGCAGGCCATCGCCTTGCGGACATAGGGGCTGGCGAGCGAATAGGCGAGCTTCATGGCGATTCCCTCGATGGCGGACGAAATCTCCCAGAGCCGGAGCCGCACCGCAAGCGCCCCGCGATACAAGGTTATGCCTGACAAACGGCGCGGATCGCGCTATTCCCCGGCGAATCGAAAGGAGTGCAGTGCGTGTCGAAGAAGTTCCTGACCGACGTCATCGTCAAGTCGACCGAGATGCCGACCATCCAGGCCAATGCCCTGGCGAGCGACATCATCGCCGCCATCAAGGGGGAGATCGTCGAGACCGGACGGTTCACCATCCCCGATTTCGGCGCCTTCATCGTGCGCGAGACGGCGAAGCGCACCGCGCTCAACCCCCGCACCGGCGAGAAGGTGGCGGTGAAGGCGGGTGCCACCGTCCGCTTCAAGGCCAGCCCCTCGCTGAAGGATGCCGCGCTCGCCGGCATGAAGAAGGCGAAGCGCAAGGCCGCCAAGGCCTGAGGTCACGCCCCCTTGCCTCCGCGCAAGGGGGCGCGCCTTATCCTCCCCGCATCCGCCGGGAGGATAAGGCCGTGATCCGTTTCCACTACAACCTCGCCCCGAACCCGACCAAGGTCGCCCTCTGCCTCGAGGAGATGGGCCTCGCCTACGAGCCCGTGCCGGTCGACACCCGCAAGGGCGAGCAGCACGGCCCCGAATTCCTGAAGATCAACCCGAATGCCAAGGTCCCCGCCATCGAGGATGACGGGTCGGTGGTGTTCGACAGCAACGCCATCCTGCTCTACCTGGCCGACAAGACCGGTCAGTTCCTGCCCCCCGCGGCCGGGCGCGGCCAGATGCTCTCCTGGCTGATGTTCGTCGCCAGCGGCATCGGCCCCTATTCCGGCCAGGCCGTCCACTTCACCCGCTTCGCGCCGGAGCCGAAGGACTACGCGGTCAACCGCTATGTCTTCGAGGCAAGGCGGCATTGGGGCATCCTCGAGGACAGGCTGGCGACGCGGCGCTTCATGCTGGGCGAGGACTACACGATCGTCGACATGGCCGTCTGGGGCTGGTCGCGCCTGGTGCCCTTCGTCCTCGGCGAGGAGGCCTTCGCCACCCTGCCGAATGTCAGGCGCCATCTCGAGGAGATCAATGCCCGCCCCGCCGCCGCCCGCGCCCTGGCGCTGAAGGACCGGCACGCCTTCAAGGCAGAGATGGACGAGGCGGCGAAGCTCGCCATGTTCCCGCATCTCGCGCAGCAGCGCGGCTGAGGGCGTCGCCGCCGTGGCCGCCCCGCAAGCGGTCATGGCGACGGCAACCTCGAATGACCGGCCGCAGCGTCGCGGCCGGCCATCGGAACCGCCATGGTGGCAGCGACGTTCCCGCCGGATGCGCGCACCCCTCCTCGGCTTCGTCCTCCTCGCCCTCGCCGGCTGCGAACAGGCGAGCCTGCCGGTCGGGGCCGGCACCGGCCCGAGCCCGCAACTCCCCCCGCCGAAACCCGGCTGGATCCCGACCGTCAACATCGCCCCCGCCCGCGGCTGGCCGGAGGGCACCGCCCCAACCCCGGCCGAGGGCCTCCGCGTGCAGTCCTTCGCCGCCGGCCTCGACCATCCGCGCTGGCTCCATGTCCTGCCGAATGGCGACGTGCTGGTCGCCGAGACCAATGCCCCGCCCAAGCCGGGGGATAGCGGCATCCGCAGCTGGGTCATGCGCCGGGTGATGGCCCGCGCCGGCGCCGGCGTCCCGAGCGCCAACCGCATCACCCTGCTGCGCGACGCCGATGGCGACGGCGTGGCGGAGACGCGCTCCGTCTTCCTCGAAGGCCTGAACTCGCCCTTCGGCATGGCGCTGGTCGGGGAGAATCTCTTCGTCGCCAATGCCGATGCGGTCGTGCGCTTCCCCTACCGCCCGGGCGAGACGCGCATCGCCACGCCGGGCGAGGTGCTGGCCCCCCTCCCCGGCGGCCCGATCAACCACCACTGGACCAAGAACATCGTCGCCAGCGCCGATGGCACGAAGCTCTATGCCAGCATCGGCTCCAACAGCAATGTCGCCGAGCGCGGCCTGGAGGCGGAGGTGGACCGCGCCGCCATCCTCGAGATCGACACGCGCAGCGGCGCGCGCCGCGTCTTCGCCTCCGGCCTCCGCAACCCCGTCGGCATGGCCTGGGAGCCGCAGACCCGTCAGCTCTGGACCGCGGTCAACGAGCGGGACGAGATCGGCAGCGACCTCGTGCCGGACTACATGACCTCGGTGAGGGATGGCGGCTTCTACGGCTGGCCCTACAGCTACTACGGCCAGGTTGTGGACGAGCGGGTGCAGCCGCCACGGCCGGACCTCGTCGCCCGCGCCATCCGGCCGGACTATGCGCTCGGGCCGCACACCGCCTCGCTCGGCCTTGCCTTCGCGGAGGGCAGCCGCCTGCCCGCGCCCTTCCGCACGGGCGCCTTCGTCGGCCAGCACGGCTCCTGGAACCGCCGGCCGCCGAGCGGCTACAGGGTCATCTTCGTCCCCTTCGCCGATGGCAGGCCGAGCGGCGCGCCGATCGACGTGCTCACCGGCTTCCTCGATGCCGGGGGCAACGCGCTCGGCCGCCCGGTCGGCGTCGTCATCGACCGCCAGGGCGGGCTGCTGGTGGCCGATGACGTCGGCAACCGCATCTGGCGGGTGAGCGCCGCCACGCGGTAGCAGGCTCCCTCCCCTCCCCCAGGCGATGGCGTCGCCGGCGCCGGGCGGAGGCTTGCCAGCAGCAGGCCCGCACAGTACCAGCCGGCGCCAAGCAACGCGCTATCGGCCGACCGGTGACGCATGGCCGCCACGGCGGACGGGATGATGGCGGGCAGCAGCGGCAGGCACCAGGCGGGATCGGGCGGCCGCCGCGCCGCGGGGACGAAGCCTGGGGGCATCGGCCGGCGCGCCCTGCTGCTGGGCCTTCCGCTCGCCGGCTGCGCCGCGCTGCCGCCACCCGATCCCGGCCCGCGCATCGCCGAGATCGCCGTGGTCGACCGCGGCTGGCATACCGACATCGCCCTGCCGGTGGGCGCCGTGCCGCTGCATCCCTGGCTGGCCGGGCTGGCCGCAGGCTTCCCCGGCATGACGACGATGGTGGTCGGCTTCGGCGACCGCGGCTGGCTGCTGGATGGCGACCGGTCGCCGCTCGCGCCACTGCGGGCCCTGCTGCCGGGGCCGGGGGCGGTCCTCCTCACCGCGCTCTCGGCGCCGCCGGAGGCGGCCTTCGGGCCCGGGCAGGTCGTCCGCCTCCCCCTCACGGCGGGGCAGATGGACCGGTTGCAGCAATTCCTGGCGGGCAGCCTCGACCGGCGCTGGCGGCTGCCCGACGGGAGGTGGCAGGCCCTGGCGGAGGGGCCCTATCCCGGCAGCGTCTTCCATGCCTCGCCGATCGTCTATTCGGCGGCCTATACCTGCAACACCTGGACGGCCGATGCCCTGGCCGCCGCCCGGCTGCCCGTCCATGCGACGGGCGTGGTCCTTGCCGAGCAGGCCATGGCCTGGGCCCGCCAGGCGGCCGAGGGGCTCAGCGCGCGGGGACGATGACCGCGCCGGCCGGCGGCGGACTCGGATTGCTGCTGCTGAAGCTGAGGCAGCCAGCCAGGCTGACGGAGGCCAGGATCAACAGGACGGCTTGGCGCATGGGCTTCTTCCTTCTGCCATGAATTGCGTCCCTACGCCGCGCCTGGGGATTGGTTCCGCTTGGCGTCATTACGCTCCGGAAAAAGATTCGTGTGCCGAATCGGGAGGGACAGGATGCGGCTGGTATGTCAGGGTGCGACCAATGCTCTGACAGGGATGCTGCCATGCGTTATTCGGTCCTGGCCTTTCTCCTGGCTGCCGCCTTGCCGGGCTGCGCCGAGAACAGCTTCGGCACTCCGCAATGGCGCGACAATGCCGAGGCCCCCGCCTGGCGCCGGCCGGGGACGGAGCTGCCGCGGATCCAGCACATCCCCGCCCCCGCCTACAGCGCCAGGGCCTGACCAAGCGGGCCTGACTACGAAGGGGTCAGCCTGAGGGCCCCATCCAGCCGGATCGTCTCGCCGTTCAGCAACGGGTTGGCGGCGATCGCGAGCACCATCGCCGCCACCTCCGCCGGCTGGCCCAGCCGGTTGGGGAAGAGCGGCAGGCGGCCCAGCGCCTCCCGCGCCTCGGCCGGCATCCCCGCCAGCATCGGCGTCTCGATCAGCCCCGGCGCGATGGTCATCACCCGGATGCCGAAGCGCGCCAGCTCCCGCGCCGCCGGCAGGGTGAGGCCGACGACGCCCGCCTTGCTCGCCGCATAGGCGCATTGGCCGATCTGCCCCTCATAGGCGGCGATCGAGGCGGTGTTGACGATGAGGCCGCGTTCCCCCGTCGCCATCGGCTCGAGCGTGGCCATCCGCGCCGCGGCCAGGCGCAGCAGGTTGAAGCTGCCGGTGAGGTTCACCCGCACCACCTGCTCGAAGAGCGCCAGCGGATGCGGCCCCTGCCGCCCGGCGACGCGGGAGGCCGGGGCGATGCCGGCGCAGCTGACGGCCAGGCGCAGCGGGCCGAGCCCGGCCGCCGCCTCCACCGCCGCCTCCACCGCCGCCTCGTCCGCCACGTCGCCGGCCGCGGCCACCCCGCCGATGCGGGCGGCGACGGCCTCCGCCGCCTCGCGCTTCAGGTCCATCACCACGACGCGGGCCCCCGCCGCCGCCAGCGCCTCGGCCGTCGCCGCGCCGATGCCGGAGCCGCCGCCCGTCACCAGCGCCGCAATCCCGGTCACATCCATCCTCGTCCCTCCCCGCAGGTCAGCGGCGCGCGAGCGGCCTCGCCCGCCAGCCGGGCGCCAGCACCCGGTAGCCATCGGCGGTGAGGATCGCATCCCGCGCCGGGTCGTGCGAGGCCTCGGCCAGCGCCAGGCTCTCCGCATCGCGGAGGATGTAGAGCGTGCCCGGCTCATAGGCGCCGGAGCGGAGGACCTCCGCCATCCTGGCCCGCAGCGCCGCCGCCCGCCCCTCATCGACCCGCGCCATGTAGATGGAATCCGTCGGCATCCCGGCCTGCGCGGCGAAGCGGGCGATCGACTCCCACCCCTCCCCCATATTCGCCGCCGGCACCGCCCGCACCCGCGCATAGGTCCCTGCCGCCTCCGCCCAGAACGGGTCGAAGAGGCGCTGGGGCACCCCCGTCGGCGCCCCGGCGACGAAGGAATGGCGCCGCTCGATCCCCGGCTGGAGGTCGACCCATTGCAACACCAGCAGGCCGAGCAGCAGCCAGCCGGTGCGCCTGCCGCCCCAGGCCCGCGCCGCCAGGGCGATGGCGCCGAGCATCAGCACGTAGGAGAGCGGCCAGACCATCCGCTCCGCATTGCGCAGCATGCCGGCGATGGCCATCGCCCGGTCCGGCAGGGCGAAGAGCTCCCCTCCCCTGCCGCCGATGGTCACATTGGGGGTCATGGCGAAGGCCAGCAGCGCCAGCAGGGCCGCCGCCAGCGGCCAGAGCCGGCGCGGCAGCCCCACCGGCCGGCGCAGCAGGGCGACCAGCCCCGCCGCCAGCAACAGCAGCCCGCCGAGGCCGAGATAGCTGCTCCCCGCCTCCCAATGGCCGGGATCGGGCAGGTCCGGCAGCAGGCCGGACCAGAGCCCGCCATCGGCATAGGCCAGCAGGTCGAAATTCCAGGTGCCGTAGCCGCCCGCCTCGCTCCCCGGCCCGGTGCCATAGCCGCCGCGCAGCAGGAAGAACCCGCCCGTCCACAGCGCCCCCGCCACCGCCAGCGGCACGGCGACCGCCTCGGCGACCAGCATCCGGCCCCGCGCCAGCCAGGCCCGCCGCAGCCAGTCCGCCGCCCAGAGCGGCAATGCCATGGCAAGCAGGTAGGAATGGATCAGCGCCGTCACGGCCAGAAGCGCCGCCCAGCGCAGGGCGTGCCAGGCCCCCTGCCCTCGCCCCAGCGCCAGCAGCAGCGCCGCCAGCAGCACCCATTGCCCGGCGAGCGGTGTGTGCCCCGCCATCCGGTTGATCAGCATCGGCTGCAGCGCCAGCAGCCCCGCCCCGCAGACCCGCGCCAGAGGGTTGCGCGTGGCGAGCCCCACCAGCCGCCAGCCGAGCACGCCCTGCAGCACCCCGCAGGCCAGCAGCCAGGGCCCGACATACTGCGGCACCTCGACCACCCCTCGCAGCGCCTTCAGCACCAGGGCCAGCAGCGGGATGGCATCGGCGAAGTAGATCGCCGTGCCGAGTTCCATCCCGTAGTCCGGGTTGGCGCCCGGCGGCAGCAGCCAGGGCGACGCGCGGAAATAGCTCCAGCCCAGCCAGAGCTGCACCGGGTCCGGCCCCAGCGGCCCGGCCAGCAGCCATCCCTGGTTGTGCGGGTTGAGGGGACCAAGGCCGAAGACCGCCAGAACCACCGCCGCCCCCGCCAGCGCGGCGAGCGGCGCTCCGAGCCAAGCCTTCCACCCCGTCATTCCGCCCTCCTCGCCATCGCGCGTAACGCCCGCACGGCACCTGGGATGCCTGACCAGTGCGGAACGAAACGCTGTGTTTTATCCCGCGGTGATCCCGGAGCCCCTTCGGCCGTTGTCATGCGGCTTGGCTGTGACAGGACGGAGGCAATGCGGGTTCTGCTGATCGAGGATGACGCGCTCTTGCGCATGGTGCTCTCCGACCGCCTGGCCGAAGAGGGCATCGACGTGCAGGGGCTCGCCAATGCCGAGGATGCGCTGATCCTGCTCGGGGCCGGCCAGGTGCCGGACGTGCTGGTGACGGATATCCGCCTCGGTGGTGGGCTGAGCGGCTTCGACCTCGCCGAGGTGGCCCGGGCCAGGCACCCCGAGGTCGGCGTCATCCTGATCAGCGGCACCCAGGCCGAGGAGATGCGGCACAAGCTGCGGCGGCGGGAGCTCTTCCTCGAGAAGCCCTTCCAGCCGGAGGCGCTGGCGGCCGCCATCCGCCAGGCAGCGGCGAAGGAATAGACGCAACCGCCCCTTCGATGCCATGCCGGAGACGACCCGCGCCCGCTTCCCCGACGTGATCCATCCCCTGGTCCGCACCCATCCGGGACCCGGCCGCCGCGGCCTCCATCCTGGTGGCAGGTGGGACAGCGAGATCATCGGCCTGCCCGAGGCCAGGGGGGGCGCCCTCGTCGCCGAGCCGCTGGCCCGCATGACCCGGCCTGAAGTCGTCCGCGAGCACCACCGGCAGCCGGGCGACGTGTTGATGAGCGACAACCGCTGCAGCCTCCACCGCGCCACGGAATGGGACAAGGGCAAGTACAGCCGCCGCCTGCACCGGCTGATCCTGCTCGACGACCGCCGGCCGGAGTGACCCGGCGGGACTTGGCGCCCATGGCCGCGCGGCGCTAGCCTTCCCGGCCACACGGCCCGCCAAGGAAGCAAGAATGGCCCTCAACGCCCTGGACGGCCCCCGCATCCGCCATCTCAGCAATGCGGGCGAGCCCTACGAGACCATCCGCCTCGACAAGCTGACGCCCGTGATCGGCGCCGAGATCGAGGGCGTCGACCTCGGCGGCCCCATCGCCCCGCGGCAGATGGAGGAGATCAGGCGGGCGCTGGCCGAGAACCTCGTCGTCTTCTTCCGCGACCAGCGGATGACGCAGGAGCAGCACCTCGATTTCGGCCGGCAGTTCGGCCCGCTCCACCTCCACCCCGCCGCGCCGCACGAGCCGGGCCACCCCGAGCTGATGGTCATCAAGGCGGATGCCAATTCCGTCCGCGCCAATGGCGAGGGCTGGCATTCCGACGTCTCCTGCGACGAGGAGCCGCCGCTGGGCTCCATCCTCTACATCAAGGAATGCCCGCCCAATGGCGGCGACACGCTCTTCGCCAGCATGTACGCCGCCTATGACGCGCTGTCGGACCGGATGAAGGCCTATCTCGAGGGCCTCACCGCGCTCCACGACGGAGAGCCGGTCTATCGCGGCATGTTCGCCAAGGACGGCGTGGCCGACAAGACGAGCTACCCACGGGCGGAGCACCCGGTCATCCGAACCCATCCGGTCACGGGGAAGAAGGCGCTCTACGTGAACCGCGGCTTCACCGCCCGCATCCTCGGCATCCCGCGCGACGAGGGCGACGGCATCCTGCGCTACCTCTACGAGCACATGGAGAACCCGCTCTTCCAGTGCCGCTTCCGCTGGCAGCCCAACTCGGTCGCCTTCTGGGACAACCGCTGCGCCCAGCACCGGGCGATGTGGGACTACTGGCCGCACCGCCGCTACGGCAACCGCGTGACCATCAAGGGCGAGCGCCCGGTCTGATTCTCCCCGCGACACCGCTGCGCGGCGCCGCGGGGACCCCGAATACTGCTCAACACCCGAGGCCTCGCACGGCCTTCCGCGGCAAAGCCGCAGAAGGGCACCCTGGCAGAGGCCGGTTTCGATAGGTGCCGCCCGCGATGCGCCTCGCCGACCGCCGCATCCTGCTGGTCATCTCCGGCAGCATCAGCGCCTACAAGGTGCTGGAGCTGACGCGCCTGCTGCGCAGGTCCGGCGCCGCCGTCACCGGCGTGCTGACGGCGGGCGGCGCCCGCTTCGTGACGCGGGAGGCGCTGGCCGGCATCACCGGGCAGCCCGTGCATGACGACCTCTGGGCGGCGGAGGCGGAGATCGGCCATATCCGCCTCGCCCGCCTGCCCGACCTGGTCGTCGTTGCCCCCGCCTCGGCCAACATGCTGGCGAAGATGGCGCAGGGCCTGGCGGATGACCTGGCGAGCACCATCCTGCTGGCGACCCGGGCGCCCGTGCTGGTCGCGCCGGCGATGAACACGGCGATGTGGCAGCACCCGGCGACGCGGGCCAACATGGCGGCGCTCGCCGCCCGCGGCGTCCTCGTCGTCGGACCGGGGGTGGGCGCCATGGCGGAGCCCGAGAGCGGCCCCGGCCGCCTTGCCGAGCCGGCCGAGATCCACGCTGCCATCGAGGCCATCCTGGCGCCCGGGGGCGGGCCGCTCGCCGGCCGCCACGCCCTCGTCACCTCCGGCCCGACGCATGAGCCGATCGACCCGGTCCGCTACATCGCCAACCGGAGCAGCGGCAAGCAGGGCCACGCCATCGCCGCGGCGCTGGCCGCGCTCGGCGCCCGCGTCACCCTCGTCGCCGGGCCGGTCACGGTCGCGGACCCGCCGGGCGTCACCACCCTGCATGTCGAGACGGCGCGCGAGATGCTCGCCGCCTGCGAGGGGGCGCTGCCCGCCGATATCGCCGTCATGGCCGCCGCCGTCGCCGACTGGCGCGTGGCGCGCGAAGCCTCGCAGAAGCTGAAGAAGGAGCCCGGCGCCGAGGCCCCGAGCCTCGTCATGGCGCTGAACCCCGACATCCTGGCGACCATCGCCCGCCACGCCAGCCGCCCCCGCCTCGTCATCGGCTTCGCCGCCGAGACGGAACGGGTGGTGGAGCACGCCATCGCCAAGCGGGCGCGCAAGGGCTGCGACTGGATCCTGGCGAACGACGTCTCCGGCGACGTCATGGGAGGCGATGCCAACCGCATCCACCTCGTGACCGATTCGGGCGTTGAGGACTGGCCGGAGCTGGCAAAGGCGGAGGTGGCGACGCGCCTCGCCGCCCGGATCGCCGCCGCGTTCGGTTAGTTTTGTCACAGGGCTGTCGCAAAAACTCGGCGATGCGGCCCGGGAAAGGAATGTGAAACACATTCCTGTGATCTTGCCTTCAGCGGTGGTCTCGTTCCATTACGATTGACGAACCCCATCGCCCCTCGCTGAACGCAAGCCCGCCGGATCATCGGTCATGTTCCAGACCCTGTATGCCCGCCTTCGTCATTGGCTCACCTACCGGCCGGAGCGGCGCTACATGCGGGGCCGGGCGTAAGTCCCGCCAGCCTCACTCCTCCAGCACGTCGCGCAGCCAGGCCTCGCCCTCCGGCGAGAGGTTGTGCCAAGCCGTGTCCGGCGAGACGCGGGTGATGGTCAGCACCACATCCGGCGCCTCCTCCTTCTTCAGCGCCCGCAGCAGGTGGTCGCGAAGATAGGCGGGGGAGACGCCGGTCGCGACCAGCACCGCGCGCGGCGTGATCGGCCAGTGCTCCGGGGCGATTTCGAAGATCGCCTCGAAGAAGACCTTCTCGGCCGAGGCCGGGGCGGCGCCGAGGTCATGCAGGACGAGGCAGAGCGACATCGGTGGGGTCTTTCCTCAGGCCGGATGGAGATGCGCGACCGCGACCCCGGACGTGGCGGCGACGGCCTCCGCGACCAGCGTCCGGTGGCAATGCGCCGGGTCGGATTCCAAGCATAGCAGGCAGATCGTTTCGCGTCCCACCTGATCAGCGAGCGCCGCCAGGGCCGCCTGCGCCTCGAGGCCCGCCAGATGGGCGCCGAAGATCCGCCGCATCTCCGCCGGCCGCCCGGCCCGCACCGCCGCCCTCCCCTCGGGCGGGGTGCCGAGCGCCTTCACATGCCGGTAGCCGATGCCGGCCTCGGCGAGCACGGCGGAGAGCGCGGTCTTGGCGAAGCCCGGCTTCCGGCTGTTCGCCAGGGCCCGGACGTCGACCAGGGTGGTGACGCCGGCGCCGCGCAGCGCCTCGACCAGCCGCGCCGGCGTCGCATCCTCGTAGCCGATGGTGAAGAGCGTCACCGCCCGATCGCGGCATGGGCCGCGAGGCAGGCCATGTCGAGCAGCTGGGTGACGCTCGCATCCATCGGCACGATCTGGACGGGGCGCGACATGCCCATCAGCAGCGGGCCGATGGTCGTGGCGCTGGTGAGCCGCGGCACCGCCTTGGTGAGGATGTGGGCCGCATGCAGCCCCGGCATCACCAGCACATTGGCCGGGCCGGTCAGGCGGCAGAAGGGGTAGAGATGGGCGCGCAGCACCGGGTCCAGCGCCACATCGGCCGCCATCTCGCCATCGTACTCGAAATCGACCTTCCGCTCGTCGAGCAGCTTCACCGCCTCGCGCAGGCTCCCCGGGATATGCCCCTTCGGGTCGCCGAAGGTGGAGAAGGAGAGGAAGGCGACGCGCGGCTCATGCCCGAGGCGCCGGGCGGCGGCGGCCGACTGCACCGCGATCTCGGCCAGCGTCGCCGCGTCCGGCCGCTCATGGATGGCGGTGTCTGCGACGAAGACCGTGCCGGAGACGCGCGCCAGCATCAGCGTCAGGCCGAACATCACCTCCCCTGGCGCCGGGTCGACGGCGGAGGCGATGCCCTCCAGCGCCACCGCATAGCTCCGCGTCACGCCGGTGACGACGGCATCCGCGTCGCCGAGCGCCAGCATGCAGCCGGCGAAGACGTTGCGGTCCTGGTTGACGAGGCGCTGGCAGTCGCGGAACAGGAAGCCCTCGCGCTGCCGCCTGGCATAGAGGAAGTCCGCGTAGCGCCGGTTGCTGTCGGAGTTGCGGGCGTTGCGGATGGTGATGCCGGGCGGCAGCTGCACGCCGAGCGTCCGCAGCACGTTCTGGATGCGGTCCTCCCGCCCCACCAGCACCGGGCTGCCATAGCCGGCATTGTGGAAGGCGAGCGCGGCGCGCACCACCTTCTCCTCCTCGCCCTCGGCGAAGACGACGGTGCGCGGATTGGCGCGCACCCGCTCGGTGATGAGCTCCATCGCATTCGCCGTGGCATCGAGCCGCCCGGCCAGCGCGCGGGCATAGCGCGTGAGGTCGGTGATCGGCCTCCGCGCCACGCCGCTCTCCATCGCCGCATGGGCGACGGCGACCGGCACGCGCGAGATCAGCCGCGGGTCGAAGGCGTTGGGGATGATGTATTCGGGCCCGAAGCGCAGCGCCGTCCCCGGGCCGGCACCGGCGGTATTCACCTCCTCCGGCACGTCCTCCCGCGCCAGCATCGCCAGCGCCCGGGCGGCGGCGACCTTCATCGCATCGTTGATGGTGCTCGCCCGCACGTCGAGCGCGCCGCGGAAGATGAAGGGGAAGCCGAGGACATTGTTGACCTGGTTCGGATAGTCGCTGCGGCCGGTGGCGATGATGCAGTCCGGCCGCACCGCGCGCGCCTCCTCCGGCGTGATCTCCGGGTCGGGGTTCGCCATGGCGAAGACGATCGGCTTGTCCGCCATGCTCCGCAGCATCGCGGGCGTGACGGCCCCCTTCACCGAGAGGCCGAAGAAGCAGTCGGCGCCAGCCATCGCCTGGGCCAGCGTGCGCGCCTGGGTCTCGACCGCATGGGCCGATTTCCACTGGTTCATGCCCTCGGTGCGGCCGCGATAGACCACGCCCTTGGTGTCGCAGAGGATGACGTTGCGCGGCGTGACGCCCATCGCCTTCATCAGCTCGGCGCAGGCGATGGCCGCGGCGCCCGCGCCGTTGATGACGATGGTGATGTCGCGCAGCTCCCGCCCCGTCAGATGGACGGCGTTGAGCAAGCCCGCGGCGGCAACGATGGCGGTGCCGTGCTGGTCGTCATGGAAGACGGGGATGTCCATCAGCTCGCGCAGCCGCTGCTCGATGACGAAGCATTCGGGCGCCTTGATGTCCTCGAGGTTGATCCCGCCGAAGGAGGGGCCGAGATGCTTCACGGCATTGACGAAATCGTCGACCTCCTCGGTATCGACGCAGAGGTCGATGCCGTCCACATCGGCGAAGCGCTTGAAGAGGGCGACCTTGCCCTCCATCACCGGCTTCGAGGCGAGAGCGCCGAGATTGCCGAGGCCCAGCACCGCCGTGCCGTTCGAGACGACGGCGACGAAATTGCCCTTCGAGGTGTAGTCGTAGGCCAGCGCCGGGTCGCGGTGGATGTGGAGGCAGGGCTCAGCCACGCCCGGGCTGTAGGCCAGGCTGAGGTCGCGCGCGGTGATCAGCGGCTTGGTGAGGCGGATCTCCAGCTTGCCCGGCCGCCCCTCGGCATGGAGCGCCAGCGCCTCCTCCGGCGTCACCCGCGCGGTGCGCACATCCGCCAGCGAAATGGGCGGCAGGCTGCCCTTGTGCGCGTCGTCCATGGCCGTTCTCTTCCCCAGGTGCCGTTGCGGCGGCGCATCCGCCCACCGGTGGTGAGGCGCCAGTGTTGCAGCCGTCGGCAGCTTCGTGAAGTCCGCGGGTTTGCGGCTGCGAAGAGGTCGGGCCCGGTCTAGACAGGGGGGATGGACAGCCTGCCGGACCCCTCCCCCCGCCCGCCGACCGCCGAGGGCGCCTCCCCCGCCATGGCGCAATGGTTCGCCGCCAAGGCGGAGTATCCGGATGCCCTGCTCTTCTTCCGCATGGGCGACTTCTTCGAGCTCTTCTTCGCCGATGCGGAAGCCGCGGCGGAGGCGCTCGACATCGCGCTGACCTATCGCGGCGAGCACCAGGGCCAGAAGATCCCGATGTGCGGCGTCCCGGCCCATAGCCATGAGAGCTACCTCGCCCGGCTGATCCGCCGCGGCTTCCGGGTTGCCATCTGCGAGCAGATGGAGACGCCGGAGGAGGCGAAGCGCCGCAAGGCGCCCGCCGTGCGGCGCGAGGTGGTGCGCCTCGTCACCCCGGGCACGGTAACCGAGGAGACGCTGCTCGAGGCCGCCCGCCCCGCCTGGCTGCTGGCCCTCGCCCCCGGCGAGGAGAAGCTCGGCGCCGCCTGGCTCGACCTCTCGACCGGCGCCTTCGAGACCGAGGCGCTGGCGCCCGAGGACCTGCATGCCCTCCTCGCCCGGCTCGAGCCTTCCGAGATCCTCGCACCCCCTGCCCTCGCTCTCCCCGGCGCGGTGGAGACGGCGGTGCCGCGCGATGCCGCCCGCCGCGTCGCCGAGGCCTATGGCGTCGGCACGCTGGACGGCTTCGGGGAGTACCACGCGGCCGAGATCGCCGCCGCCGCCATGGCGCTCGACTACCTGAAGGCGACGCAGAAGGGCGCCAACAGCGAGGCGCTCGCCCATCTCTCCCGCCCCGTGCCGCGCGGCAGCCAGGGCGTGCTGCAGATGGATGCGGCGACGCGCCGCAGCCTCGAGATCCTCCGCTCGGAGCGCGGCAGCCTGCGCGACTGCCTGCTCGGCGCCGTCGACCGCTGCGTGACGGCGCCGGGCAGCCGGCTGCTCGCCGCCCGCCTCGCCTGCCCGCTGGCCGAGCCAGGGCCGATCCGTGCCCGGCACGATGCCGTCGCTGCCCTGCTCGCGGCCCCCGCGCTGCGCGGCACGATCCGGGGGGCGCTGAAGGGCGCGCCGGACATGGCCCGGGCGCTGGCCCGCCTCTCCCTCGACCGCTTCGCCCCGCGCGACCTGGCGGCGATCCGCGACGGCCTCGCCCGCGCCGTCGCCATCGCCGGGGCGCTGGCGCAGGACGATGTGCCGCCCCTCCTCGCCCGCGCCGCCGCCGCGCTGCGGCCGGAGCCCGACCCGGCGCCGGAACTCGCCCGCGCGCTCGCCGAGAGCCTGCCGGCGCGGCTCGACGATGCCGGCATCGTCGCCCCCGGCTATGACGGGCAGCTCGATGCGCTGCGCCGGCTGCGGGACGATGCGCGGGGCGCCATCGCCGCGCTCCAGCTCGACCTCTGCCAGGCCTGGGGCGTCGCCGCGCTGAAGATCCGCCACCACCAGCAATTCGGCTATCTCGCCGAGCTGCCCGCCGCCGCCGGCGAGAAGCTGCTGCGGGATGCGCCGCCCAGGGCGAGCGGCGACTTCGCGCCGATCCATCGCCAGACCATGGCGAACGGCGTCCGCTTCACCTGCGCGGCGCTGGCCGGCCTCGACCGGCGCCTCTCGGAAGCGGCGGACGAGGCCTCGCGGCGCGAGCGGCTGATCACCCGCCACCTCCGCAGCCTCTGCCTGGCCGCCGCCGCCGGCATCACCCGCGCCGCCGAGGCGCTGGCCGAGATCGACATCCAGGCCGGCAGCGCCGAGCTCGCCGCCGAGGGCGGCTGGTGCCGGCCGGAGGTGACCGAGCGGCCGGACTTCGCCATCGCCGCCGGCCGCCACCCGGTCGTCGCCGCGGCGCTGGCGCGCAGCCGCAGCGGCGCCTTCGTCCCCAATGACTGCGACCTTTCGGCCGGCCAGCGCCTCTGCCTGCTGACCGGGCCGAACATGGCGGGCAAGTCGACCTTCCTCCGCCAGAACGCGCTCTTCGTCGTGCTCGCCCAGGCCGGGCTCTTCGTCCCGGCCGAGCGCGCGCGGATCGGGCTGACGGACCGGCTCTTCTCCCGCGTCGGCGCCTCGGACGACCTGGCCGGCGGGCGCTCGACCTTCATGGTGGAGATGGCGGAGACGGCGGCGATCCTGAACCTCGCCGGGCCGCGCTCCCTCGTCGTGCTGGACGAGGTCGGGCGCGGGACGGCGACCTGGGACGGGCTCGCCATCGCCTGGGCGGTGCTCGAGGCGCTGCACGACCGCACCCGCTGCCGCACCATCTTCGCCAGCCATTTCCATGAGCTGACGGCGCTCTCGGGCAAGCTGCCGGAGCTGCAATTGGCGACGATGCGCGTCCGCGAGTGGCGGGGCGAGGTTGTCTTCCTGCACAGCGTCGCCCCCGGCACGGCGGAGCGGAGCTGGGGCCTGCATGTGGCGAAGCTCGCCGGCGTGCCGCGCGCCGTCCTCACCCGCGCCGGCCAGGTGCTGGCCTCGCTGGAGGAGCGGGCGCGAGGGCTCGATCCGCTCTCGGACGAGCTGCCGCTCTTCGCCCGGCCCGCCGCGCCCGCTCCGGACCACCCTGCCCTCGCGGCGCTGGCGGCCCTCGACCCGGACAGCCTCTCGCCGCGCGAGGCGCAGGAGATGGTTTATCATCTCCGAAGCCTCATGGATGGCGCTGTCAACCGCGCCTGAGTGGCGTTAGGCTGAAGGGAATGACCAAAGCGGCGACCTTCCCGGCCCGGGGCGAGACCCTCCGGCCCCATGCCCCGGCCGAAGCGCCCGGGGTCCTCCCCGACCTGATCGCCGAGCTGGTGTCGGGCCCCTTGCGGCGCGAGCAGGCCCTCGACCTGTTGCGCAGCCATCTCGGCCGCATCCAGGGCCGGGTGCAGGACGCCTTCGAAAGCCATGAGCTGGACGGCCTGCCCGCCGCGCGCTGGCTGGCCGCGCTGGTCGACGGGCTGATGAGCGCCATCCACGCCTATGCCCTCGCCATGGTCCCGCCGCGCAATGCGGCGGAGGAGGCGGAGGCGCCCTTCGCCCTCGTCGCCACCGGCGGCTATGGCCGCGGCGTGCTGGCGCCCTTCTCCGATATCGACCTGCTCTTCCTCACCGACCAGCAGGCGGGGCCGCGCTCGCAGCGGATGGTGGAGTTCATCCTCTACCTGCTCTGGGATCTCGGGCTGAAGGTCGGCCATGCGACGCGCAGCATCCGCGACTGCATGGAGGAGGCGGGGCGCGACGCGACGGTACTCACCGCCCTCGTCGATGGCCGCTTCCTGGTCGGCGAGCGGCCGGTCTTCGAGCGCTTCAGCATTGCCTTCGACGCGCAGCGGCGGGAACGCGGCCTCGGCCCCTTCCTCGCCGCCAAGCGGCAGGAGCGCGCGGGGCGCCATGCGCGCTACGGCGACAGCCCCTTCCTGGTCGAGCCGCATGTGAAGGAGGGGCGCGGGGGGCTGCGCGACCTGCAGACCCTCTACTGGCTCGCGCGCTACGCCTTCGGCACCCAGCGCATGCCGGAGCTGGTCGGCGAGGACAGCCCGGGCGGCGGCCTCATCACCGAGCATGAGGCGCGCGCCATCCGCCGCGCCTGGAACTTCCTCTGGACCGTCCGCTTCCACCTCCACTACGTCGCCGGGCGGGCGGAGGAGCGGCTGACCTTCGACTTCCAGCCCGTGGTCGGCGCGCGCATGGGCTATACGCCGCGCGGCCGGCAGAACGGCGTCGAGCGCTTCATGAAGCACCTGTTCCTCACGGTGCGCGACGTGCTGCGGCTGACCCGCGTGCTGGAGCCGGCGATCGAGCGTGCCTCGCTCGGCCCGCCCGCCGTCCGCCGCCAGGGCGATGCGGCGCTGGCCGAGGCCGGCCTCGCGCTCGCCGACGGCAAGCTGGTGGCCGCACCCCCGAACCGCGACTTCTCGCGCGAGCCGGTGCTGATGCTCCGCATCGTCAAGGCGGCGCGCGACCGGAAGATGGAGATCCATCCGCTGGCGATCCGCGCGCTGATCCGCAACGCGCACCACGCCGCCTCGCTGCGCGGCCAGGCGGAAGCGAATACCCTCTTCCTCGACATCCTCACCGGCCGCGATGCCGCGCTCTGGCTCAGGCTGATGAACGAGACGGGGTTCCTGTCGCGCTTCATCCCGGACTGGGCGCGCATCGTCGGGCTGATGCAGTTCGACACCTACCATGTCTTCACCGTCGACGAGCACACGATCGAGGCGATTGGCGTCCTGCATCAGATCGAGCGGGGCGAGCTGGCGGAGGTCGCGCCCGTCGCCTCGGAGCTGGTCGGGCAGCTGCAATCCCGGCGCGCGCTCTATGCCGCCTGCCTGCTGCACGACATCGCCAAGGGGCGCGGCGGCGACCATTCGGAGCTCGGCGCGCGCATCGCGACCGAGCTCTGCCCGAAGCTCGGACTGACGCCGGAGGAGACGGAGACGGTTTCCTGGCTGGTGCTGCACCACCTGCTGGTCAGCCAGACCGCCTTCAAGCGCGACATCGAGGACCCGAAGACCATCCTCGACATCGCCGACCTGGTGCAGTCGCCGGAGCGGCTGCGGCTGCTGCTGGTGCTGACGGTCTGCGACATGCGCGCCGTGGGCCCCAAGGTCTGGAACGGCTGGAAGGCGACGCTGCTGCGCGAGGTCTACTGGCGCGTGGCGGAGGTGCTGGCCGGCGGCCTCTCCGTGCCGGAGCGCGACGTGCGCGTGGCCCGCGCGCGGGATGCGGCGGGGGCGATGCTGGAAGCCTGGCCGGCGGCGGAGCGGGAGCGGTTCCTCTCCCTCGGCTATCCCGGCTACTGGCTCTCCTTCGATGCCGAGACCCATGCGCGCCATGCCGCGCTGATCCGCGAGGCGGAGGCGGTGCAGGCGCCGCTCACCGTCCGCACCCGCGTGCTGGAGGCGCGGGCGGTGACGGAGGTCACGGTCTATGCGGCGGACCATCCCGGCCTGTTCAGCCGCATCGCGGGCGCGCTCGCCGTCGCGGGCGCGAGCATCGTCGATGCGCGGATCCACACGCTGACCAACGGCATGGCGCTCGACACCTTCTGGGTGCAGGACGCGATGGGCGGCGCCTTCGACGCGCCGCACCGGCTGGCGCGGCTCTCCGTGCTGATCGAGCAGGCGCTCTCGGGGCGGCTGCGGCTGCGGGACGAGATCCGGAAGGTCCGGCGGGAGCCGGCGCGGCTGCGCGCCGTGACGGTGCCGCCGCGCGTCGTCTTCGACAACCATGCCTCGAACACCCATACCGTCATCGAGGTGAACGGGCGCGACCGGCCGGGCCTGCTGCACGACGTCACGGCGGCGATCAGCGACCAGGGGCTGCAGATCGCCTCGGCGCATATCACCACCTATGGCGTGCGGGCGGTCGACGTCTTCTACGTGAAGGATGTCTTCGGCCTGAAGGTGGAGAACGAGCGGAAGCTGGCACCCCTGCGCCGGGCGATGGAGGCGGCGCTGACGCCGCCGGGCGGCGAGGGCGGCGGCCCGGTCGCCGCGGCACCGCGGGCGGCGGCCGATCCGGCGTGATCTGCGGGGCGGCTGCTGCGTTGGCCTCTCCTGAACCCAGAGAAGAGGAACGCAGATGCCCCCGGAACCCGACCGCCGCAGCAATATCGAACCGCAGGAGAACCTGACCAGCAGCCACGGGCCGCAGGCGCCGCAGCGGGACAAGACGAATCAGTACAAGCCCTCGCCGGGCGAGAACAACAACCGCAACGATGCCGCGGCGCCGGGCGGGCCGGTGAATATCGGCGTCAAGGGCGGCGTGCCGGACGACAGCGGCCCCGAGGCCGCCGGGCAGGGCGAGGACCATGCAACGGGCCTCGGCAAGAAGGACAGCACGGCGGGGCTGGCCCAGGAGTAGTCAGGCGGAGGCGATCCCGCTTTCCTCGCGCCGGCGCTTCTCCACCTCCTCCCCATAGCGGCGGAGGAGGTGGGCCTCGGTCAGCAGGCCGATGACGCGGCGGCCGGCGCCGTCCACCACCGCCATCGCCTCGGCCTCCGCCGCCTCGAAGGCGGACATGGCGATGCGGGCGTTCATGCTCGGCAGCAGCACGCGGTCCGTCAGGTGGAGGAGGCTCTCGAGGCTGGCCTCGGGCGGGGCGGCATGGGCCTCGGCGACGGAGACCATGCCGGCATAGCGGCCGCCCTCGGCCAGCATCACCACCCGGCTCACGGCGCCGAGCGGGAAGCGCGCGCGGAAGGCGGCGAGCGCCATGGTCAGAGGGGCCGACTGCACCTCGCGCCGCATGAGGCTGCCGACGGTCAGGTCGTTCACCCAGCCGATGTCATGGGCGCTGCGGATCGCCTCGCCGCGCAGGTGGAAGCGCCAGGTGGCGAAGGAATAGCCGAAGAGCCGCCGCACGATCAGGCCGGAGACCGCGACGGCGGCCAGCACGGGGCCGGTGACGGCGAGGCTGCCCGTCGTCTCGAGCGCCAGGAAGGTGACCGACAGCGGCGCGCCGATCACCGCGGCGCCGAAGGCGCTCATCCCGACGATGGCAAGGATCAGCGGATCGGGACCTGGGGGGGAGAGCATCGCCAGCACGCCGGCGAAGAGCTTGCCGCCGAGCGCGCCGATCAGCAGCGAGGCGAAGAAGAGGCCGCCGCGGAAGCCGCTGCCGAGCGAGATGATGGAGGCCATCGCCTTCACCAGCAGCAGGGCGAGGATGGGCCAGGCCGGCGATTCGGTCAGGAAGGCCATGTGCAGCGCGCCGTGGCCAGCCGAGAGGGCGATGGGCGAGATCAGCGCCAGGCTGCCGACCGCGAGGCCGCCCAGCATCAGCCGCAGGGTGGGGGAGGGGATGGCGCGGGCGAGCAGGGTTTCGGTGAGGCCGACGCCGCGCATCAGCGCAATGCCGGCGAGGCCGGACAGGGCGCCGAGCAGCATGGCGAGCGGGTAGTAGACCGGATCGACGACGCTCGGCGCCGCCATCTCCATCGCATAGGTGCCGGCCTCGAGGAAGCGGGCGACGAGCACGGCGCTGACGGCGCAGGCGACGACCGGGAAGAGGGCGGCGATGCTGTAGGTGCCGATCACGAGTTCGAAGGCATAGAAGGCGCCGGTCAGCGGCGCGTTGAAGGCGGCGCCGATGGCGCCCGCGGTCCCGGCGCCGACGAGGATGCGCAGGTCGCCGCGGCGCAGCGAGAAGGCCCGGCCGAGGCGGGAGGCGATGCCACCGCCCATCTGCGTATAGCCCGCCTCCAGCCCGACCGAGGCGCCGACGCCGTTCGACAGCACCGTCTGGGCACCGACGACGACGCCGTCGGTGAGCGAGAGGCGGCCGCCGCGGAGCGCATTCGCCTCGATCGGGTCGACCGGCGCGAGGGGGCGCCAGCGGTGGATGGCCTGGTTCAGCAGGGCCAGCGCCAGGCCGCCGAGGCAGGGGACCAGGAGGACCTGCCAGGCGGGCAGGCGCGTCGCGGCCGAGAGGCGGAGATGCGGTTCCAGCCCGTAGAGCACGCGCTGCAGGCCATGGGCCGCGGCGCCCATCCCCCAGGCGAGGAGGCCGACGCCAATGCCGATCAGCACGGCGAGGCCGACGACGGCAATCTCGCTGCCGCGGACCCAGGCGCGGAGGCGCGTCGCCAGATGGGTCCATCGGCGCATCAACAGCACGCGGCGGCGGAGGGCGAGCGTGGTCATGCAAGAGGGTCATTGCCGCAACGGGAGCGGGCTGGCGAGGGGCTTTTCCGGATCGGCGGCGCCGGAGAGGTTGGAGGCTTGAAGGCTGCGAGCGGGCAAGCCTCTAGGATCGCGGGAGGTTTGGGGAAGATTCGACGGATTGAGGGGTTGCGGCGCGTTCCTCGGACTGGCTTGAACGTGTCGCCCCGGACCAGTCAGGCGTCCGGGCATTGCTCCGGCTCCGGCGCTCCACCTGGAGCGGTATGCGTTCGACCTGGCTCACGGACCCCGCCCTAGCCTGTTGTTTAATCGAGCAAATTACTCCGATCAGGTGATTTCACCTGACTGGAGTTTGCTCTAGCATTACCCCATGCTCGACCTTCCGCTTCTCGCCGCCTTCTGGGCGGCCTTCCTCCTCGCCCTCGTCAGCCCTGGCCCGAACTTCGCGCTGATCGCCGGGACGGCGCTCCGCGAGGGGAGACAGCGGGCCGTTGGCACCGCGTTCGGGCTTGCCGCCGGCGAGGCGGTCTGGGCCATCGCCGCGGTTCTCGGGGTTTCGGCCCTGGCGGCGCAGCATCCGCTCTTTGCGGCCGCGCTGCGGATCGGTGGCGGGGCGTTCCTGCTCTATCTCGGTCTGATGTCCCTGCGCAGCGCCCTGCGCGGCAGGCAAGCGGAAGAGCCGCCGGCGGAGGCCGTCCCGGCCCGGGCCGGCGCCGGGTTCTGGCGCGGCGCGGGGCTGATGCTCCTCAACCCCAAGGCCGGCGTCTTCTGGGTGTCGCTGTCGGGCCTGTTCCTCGGGGCTGGGACGGCGCCGGGGACCGCGGCGGCTGCCGTGGCGGGCGCGGTCGTGCTCTCCATCCTCTGGCATGGGGCGTTGGCCTGGCTGCTGTCGGCCGCGGCCGTCGCGGCCGCCTTCCGGCGTGTCCGGCGCCTGCTCGACGGGCTGTTCGGCGTGGTGCTGACGGCGCTCGGCCTCCGCATGGTGGCATCGAATTGAGGGGGCCGGGGCGGCGTCGCGGTCGGTTCCGGCCCCGCGCTGGTTCGCATCCGACAGGGGAGGGTGGCCTGGCCTGTCGGCCCGTCGCGTGATTCGCACCCCTGGACGCTCCAGCCCGTCATGCGGCCGCATTGCCCGGGGCGTCCGGCACGGCACGCCGGACCTGCCATGCTCCAGCCTCGCCCCCGCGAGGAATCCAGGCTAGAGGGCGCGCCATGCTCAAAGGCGTCCTCACCGTTGGCGGCTGGACCATGGCCAGCCGCGTCCTCGGCTTCGCGCGGGACATGCTCATCGCCGCCCGGCTCGGCGCCGGGCCGGTGGCGGATTGCTTCTTCGTCGCGCTGAAGCTGCCGAACCTGTTCCGCCGGCTGTTCGGCGAGGGGGCCTTCAACGCGGCATTCGTGCCGGCCTTCGCGGGGACGCTGGCCGTGCAGGGGCCGCAGGTGGCGCGGCAGCTCGCCGAGCGGATGGCGGCGCTGATGACGCTCTGGCTCTCGCTGCTCGTGGTGATCGGGCTGATCACCATGCCGCAGCTCATGCAGGTGCTGGCGCCGGGCTTCTCGGACGATCCGGCGAAATTCCAGCTCGCCATCGAGCTGACGCGGATCACCTTCCCCTACCTGCTGCTGATCTGCCTCACCGCGCTGGTCTCCGGCGTGCTGAACGGGCTCGACCGCTTCGCGGCGGCCGCGGCGGCGCCGATCTTCTTCAACCTGCTGTCCATGGCCGCGCTGCTGGTGCTCACGCCCTATGTGGCGACGCCGGCGCATGCGCTGGCCTGGGGCGTCACCGTCTCCGGCGCGGTGCAGCTCGGCCTCGTGCTCTGGGCCTGCGCGCGGGCGGGGATGGCGCTGCATTTCCTGAGGCTGCCGAGCCTGGCGCCGGAGGTGCGGCAGGTGCTGCGGCGGATGATCCCCGGGATCATCGGGGCAGGGGTGACGCAGCTCAACCTCGCGGTGGACGTCATCATCGCCAGCTTCCTGCCGGCGGGCGCGGTCTCCTACCTCTACTATGCCGACCGGGTGGGGCAGCTCCCGCTCGGGGTGATCGGCGCGGCGGTGGGGACGGCGATGCTGCCGCTGCTGTCGCGCCAGGTGCGGTCGGGGGAGAAGCTCTCGGCGCACCGGACGATGAACCGGGCGGCGGAGCTGTCGCTGCTGCTCTGCCTGCCGGCCGCCGTCGGCCAGGCGGTGGCGGCGGGGGCAATCCTCATCGTGCTGTTCCAGCGCGGCGTCTTCGGCCTGGCGGAGGCGGAGGCGACGGCGGCGGCGCTCGCGGCCTATGCCGTCGGCCTGCCGGCCTATGTGCTGGTGAAGATCTTCGCCCCGGGCTTCTTCGCGCGCGGCGACACGGCGACGCCGGTGAAGGTCGGGTTCGCGGCCGTCGCGCTGAACCTGGCGCTCAACCTGGTGCTGACGCAGTGGCTCAGCCATGTCGGGGTGGCGCTGGCGACGGCGCTGTCGGCCTGGTTCAACGCGGTGGCGCTGGGCGGGCTGCTGTGGCGGCGGGGGCATTTCCTGCCCGACCGGCGGCTGCGGCAGAGGGTGCCGCGGCTGGTCGCAGCCTCGGTGGTGATGGGGGCGGTGCTCTGGGGGATGGAGTGGCTGCTCTTCCCGGCGGGGCCGGGCTTTCGGTTCGCGGCGCTGGCGGTGCTGGTCCTCTCCGGCTGCGTCGCCTATTTCGCGGCGGCGCATCTGCTGAAGGCGGTCAACCTCGGCGAGGTCCGGACCATGCTGCTCCGGCGGCGGCGGACGAAGGCCTAGATGTCGCTGCTATGGAGGTTGTCCCTCCGGGGCTGAGTTGGTTGGCTGTGGTTGCGAGGCCAACAACCAGCAACCCGGAGCCCCGGATGGACAGCCATGAGAATGCCCGAACCACGCCGCGTGGTCGA
>CADCTD010000146.1:525-1144 GCA_902805545.1 uncultured Craurococcus sp. | reverse complement strand
CGGCGCAGATCGGGAGGAACCAGGATGGACAACGAAAGCCGCCCGGCGCAGGCCTGCACACTGCGCGTGTCGCGCCGAGTCGCGCTGGCCGTGCTGCCCGCAGCGGCGCTGGGCGCGCCCGCATTCGCCCAGGGTCGGTTCCCGGCGCACCCGATCCGGCTGTACGTGCCCTGGACCGCGGGCTCCTCCTCCTACGTGCAGATGCGCTCGCTGGCCGAGCTGGCGCAGCAATCCCTGGGCCAGCCGGTGGTCACCGAGAACCGCCCCGGCGCCAGCGGCACGCTGCACGCCCAAGCCCTGGCCGCCGCTCGGCCGGACGGCTACACGCTGGGGCAGATGCACCTGTCGGTGGTGCGGCGTCCGTTCCTCGTGCGCCAGCCGCAGTGGGACACCGTGGCCGACTACACCCACATCCTCCGCCTGTGCGGCTGGATGTACGGCGTGGCCGTGAAGGCCGACAGCCCCCACCGCAGCTGGGGCGACCTCGTCGCCTTCGCCCGCACCAACCCCGGGCGGCTGACCTTCGCCACCAGCGGCATCGCCACCACCAACCACTTGGCCATGGAGGACCTCGGGGCGCGCGAGGGCGCGCAGTTCACGCACGTGCCCTACCGCGGCC
>CADCTD010000146.1:0-436 GCA_902805545.1 uncultured Craurococcus sp. | reverse complement strand
GCGTGGGTGCCGCAGGTCGAGGCCGGGCAGATGCGGGCGCTGTGCGTCTGGTCGGCCGAGCGCGTGCCCCGCCTGCCCGGCGTGCCGACGCTGAAGGAGCTGGGCCACGACATGGTCGTCACCTCGCCCTACGGGTTGTCCGGCCCCAGAGGCATGGATCCGGGCGTGGCGCGGGTTTTGCACGACGCCTTCAAGGCGGCGCTGCTCAGCCCCGCGAACACCGCGGTGCGCGGGCAATTCGACATGACGGAGCAGTACCTGGACAGCGAGCAGTACGCCGACTTCATCGCGCAGCGCGCCGAGTACGAGCGCGCCATGGTGCAGAGGCTCGGGATCAAGCTCGACTGAACGTCCGGGCCGCGCGGTGCCGGCGCGGCGAACGGCAGGCGCTCCTCCGCGCATGCCGGTTGTCCGGAAGCGCTTGCGCCTGCTGAGC
>CADCTD010000145.1 GCA_902805545.1 uncultured Craurococcus sp. | reverse complement strand
GCACGGGCCGCGTCGTGCTGTGCTAGGGTCGGCCCAACCGCGTTACCGGGAGAGCCGATCCAAGCGATGACCCATGCCACGACCCCCGCCGAGGACCTCATTCTCGGCCTCACCCGGGTTGTCGACCTGCCCGGCATCACCGCCGCGACCGGCCTTCCCATCGGCCCGGATGACATCACCGCCATCATCCGCGAGGCAGAGCGATATGCCCGCGAGCTGCTCTGGCCGAATGCCCAGGCAGCCGACCGGCACGGCGCCGTTTACGAGAATGGCGTGGTGCGCGTCCCCCCCTCCTACCAGGAGGCCTACAAGGGCTGGATCGAGGGCGGCTGGCAGGGCCTCGCCGCCCCGGCCGAGGTGAACGGCATCCCCATCGGCGGCCAGGAACTGCCCCAGGCGCTCTGGATGGCGGTCTCGGAGCTCGTCACCAGCGGCGACATGGCCTTCAGCCTCTGCCCGCTGCTCACCGCCGGCGCCATCGAGGCGCTGGTCCGCTTCGCCAGCCCCGCCCAGCAGGAGGCCTGGCTGCCGCGGCTGGTCTCCGGCGAATGGACCGGGACCATGTGCCTGACCGAGCCCCAGGCCGGCAGCGACCTCTCCCAGGTCCGCACCAAGGCCGAGCCGGACGGCACCGGCGGCTACCGGATCACCGGACAGAAGATCTACATCACCTTCGGCGACCATGACCTGACGCCGAACACCCTCCACCTCGTCCTCGCCCGGCTGCCCGATGCGCCGCCCGGCACCAAGGGGATCAGCCTCTTCGCCGCGCCCAAGGTGCTGCCGGACGGCCGGGCCAATGCGCTGCGCTGCGGCGGCATCGAGCGGAAGCTCGGCATCCATGCCGCGCCGACCTGCGTGATGCTGTTCGAGGGCGCCGAGGCGCAGCTGGTCGGCGAGCCCAATCGCGGCCTCAATGCCATGTTCGCGATGATGAATGCCGCACGCCTCGGCGTCGGCGTCGAGGGCGTGGCCCAGGGCGCCCGGGCCCTGGCCCTCGCCGAGGCCTATGCCGCCGACCGCATGCAGGGCGGCGGGCCGATCAGCCGCCACCCGGATGTCGCGCGGATGCTGGCCGAGATGCGCGCCATCACCCTCGCCGGCCGGCTGCTGGCCCTCGAGGCCGGCGCCGCGCTCGACCGCGCCCGCCTCGCCGGCGCCACGGAGGCGCGTGTCGCCCTGCTGACGCCCATCGTGAAGTCCTGGTGCACCGATCGCGGCGTCGATGTCGCCTCGCTCGGCATCCAGGTGCATGGCGGGATGGGCTTCGTCGAGGATACCGGCGCCGCCCAGGTGCTGCGCGATGCCCGCATCGCCCCGATCTACGAGGGCACCAACGGCATCCAGGCCATCGACCTCGTCACCCGCAAGCTCTTCCGCGACGGCGGGGCGGAGATGGCCGCGGTCATCGCCGAGATCCGCGCCGCCGACCCGCGCCTCGCCGCCGCGGCCGAGGCGCTGGAGCGGGCCACCGCCTGGATGCTCGAGCGCGGCCAGCGCGACCCGGCCGCGGCCCAGGCCTCGGCGGCGGCCTATCTGGACGCAGCCGGCTGGACCATGGGCGGCTGGATGCTCGCCCGCGCCGCCGCGGCCGATGCGCGCTATGCCCCGATCTGCGCCTTCTACCTGGCGCGGCTGCTGCCGCGCGCCGCCGCACGGCTGGCAGAGATCGAGGCGGCCGACGCCCTGCTCGCCCTGCTGCCCGCCGCGTGACGCGGCGGGCGCTTTATTGCGCGATCAGACCCTTGCGGAAGGCCGGCTGCACCGCATCTGGCCCAAGGCCGAACCCATTGTCTTGCCTGGATGACCGCTGCGCATGAATGTTCCGCTTGCCGCTCCCGCCCTTCAGGCCTCACGTCCGCGCATCGCCATCATCGGGGCCGGTCCGGGCGGGCTGGCAGCGGCCATGCTGCTCGCGGCCCAGGGCGCCCGCGTCACCCTGCACGAGAAGGATGAGGTCGTCGGCGGCCGTACCCGCACGCTGACGACGGATGAGGGCTACCGCTTCGACCTCGGCCCCACCTTCTTCCTCTACCCCCGCATCCTCTCCGAGATCTTCTCGAGCTGCGGCGCCAGCCTCGAGGAGGAGGTGGCGCTCAAGCGCCTCGACCCGCAATACCGCCTGGTCTTCGAGGGCAGCGAGACCATCGAGGCCACCTCCGACGTCGCCCGCATGGAGGCCGAGATCGCCCGGCTGAGCCCGGGCGATGCCGCCGGCCTCCGCCCCTTCTTCGCCGAGAACAAGCGGAAGCTCGAGGCCTTCCGCCCGGTACTGGAGAATGCCTTCGCCTCCCCGGCGCGCTTCCTCTCGCCCGGCCTGCTGAAGAGCCTGCCGCTGATGCGGCCGCATCAGACGGTGGACCAGGACCTCGCGCGGTACTTCAAGGATCCGCGGGTGCGCCTCGCCTTCTCCTTCCAGACCAAGTATCTCGGGATGAGCCCCTTCCGCTGCCCGAGCCTCTTCACCATCCTCTCCTTCCTCGAATACGAGCATGGCGTCTTCCATCCGGTGGGCGGCTGCGGCGCCGTCTCCTCGGCGATGGCCCGCGTGGCGGAGCGCCTCGGCGTCGATATCCGCCTCGGCTCCGAGATCGAGCGCGTCACCTTCGATGGCCGGAAGGCCACGGGCGTCGAGGTCGGCGGCATCCGCCATGCTGCCGACGCGGTGGTGGTGAATGCCGACTTCGCCCATGCCATGCCGCGGCTGATCCCGGACGCGCTGCGGCGCCGCTGGCCCGACAAGCGCATCGCCAAGGCGCGCTATTCCTGCTCGACCTTCATGCTCTACCTCGGCGTCGAGGGCAGCTTCCCGGAACTCGCCCACCACACCATTCTCCTCGCCGAGGACTACCGCCGGAACATCGGCCAGATCGAGGCGGGCGAGATCCCCGACGTGCCGAGCCTCTACCTGCACCACCCCGGCGTGACCGATGACAGCATGGCGCCCGCGGGCCATACCGCGCTCTACCTGCTCGTCCCGGTTCCCAACATGCGCGACGCGGAGGAGCACGGCTTCGACTGGGAAAAGGAGGCGCCGCGCTATCGCCGCCTCGCCCTCGACCGGCTGAAGCTGCTCGGCCTGCACGACCTTGAGAGCCGCATCCGCTACGAGCGCATGGTGACGCCGCGCGAGTGGCGGGACGAGTATGCGGTCGGGCACGGGGCCACCTTCAACCTCTCGCATGATCTCGGCCAGATGCTCTGCTTCAGGCCGCGCAACCGCTTCGAGGGGGTGGAAGGCGTCTACCTCGTCGGCGGCGGCACGCATCCCGGCAGCGGGTTGCCGGTGATCTACGAGGGCGCGCGGATCAGCTCCGGGCTGCTGGCGCGCGACCTCGGCATGGGGGCCGTGCCGCAGGGCACCGGCTTCGCCGAGATCGCGCCCAGCTACCAGACCGCCCGTTGAACGATAAGAAGAAAGGAAGACCAGCCATGGTCTCGCATGTTGTGGTGGTGGGCGGTGGCCTCGGCGGGCTCGCGGCGGCGGCGGTGTCGGCGGCGCGCGGCCACAGGGTGACGCTGCTCGACAAGAATCCCTGGCTCGGCGGCAAGGCCGCGGTGCTGAACCTGCCCGACCCGGAGCGCCCCGGCAGCAACCAGGGCTTCCGCTTCGACATGGGCCCGACCATCCTGACGGTGCCGCGCGTGCTGCGCCGCATCTTCGCCGAGGCCGGGCGCGACCAGGCGGAGGACCTGCCGCTGATCCGGCTCGACCCGCAATGGCGCTGCTTCTTCGAGGACGGCACGCGGATCGACCTGATCGAGGACGTGGCGAAGATGGCGGCCGCGATGGACGCCTTCGCCCCCGGTACCGGCCAGGGCGCGGGCTACCAGCGCTTCCAGGCCGAGGCGCGGCGGCTGCACGAGATCTCGGAGAAATTCTTCTTCTGGAAATCGGTCGAGGGGCTGTCCGACACCATCGACCTGAAGTCCAATTTCGACCCGAACACGATGCGCGAGGTGCTGGCGCTGCGCATGGGCAAGACCGTGGCGAAGGTCATCCGCGGCCATGTGCCGGACGCGCGCCTCGCCCAGATGCTGGACCATTTCTGCCAGTATGTCGGCTCCAGCCCCTACCTCGCGCCGGCCGTGCTCTGCTCGATCGGCGACATGCAGGCGAGCGAGGGCATCTGGTATCCCCGGGGCGGCACCCGCGCCGTGGCCGAGGGGCTGGCCAACCTCGCCGCCTCGCTCGGCGCCGACCTCCGCCCGGGCGTCGAGGTTGCGGGCTTCGACGTCGAGAACAACACGGTGAAGGCGGTCCGCACCGCGTCCGGCGAGCGCATCGCCTGCGATGCCGTCATCTCCAACATGGACGCCATCCGCACCTATACCGAACTGGTCGGTGGCCCCACCGGCCAGAAGGTGGCGAAGAAGGGCCATGAGCCGGCCTGCTCCGGCGTCGTGCTCTATCTCGGCCTCAACAAGCGCTACGAGCACCTGGCGCATCATTGCTTCGTCTTCTCCCGCGATGCGGAGGAGGAGTTCGACGCGATCTACAAGCGCGGCGTCCCGGCGCCCGACCCGACCGCCTATCTCGCCGCCCCCTCCGGCACCGACCCGACGGTGGCACCCGAGGGCGGCGAGGCGCTTTACGTCCTCGTCCACACCCCCTGGCTCCGCCCCGGCCATGACTGGCGATCGATGTTCGCCCCCTACCGGCAGACCATCCTCGACAAGCTGAAGCGCACCGCGGGGATGGAGGACATCGAGTCCCGCATCGTCAGCGAGAGCGCGCTGACGCCGGTCGACATCCATGAGCGCTACAAGGTGCTGAACGGCGCCATCTACGGGCTTGCCAGCCACGGCGCCTGGCTCGGCGCCTTCAAGCCGGGCAACCGGTCGAAGCGCATCAAGGGCCTCTACCTCGCCGGCGGCGCCGCCCATCCGGGGCCGGGCATGCCGATGGTGATGATGAGCGGCTGGATCGCCGCCGACAGCCTCGACCAGGATCTGGGCGGGCGCGGCATGAGCGCGGCGGCGCGGGAGGCCGGGCTGCCCGACGCCCTCCGCATGCCGCTCGCCGCCGAATGAGTGATCGGGGGCCGGTCGAGCTCTTCTCGCCGGCCCGCTTCGCCTTCTTCCGCTTCATCTTCGGCCGCCATGCGGCACGGCGGCTGCGTGCCATCCGCCTCGCCCATTGGGGCGCGCCGCGGCCGGGGGACGGTCAAGGGCCGCTGGTGATCTATGCCAACCACCCCTCATGGTGGGACGGCGTCGCCTTCATGATCCTCTCGACCGAGCTGCTGCCCGGCCGGCGCATGTTCATCCCGATGGAGGCGGAGGCGCTGTCGCGCTACGGCTTCATGCGCCGCCTCGGCGTCTTCGGCATCGAGCAGCAATCGGCCCGCGGCGCCGTCGCCTTCCTCCGCACCGCACAGGCGGTGCTCGCCGATCCCGCCCATATGCTTTGGATGAACGCCCCCGGCCGCTTCTGCGACGTGCGCGAGCGCCCCGTCCCCATCGCCCCCGGCCTCACCCGCCTCGCCGAGCTGGCGCCCGGGGCCCGCTTCCTCCCCCTCGCACTCGAATACCCGTTCTGGACCGAGGCGATGCCGGAGATGCTGGCCGGCTTCGGCCCGCCCATCCCGGCGGCGGAGCTGGTGGCGCTCGACCGCGAGGCCCGCAGCCAGCGCCTCCGCACCGCCTTGGAATCGGTGATGGACCGCCTCGCCGAGGATGCCATCGCCCGCGACCCCGGCCGTTTCCGGGTGGTGCTGGAGGGAAGGGCAGGGATGGGCGGCATCTACCAGGGCTGGCGGCAGGCCAGGGCGACGCTGCGCGGCGAGGCCTTCGACCCCCGCCACGACCCGCGGGCCGGAGGCTGACCGGGATGCTGCTCGCCTGGATCGCCCTCGGCCTCGCCGCCCTGCCGGCTCTCTTCGGCGTGGTGAACCTCTGGCTGCTCCCCCGCCTGCGGGCGCCCCGGGGCGAGCAGGAGGGATTGGTCTCCGTCCTGATCCCCGCCCGCGACGAGGCGGCGAATATCGAAGCCTGCCTCCGCGCCGCGCTGGCCAGCCGCGGCGTCGCCGTCGAGGTCGTCGTGATCGACGATGCCAGCCGCGACGGCACCGGCGAGATCGTCACCCGCCTCGCCGCCGAGGATCCGCGCATCCGCCTCCTCCAGGCGCCGCCCCTGCCGCCGGACTGGACCGGCAAGGTCCATGCCTGCGCCCGCCTCGCCGAGGCCGCGCGGGGCACCCACCTCCTCTTCATCGACGCCGATGTCCGCCTGGCGCCGGAGGCCGCCGCCGCCATGCTCGCCCATGGCCGCGCCCACCGCATCGCCATGCTGAGCGGCGTGCCGCGCCAGCTCATCGGCTCGCTCGGCGAGGCGCTGACCGTCCCCGCCATCAACCTCCTGCTGCTCGGCTACCTGCCCGCGGTCGGCCGCGCCTTCACCCGCCGGGCCGACCTCGCCGCCGCCTGCGGCCAGCTCATCCTCTGCGACCGCGCCGCCTATGAGGCGGTGGGCGGCCATGGCGCCGTCCGCCACGTCCTGCATGACGGGCTGGCGCTGGCCCGCCGCTTCCGCGCCGAAGGCCACCGGACGGAGGTGGTGGACGGCGCCCCGCTCGCCACCTGCCGCATGTATGGCGGCTTCGCCGAGTCCTGGGCCGGCTTCGTCAAGAACGCCCGGGAGGGGATGGCGACGCCGATGGGCCTGCCCGTCTGGACCGTGCTGCTCTCGGGCGCCCATCTCTGGCCCTGGGCGCTGCTGCCGGCGCCGCCCGCCATCGCCGCCATCCTGCTGATGTTCGCCCTCCGCGCCGCCATCACCTGGCGGGCGCGGGAGCCCTGGTGGACCGTGCCGCTTCACCCGCTCACCGTGCTGGTCGCGCTGGCGATTCAGTGGACGGCGCTCGGCCGCTGGCTGCTCGGGCGACCGGCGGGCTGGAAAGGCCGCGCATATCCGGCCACAAAGGCGGCATGAGCAGCGCCGCCAGCATCGCCGTCACGCCGAACCGCGACTTCGATACCGAGAATTTCCCGACCGCCTCGCTGCTGCTCGCCAGGACAGCGCGGGCGCAGGTGATGGCCTTCTACCGCTTCGTCCGGACCGCCGACGACATCGCCGACAGCGCCGAGCTGCCGCCGGAGGAGAAGCTCGCCCGGCTCGACGCCATGGAGCGGAGCCTCGAGGACCCCTCGATCCCCCTCAACCGCCTCGGCACCGGCACGGCGGAGGCGCGGCTGATGCTCTCCGCCTTCCGCCAGGACGCGACCTGCGCCCGCTATGCCGACTGGGCCGCGCTCGAGGATTATTGCCGCCGCTCCGCCGACCCGGTCGGCCGCATGCTCCTCCGTCTCCACGGCGACGGCGACAACGAGGTAGCCAATGCCGCCGCCGACGGCCTCTGCACCGCGCTCCAGGTCCTGAACCACCTGCAGGACCTGGTGCCGGACCGCGACCAGCTCGACCGCATCTACCTGCCGCAATCCTGGATGGACCTCGCCGGCGGCGAGGCCGCCTTCTTCGACCCGGGCAACACCGCCCGCCGCCGCGAGGTGCTGGATGCCGCCCTCGACCGCGTCGAGGAGCAGCTCGACCGCGCCTCGGGCTTCCCCCGCCTGCTCCGCTCCCGCCGCCTCGCCTGGCAGAGCACCGTCACCATCGCGCTCGCCCGCCGCCTGCTCGCCCGGCTCCGCGCCGCCGATCCGGTGCTCGGCCGCGTCGCATTGGCCAAGGCCGATTTCGCCCGCGCCTTCGCCGCGGCGCCCCTGCTCGGCCCGCGGGACGCGCCGATCGTCGCCCGCCGCGTCTCCCGCGCCGGCTCCTCCTTCGCCCGCGGCATGGCGGCGCTGAAGGGCGAGCGGCGCCGTGCCCTCTGGGCGGTCTACGCCTTCTGCCGCGCCGTCGACGACATCGCCGACGGCGCCATGCCCGAGGCGGAGAAGCGCCGCTTCCTCGCCGACTGGCGCCGCAAGCTGGAGCGGCCCGACTGCGTCCTCTCCCGCGAGCTCGCCTGGGCCCGCACCGCGCATGGCGTGCCGCTCGAGGAATGCGAGGCGATGATCGCCGGCATGGAGACCGACAGCGCCGACCGTTTGCGCCTCCAGACCGAGGCCGATCTCGACCTCTACTGCCGCCGCGTCGCCGGCAGCGTCGGCGCGATGAGCGTGCGCATCTTCGGCGCGCCGGAGGCGGAGGGCTTCGGCCTGGCGCTGGGCCACACCTTCCAGCTCACCAACATCCTCCGCGACGTGGACGAGGATGCGGCACGCGACCGGGTCTACATCCCGCTCGACCTGCTCGCCGCCGAGGGCATCCCGGATGGCCCCGCCGAGGGCATCGTCCGCCACCCCCGCTTCGCCGCCATCTGCGCCCGGCTCGGCGCCCAGGCCCAGGCCGGCTTCGCCCGGGCGGAGGAGGAGATTCGCCGGTTCGACCCCACCGCCCTCCGTCCCGCCGCCGTCATGGCCTGGGGCTATCGCCGCCTGCTGGACCGCCTCGTCGCCCGCGGCTGGGAGGGCGCGCGACCGCGCCCACGCCTGACCAAGGGCGAAAAGCTCCGCATGGCCTGGATGGCGCTCGGCCGCTGACCAATTCCTGCAAAAGCGCCGCGCGGCTCTGCCGGGACCCCGGATTGACGCCGGTGTCCCGGGGCTTCGGCACGGCCGGCCGCAGCCGCGTTTCGGTAAGGTAGTCTGATGACCATCCATGTGATCGGCGCCGGCGTCGCCGGCCTCGCCGCCGCCCTTCGCCTCACGGATCGCGGCCGCCAGATCGTGCTGCATGAGGCCTCGCCCGGCGCCGGCGGCCGCGCCCGCGCCCTGCCGGACGGCACCGACAACGGCACCCATGCCCTGCTCGGCGCCAATACCGCGGCGCTCGGCCTGCTGAAGCGCGTCGGCGCGCTGGAGGGTTGGGTGGAGCCCGAGCCTGCCGGCCTGCCCGTGCTCGACCGCCGCGACGGCCGCGCCTTCCGCGTCGCCCTCTCGCCCTTCCAGTGGCGCGACCCGGCGCTCCGCCCGCCCGGCTTCTCTGGCCGGGCGGTGATGGCGCTGGCCAGGCTCTCCGCCCCCTGGGGCGACCGGCCCGTCGCCGAGGCGATGGCCGCCCACCCCGAATTCCATCGCAGCTTCGTCGACCCGCTGGTGATCGCGGCGCTGAATACCCCCTCCGTCGAGGCCTCCTCCCGCCGCCTCGGCGCCGTGCTGCGGCGGATGGGCGGGCCCG
>CADCTD010000144.1 GCA_902805545.1 uncultured Craurococcus sp. | reverse complement strand
GCGAGCGCCCCGATCGCCGCCACCCCGGCCAGCACCCGCCCGACCCGCCCGCCGCCCCGCTGCGCCAGCCCGAGCGCCCAGGCGGCGAAGCCGATCAGCACCGCCCCGCCGAGCAGCAGCAGCAGCCCATCCGGCCCCGCCTGCTGCGCCAGCACCCAGGCCAGCCAGGCGGCGGCGCCGTACATCGGGAAGGCGAGGCCCTGCCGCAGCGCCTCCATCCACCCGCCCGGCCTCGGCAACCGCGCCGCCAGGCCGGGAAACAACCCGAGCAGCGCATAGGGCGCTGCCAGCCCGAGGCCGAGAGCGGCGAAGACCAGCAGAGTCTCCGCCGCCGGCATGGCGAGCGCCGCCCCGATCGCCGCCGCCATGAAGGGCGCCGTGCAGGGCGTCGCCACCAGCACGGCGAGCGCCCCGGTGAAGAAGCTCCCCGCATGCCCGCCCCGCGCGGCGAGGCCGGCCCCGGCCCCCGCCGGCCCGCCGATCGCATAGACGCCGGAGAGGTTGAGGCCGACCGCCAGCATCAGCCAGGCAAGTCCCGCGACGAAGGCCGGCGCGGTGAACTGGAAGCCCCATCCCGCGACGACGCCCGCCGCGCGCAGCCCGATCAGCAGCCCGGCCAGGCCGAGGAAGCAGGCCAGCACGCCGGCGGTGTAGCTCGCCGCATGCCCCCGCACCTCGCGCCGCGCCGCGCCGGAGAGCCGGGCGAGGGCCATCGCCTTCATGGCGAGGATGGGGAAGACGCAGGGCATCAGGTTCAGCAGGAGCCCGCCGAGCAGCGCCGAGCCGAGCACCTGCCAGAGCGGCGATGTCCCGGCCTCCACCGCCCCGCCGACCGGCGCCGACACCGCATAGGCCGAGCGAACCCCGGCCGCATCCACCAGCGCCACCACGCCGGCGAGCCGCTGCGGCACGGAAGCGCCCTCCGGCCGGCTGAAGGCGAGGGTCATGGCCCCCTCCCGCGCCCGCAGCACCTGCGGCGCCGCATTCTCGATCAGCCCCGTCTCGTCGGGAAAGAACTCCGCCTCGCGCAGCCCTGGCGCCGACAGCCCCTCGCCCTCGAGGGTGAGGCTGCCCCGCCTGCCGTCCACCGCCGCCCGCGCCGTCCAGGGCGAGGGCCGCGGCACCGAAGCCTCCGCCGCGGCGAAGAGCGGCGCCAGCGCCGCATCCGCCTGGCCGCGCGCCGCGACCGGCAGGCTTATGTGGAACCTGCCCTCCTCCGGGATGCAGAGCTCGGCGCAGACCAGCCAGTTCGCCTCCGCTTCTACCGCGAATTCGCCTGCCGCTTCCGCGGGGACGCTGACCTCGAGCGGCAGCAGCACCTCGCCCTCATAGCCGAAGCTCATCAGCGGCCCGGTGGGGATGCGCCGCGGCACCGGCCATTGGATGCCGCCCGCCTCCGCCCCCTCGGGCAGGGTGAGGGCGATCTCCGGCGCTGCCCCGGCATCGCCCGCATTGCGCCAATAGGTATGCCAGCCCGGCGCCAGCCGGAGCCTGAGGCCGAGGCGGAAGCTCTCGCCCGGCGCCACCGCGGCCCGGTCGGCCACCAGCGTCACCACCGCCCGCGGCGAGCGCTGCGCCGCGCTTTCCGCCGCCAGGCCGACGCCGGGCAGCAGGATCAGCAGGAGCAGACAGGCAATGACGCGGCGCATGACGGGATAAAGGGGGGAGGGGCGCCCCGATCGCAAGTCCCCAATGAAGGAAGGCCGGGGACGCCGGCGGCGCCCCCGGCCCCCAAGCCGGTCTCAAACCAGGGTCTCAAACCATCGCTGAAATCCATCCCCCGCCGCCAATGCTGCGGTGGGGCTGTTCCCTCAGGCCCGCGCCGCCACCGGGCGCCGCGCCAGGCGCCGCATGTCGCGCAGCGCGGAGCGGAGGAGGGCGACCTCGCCCTCCGGCAGCAGGCCGTCATCCTCCGCTTCCACCCGGCGGAGCAGGGCGGCGAGCTTCAGCGTGACGTCGGCATGGCTGCGGGCCGTGGCGGCGGCGAGCGCGTCGAGCGCCGCGAGCTCCGCATCGACCAGCAGTTCCATGATCGCCTCGTCCGCACTCTCGCTGCGCTCGATCTTGCCCAGCCGGTCCGCGAGGGTGGCGACCTCCTCGCCATGGCGGGGCGTCCCCGGGGCTGGCGGGCGGGCGAGCGGGAAGACGATGATTTCGGACATGGGGGCGTGATCCGTTGGCGAGTGGCGAAGCCGGCCCGGGATCGAGCCGAGCGGATGGGTCAGCCCTGGCGTCCGGCGCCGTTCTGCACGGGCAGGACATAGGCGGCGGGGCAGGCGGTGACTGCGCCGCCGGAGGCGAGGAAGGCCTCGACCATGCGGGAGATCGTGGCGCTGTCGGGCAGGCCGGCATCCCGGCAGCGGCGCTTGTGGGCGATGATGGCGCTGAGCGACCGGCGACGGCTGTCGGCGGCATCGGCGGTGGCGGCGGGGAGGCGACGGGTCTTGCCAGCGGAGAGTTTGGACTGCATGGCCATTCTCACTTTTGCGCGATGGGATAAGGTATACACCTCACGGAGCCGCGAGCAAGGAGTTTTTCGCAACCTGCGCGTGTTTCCCGCGGCGGATCGACACTCCCTCCTCACACCGATGTCTCGAACGCGAGGAGGTAGGGGTGTTCTCGCGTGGACCTGTCGCAGCCGCATGTCGCGCCCCGGGGAAATGTCGCGCGCCGGTGTCAAAACCGGCGCTTTGGCCTTATGCCGGCGGCATGCTCCCCCTCGACCTCCCCGTCGCCGAGGCCCTGCCGGCGCTCACCGCCGCCCTCCGCGCCGGCCCGAATGCCGCGCTCATCGCCCCGCCCGGCGCCGGGAAGACGACGCTCGTCCCCCTCGTCCTGCGCGAGGAGCCCTGGGCCGAGGGCGGCAAGCTCCTGGTGCTCGAGCCCCGCCGCGTCGCCGCCCGCGCCGCCGCCCGCCGCATGGCCGAATTGCTCGGCGAACCCGCCCCCGGCGGCACCATCGGCCTGTCGACGCGCCTCGACCGCGCCGTCTCAACCGCGACGCGGATCGAGGTGGTGACCGAGGGCCTGCTCGTCCGCCGCCTGCAATCCGACCCGGGGCTCGAGGGCGTCGCCGGCGTGCTCTTCGACGAGGCGCATGAGCGCAACCTCGACACCGACCTGGCCCTCGCCCTCTGCCTCGACCTGCAGCGCGGCCTCCGGCCCGAGCTCCGCCTGCTGGCGATGTCGGCGACGCTCGACGGCTCGGCCTTCGCCGGGCTGATGGGCCATGCGCCCACCATCGAGTCGCTCGGCCGTGCCTGGCCCGTCGCGATGGAGCATCGCCCCCGCGACCTCGCCGACCCGCGCGACCTGCCGGAGGCCATGGCCGCCGCCATCCGCACCGCGCTCCGCGAGCACCCGGGCGACGTCCTCGCCTTCCTCCCCGGCTGGGGCGAGATCCGCCGCACCGCCGAGCGCCTTGGGGGCATCGAGGCCGACGTGCTGCCCCTCCATGGCGAGCTTCCCCCCGCCGAGCAGGACCGCGCGCTCACCCCGGGACCCCGCCGCAAGGTCGTGCTCGCCACCTCCATCGCCGAGACCTCGCTCACCGTCCCTGGCGTGCGCATCGTCGTCGATGGCGGCTTCCGCCGCACGCCGCGCCTCGACCCGGCGAGCGGCCTGGCGCGGCTCGTCACCGTGCGCATCAGCAAGGCCGCCGCAGAGCAGCGCGCCGGCCGCGCCGGCCGCACCGCGCCGGGTGTCGCCATCCGCCTCTGGTCGGAGGCGCTGCATCGCGGCCTCGCCCCGCAGGACCGGCCGGCGATCCTGGAGGAGGAGCTCTCCGGCCTCGCCCTCGACCTCGCCGCCTGGGGCGCCGAGCCGGGCGACCTCGCCTGGCTCGACCCGCCGCCGCCGGGCGCGCTCGCCGCCGCCCGCACCCTGCTCCGCGACCTCGATGCGCTCGACGCCGAGGGCCGCATCAGCCCGACCGGCCGCCGCATGGCCCGGCTCGGCACCCATCCCCGCCTCGCCCGCATGCTGGCCGCGGCCGAAGGGGAGGGGGAGGGGGCGCTCGCCGCCGACCTCGCCGCGCTGCTGGAGGAGCGCGACCCGATCCGGGGGCGGGAGGCGCCGAGCGACATCGCCCTCCGCCTCGACCTGCTGCATGGCGCCGACCACCCGAATGCCGACCGCCCGACCGTGCAGCGCATCCGCCGCGCCGCGGCGCTGCACCGCCGCCGCCTCGGCCTGCACGGCAATGCCTATCCCGAAGGCGACCCGGGCGCCCTGCTCGCCGCCGGCTTCCCGGACCGCATCGCCGCCATGCGCGGCGTCATGGCCGGCGCCTTTCGCCTCGCCTCCGGCCAGGGCGCCCGCCTGCCCGCGACCGACCCCCTGGCGAAATCCCAGCTGCTCGCCGTCGCCGACCTCGAGCTGCAGGGCGCCGAGGCCCGCATCCGCATGGCCGCCCCGCTCAGCCGCGCCGTGCTGGAAGCCCGCTTCCCCGGCCGCTTCCGCCGCGAGGAGGGCGCGGCCTTCGATGCCCGCGCCAATGCCGTCCTCGCCCGCCGCCGCCTCCGCTTCGGCCCGCTGGTGCTGGAGGAGCAGCCGCTCCCCAACCCCGACCCCGCGCTGGTCGCCGCGGCGCTCGCCGAGGCCGTCGCCGGGCGCGGCCTGCGCGACCTGCCCTGGACGCCGGCCGCCCGCCAGCTCCAGGCCCGCCTCCGCTGGATGCGCGCCGTCGAGGGCGAGGCCTGGCCCGACCTCGCCGACGCGACGCTCATCGCCACCGCGCAGGACTGGCTCGCCCCGCATCTCCACGGCCTCTCCCGCCTTTCGGAGCTGGCCGGGCTGAACCTCCCCGACCTGCTGCTGGCGAACCTTCCCTGGGACCGCCGCCAGCGCCTCGATGCCGCGCTCCCCGCCCGCCTCTCGCTCCCGGCCGGCCGCAACGCCGCCATCGACTATGCCGGCGAGACCCCGACCCTCGAGGCCCGCCCCCAGCACCTCTACGGCCTGACCAGCCTGCCGCCGCTCGCCGAGGGCCGCATCCCCCTCCAGGTCGCGCTGCTCTCCCCCGCCGGCCGGCCGATCGCCGTCACCGGCGACCTCGCCGGCTTCTGGCGCGGCGGCTGGCTGGAGGTGCGGAAGGAGATGCGTGGCCGCTACCCCAAGCACAATTGGCCCGAGGACCCGGCCAGCGCCGAAGCCGACCCACCCCGCCCCGGCCGCGGCGGATGAACCGGCCGTCACGCGCGAAGAGGTTGAAGGACCGCATCCATCTTCCCAAAGTGGGGTCGGACCTTTCCGCCTCGCTCCCGCCCCAAGGACCGCGCCCCTGATGCCCGCCACCGTGACGCGCCGCCATGCCGGCCTCGCCTTCGCTGCCCTGCTCACCGGCTGCGCCACCACGCCCTACCCGGCCAGGGCCCAGCGCGGCCTGCTGCCCGATTTCGCCGACCTTGCGGAACGCGTCCTCCCCGCCGTGGTCAACATCGCGGTCACCGGCGAGACCACCGCCGCCCAGCTCCCGCCCGAGCTGCGTGGCACCCCGCTCGAGCGCTACTTCCGCGACCGGCTGCGCAACCGGCGGCAGGAGGTCTCCGGCGCCGGCTCCGGCTTCGTCATCGACCCGGCAGGCTTCATCGTCACCAACAATCATGTCATCGGCAATGCCAGCCGCGTCGTCGTCTCGCTGCAGGACGGCACGGAGCTCACCGCCCGCCTCGTCGGCTCCGACGAGCTGACCGACCTCGCCCTGCTGAAGATCGAGGCGCCGCAAAGCCTCGCCGCCGTATCCTGGGGCAGCTCGGCGACGACGCGCGTCGGCTCCTGGGTGCTCGCCGCCGGCAATCCCTTCGGCCTCGGCGGCACCGTCACCTCCGGCATCGTCTCGGCGCGCGGGCGGGAGATCGGCGCCGGGCCCTTCGACGACTTCATCCAGACCGACGCCGCCATCAACCCGGGCAATTCCGGCGGCCCGCTCTTCAACGCCGCCGGCGAGGTGATCGGCATCAACACGGCGATCTACTCGCCCTCCGGCGCCTCCGCCGGCATCGGCTTCGCGACGCCCTCCGACCTCGCCCGCCCGGTGATCGAGCAGCTGCGGCGCGACGGGCGGGTGGAGCGCGGCTGGCTCGGCGTCTCCGTGCAGGACCTGGTGCCGGAGGATGGCCGCCCCGCCCGCCGCGGCGTGCTGATCGCGGGCGTCGAGCGCACCAGCCCCGCCGGCCGCGCCGGGCTGCGCCAGGGCGATGTCGTCGTCGCCATCAACGGCGACCGGGTGGAGACCTCGCGCGTCCTGGTCCGCACCGTCGCCGCCGTCCCGCCCGGCCAGACCGTCCGCCTGACCGTGCTGCGCGAGGGTCGGGAGCGCGAACTGCCCGTCCAGGTTGGCCGCCGCCCCGGTCAGGGTTAACATACCGAACCCAAAGGACACCCGCCCCATGCGCATCCTGCTGGTCGAGGACGATGCCGAGGTCGCCCGCTTCGTCAAGAAGGGGCTGCAGGAAGCCGGCCACACCGTGGAGCATGCCGTCAACGGGCGCGACGGCCTCTTCCTCGCCGCCTCCGAGCAGTTCGACATGCTGGTGCTGGACCGCATGCTGCCCGGCGGCGTCGACGGCGTCCGCCTGGTCGAGACGCTGCGCAGCCAGGGCAACCGCACGCCCGTGCTCTTCCTCTCCGCCCTCTCGGCGGTCGACGAGAAGGTCAAGGGGCTGAAGGCCGGCGGCGACGACTACCTGCCCAAGCCCTTCGCCTTCGCGGAGCTGCTGGCCCGGGTCGAGGCGCTCGGCCGACGCCCCTCGGTCGATGCGCCCGCCACCAAGCTCCGCGTCGCCGACCTCGAGCTCGACCTGCTCTCCCGCACCGTGATGCGCGCGGGCAAGCGCATCGACGTGCAGCCGCGCGAATTCCGCCTGCTCGAGCACCTGATGCGCCATGCCGGCCAGGTGGTGACGCGCACCATGCTGCTCGAGAAGGTCTGGGACTACCACTTCGACCCGCAGACCAACGTCATCGACGTGCATGTGTCGCGGCTCCGCCAGAAGCTCGACAAGGGCTTCGACAAGCCGCTGATCCACACGGTGCGGAATGCGGGGTACATGATCCGGGCCGAGCCCTGAACGAGCTTTCCTCCCGCCTGCGGGCCGACCAGGCGCTGGCCCCGGGCGTTGGCCCGCCGCGCCTGCTGCGCAGCGCCGGCCTCCGCTTCGCCCTGCTCTTCGCGGCGATGTTCGCTTCCGCCGCCATCGCCCTCGTCGCCGTGCTCTGGTGGGCAACGGCCGGCGCGCTCGACCGGCAGACCGATGCCGCCATCCGGGCGGACGCCATCGCCCTTGCCGAACGCTGGCGCGAAGCCGGCGCCACCGGCCTCGCGGAGGCCATCGAGGAGCGGCTTGCCGTCGACGTCGAGAATGAGTCGATCTACCTGCTGCTGGAAGCGGACGGCACCCGCCGCCTCGCCGGCAATCTAGACCGCTGGCCCACCGCCGGCCCGGATGACGGCGCCTGGTTCCGCACCCGCGTGCTGCATGACGGCGTCGCCGCCGAGGCACGCCTCCATCGCCTCGACCTGCCCGGCCTCCGCCTCATCGTCGGCCGCGACGAGTCGGAGCGCGAGCAGCTCCGCCGCCTGCTGACCGAGGGCGTCTTCTGGGCCTCGGGCGCCGTGGTGCTCTTCGCGCTCCTCGGCGCCTGGCTGCTGCGCCACGCGCTGCAGGCCCGCATGCGCCCGGTCTTCGCCACCACGGCGGCGATCGCCGGCGGCGACCTCTCCTCCCGCGTCGCCCTCTCCGGCCGCGGCGACGAATTCGACCGGCTGGCCCAGACGCTCAACACCATGCTCGAGCGCATCGCGACGCTGATGGCGGGCGTGCGCGGCGTCTCGGACGCCATCGCCCACGACCTCCGCACGCCCATCGCCCGCGCCCGCGCCAAGCTCGAGGATGCGCTCTCCGAGGCGCCCGAGGGCGCCCGGCCCGGCGCCCCGCCGGACGAGGCGACGCTCCGGGCCGCCATCGAGCAGGGCATCGCCGACCTCGACGGCATCAGCCGCATCTTCCAGGCCCTGCTGCGCATCGCGGAGGCCGAGGCCGGCGCCCGCCGCGCCGCCTTCGCCCCCTTCGACCTCGTCCCCGTCCTGGCCGATGCGGCCGAGATCTACGAGGTCGCCGCCGAGGCGCGCGGCCAGCAGCTCGTCACCATCCTGCCGGAGCGGCTCGACCTGGTCGGCGACCGCGACCTGCTGCTCCAGGCCGTCGCCAACCTGCTCGACAACGCCATCAAATTCACCGCGCCCGGCGGCACCGTGCGGCTGGCGGCCCGTGCCCTGCCGACGGCGATCGAGGTCGCCGTCTCCGACGACGGCCCCGGCCTCTCGCCCGAGGACCGCACCCATGCCGGCGAGCGCTTCTTCCGCGCCGACAAGGCGCGCGCGACGCCCGGCTCCGGCCTTGGCCTCTCCCTCGTCCAGGCGGTGATCAACCTGCATGCCGGCGAGCTGCACCTGGAGGACGCCTCCCCCGGCCGCGACCCGCCTGGCCTGAGCGTCGTGCTGTGCCTGCCCAGGCCGTGAGCGGCCATGACCGAAGCGTCATCCTCCGCCCATCGCCGCATCAGGCCGCGCGCTGCATCCTGTGGCTCCATGCACAGCCTCGTGACGCCACCCGCGCTGCTCCTCGTCCTGGCGATGTCCGCCTCGGCTGAGCCGGGCCCGCGCGTGACCACGGATACCGCCGAATACTGCGGCAGCCTCGCCGCCCGGCTGGCCGACATGCCGGCCGCGACGGAGGAGCCCTCGCGCAGCCTTGCCGTCGAGGGCATGCGCCTCTGCGGCAACGGCCATGTCCGGGTCGGCATCGCCAAGCTGCGCCGCGCCGTCCGCGCCGCCCAGGCGCACACCATCAATCGATAAACCGTCCCGTCTCGGCTAACCTCCGCGTCATGGCGGAGGGTCGGGGATGAGGCAGGCCGATGCGGCAGGGCTGCGGCGCGAATTGCGCGCCTTCCTCGCCGCCGAGATCGCTGCCGGCGCCTTCGATCCGGCGCCCGGTAGCTGGGGCCCGGCCGATCCCGGCTTCGCCGCCCGGCTCGGCGCCCGTGGCTGGATCGGCAGATCCTGGCCGCGCACCCTCGGCGGCCAGGAGGGCAGCGCCCGTGAGCGCCACGTCATCGCCGAGGAGCTGATCGCCCATGGCGCCCCGCTGCGCGCCAGCTGGGCCGCCGAATGGCTCGCCGGCCCCTTGCTCCTCGCCGCCGGCACGCCGGAGCAG
>CADCTD010000143.1 GCA_902805545.1 uncultured Craurococcus sp. | reverse complement strand
GCACGGCGGCGGCATCCGGCAGCGGCAGGGCGAGCGGCGCCCGCGCATCCTCGCGCGGCGCCCGCCGCAGCTTCACCGTCAGCATGAAGCGGCGCTCAGCCTTCGTAATGCTCGGCGACCAGCCGGTCGAGCAGGCGGAGGCCGAAGGCCGTTGCCCCCTTCGGCGCGGTCGGCAGGTCCTTGCTGCTCCAGGCCGTGCCGGCGATGTCGAGATGCGCCCAGGGCATGGGCCCCGCCTTGGTGTCGACGAAGCGCTGGATGAACTGCGCCGCGCTGATGGAGCCGCCCGGCCGCCCGCCCACATTCTTCATGTCGGCGATCTCGGACTTGATCTGCTTGTCATAGGCCTCGCTGAGCGGCATCCGCCAGCAGGCCTCGCCCACGGCCTTGCCGGCCGCCATGATCCGCCCGGCCAGCTCGTCGTCATTGCTGAAGAGGCCGGCATGCTCATGGCCGAGGGCGACGATGATGGCGCCCGTCAGCGTGGCGAGGTCGATCATGAAGCGCGGGGCGAAGCGCGTCTGGCAGTAGTGCAGCACATCGGCCAGCACGAGGCGCCCCTCGGCATCGGTGTTGATGACCTCGACAGTCTGCCCGCTCGCCGTCGTCACCACGTCGCCCGGGCGCTGAGCGCTGCCGCTCGGCATGTTCTCGACGAGACCCACGAGGCCAACCGCATCCACCTTCGCCTTGCGGCCTGCGAGCGCCGCCATCAGCCCGATGACGGCGCCGGCGCCGGCCATGTCCCACTTCATGTCCTCCATCCCGGGGGCGGGCTTGATGGAGATGCCGCCGGTGTCGAAGGTCACGCCCTTGCCGATGAAGGCGACCGGCCGCTGCGCCGGGGCCTTCTTCCCCTTGGAGGCGCCGTTCCACTGCATCACCACCAGGCGCGGCTCCTGCGCGCTGCCCTGCGCCACGCCGAGGATCGCGCCCATGCCAAGCTTCTTCAGCTCCTTCGGCCCCATGACCTCGACGGTGAGGCCAAGGCTCTCAAGCGCGCGGCAGCGCTCCGCCATCTCGGGCGGGTTGAGGACGTTGGGCGGCTCGGTCACCAGGTCCCGCGTGAGGAAGACGCCGTCGGCCACGGCGCGCAGCGGCGCCCAGGCTGCCTTCGCCGCGCTCGTCGCGTCGGTGGCGACGGAGAGGCGCTCGAGCTTCGGCTTGTCCTCGTCCTTCTCCATGGTGCGGTAGCGGTCGAAGCGGTAGCTGCGCAGCAGCAGGCCCATGCCGAGCGCGGCGGCAACCGGCGGCGGCAGCGCCTCGGCCGCGACCACCGCCTCGCGTTCCGCCTGGATGAGGCCGTAGAGCGCGCCGCCGGCGGCCTCGGCGGCCTCGGCCGTGATCTCCTTGCCGAGGCCGATGGCGACGATGCGGCCCGGCCCCGGGGCGCCATCCGCGAGCGCCGGGGCCCAGATGGTGCAGCTCTGCCCCTTGCGGCCCTTGAACTTGGCCGCCGCGAGCGCCCGCTGCACCGCCCCGCCCGTTGCCGCATCCACCTCCTGCGCGAGCCCGGCCAGGGCCTCCGCCCCTTCGCCGATGGGCAGCACCAACGCGCCATGGCGGGGCAGGGCGGGCTTCACGAAAGCGATGTCGATCATGCGGCTTGGATTCCGGCGCTGGGGTTCAGCCGGGAAAGATAGCACCCTCCGCCGCTGGCGGGAGACGGGCCGGGCGGGTAAAGCTGGGGTCATGGACGATGCACCGCTGCTGGACCTCGCCGCCGGCCTCGCCCGCCGCGCCGCGGCCGCGATCGAGGCGGTGCGCCGCGCCGGCTTCGTGGTCGACCGCAAGTCGGACGAGAGCCCCGTCACCGAGGCCGACCGCGTGGCCGAGGCACTGATCGTCGAGGGCCTGCGCGCCGCCCGGCCCGACATCCCCGTGGTGGCGGAGGAGGAGGTCGCCGGCGGCCTCGTCACCGCCGCCTGCCCGGCCTTCTGGCTGGTCGACCCGCTGGACGGCACACGCGACTTCGCCAAGGGCCGGACGGAATACGCCGTCTGCATCGGCCTGGTGCGGGAGGGCCGCGCGGTGCTCGGCGCGCTGGCCCTGCCGGCGACGGGGGAGCTGTTCGGCGGAATCCTCGGCGCCGGCGCCTGGAAGCAGGAGGGCGAGGCGCGCCGCCCCATCCAGGCCCGCCGCCCGCCGCCCGAGGGGCTGACCGTGCTCGCCAGCCGCCAATATGCGGACGACCCGCGCATGGGCCCCTTCCTCGCCGGCCGGCCGGTGGCGGAGCGGCGCAGCGCCTCCTCCGCATTGAAATTCTGCCGGGTGGCGGAAGGTGCGGCGGATCTCTACCCGCGCTTCGGCCCGACCATGGAATGGGACTCGGCGGCCGGCCAGGCGCTGGTAGAGGCCGCCGGCGGGGCGGTGACGCTGCTGGACGGCACCCCGCTCCGCTACGGCAAGCCCGGCTGGCGCAACCCAGACTTCATCTGCCGCGGCGCATGACGGAGCGGCTGACCCCCGCCGCGCTGGACCGCGCCGCCGCCCTGCTGCGCAGGGGCGCGCTCGTCGCCTTCCCGACCGAGACGGTCTACGGGCTGGGCGCCGATGCGCATGATGCCCGCGCCGTCGCCGGCATCTTCGAGGCCAAGGGCCGGCCGCACTTCAACCCGCTGATCTGCCACTACCCCGATGCGGAGGCCGCCTTCGCCGAGGTCCGCGCCGATGACCGCGCGCGCCGCCTTGCCGCCCGCTTCTGGCCGGGGCCGCTGACCCTCGTCCTGCCGCGCCGGCCGGAATGCCGGGTGGACCTGCTGGCCGGGGCGGGGCTCGGCACGCTGGCGGTGCGCGTGCCGGCCCATCCGACGGCGCTCGCCCTGCTGCGCGCCGCAGGCGTCCCGGTGGCGGCGCCCTCGGCCAACCGCTCCGGCCAGGTCAGCCCGACGACGGCGGAGCATGTGCTGGCCGGCCTCGGCGGACGGATCGCGGCGGTTCTGGACGACGGCCCCTGCGCCGTAGGCGTCGAATCCACCGTGCTGGACCTGACCGGCGCCGGTCCCGTGCTGCTCCGCCCCGGCGGCGTGCCGGCGGAGGCGATCGAGGCCGAGCTCGGCCCGGTCGGACGCACCCTGCCCCTCTCGGCCGCGGCGGCGACGGCCTCGCTGCGCTCGCCGGGGATGCTGCTCTCCCACTATGCGCCCGGCCTGCCGGTGCGGCTCGGTGCCCGCATGGTCGAGGCGGATGAGGCGCTGCTCGCCTTCGGCCCAACCCTGCCCGGCGCCGCCGTGAGCTGGAACCTCTCCGAGGCCGGCGACCTGCGCGAGGCCGCATCCCGCCTCTTCGCCGGGCTGCGCTGGCTGGACGAGGCGGGCTCGGCGCGCGGCTGCCGCGGCATCGCCGCCATGCCGGTGCCGGAGGCGGGGCTGGGCGCCGCCATCAACGACCGGCTCGCCCGCGCCGCGGCGCCGCGCGGCTGACGCCCGCCGGCTATCGCTGCGCCACGTAATGGGCGATCTGCGCGATTTGCGCGTCCGTCAGCCCTTGGACGACGCCGTTCATCTGCGTGTCCGACCCGTGCCGCTTGCTGTCGCGGTAGGCCATCAGCGTTTCCGCCAGGAAATCTTCGCGCTGGCCCGCGATATGGGGCACCTGGTTCTGCCCGGTCAGGCCCGGCAGGTGGCACACGCCGCAGCGCAGCCGCTCCGCCAGCGCCGCCCCGCCATCATAGGCGGCGGCATCGCGCGGCCCCCGGTCCGGCGGGGGCGCATGGGGCAGGGCCGCGAAATAGGCGCCCAGCTCCTCCACCTGCTGGTCCGTCAGCCCTTCGGCGGGCGCCTGCATCGCCGGCACGTCGCGCAGCCCCTCGCGGAAGAGCACGAGCTGGAGGGCGATGAACTCCGCCTGCTGCCCGGCCAGCGACGGGATCGCGGGCGTTGCCGAGACGCCCCGCTCGCCATGGCAGGCGCCGCAATTGCGCTCCGCCACCAGCGCCGCCGCGGCACTCTCCGCCGCGGCGGGCAGGGCAGGCGCCAGCAGCGCCAGCCCCAATCCCAGCCCCAAGCCCAGCCCCAGAACCCGCAAGCCGGTCACCGCTGGTAGGTGATGCGGTAGATCGCGCCGTTCTGCTCGTCGGAGACCAGCAGCGAGCCGTCCGGCATCACCAGGACGTCGATCGGCCGCCCCTTGAAGCTGTTCTCGGCGGTGTCGAGCAGCCCCTCGAGGAAGGGCTCGACCCGCCCCTGCGAGCCATCCTCGTTCAGCGCAACCGTCACCACGTCGAAGCCGCTCTTCACGTCGCGGTTCCAGGACCCGCGGCGCGCGACGAAGGCCCGCCCGCGATAGGCCTCGGGGAACATCGTGCCGGTGTAGAAGCGCATGCCGAGCGGCGCCGTATGCGGCCCGAGCATCGCCACCGGCGCCGGGAATTCCGAGCACTGGCGCCCGGTATGCCCGGGATCCTGCCAGGCATTGCCGGAGCAGTAGGGGAAGCCGTGATGCTCGCCCGGCCGCGACAGCCGGTGCAGCGTGTCCTCGGGCGACTCATTGCCGGCCCAGTCCCGGCCGTTGTTGGTGGCGTAGAGCACGTTGCTCCCCGGCCGCCAGTCGAAGCCGACCGAGTTGCGGATGCCGTGCCCCATCACCTCGCGCCCCGATCCGTCGGGGTTGTAGCGCAGGATCAGCGCATGCCGGTTCTCGTCGAAGGTGCAGACGTTGCAGGGAACGCCGACATTCATGTAGAGCTTGCCGTCCGGCCCGAAGGCGGCGAATTTCCAGCCGTGATGCGCCTCGGTCGGCAAGGCGAAGGCGTCCGTCAGCTCCACCGGCTCGGCATTCGGGTTCCGCGCGATGTTGTCGTAGCGCAGCACGCGGTTGATGGCGATGACGTAGAGCGCCCCGTCCCGCACCGCCACGCCGTTCGGGTTGTCGAGCCTCTGCGCCAGGACCCGCGTGCTGCGCGTGCCGCCCTCGTCCTTCACGGCATAGACCCGGCCGATGGTGCGCGTGCCGACATAGACCGTGCCGTCCTCGCCACGCGTCATCATGCGCGCCCCGGGCAGGCCGGAAGCCCAGAGCTCCGCCCTGAAACCCTGCGGCAGCCGGATCGCGTCGAGCGGGATGCGCTCCGCCGGCGTCGCCGTCAGCCGGGGCGCATGCGGTGCGAGCGGGCTGCTCGCCTGCTCGGCCGGGCGCCCCTGCGCCCAGGCGGGCGGAGCGGCCTGCTGGGCCAGCGCCGGGACCGTCAGGGTGAGGGACATCGCACCGGCCATCGCCAGGCGCCACGCAGCGTAGGGCGTCATCATTTCCTCCAGCTCGGCGCATGCGGCGCCTTGGCCTGGAGGCTATCGACGGAAGCCGCGTACGACAACGTACGGCATCGTTCCGTTACGATTGGGCAGGGCTGCGCTCCGGCGGCTCGACCGGGATGCTCTCCGGGCCTTGGACGAAGCGGATGCGGATGCCCGGGCGGGGCGGGTCCGGCTCCGCATGGTCGAGGCGGCGGCGGGGCATGGCCTCCTCCCGCCTGCGCCGAGCCTGGCGCCGCGACGACGGCCTTGACCATCGCCCGGGCCCTGCCTCATCTGCCCGGGATGGACCAGCAGAGCGAACTCGCCAAGGTGAAGGCCCGCATCCGGGCCCTCGCCGCCAAGACCGTCGAGCGCGGCTGTTCCGAGGCGGAGGCGATGGCGGCGGCGGCCAAGGTCGGGGAGCTGCTCGAGGTCTACGGCCTGTCGATGGGCGAGGTGGAGTTGCGGGAGGAGGCCTGCGTGCAGGCCCGGCTTTCCGTCCAGGGCCCGGGGCGGATCGCGCTGCGCTGGCTCTTCCCCTCCGTGCTTCGCCTCTGCGAATGCCGCGGCTGGACCGATGGGCGGGAGGATCTCGTCCTCTACGGCCTCGAGCCGGATGTGCAGATGGCGGAATACCTGCTCCGCGTCATCGAGGGAGCGCTGGCCTTCGAGGAGGCGCGCTACCGCCGCAGCCCGGCCTACCGCGACAACCCGCTGCCCGGCCAGGCCATCCTCCGCAGCTTCCGCTACGGCTTCGCCGACCGGGTGGCGAAGCGGCTGGATGCCATGGCGGATGAGCGCCAGGCCGCCGCCGCGGCGCGGCAGGCGGCGGCCGTGACCGGCACCGCCCTGGTGCTGGCCAAGGAACGGAAGGTGGAGGAGGGCTTCCGCGGCCTCGGCATCCGCCTGCGCAGCGTGACCAGCACGGCGACGGTGCGCGACCGCAGCGCCTGGGGCGATGGCGCCGCAGCCGGCGGACGCGTCGGGCTGAACCGCCCCGTCGGCGCCGGCCCGGGCACCCGCCGCCTGGGATGAGCCGCGACGATGCCGAGGCCCGGCGCCTCTACGCCTGGGAGGACCGGGTGGTGGCGCCGCGCGACACCTCCCTCGTACCCTTCGCGCAGCTGCAATCGCTGGTGGACCATGTCTGGGCAGCGGAAGGCCTGCGCTACCCGCCGCGCGTCAGGCCCCTGCCGCGCCAGGCGCGCCGCACCGTCGCCCGCGCCACCCGCCTCGCCATCGAGGCGCCGCCGGCGCTGCCGAGCTGGGTCCTGCTGCATGAGCTGGCGCATGCCATGACCAGCACGGCGGAGGGCGAGAGCGCGGGCCACGGCCCGGCCTTCGTCGGCCTCTATCTCCGCCTGCTGGTCCGCCACGCGCGGATGCCGGAGGCAGCGCTGGCCGCCTCGCTCCGCGCCGCGGGGATCGGGTTCGATCCCGCGGCGCGGCCGGTCTTCCTGGGCTAGGTCCGCCCGTAGGTATCCTCGAAGCGGACGATGTCGTCCTCGCCGAGATAGGAGCCGACCTGCACCTCGATCAGCGTGAGCGGGATCATCCCCGGATTCTCCATCCGGTGGATGCAGCCGAGCGGCAGGTAGATGCTCTCGTTCTCGCGCAGCAGCACGTTCTCGCCGTCGCGGTGGACGATCGCCGTGCCATGCACGACCACCCAGTGCTCGGCGCGGTGGAAGTGCTTCTGCAGCGACAATTTCTGTCCCGGCCGGACCTGGATGCGCTTCACCTGGAAGCGGTCGCCCTGGATCAGCCCCTCATAGCTGCCCCAGGGGCGGTAGACCCGGCGATGCTCCGTCGCCTCCTTCTGCCCGCTGCGGCGGAGCTGGTCGACCAGCCGCTTCACGTCCTGCGCCCGCTCGCGCGGCATGGCGAGCACCGCATCGTCGGTGGTGACGATGACGACATCCTTCAGCCCGACCACGCCGGTGAGGATGCCCTCCGACCGCACCAGGCACCCATCTGCATCGACCAGCGAGACCGGGCCGCTGACGACATTGCCGCGCCCGTCCTTCTCGCCGACCTCCCAGAGCGCCGCCCAGGAGCCGAGGTCCGACCAGCCGATATCCGCCGGCACCACCGCGGCGAGCGAGGTCTTCTCCATCACCGCGTAATCGATGGAGATGGCCGGCGCCGCGCCGAAGGCCCCCGCGCCAAGCCGGACGAAGTCGAGGTCGCGCCTGGCCTCGGCCATGGCGGCGGTGACGCTGCGGACCACCTCGGGGGCGAAGCGCTCCAGCTCGGCGAGCAGCGTCGCGGCGGTGGCCACGAACATGCCGCTGTTCCAGAGGTGCCGGCCATCGGCGACCAGGTCGGCCGCCTTGGCCGCATCCGGCTTCTCGATGAACCGCTCGAGCCGCATGACGCCCGGCGCCTCGGCCAGCTCGGCGCCCGGCTCGATATAGCCATAGCCCGTCTCCGGCGCGGTCGGCCGCATGCCGAAGGTGACGATGCGTCCGGCCCGGGCCGCGACCACCGCCTTCTCCAGCGCAGCGTGCAGCGCCGGCACGTCGGCGATGGCGGCATCGGCCGCCTTCACCCAGATCACGTCGTCCGGCGACTGCTCGGCGACCAGCAGGGCGGCGGCGGCGATGGCCGGGGCGCTGTTCCGCCCGGCCGGCTCGAGCAGGATGCGCGGCCCGGCGACCTTCGCCTCACGCAGCTGCTCGGCGACGAGGAAGCGGTGCGCCTCGTTGCAGACGACGACGGGGGCCGCGAAGCCCTCGCCCATGGCCCGGCCGGCCGTCTGCTGCAGCATGGTCTCGCTGCCGAGCAGGGCCCAGAATTGCTTCGGATACCCTTCCCGCGACAGCGGCCAGAGCCGCGTCCCCGTTCCGCCTGACAAGATGACCGGCACGATCGCCACGATGCTTCTCCGTCGTAGTTGCGGCGAGGTACACCGGAAAGATGGTCGGAAACAGGGCGAAGTTCAGGCGACCCTGAGGCCGCAATCGGCGAAGCCGGCGAACATGTAGCCGGCACCGCGCACGGTCTTGATGCAGTCCTGCTGGGTCAGGCCGAGCTTGCGGCGCAGCCGGAGCACGAGGTTGTCGACCGTCCGGTCCTCGGCGCGGAAGGGGCGGCGGAAGACGGCGCGGGCGATGGCGTCGCGGCTGATCGGCTTGCCGCGATGCTCCACCAGCAGGCACATCAGGTCATACTCGGCGGTGGTGAGCGCGCATTCGGACCCGTCCGGCCGCAGCAGCTGGCGGCGCTGGGGGATCAGCCGCCAGCCATCGACGCCGATGGCCGGCTCCGCCTGGACGGTGCCCCATTCCCCCCGCCGCAGCACGGCGCGGATGCGGGCGAGCAGGGCACGGTGTGGCAGGTCGCGATCGACCAGGTCGTCGGCGCCGGCCTCCAGCACCATGATCTCGCTGAGGTCGTCGCCGCGCTTGGCCAGCATGATGCAGGGGATGACGGAAATCTCGCGGATGCGCCGCAGGGTCTGCAACGCGCTGGCGGGTTTCTCGCCCTCCCCGAGCAGGATGAGGCTCGGCGGCCGGTTCGGCAGCCGGGCGAGGAGCGACTTCGGGTCCTGGTGCAATTCCGCCGGGATACCATGCTGATCGAAGAAACCCGCCAACTTCCGACCAAAACCGGCGTCCGTCTCGATGATCCCGAGCCCGAGCTGTTCCATGCCAATCCCCTACGGCATCCCCGCAGCCGCGAGCGACCCCGGCCGTCAATCAGCGATTGATGCGTCGCCATAGTGTGCAGCGCAGCACGACTTGTCACGTCCGAAATCTTATCCGGGGTTTCCTCAATGGACTGTTACTGGACCCGCATTTCAACACGGAATCGTGAAACACTACCCCAGGCCCGGCCGCCGGCCCGCCGCGACGGCGTCGATCAGCGCCAGGTGCTGGGGCAGGCAGACGCTGTCCAGGTCGTAATGCTCGACCACGGTGCGCCGCGCCGCCTCGCGCAGCGGGGCATAGGCGGCCGGGTCCGCCAGCGCCCCGACCACCGTTTCCGCCAACTGGTCGGGGGCGAAGAAATCCACCAGCAGCCCGTTCCTCCCGTGCTCGATCACCTCCTGCACGGGGGCGGTGGCGGAGCCGATGACCAGGCAGCCGAGCGACATGCTCTCGAGCATCGACCAGGAGAGGACGAAGGGATAGGTCAGGTAGACATGGGCCATGCTGAGGCTGAGCAGGCCGAGCAGCGTCTCATGCGGCACCTTGCCGGTGAAATGCACCCGCGAGAGATCCAGCCGCTCGCCAAGCTCGGCGAGCAGCAGGTCCTTCCAGCTCGCGGCATCGCGGGGCTTGCTGCCGTAATGCGGGTCCTCCCCGCCGACCAGGACGACCTGCGCCGCCGGCCGCCGCGCCAGGATCTCCGGCAGGGCGCGCATGAAGACATGGAAGCCGCGATAGGGCTCGAGCCCCCGCGCGACGAAGGTCACCACCTCATCCCCTTCGGCGAGGGTGCAGCCATCCGGCAGGGTGATCCGCACCCCGCGCCGCCGGCGGATGGCATGCGTGTCCACCCCCTCATGCACCACCGAGATCCGCTCGCGCGCCCAGTCGGGGAAGCGGCTGGCCTGCCACTGCGTCGGCGTCTGCCCCCAATCCGCCACCTGGAGCGAGACCAGGTGGTTGGCATTCAGGATGCGCACCCGGCAGGCATCGTCCATCGTGATCTGCCCGGGCGGGTCGAAGCCGACATCGGCGCCGGTCGAGTGGTAGTAGAACTCCCAGTAGTAGAGCAGCTTCGTCTCCGGCCAGACGTCGCGGAGGAAGAGCCCCTCCCCCCAGCCCGGATGGCAGCAGACGATGTCCGGCGTGAAGCCCCGCTCCTTCAGGGTGAGCGCCGCCCGAGCCGCCTGCTGGCCGCGATAGACTGCATTCTCGAAGCGCCGGACGTAGCGGTGCGTCTCCTTCGCCCCCGGATGCGGCGCCTTGTAGCGCAGGTGCTGCACCCCCGGCAGCGGCTCCCCCGGGTTCTCGCCAAGGCCGATCACCTGCATCCCCGGCCGCCGGGCCAGGGCGCGGGCGACATGGCGGTACTGGGCAGGGAAATTCTGGTGGACGAACAGCACGCGCATCGTTCGGTCGGTCCTGTCGGCAGTCACGGGGGCGTGGGGCCCGCTCATGCCCGATCAGTGAGGCCAGGGCAAATGGCTCGCGTCGCCGTGCTGCACGAATGCGAGGGCCAGGCAACGCCCGGCCCCGCCGGGCATTACGCCAGTGCATGGAAGCCGCGAGCCCCCGGACCGACTGGTCCGTCCTTTCCACCCTCCTCCGCCTGGCCCAGCGCGAGGGCTGGCGCGTGGAATTCGAGGCCGACCAGGTGCAGGTCTCGAACCGCCGGGCCCGGCCGGGGGTCATCGTCCTGCCCTCGCGCCTCATCCGCCATGCGCGGGCGAGCGGCTGGCAGGCAGCCGTCGCCCAGGGCCGCATCGGCCTCCGCCACCCGGCGGTGCGCCAGGCGGTGACGCTCCGTCTCGCCGGGGACTAAGCTCCCGGACCCTGCCCTGGGCCCGGAGCCTCCATGACCGACAATCCCACCGCCTGCCTGCTCATCATCGGCAACGAGGTCCTCTCGGGCCGGACGCGCGACGCCAACCTCCAATTCCTGGCGACCCGCCTCGGCGAGCTCGGCATCCCGATGCGCGAGGCCCGCGTCATCCCCGACGTCCCGGAGACGATCATCGCCACGGTGAACGAATGCCGGGCGAGGTTCACCCATGTCTTCACCACGGGGGGGATCGGCCCGACGCATGACGACATCACCAGCGAGTGCATCGCCGGGGCCTTCGGCGTGCCCTGGGAGGTCCACGAGGAGACGCGCGCCATCATGGCCGCCGACTACGCGCGGCGCGACCCGCCGATCGAGTTCAACGAGGCCCGCCTGCGCATGGCGACGCTGCCGCGCGGCGCCGCGCCGATCCGCTGCATGGAGACGACGGCGCCCGGCTTCAGCATGGGCAATGTCCATGTGATGGCCGGCGTGCCACGCATCATGCGCTCGATGTTCGAGGCGCTGGCGCCGGGCCTCGAGCGCGGGCGGCCGATCCTCTCCCACACCGTCCATGCCGACTATGTCTATGAGGGCCAGATCGCCGCAGGGCTGACGGCGATCCAGCAGCAGCATCCGGCGCTCGACCTCGGCAGCTACCCCTACTACCGCGGCAAGGGCGGCGGCGTCGCGCTGGTCGCCAAGGGCACCGAGGCGGAGGCGGTCGAGGCTGCGGCGCGGGCGATGCTCGCCCTGCTCGCGCAATATGGCGAGGCGCGCGAGGGCGAGCCGCCGCCGGAGGGCTGACAGGGCCTGATCGCCCGGCCGGGGGCGTGTCCAGGCGGCCTGGCGTTACCCGACGAAGCGCGCCAGCCGCACCGCCGTCTGCCCCGGCATGGTCCGCAGGCTCGGCATCACCAGCAGGCAGTCGTCATGGGGCGAGCGGATCTCCAGCTCGCCATCGAGGGCGATCAGCGTGTTGCGCCGCTTCACCACATCGCCGCCGCGGAAAGCCTGGACGAAGGCGAAGCCCGGGGTGCGGGCGCAGATGGTCCGCGTCACCTGGGCGAGGCGCGGCTTCGCCCGCTCGGTCGGCACCGGGGCCAGCACCGGGTCCTCCGGCGCCACCACGCCGCTCGCCCGGAGCAGGGCGGCGGAGGTCGCCTCCATGGTGGCGACCGTCGCCGCCTCCCAATGCGCGCCGGCCTCGACCAGGATCGCGGGGCGCTGGCTGAGCGGCGCATAGTCGATCAGCCGCCGGCCGCTCGCATGCCCCTCGTCGGAGACGATGAGGGGCGGCACGCCGAGGCCGAGCGCCAGCTCCGCCGCCCGCGCCGAGCGGCCGACCAGCATCAGCGGGTCCGACGGCCAGAGCATGGAATGCAGGTCGAGCAGGATGTCGACGCCGTCGAAGAAGGGCCGCAGCACGCGCGCCCGGCGCAGCTCGGCGGAGCGGCGGCCGCTCTCCAGCGTCTCCTCGTCCCAGAGGCGGTTCATGTCCTCGTCGAGGAAGCGGCTGGCCGTCGGGTCCGCCGGGTCGAAGCGGGCGAAGGCGTCGATATTGGCGAAGACGAGGGAGAGCCGCCCGCGCACCGGCCGGAGCCCGGCACGCAGCCAGCGGTCGAGCACCATGGCGCCGGCGATCTCGTTGCCATGCACCAGCGCGACCACGGCGACATGCGGCCCCGGCGCCTCGGCGGCGAAGCTCCAGACGCCCGGCAGCACGTTGCCGCTGAGGAAGGGGCGCAGGTCGGGCGCCGTGATCTGCACCTCGAGGCGCAACACGCCGGAGCCGCCCTGGGCCTGGGTCGAGGAGCGCGCCATGCTCACCCCGCCAGCGTGCCCGCGACGCGGCCGAGGAAGCCGAGGCAGGATTCGATCTCGCTTTCCGCCACCCATTCCTCCGGCTGATGCGCCTGCGCGATGTGCCCCGGCCCACAAACGATGGTGGGGATGCCGGCGCGTTGGTAAACCCCTGCCTCCGTCCCGTAGCTGACGCGGCCGGCGGCGTTGCGCCCGGTCAGCCGCTGCACCAGCAGGGTGAGCGGCGCTGCCTCCGCGAGATCGAGCGGCGGCAGCAGGGAGCGCGGCGCGATGCGCAGCTCCGCCGCGGGATGCACCGCGCGCAGCGGCGGCATCGCCTCGCCCTCCATGAAGCCCTGGAATTCGGCGAGCACCGCCTCGGCATCATCGCCCGGCACCGTCCGCACCTCGAAGGTGAGCTCGGCGCGGTCGGGCACGATGTTGAGGACGCTTCCGGCGCGGAGGGTGCCGACATGCACCGTGGTGAAGGGCGGCTCGAACCCCTCCGCCCGCCGCCCGCGCGCGGCGAACACCCGGGCACGCCGGGCGAGGAAGGCGGCGCCCTCGGCAGCCGCATGCAGCGCATTCGCCGTCTCGGTGGCGCGGGATGAATGGCCGGAGAGGCCCGTCACCGTGACATCCCAGCTGGCATAGCCCTTGTGGCCGACCACCGGCGCCATGCCCGTCGGCTCGCCGACGATGCAGCAACCGGGCAGCGGATCCGGCTCCAGCTCGGTCACCAGGCGCCAGGCGCCGGCGGCGTTGGTCTCCTCGTCATGCGTCAGCCAGAGATGCACCGGCCGCGCGAGGTCCATCGCGGCGAATTCCGGCATCATGGCGATGGCGCAGGCGGCGAAGCCCTTCATGTCGCTGGTGCCGCGGCCGATCAGCCGCCCCGCCTCACGCCGCAGCCGGAAGGGATCGGCCTTCCAGTCCTGCCCGTCCACCGGCACGCAATCGACATGCGCCGACAGCGCCACGCCGCCGGCCACGCGCGGCCCGGCCACGGCATGCAGGTTGGCCTTGCGGCCTTCAGCATCCAGGGTGACGCGGCTGGCGATGCCGTGCGCCGCCAGCCACGCCTCCACGTCGCGGATCAGGTCGAGATTGCTGTTGCGGCTGGTGGTGTCGAACCCCACCAGCCGGTCGAGCAGCCCCAAAGCCTCGCCGAGCTGCGTCATTCTCTGTGTCTCCCGCGGCGCATCCTATACACGGGAGCGGCGCGGGCAATCCGGGTGGAAGAGGGAAGGGGGCACGGCCTGGCCTCAGGGCTCGGCCATGCCCTCCACCCAGGCGCAGTAGCGCGCGGCCGAGCGGACGAGCGCTGCCTTCGCCCCCGTCACGATCTCCCGCTCATGGAAGGCGCCGTAGATCGCGTCGAAGGCGAGGCGGCCGCACTGCTCCGCCATCCGCCGCACCTCGGCCGGCGGCAGCGGGATGAGGCAGGGATAGCTCCGCATGAAGCCGAGATGCCGCCGGTCCGGCAGCACCTGCAGGATGTCGCCCGAGAGCAGCGCCCCCTGCCCCGCCGACCAGTGGGCGATCGCCCCGCCGGCGAAATGCCCGCCGAGCCGGTGCAGCGCCACCTCCGGCAGCACCGGCTGCACCTCGCCCTCCCAGAAGCGGAGGCAGGGGTCGGGCCGCGTCACATGCTGCCGGTCATCGGCATGCAGCCAGACCGGCACGCCGAAGGCCCGGCCCCATTCCACCATGGTGGTGTAGTAGTGCGGGTGGCTGATGGCGATGCCCGCCAGCCCGCCGAGCCCCTGGATGATCGCCTCCGTCGCCTCATCCAGCAGGGCGATGCAGTCCCAGAGCAGGTTGCCCGCCGGCGTCCGCACCAGCAGCGCCCGCTGGTTGATGCCGAAGGCGGGCACCGTCTGCATCGCCAGCAGCCCCGGCGCGAGCTGCCGCCAGGCATTGCCGTGGCCGCCGCGCAGCGCCTCGAGCGTGGTCCAGGACTGGCCGCGGGCCGGGACGAATTGCCGCTCATCCTCGCAGATCGGGCAATGCGGGGGCGGCGCCGCGCCCTCCTCGAACTGGATGCCGCAGGCCTGGCAGATGAAGCACGGCATCGCCTCAGCCCCTCCGCCGGGCCTCGGCCACCATCCGCTCGAGCGTGGCGAGGTCGACCGCGCCCGGCACCAGCGCATCGCCGATGACCAGCGCCGGCGTGCCCTCGATCCGGAGCGTCTGGGCGAGGCGGATATTGGCGTTCAGCCGGGCCTGGACGCCGGCATCGTCCATGTCGCGCCTGAGCCGCGCCCAGTCGAGGCCGGCGCGCTCCGCCTCGCGCCGCAGCACGGGCTCGGCCGGTTCCTCGCGCAGCTTCATCAGCGCCTCGTGCAGCTCGGCATACCTGTTCTGCCGCTGGGCGGCGATCAGCGCCCGGCTGGCCAGCACGCTGTTGGGGCCGAGGATCGGCAGGTCCTTCAGCACCAGGCGCACGTCGCGCTGGCGGCGCAGCAGCTGCTCCATCGCCGGCTGCATCTGCTTGCAGTAGCCGCAGCGCGCGTCGAAGAACTCGACGATGGTGATGGTGCCCTGCGGGTTGCCCTTCACCGGGTCCGCCGGGTCGCGGAACAGCGCCTCGCCCTGCATGGCAATGGCGAGGCGCGTCGCCCCCTCGCGGTCGCGCTGGTCGGCCTGCTCCGCCGCGGTCATGGCCTCGCGCAGGATGGTCGGGTCCCGCACCAGCGCCTCGCGCAGGATGGCGATGATCTCCTGCCGCTGCTCGGGCGTGAAGCCCTGGGCGACGGCGGTGCCCACCAACCCGAGGGCCAGGAGGGCGACGAGGATGCGTTTCAAACCGGCGGTCTCCCGAGGATCGCCGCCCAGTCTAGCCCGATGCCCGGGAATCAACACCGGTTGCCGGTGATGACGAAGGCGTTTATGGCCGCGCCTGGATCAGCGCGGCGCGCGGGGGCAGGCCTCGCCTCCGCGCCGGCTCGACAGGGGGACCAGGCAGCAGCATGACCACCAGCGCCAGCGGCTTCAGGCGGGCCAGGTTCGTCCTGCTGGCCGCCGCCCTCGCCCTCCCCGGCTGCGGCACGGTGAACAACCTCCTCTCCCCCATCGTAGGCGGTGGCCCGCCGGTCGGCGCGCCCGGCTTCGTCCGCGGCTTCCTGGGCGGCGTGGCGACGGAGGATCCGGCGGCGGCGCTGATCGCCCGCAACGTGCTCGCCTCCGGCGGCACGGCGACGGATGCGGCGGTGGCGGCCGGTTTCGCCCTCGCCGTCACCCTGCCCTCCCGCGCCGGGCTCGGCGGCGGCGGGGCGTGCCTCTCTTTCGACCCGGCCAAGGGCGCGACCGAGGCGGTGCTCTTCCTCCCCGGCAGCCGCGCCGGGGTGCCCGCCGGGGCCGACCGGCCGGCGGCGGTGCCGCTGCTCGCCCGCGGCCTCTTCGGCCTCTACACCCGTAACCCCGGCCGGCCCTTCGAGGAGCTGATGGCCCCGGCCGAGCAGCTCGCCCGCTTCGGCACGGAAGTCAGCCGCGGCCTCGCGGGCGACCTCGCCGCCGTCTCCGGCCCGCTCTTCGCCGACCCCGGGGCGCGGTCGGTCTTCGCCCGGCCGGACGGGCGCCCGAAGGGCGCGGGCGAGACCATGATGCAGCCGGAGCTCGCCGGCACGCTCGGCCAGCTCCGCATCACCGGCGTCGGCGACCTGCACCAGGGGACGCTTGCCCGGCGGCTGGAGGAGGCCTCCCGCACCGCCGGCGGCAACCTGACGCTGGACGAGCTGCGCGCCGGCCTGCCGAACCTCGCCGCGCCGATCGAGCTGCCCACCCGCAATGGCGACCGCCTGGCCTTCCTTCCGCCCCCCGCCGATGGCGGGCTGGCCGCCGCCGCCACCTTCGCCGCGCTGCAGGGCGGGGCGAATCTCGGCGATGCCGCCCGCCGCGGCCTCGCCGCCTCCGCCGCCTGGCGCCAAGGGGGAAATGGTGGCGGGGGCGACCCGCGGGCGATCCTCGCCGCCACCAGCCTGCCGGCGGCGGAGCCGGGGCCGGTCGGCGCCTCCACCGGCCTCGTCGTCTTCGACCGCCGCGGCAATGCGGTGAGCTGCGCCTTCACCATGAACAACCTCTTCGGCACCGGGCGGATGGTGCCGGGCTTCGGCTTCCTGCTGGCGCCGGCGCCGAATATCGGCCAGGTGCGGCCGCCGCTGCTCGCGGCCGCGCTGGCCTACAACCCGAACATCCGGAGCTTCCGCCTCGCCGTCGCGGCCTCGGGGCAGGAGGCGGCGCCGGCCGGGATCGCGGGGCCGGCGGCGCTGCAGCTGCTGCGCTCGGCGGCGCCGACGGCGGCCATCGAGGGCGGCTCGCCCGAGCCGGCGCGGACGCAGATCGGCGTCTGCCCGAACTACCTGCCGGGCTACCCGGACCGCTGCTCCATCGCCACCGACCCGCGCGGCGCCGGCGTCGCGCTGGGCGCGATCGACCAGTAGCGGCATGGCCCTCAAGGTTGGCCGCGGGGCCGCGGCGCCGCCCTTCCTGGTGATGGATGTCATCGCCGCGGCCAATGCGCGGGCGGCGGCGCTGCCGCCGGGCGCCTTCCCGGACGGGCTCGGCATCCTGCGGATGGAGGTCGGCCAGCCCGGCACCGGCGCCCCGCGCGGCGCGGCCGCAGCGGTGGTGGCGGCGCTCGAGGCCGGGGCGCCCATGGGCTATACCGAGGCCTTCGGCCTCCGCTCGCTGCGGGAGCGCATCGCCGCCCACTATGCCGAGCGCTACGGCGCCGCGGTGCCGGCCGAGCGGATCGCGGTGACGGTCGGCGCGTCCGGCGCCTTCCCGCTCGCCTTCCTCGCCGCCTTCGACCCGGGCGATGCGGTGGCCATGGCGGCGCCCTACTACCCGCCCTACGTCAACATCCTGACCGCGCTCGGCATGCGGCCGCAGATCCTCCCCTGCGACGCCACGACCCGCTGGCAGCCGACGCTCGCCATGCTGGAGGCGCTCGACCCCCGTCCGGCCGGGCTGATCATCGCCAGCCCCTGCAACCCGGCCGGGACCATGCTGCCGGCGGAGGAGTTCATCGCCATCGCCCGCTGGTGCGAGGCGGAGGGGGTGCGGCTGGTCTCGGACGAGATCTATCACGGCCTCACCTACGGCACGGTGGAGGAGCGGACGGCGGTGGCGCACTCCTCCAGCGCCGTTGTCGTCAACAGCTTCTCGAAATACTTCTCGATGACGGGCTGGCGCATCGGTTGGCTGGTGCTGCCGGAGGACCTGGTGCGCCCGGTCGAATGCCTGGCGCAGAACCTCTTCATCAACGCCCCGCATGTGGCGCAGGTCGCCGCCGAGGCCGCCTTCGCCTGCCGGCCCGAGCTCGAGGCCAACCTCGCCCGCTACCGCCGCAACCGGGATGCGCTGCTGGCCGGCCTGCCGGCCGCCGGGCTCGACCGGCTCTCGCCCGCCGACGGCGCCTTCTATCTCTGGGCGGATATCGGCCACCTGACCAATGACGCCTCGGCCTTCTGCCGCCGCCTGCTGGCCGAGGCCGGCATCGCGGCGACGCCCGGCGTCGATTTCGACGCGGACCGGGGCGGGCGCTTCCTCCGCCTCTCCTATTGCGGGCCGGAGGCGGCGATGGCGGCAGCCCCGGCGCGGATCGCCCGCTTCCTGTCAACGTAACAGGCCGCGTAGTTTTGCGGCTGGAAATTAATCCATAAGTTGATAACGCCTTCTCCCCGTAATCCATCTCGCGCGAGATGGGCCTGGTGGGCCGGAAAGCGGCACGCATCATGGGGGATCGCATGCCAGGGCCGTTTCGCAGCCTCGGAATTGGAGCGGTGCTGCTCGGCCTCCTGCTGGCCACGGCCACCGCACGGGCGCAGCAGTACATCACCGCGCCGCCGGCCTGCGTACGAAGCTGCGCCGCGGCGACCTCTGCGATCCGCGTCAATCCGGCCCCGGTGCAGGCCTGCCTGATCCGCTGCGCCGCCGGGCAGAACTTCCAGCGGAATGGCGGGCAGGCGGCGCTCACCGGCCGCGGCGCCCCGGCCCATGACCCGAACGACGCCGCGCTCCGCGGCCCGACCGGGCAGCGCCTGGCCTCCATCGGCGGCGGCCCCTACACGCCGCAGGTGCGCGGCCTGGCCACGCCCTCGGGCAGCGGGCGGAGCGGCGCCGTCTACCTCGCCCCGGCGCCGAGCGGCAGCTACGGCATCACCTATGGCATGGCGGACCGAATCGCCGCCCATGGCCAGGCGGAGCGGCGCTGCCAGGCGCAGGGCACCGACTGCCGCCTCGCCCTCGAATTCACCGACCGCTGCGGCGCGGTGGCGCAGGCGCGGCGCAGCAACGGGGTGGTCCGCACCGCCGACCCGAGCACCTACACCATCACCTTCGCCGCCGGCGGCGCCGGCCCGAGCCGCGAGGCGGCGGAGAGCCAGGCGATGGCGAGCTGCGGCGGGCGGGACCGGACCGCCGCCTGCGCGATCGTCGCCAGCGGCTGCGGCGGGTAGGGCAAACAACAGGCTGGAGCGGGTTCCGTGAGCCAGGTCGGACGGAGACCGCTCTGGCGCCCTACCAGCCGTGCAGGGCGAGGGAGTCGGCCGGCGCCTGCTCCCGCCGCTCGCTCATCCCGTAATCGCGCAGCACGGCGGTGACGCGCAGCCGGTAGCCGGCGAAGATGCCCCCCCGCCCCGCCGCCTGGCTGCCGCGATGGGCGTCGTGGTTGCGCCAGCAGGCGACCGCCGCGTCATCCTCCCAGAAGGAAAGGCTGAGCAGCTTCGCCGGGTTGGTCAGGCTGCGGAAGCGCTCGACCGAGATGAAGCCCGGCACCTTCTCGAGCTCCGGCTTGAGCCGGGCGGCGTGGTCCAGGTAGTCGTCGAAGCGGCCCTCGGCCGGCTCGACCTCGAAGATGACGGCGATCATGCGGGTCCTCCCGCCATGGAGACTGGCATGCCACGCGGCGCCTGTCCTTCGCTCCGCGGCGAAGCGCCGTGCGGCGATCCGCGCTAAACCAGGCGCCGCGATCCAAGAATCGCGTCTCCTGGTTTAGCTTTTGTTTTGTCGCGCGCTTCACGTCCCCGGCCGTTCCTGCCTTCGACGATCGCGCTTGAGGCTTCGCCGCATGACCAGCCCCGCCGCTTTCGCCGCCACCGCCGTCCTCCTCGCCGACCCGGCGCGGGCCGCCATGCTGACCGCGCTGCTCTCGGGCGAGGCGCTGACCGCGGGCGAGCTGGCGCGGGTCGCCGGCATCGGGGCGCCTGCGGCCAGCGCGCATCTCGCGCGGCTGGCGGAAGGCGGGCTGATCGCCGTCCAACCGCAGGGGCGGCACCGCTACCACCGCCTCGCCTCGGAGGAGGTGGCGGCGATGCTCGAGACGCTGGGCGGCCTCACCGAGGCCGTCTCCCCGGCGCGGCGCTGGCCGCATGGCGAGGCCTTCCGCACCGCCCGGCTCTGCTACGACCACCTGGCCGGGCGGCTCGGCGTCGCGCTGCATGCGGGGCTGACCGGGCGGGGCTGGATCACGCCCGCGGCCGGCGGCTGGGTGGCCACGGAGGCGGGCGAGGCGGGGCTCGCCGCGCTCGGCGTCGACCTGGCGGCGGCGCGCGGCGCCAGGCGCTTCGCCTGCGACTGCATGGACTGGTCGGAGCGGCGGGCGCATCTGTCCGGCGGGCTCGGGCGGGAGATCGCCGCCTGCTGCCTGCGCCGCCACTGGATCACCCGCATCCCGGCCGAGCGGGAGGGCGATCCGCTGGCCCGGCGGCGGCTGCGGGTCACGCCGGAAGGGGCGCGGCGGCTGGGCGAGGCGCTCGGCATCGCCGCATGAGGCCGGCGACGCGCCTGCTGCTGGCGCTGACGCTGGCGACCAGCGCCAGCCAGTTCCACCGGGCGGCGCTCGGCGTGATCGGGCCGGAGCTGGCCGGCGACCTCGGCGCCGGGCCGGGGCTGCTGGGGGCGGCGAACGGCGCCTTCTTCCTCGCCCTGCTCCTGCTGCAGATCCCGGTCGGGCTGGCGCTCGACCGTATCGGGCCGCGGCGGACGGTGGCGGCGCTCAGCCTGCCGGCGGCGGCCGGGGCGCTGGCGCAGGGGCTGGCGCCGGATGCGGCGATGTTCCTGGCCGGGCGGTTCCTGCTCGGCATTGGCTGCGCGGCCTCCTTCATGGCGAGCGTGGTGCTCTGCGCCCGCTGGCATGCGGGGGAGGGGCTGACGACGGCCCTCGCCCGGGTCTTCGCCTTCAGCCAGCTCGGTATCCTGCTGGCGGGCGCCCCGTTCGCCTGGGTGGCGGCGGAGCTTGGGTGGCGGGGCGCCTATGCGCTCTCGGCCGGGCTGACGCTCGGACTGGCGGCGCTGTGGTGGGCCTGGGTGCGCGACGACCCGCCGGACCGGCCGGCGCCGATGCGGCCGCGGGAGACGCTGGGCGGCGCCCTGCGCGGGCAGCTCACCGTCTGGAAGACGCCGGGGCTGCTGCCGGTGCTGGCGATGCACCTAGTCGGCTATGCGGCCATGGCGACGGTGCTGGCGGTCTGGGCCGGGCCCTATCTCTCGGAGGTGCACGGGCTGGCGCCGGGGCCGCGCGGGGCGGTGCTCGGGGCGATGGGGGTGGCGCTGGTGCTCGGCCTGCTCTGCGTCGGGCCGCTGGAGCGGTGGCTGAACACGCGGAAATGGCTGGTCGCGGGGATGGCGGGCGGGGCGGTGCTCGTGCTGCTGGCGCTCGCCCTCTGGCCGCAGGCGCCGCTGCCGGTGGCGGCGGGTCTGCTGGTGCTGCTCTGCCTGCTGAGCTGCTATCCGGTGGTGGTGGTGGCGCAGGGGCGGTCGCTGTTCCCCGACCATCTCGTCGGGCGCGGCGCGACAACGGTGAACCTGGCGCAGACGCTGGGCAGCGCGGCGCTGCCGGCGGCGACAGGCTGGGCGGTCGCCGCCGCGCCGGCCGGGACGGCCTGGCCCGTCGCCTTCGCCACCCTGGCCGGAGCCTTGGCCCTGGGCCTCGCCGGCTACCTGACCGGCGCCGACTCACCGCCCCGCCGCTGAACCCGAGGGGTCCAAAGGCCCTTCGGCCTCTGGCGAGGTGAGGGTGAGAGGGGCAGCGCCCCCCTCGATGCCTCAGCCATCCGCCCGGATGTTGTTGGCGCGCACCACCTCGCCCCAGCGGGCATGGTCGCGCCGCACCGTCTCGCCGAGGGAGTCGGCCGTGCCGCCGCCCGGCTCGTCGCCCTGGCTGGTGATGCGCTCGCGCACCGAGGCCTCCTGCACCGCCTGGTTGAGCGCCGCGTTCAGCCGCTGCACGATCTCGGGCGGCAGGCCCGGCGGGCCGAACAGCCCGATCCAGGCGGTGAAGGTGAAGTCCGGCAGCCCCTGCTCCGCCGAGGTCGGCAGGTCGGGGAAGGCCGGGATGCGCTGCGCGCCGGTCGAGAGCATGCCCTTCACCTGCCCAGCCCGGACGAAGGGGGCGACGACCGAGGCGCCGTCGAACATCAGGCTGAACCGCCCGGCGATGAAGTCCTGCATGGCCGGCCCGCTGCCGCGATAGGGGATGTGCTCGAGCGGCGGGTTGCCGATGCGGTTCTTCAGCATCTCCATCGCCACATGGGAGAGGCTGCCCGCGCTGGCCGAGCCGTAGTCGACGCCCTTCGGCTGGCTGCGCGCCCAGGCGGCGAATTCCTGCGGCGTCTTCGCCGGCACCGAGGGATGCACGCAGAGGATGAGCGAGGACTGCAGCATCAACCCGATCGGCGTGAGCCGCAGCGGGTCGATCGTCATGCCCTGGAAGGTGTGCGGGTTGATGGTGAGCGGGTTGGCATTGCCGGCGAGCAGCGTATAGCCGTCCGGCCGCGCGCGCAGCACCGCCTCGGTGCCGAGATTGCCGCCGGCGCCGCCGCGGTTGTCGATGACGACGCTCTGCCCCAGCGCGTTGGAGAGGCCGGGCTGGAGGATGCGCGCGGCGAAATCGGTCTGTCCGCCGGGCGGGAAGCCCACCACCAGGGTGACCGGCTTGTTCGGATAACCGCCTTGCGCGATCGCCGGCGTGGCGAGGCCGAGGCCCAGCGCCCCGGCCAATGCGCCGCGGCGCGATATTCCCTGCATGATCTCAACCATTCCCGGCGCCCTTGCGTCTCGTTGTCGATGGTGGCGCTTCTACAACGCCGCGGCGCCTATTCCAGTACCGCGATCCGCGTCCGGTCGATCAACTCGAAATCAATGGCGGCGCCGAGCCCCGGCCCCTGCGGCGCCTGCACCATGCCGTCCGGCCCCACGGTGATGTCCTCCGCCAACCCGTATTTATGCGCCCCATCCGGCAGCAGCACCTCGAAGAAGCTGGTGTTGCGGATGGCGCAGCAGACATGGAGGTTGGCGACGTTGTTGAGCGAGTTGCCGCCATGGTGCACCTCGTAGTTCATGCGGAAGGCCTCGGCGAGATGGGCGGTCTTCATCAGCGTGGTGATGCCGCCCTTCACCGCCACGTCGCCGCGCAGGTAGTCCGTCGCCTGCAGCATGATCCAGGGCGCGTAGCTCTCGAGCCCCGTCGCCGGGTATTCCGTCGCCATGATCGGGATGTCGAGCTTCTGCCGCAGCTTGACGTAGCTGGTGATGTCCTGGTCGTGCAGCGGGTCCTCGTACCAGAGGAAGCCGAGTTCCTCGATGGCGCGCCCGACGCGCATGGCGGCGGGGAAGTCGTAGGCCCAGGTGCTGTCGAGCATCAGCGTGTACTCGTCGCCCACGGCACGCCGCACCGCCTGGCAGACGGCGATGTCCTCGCGCGGGCGCTGCGGCGGGTGGATCTTGTAGGCGGCCCAGTTCGCCTCGCGGAAGCGGATCGCCTCCTCGGCATACTCCTCCATGCCGGAAAGGATCGCCGAGCTGGCATAGGCCGGGATGCTGTGCCGCGTCGTCCCGAGCAGCCGGTGGATCGGCATCCCCGCCGCCTTGCCGGCGATGTCCCAGAGCGCCACGTCGACCGCGCCGATGGAGCGCACCGAGACCAGCCGCGACCACGGCCAGAGCGCCGCGTTCAGCCGCTCCCGGTCCAGCGGGTCCTGGCCCATCAGCAGCGGCTTCAGGTAGCGGATGAGGCCCGGCCCGTCATTCGCCGCCGTATGCGTCGCCGAGCCGAGGAAGGCATGGCCCTCGATGCCCGCATCCGTTCCGATCCGCAGCAGGCCGAGCGCCGAGCTGCCGGAGTCCAGCCGGCTCGCCGCATGGTATTTGGTCGGCGGGATCCCTTCCCAGCCGAACAGCGTCAGCGACACGTGGTCGATCTTCATGGGCTTCGTCCCCTTCCCGCGGCACGAGGGTAGGAAACCCCCGCCGCATCGGCTAGCCATCGGGGCGGAGGAGAAACGACCATGCCGATGCCGCGCCGCGCCGCCCTCGCCCTGCCCTTCCTCGCCCTGCCGGCTGCCGCACAGACCTGGCCGCCGCGGCCGCTCCGCCTCGTCGTGCCCTATGCGCCGGGCGGGGTGACGGACATCCTCGGCCGCGCCACCGCCGCGGGCCTCGGCGCGCAGCTCGGCCAGCCGGTGACGGTGGAGAACCGCCCCGGCGCGAACACCATCATCGGCGCCCAGGCCGTCGCCCAGGCGGCGCCGGATGGCCTCACCCTGCTGATGGCGAGCGGCGCCAGCATCGTGCTCAACCCGATGCTCTACCGGCAGCTTCCCTATGACGCGGCGCGCGACCTGGCCGTCGCCGGCATCATCGTCGAGACGCCGCTGGTGATGGTGGTGCCGCCCTCGCTGCCGGCCCGCAGCGTCGCGGAATTCGTCGCCTATGCGAAGGCGAGGCCGGATGCGGTGAACTACGCGTCGGTCGGCCTCGGCAACCCGATCCAGCTCGCCGCCGAGCTCTTCGCCATGGGCGCCGGCATCGGCATGACGAACGTGGTCTATCCCGGCAGCGCGCCCTCCCTCCTGGCGCTGGCCGCGGGCGATGTGCAGGTGATGTTCGACGTCATCGGCACCTCCCTCCCGCAGATCCGGGAGGGGCGGCTGCGCGCCCTGGCCGTGACGACGCGCGAGCGCCTCGCCGTCCTCCCCGATGTGCCGACCGTCGCCGAGAGCGGCCTGCCCGGCTACCAGGCCGCCACCTGGTTCGGCCTCGCCCTGCCGCGGGCGGTGCCGGAGCCGGTCATGGCCCGGCTGCGCGCCGCGCTGGCCGCGGTGCAGCAGGATGCGGAGTTCGCCCGGCGCTTCGGCGATCTCGGCCTCGCCGTGCAGCCGCCGCGCGAGCCGGCCGCCATCGAGGCCTATCTGGCGGAGGAGCGGGAGCGCTGGGGCGGGGTGATCATGGCAAAGGGGATTTCCCTCGGCGCCGCACCCTGATTGGATGGCGGGCGAAAAGACGGGAGGGAAACGCATGGCCTCGGTCCCCATCGCGGGCAACCGCTTCGCCATCATCGGCGGGGCGAGCCTGGTCGGCTCCGCCACCGCCGGCGAGCTGCTGGACCATGGCGCGGCCGAGGTCGTCCTGCTCGACAATTTCGCCTTCGGCTCCGACGCCGCCGTCGCCCACCTGAAGGACCATCCGCGCCTGACGCTCATCCGCGGCGACGTCATGCGCATGGCGGACCTGCTGCGCGCGACGGAGGGCCTGGCGGGCGTGCTCCATCTCGCCGCCTACATGACGCTCTCGATGGACCGCGACCCCTGGGGCGGGCTCGACGTCAACATCCGCGGCGTGCAGAACATGCTGGAGGCCTGCCGCGCCAACCGCGTGCGGAAGGTGGTCTTCGCCTCATCCAACGCCACCTATGGCTACGGCCCCGGCGTCGCCGGGGAGCTGGTGGAGGACACGCCCTTCCACTCCGCCGGCGCCCCGCCCGCCGCCATCCTCTACGGCGCCAGCAAGATCATCGGCGAGCAGCTCTGCCGCGATGCCCACCGCAAATGGGGCCAGGACTATGTCGTCCTGCGCTACAGCACGGTCTATGGCGAGCGCCAGCACTACCGCGCCGCCAATGCGCTCTACATCATCGAGACCATCGACCGGCTGAAGCGCGGCGAGGCGCCGCAGGTCTTCGGCGACGGCTCCGAGACCAAGCATTTCGTCTATGTCGGCGACCTGGCGCGGGCCAACCGCATGGCCTTCGGGAGCGCGGCGACGGATGTCGCGGTCAACACCTCCGGCCCCGCGCCGACCACCACGCTCGAGCTCGTGCGGCTCATCACCGAGCTGGTCGGTGGCGGGCCCGCGCCGGAGTTCATCGGCAGCGAGCCGGGCAAAGTGCGCCTCACCTCGGGCGGCGCCTTCCGCATCGCGCATGAGCGGGCGAAGGAGGCCATCGGCTGGGCGCCGGAGGTCGACATGCGGGAGGGGCTGCGCCGCCTCATCGCCTGGCGCGAGAGCAACGAGGGGCGCGGCGCATGACCCTCCTCCGCCGCACCCTCCTCGCCACGACGCTGGCGACGCCCGCGCTGGCCCAGACGACCCGCTACCCGGAGCGGCCGATCGAGATCATCGTCGGCTTCACCGCCGGCGGCGGCACCGATCTCGATGCCCGCTCCTATGGCCGCGCGCTGGAGCAGAAGCTCGGCGGCACGGTCGTCATCACCAACCGCCCCGGCGCGGGCGGGGAGCTGGCGCTCGGCGCCGTCGCCCGCGCCCGGCCCGACGGCCATACCCTCGGCACCACCAATTATCCCGGCCTGCTCACCATCCCCATCGAGCGGCAGGCGCAGTTCCGGCTCGATGATTTCGCCCCCATCGCCAACCTGGTGACGGACCCGAGCGCCATCACCGCCCATGCCGACAGCCCCTATCGCAGCCTGCAGGACGTGGTCGACCGGGCGAAGGCGGCGCCCGACAGCATCACCTACGCCTCCCCCGGCATCGGCACGGACGATCATCTGCAGCTCGTGCTGCTGCAGCAGGCGGCCGGCATCCGCCTCACCCATGTCGCCTTCCAGGGCGATCCGCAGCTGCGGACCGCCGTGCTCGGCCGCCAGGTGGACCTGATGGGGCTCAACCTCGGCGCCGTCACCGCCGCGCCGCAGGGCTTCCGCATCCTCGTCCAGGCGGCCGCCAGCCGCAGCCGCTTCGGGCCGGCGGTGCCGACGCTGACGGAGCTCGGCTACCCGGTCACCATGGCCTCGGAGCGCGGCCTGGTCGCGCCCGTCGGCACGCCGCCCGCCATCCTCGCCCGGCTGCGCGAAGTGACGGAGGAGATCGCCCGCGACCCGGAGTTCATCCGCGCCCTGGAGAGCCGCTTCACCGAGCCGGCCTATGAGCCGGGCGAGGCCTGGTTCGCCCGCCTCCGCCGCGAGGAAGCCGACTATCGCGGCCTCTGGCAACGCACGCCCTGGGTGCAGCGCGGCTGATCACCGCGCCGACCACACCCCCGGCCGGACCGCCAGCGCCGTGATCAGCCCATAGGCGCTGAGGCCGAGCGCCACGGCGACGAACTGCCCCTGCAGCCCGTAGCCCAGCACATCGCCCAGCAGCCAGCCGCCGCCGACCGCGCAGCCGATGCGCGCCAGCGCCGCCACGACCGGCCCCGCCATCCGCCCCGCCCCCATGCTGGCGAAGTAGAGCGCCATGCCGACGCCGAAGCCGGGCAGCGCGAAGCCGATCACGGCCAGCGCCTGGGTCGCGATCTCGACCACCGCCGGATCGCGGCTGAAGGCCGAGGCCGTGAAGCCCGGCGCCACGGCGACGAAGACGCCAACCAGGAAGGTCACGCCGAGCGCCATCGCCGCCCCGGCCCAGGCCGTCCGCCGCGCCGTCGCCCAGTCGCCGGCGCCGACCGCGCGCCCGACCAGCGCCGTCAGCGCCGAGCCGACACCGAAGGCCAGCGGCACCATCAGGAACTCGATCCGCGCCGAGACGCCATAGGCGGCGACGGCGACCGCCCCATAGGCGGCGACGCGCGCCGTCACCAGGATCGTCGCCAGGTTGGCCACCGTCGCCATCGCGCAGGCGACAAGTCCGACCGAGAGGATGCGCCCGAACATCGCCCGGCTCAGCCGCACCCGCAGGTCCGGCACGAAGCCCGCGCCGCCGCGCAGCACCACCACCGCCATGCCGACCGAGGCCGCCGCCATGCTCGCGGCGAAGGCCATCCCCGCCCCCGCCAGGCCGAGCCCCGCCGGCTCCATCAGCGCCCAGGCCAGCAGCGGATAGCCGACCCAGGCCAGCAGCAGCACCCGCGAGGCCAGCGCATGCCGCCCCCCGCCGCGCAGCACGGAGGCCAGCGTGTTCGCCATCCAGGCGGGCACCGCCCCGGCGCCGAACAGCCAGGCGCAATAGGCCGCGGCCGCCTCCGCCGCCTCCGGCCCGCCGATCGCGCCGAGCACCGTGCGGGGGAAGACCGCGAGCCCCAGCGCGAAGAGGAGGCCGAAGCCGAAGGCGATCACCAGCGCATGCACGACGAGGGCGGAGGCCTCCTCCCGCTTCCCCGCCCCCAGCGCCCGGGCGATGGCGGAGACCACGCCGCCGCCCATCGCCCCCGTCGACATCTGCATCATCAGCAGGGCGAAGGGCAGCACCACCGCCCAGCCGGCGAGCGCCGCCGTGCCTTGCCGCGCCGCGAGCCATGGCTCGACCAGCTGCGCCGCCGATTGTAGCGCCGCGACGGCGGTGGTCGGCGCCGCCAGCACCCAGACGCGGCGGAACAGCTCGCGCGAGGCAGGCGCCGCCAGCGCCGTCGAGCCGTCAGCCATCGACAGAGGCCTCGAAGCGCGCCCGCAGCGCCGCGCTCGCCCCCGGCCCGGCCAGCACGCGGATATCCTCCGGCCGCAGCGGGCTTCCGGTGGAGGAGAGCGCCGGCGGGCTCCGCACCGGCTCGCCCGTCGCCCGCTCCTCCAGCACCAGGGGCGGGCCTTCCGGCCCGGTCATCCAGCGGTCGGCCCAGCCCTTCAGCGCGAGGAAGACCGGGAAGGCGTCGCGCCCCTTCTCGGTCAGCCGGTATTCGTGCCGCGCCCCGGTCGCCGGCGCCTTCTCGAGCAGCCCATGCGCCGTCAGGTCGCGCAGCCGGGCCGAGAGGATGTTCGGCGCGATGCCGAGGTTGCGCTCGAACTCGTCGAAGCGGCGGGTGCCGTAGAAGCATTCCCGCAGCACCAGCATGGCCCAGCGCTCGCCGAGCACGGCCATGGCGCGGGCCACCGGGCAGCGCATCTGGGTGAAGTCAGTGCGGCCCATCGGCGCGGCGCTCCTGCAACTTGCATCATGCAAGCATCGCCGCGTCCGCCGGGCAAGTCGTTTCGCTCAGCCGCGGGCGATGGCCGCCAGCCCCAGCATCGCCGGGTCGGGCCGCATCACCAGCCAGGCCGGCACCGGCGCCAGCCAGTCGCGGAACCGGCCTTTCGCCTCGAACCGCGCCCGGAACCGCGAGGCCGCCAGGTAGTCCGGGAAGCGCGGGCAGATGCCGCCCGCCACGTAGACGCCGCCCTTCGCCCCGTAGAGCAGCGCCAGGTCCCCGGCCACGCTCCCGAGCATGGCGCAGAAGATGTCGAGCACCTCCACCGCCCGCGCATCCTCCCCGGCCAGTGCCCGGCGGGTGATCTCGGCGGCGTCCAGCGCCTCCACCGTCACCCCGTCCACCGCCGCCAGCCCGGCATGGAGATTCTCGATCCCCTGGCCGGAGAGCACCCGCTCCGCCGAGACATGCCCGTGCCGGCCGCGCAGCCATTCCACCACCGCCGCCTCGCGCGGCTCATGGGTGGCGATGCTGGCATGCCCGCCCTCCGTCACCAGCGCCTGGCCAGGCGGGAGAAAGGCGCCGATGCCGAGCCCGGTGCCCGGCCCCACCACGGCGAGCGGCGCCCCCTCCTCCGCCGCCCCGCCGCCGAGCGGATGGAGATCGGGCCCGGCGAGGCTCGGCAGGGCCCAGGACTGCGCGGCGAAGTCGTTCACCACCCGCACATGCCCGATGCCGAGCGCCCGTTCGATCGCCGCCCCATCCACCAGCCAACCGCGGTTGGTCAGCCGCACGCTGTTCCGCACGACCGGGCCTGCGACGGCCAGCACCGCGGCCTCCGGCGGCTTCGCGCCACCCAGGAAATGCGCGATGGCATCGACGATGTCGGGGAAGCCGTCGAGGGCGACGCTGGCGTGGTCGGCCGGGACCTCGCCCTCGGACAGGGCGAAGCGGGCATTGGTGCCGCCGATATCGGCGAGGAGCGTTGTCATTCCAGCATTCTGACGGGGCTTTGCCCCTCCAGGCCACCCCGGCAGGGTTCCCATCGCCGATGCAACGCATTGGTGATGTACCCCCCGGGGTGGCAGGACCCTCGCAGGCCGGAAGCCGGCCTCAGGCGACGCGGCGGCGCGGGGGCAGGGGCGGCGGCGGCGGGGGCAAGGGGAGCGCCTCGCAGGTGATGCAGAGGCCCCAGCGCTCCGCCAGGGCCCAAGGGTCGGGCCGCTGCGGCAGGCTCAGCCAGGCGGCCGCGATCAGCGCCGCCACCACCAGCGGCTCGAAGGCGGAGCCGGTCCGCACCAGCGGCAGGGCCCAGGTCCCCTTCAGCGGCCAGGCCAGCCGCAGGCCGCCGGGCGTCAGCAGGTCCGCCCCGAGATGGCTGAGATAGCCGACCACCACCGGCCCCGCATAGGCCGCCGGCACCGCCCCGCGCCGCAGCAGCCAGCCGCAGGCCAGCACCGCGAGCAGCGAATGCGTCACGCCCCGGTGGCCGAGCAGCGCGGCCAGCACGTCCGAGGCCGGCCGCACCCGCCGCCCGACCCAGGATTTCGGGTGGTCGATATCCGGCAGCAGCCCGCCCAGCGCCGCCAGCGCAAGCGCCCCCGGCGCCAGCGGCGGCTGGCCGAGATGCGGCGCCGCGGCCATCCAGGCCGCCATGCCGAGCGCAACATGGGAGCCCGCCATCATGGGCGTGCAGGTCCTTGCCGGAAGTGCCTGGAACGGAGCATGAAGATTCCCGCCCAAGCGCCGGGAAGTCCAGCCCTTTTCGCGTGCCGGCCCTGCCCGTCAGCCGATCTCCGGCGCCGACCCGGCCTCGCCCGCCCGCCGCAGCGGCACCTCCAGCGTGCAGACCAGCCCGCCCGTCTCCCAGGCGAGCGTCACCGCCCCCGAGAGCTGCCCCCGCACCGTCCCCTCGAGCACGCGCGAGCCGAATCCGCGCCGCGCCGGCGGTGCCTCGATCCGCGGCCCGCCCGTCTCCGTCCAGTGCAGCGCCAGCACCGGCGCCGTCCGGCCCTCCACCCGCCAGCGCAGGGCGACGCTGCCGGACGGCACCGACAGCGCCCCGTACTTCACCGCATTGGTCGCCAGCTCGTGGATCGCCATGGCGAGCGGCTGCGCCGCCCGCGCCGGCAGGGCGACCGGCGGGCCTTCCAGCACCGCCCGCTGCCGCTCGCCGACGAAGGCCGACAGCTCCCCCTCCACCAGCGTCCGCAGCTCCGCCCCGGACCAGCGGTCCTCCGCCAGCAGCGTCTGCGCCCGCGCCAGCGCCGCGACCCGCCCGGCGATCGCCCGGCGGTAGCTCTCGAGGTCCGGCGCCAGGGTCAGCCGCACCGCCGCCTGCACCACGGCGAGGGCGTTCTTGGCGCGGTGGTCGACCTCGCGCATCAGCAGCGCCTGGCGCTCCTCCGCCGCCTTGCGCGCGGTGACGTCGAGCACCACGCCGACGACCTTGCTCGCCCCTCCCTCTGTACGGAACCGCACCTCCGCCCGCATCATCAGCCAGCGCACCGAGCCATCGGGCCAGAGGTAGCGGTACTCCGCCTCGAAATGCCGCTCGCCGCGGGCCAGCGCCGCCTGGCCGATGGCCTGCAGCCGCTTCTGCTCGCCCGGCCAGTGGCGCTCCCGCATCTCGGCGATGCTTGGGTCGGCATCCTCCGGGAAGCCCAGCAGCCGGTTCAGCTCCGGCGAGCGGGTGACCCGGTCGGTGGCGACGTCGTATTCCCAGATCGCCATCCGCCCCGCCTCGACCGCGAGCCGCAGCCGCGCCTCGCTCTCGCGCAGCGCCTCGGCCGCCTCCCAGGCCTCGGTGACGTCCTGCAGGGTGCCGACATAGCGCAGCGCCCGCTCCTCGCCGCCGACCTGCCCGAACACCGCCCGGCCATGCGCGACGACGCGCCGCACGCTGCCATCCGGCCGCACCACGCGGTAGTCGAAGGCCGGCTGCTCCCGCCGCGCCGGGTCGAAGGCCCGCTGCGCCGCCGCCGAGGTCTGCGGGAAGTCCTCCGGATGCGTCGCCCGTTGGACCTCCTCATAGCTCGGCTCCCGCCCGGGATCGAAGCCGCAGATCGCCTTGGCCCGGGCCGAGTAGACGAAGCGGTTCGCCACCAGGTCCCAGTCCCAGATGCCGAGCCCGGCGGCCTCCGTGGCGAGGGCGAGCCGTGCCTCGCTCTCCCGCCGCTCGGCCTCGGCGCGCGCCTGCTCGACCGCCGCCCAGGTCCGCTCGGCGACGTCGCGCACGAGGTCCGCTTCCGCCGCGCTCCAGCGCCGCGGCTCCAGGTCATGGGCGTAGAGGAAGGCGGTGAAGGCCCCGGCCTTGACCAGCGGCGCCACCACCAGGGCGCGGATGCCGATGCCCGCCCAGGTGGCTGCCACGGCCGCGCCGGCGGTCCGCAGGTCGGCGAGGCAATCCTCCACCACCAGCACCCGCCCGGCGCGCGGCTCGGCCGCGGCGGCCGGGCCGAAGGCGTCGAGCGGCCGCCGCTCGCCGGTGCGCCGCGGCAGGCGCCCGTCGGTCCAGTCCCGGACCACCAGCAACTCCTCGCCCTTGGCATCCATCTCGGCATAGCCGGCCCGGGCGGCGCCGAGATGCCGCCCCAGCAGCTCCGCCGCCGCGGCCATCGCCTCGCCGGGATCGGCAAGCCCGCGCAGCCGCTCCTCCAGCGCGAGGAGGAAGGCCTGCCGCGCCCCGCCCTGCCGCAGCGCCTCGACCGCATGATGCTCCGCCGTGCGGTCGCGGAAGGCGACGCCGAGGCCGCGCGCGGTCGGGAAGGCGGTGATCTCGAGCCAGAGCCCCGGATGCACCACGCCTTCCCGCTCGATGCGCATCGGCCGCCGCGTCGCCATCGCCTCGCGCAGCCAGGGCTCGAGCCAGCTGCCGCGCGCCCCGGCCAGCACCTCCCAGATCGGCCGGCCCAGCGCCGCCTCGGCCGGCACGCCGTAATAGGCGACACAGCCCGCGTTGAAGGTCAGGAAGCGGAAGTCGTGGTCGAGCTCGTAGGCATTGTCGCCGAGCGCCTGGAACAGCGCCTCGCTGGCCAGGTCGAGCGCCCCCGCCGTGCGGTCGGCGCTCATGCCATGGCCTCCCGGTGAGCCGTCACGGAGGTCCTCTCCATCGAGGCGCCGAGGTTGCCGCGCCTGCCGCTCCCCTTCAACCGAGGAGGCGCCGCGCCCCGTCCGGCTGTCGCATTGTTGCGCGTCCCGGCCCGTTCATAGCCCGGCCAGCGCCTGGAGGAACCGCTCCGCCGCCAGCTCCGGCGCCCAGGGCCGCCATGGCTCGCCGCCATAGGCGGCAGCCAGCGGATCCTCCTCCATGACCTTCGCCTTGATGCCGAGCGTCCCGCGCAGCTCGGCCGGCGTCCAGCCCGCGACATGCACCGCCTCCGCCGCGGCGAGGGCGATGTCGCAGGCCTTGTGGGCGCGCTTCTCCTCCGGCGTCCAGGGCGGCAGGCCGTAGCGCAGCGCCACCACGCCCTGCAGCCGCGCCTGCAGCTCGGCGAAGCCGGCGCCGAGGAAGGGCTTCAGCGGCGAGATGCAGTCGAAGCCGAGCAACCCCTCCTCGGCATCGTGCAGCAGTTCGCGCCGCGCCTGGGCCGGCGTCAGCCGTGCCTTCGCCTGGCGCAGCGCCAGCACCGCCAGCGAATGCTGCGCGACGGAGAGCGGCGCCCCCGTCCAGACCGAATGCCCGCCCCAGCGGAAGGTCCGCGACAGGCCGATCGCCAGATCCTCCTCCGTCCAGTCGAAGGGCGTGGGCGAGAGCAGGTCGAGCCGCCGGCCGGAGGGCAGCCGCACCCAGGCGCGCATCGGGCCAGCCATTCAGAAGCGCGGCTCGGTGATGTCGAACTCCTGCATCACCGCCAGGTCCTCGCTGAACCAGGCGGCGATGCCCGCGCGCCGCTGGCCGATATAGCCGGGCCGCCCCGCCGCATCGAGCCGCATGGTGAGGTCATGCCCCGGGATTAGCAGCGTGCCCGGCACCGCCCGCCACAGCGCCCAGATGCGTTCGAGGCTGGCGCGGCTGGCTGCGGCATCCATCGTCATGTCGGTGGCGAGCGAGAGCAGCTCCGCCCGGTTCTTCGCCGCATCGCCGCTGAACAGCACCGGGACCTCGTTGCCCTCCAGCCGGAACACGAGGCAGCCCGGCGTATGCCCGGCGCAGAGATGCGCGGTGAAGCCGCCGAGGAAGCGCTCGCCATCCTCCAGCAGGTGCAGCTCCGGGTGGCGCGCGATCTCGCGCACATGCAGCTCCGGCAGCGGGTTGAAGCCCGGCGGCTCGCGCACCGCCCAGTCCATCTCCGCCCGGCCGATCCAGATCGCCGCATCCGGGAAGAGGGTGACGTTGACCGAATGGTCCCAGTGCGCATGGGTCAGGACCACATCCGTCACCGCCTCCGGCGCGACGCCGGCCGCGGCGAGCTGCCGGCCGAATTCCGGCCGCACCCCATAGGCGCCGACATCGAGCAGGATGGTCCGCCCCTGGCCGCGCAGCAGGGCGATGGTGCTCCAGCCGAGGCCGCCATGGCAGAGCGACCGCCCCGGATAGCCCTGCACCAGCACGTCGATCGCATACATGCCCCGGACGCCCCCGTTCAGCCGCGCAGCAGCCGCCTCAGCTTGATGACGGCGCTGTCGGGCGTGGTGAGGACCGGCCGGCCCGCCGCCGCCTCGACCAGCGGCGCGGCCCGCGCCAGGCTGAACTGCGCCAGCGCCACCACGTCGCAATCGGCCAGCGCCTTCGACGCCTCCGCCGCCTGCCGGTCATGCCCCTCGGCATCGCCGGCATCGAGCGCAGCGAGCGCCCCCCCGGCGAGTTGCGTCACCACCTCCACATCGCCGGGGAATTCGGGCGGCATGGTCTCGAGCGTCGGCTGGAAGCTGGCCAGCAGGCCGATCCGCGGCCGCCGCCCATCGGTCGATCCCTTGGCGATGCGCCGCGCCTCGGCGACGGCCGCCTCGATCATTGCCTCGTTCGGCTTCAGCACCGGCATCGGCGCAAGCTCCGCCGCCACCGCCTCGATGCAGGGGCCGAAGGCGGAGCAGGTGAAGAGGATGCCATCCGCCCCCGTCCCCGCCGCATAGCGGGAGAGGGCGAGGAAGCGCTCCGTCATCGCCGGCGTCAGCGCCCCGGCCCGCGCCAGGTCGGCCGAGAGGCTGTCATCCAGCAGGTTCATCAGCACCGCCTCCGGCCAGGACCGGCGGAAGGCCGCCTCGATCGGCGGCGGCGAGTGCCGCAGGGCGTGGATGAGCGCGATGCGCATCAGGGCCGCTTCAGGCAGCGCCGCAACGGGGAGGGAAAGTCGCCGCAGTCGGGGAAGACGATCTCGTCCGCCCCCCGCCGCTCGACCCGCAGCACATCCGGGGAGCCGCCGCAGCCGAAGCCGAAATCCGGCGGCAGGCGGCTGCTGAAGGCGCTGCCCTGCGGCGCCGCCGGCAGGAAGCGGAATTCGAGGCCGTTCGGCAGCAGGGCCACCGTCTCGATCACCCGCTGCCGGTAGGGCGTGTCGAGCAGGCTGGCCCGCATCACCACATCCTTGGTGAAGACCACCGTCGGGCTGCCGAAGCAGGCCGGGGTATCGGCGTCGTTCGGCGGGAAGAGCCCGCCCGTCCAGGGGCCGAAGACCCATTCATGCGGCGGCCCCTGCCGGCCCTGCGCCCGCAGGATGCCCGGGGCAGCCAGGGAAGAGGCCAACGTCGCCATGGTGACAAGCAGGGCCCGACGACGCATCCGCAACACTCCGAAGTTCGACCGAGAGGCTGGTGTAGCGCCCTTCCCGGCGCAAGCCCAGGTGGCGCGCCGCCGAGGTTCAGTTCATCGTCGGATCGGATAGACCGGGGCGGTCAGTCCAGACATGGTCCCGCATGCCCGTCCCACCCCGCCTCCTGCCCGGCGACCCGGCGCCCTGGTTCCACGCCGCCCATGGCGGCAACCCGCGCTTCGCCTTCGCCACCCTCGCCGGCCGCTACGTCGTGCTCGCCTTCGCCGGGACGGACCCGGCCGGGCAGGGGGCCGCCCACCGGGCGCTGCTCGCCGCCCGCCGCGCCGGTCTGCTGGAGGATGACCGCGCCACCGCCATCCTGCCGAGCCACGCCGCGAGCTTCGCCGAGGCGCCGCCCGACGCCATCCCCGGCCTCCGCACCATGCTCGATGCGGACCGGCAGGTCGCCACCGCCTACGGCGCCGCCGAGCGCCCGCTCGCCTTCCTGCTCGACCCCTTGCTGCGCGTCATCGCCTGCGGGCCGCTCGCGGAGCTGCCATCGCTCCTCGCCCTGCTCACGCGCCTGCCGCCGCCCGCGCTGCATGCCGGGCAGGAATGCCCGGCGCCCGTCCTGCTCCTGCCGCGCATCCTGGAGCCGGAGTTCTGCCGCCGCCTCATCGCCCTCTACGAGGCCCAGGGTGGGGAGGAGAGCGGCTTCATGGTGACGGATGGGGCGCGCAGGGTCGGCCGGCTGGACCCCAACCACAAGGTCCGCCGCGACCTGCTGATCGAGGATGCCGAGGTCCAGGCCCAGCTCCGCGCCCGAATCCAGCGCCGCCTGGTGCCGGAGATCCAGAAGGCCTTCCAGGTCCGCGCCACGCGGATCGAGCGCTACATCGTCGCCTGCCACGACGCGGCCGAGGGCGGCCATTTCCGCGCGCACCGCGACAACACCACGCCTGGCACGGCGCATCGGCGCTTCGCCGTCACCGTCAACCTGAATGACGGCTTCGCGGGCGGCGAGCTCTGGTTCCCGGAATTCCGCCCGCGCCGCTACCGCCCGCCGATGGGCGGCGCCTGCGTCTTCTCCTGTTCGCTCCTGCATGAGGCGACGCCGGTGACACGCGGCTCGCGCTACGCCACCCTGCCCTTCCTCTACGACGATGCGGCGGCTGCCCTGCGGGCGGCCAACCGCCACAGCCTCGTCCCAGAATCGGGTCTCGCGCGCACGGAAGCGTGACTCCAGGCGGGAGCGGCGAAACCGGAAGCATCCCTGGTGCGTCTGCCGAGTACCGTAAGCCCCCCGGAGAAACTGCATGAATTCCGACAACCTCGTCGTTTGGCTCTTCGCCATGACCCTCATCGTCGGCGCCGCGCTTGGCGTCTGGCAATGGACCCGCACCAAGCAGGCCAAGCGCACCAACGAGCATTCCGTGGCGACGACGCCGGAGGCCGGGCCGCAGCCGAAGGCCTAGCCCCGCGGCAGTTCCTGCTCGACGAGCGTGGCGAAGTAGCTCGCCCCGATCGGCAGCAGATCGTCGTTGAAGTCGTAGCGCGGATGGTGCACCGGCACCCCGCCGCGCTCGGCACCCTTCTGCCCCATGAAGAGGAAGGCGCCCGGCCGCTCGAGGAGCATGAAGGAGAAGTCCTCGCCGCCCATCACCGGCGGCAGGTTGCGATGAACCCTGGCATCGCCGAGCACCCGCGCCGCGGCCCGCGCGGCGCGGTCGCTTTCCTCCACGTGGTTCACCGTCGCCGGGTATTTCCGCGTGTAGACCACCTCCGCCACCGCCTCATGCGCCGCGGCGGTGTTCTGCGCCACGACCGGAATCAGCCGCTCCATCGCGTCGCGCACCTCCGGCAGGAGGGTACGCACCGTGCCGCCGAGCTCCGCCACCTCGGGGATGACATTCATCGCGCTGCCCGCATGGAATTGCGTGACGCTGATGACGGCGCTCTGCAACGGATCGACGCGGCGCGCCACCAGCGCCTGCAGCCCGACCACGATCTGCGCGCCGACCATCACCGGGTCGATGGTGGTGTGCGGCTTCGCGGCATGCCCGCCCAGGCCCCGCACGGTGATGCTGAGCCCATCGGAGGCCGCCATGATCGGCCCCGTCCCCGCCGAGCACTCGCCGAGCGGCAGGTCCGGCGCGTTGTGGATGCCGTAGACGCTGTCGCAGGGGAAGCGGTCGAACAGCCCCTCCTCCACCATCACCCGTCCGCCGCCGCCGCCCTCCTCGGCCGGCTGGAAGATGAAGGTGACGGTGCCGTCGAAGTTTTTCGTCTCCGCCAGGTACTTCGCCGCGCCGAGCAGCGTCGCCGTGTGACCGTCATGGCCGCAGGCATGCATCCGCCCCGGGATGGTCGAGGCATGCGGCACGCCGCTGGCCTCCTGCATGGGGAGGCAGTCCATGTCGGCGCGGAGGCCGATGCTCCGCCCGCCCGGGCCGTTGCGCAGCACGCCGACCACGCCGGTGGTGGCCAGGCCGCGATGCACCTCGATGCCCCATTCCGCGAGCTTCGCAGCCACGATGTCGCTGGTGCGCCGCTCCTCGAAGCCGAGCTCGGGATGCTGGTGGAAATCGCGCCGCCAGGCCGTCATCTCGGCGGCGAAATCGGCGATGCGGTTAATGATGGGCATGGGGCGTTCCGGTCTGGTTCACCCAGACCAAAGCGCCGGCAGCCCGGCTTGTCGAGGGGGCTTCCCGGCCGGGAGGCAGGCGATGCCGCGCATCGCCCGCCCCGCGGCGCCCCGTTCAGCCGCGATGGCCGCGCGGGTCGATCTCGGCGTCGGTCGCGGCCCAGCCATGCGGCTGTCCATCGCCATAGACCACGGCCTTGTCACGCCCGCCACCGATCGCCTGGCCGATGCGCGCTTCCCGCGCCTGGCCGCCCGGCTGCGCGAGATAGCTGGTATCGCGGCCGCCACCCTGGATGGTGGCAAGCGTGCCGCCGACGATGGACTCCCGGGCGGCATCGCCATAGGTGACCGCCGCCTCGGTGCCGCCGCCCGAGAGCATCGGCATTGCCCCGGCGGGCGCCAGCAGGGCCGTCGTGCTGAGGGACAGGCCAAGGATGGTGGCAAGCAGACTGGTACGGAACATCGACTCGTGACTTTCTCCCTCTCCGGCGCCGTGGCGGCCCCATGCCGCATGGCCCGGAGTTAACGGCCGGATTAACTTCCGTACATTTTCTGGGTTCCTGGCTTCGTCCGATTTCGAACCGGCGCGCCGGGCCGCGCGTTGCGTCGGCGTGACCTACTTCATGTTCGCCACCGGCATCGAGAACAGCAACCCGACCGTCGAGGGCGGGCGGGTGCGGCGTGACCAGATGGAGGAATGCGGCCACTACGCACGCTGGCAGGAAGACCTGGCGCTGGTCGCGGAAACCGGCTGCGGCTTCCTCCGCATCGGCCCGCCCATCCATCGCACGCTGCTCGGCCCGGGCCGGCACGACTGGGACTATGCCGACGTGGTCTTCGCCGAGCTGCGGCGGCTGCGCATCGTCCCCATCGTCGATCTCTGCCATTTCGGCCTGCCGGACTGGCTGGGGGACTTCCAGAACCCGGATTTCCCGGCGGCCTTTGCCGACTATGCGCGGGCTTTCGCCGAGCGCTTCCCCTGGGTGCAGCTCTATACGCCGGTCAACGAGATGTACATCACGGCGCTCTTCTCCGCCCGCTACGGCTGGTGGAACGAGCAGCTCTCGAGCGACCGCGGCTTCGTCACCGCGCTCAAGCATGTCGTCCGGGCCAACGTCCTGGCGATGGAGGCGATCCTCGAGGTGCGGCCCGATGCGCTCTTCATCCAGAGCGAGTCGACGGAGTACTACCACGCCGACAGCCCGGCGGCGATCGGCCCCGCCGAGGTGAAGAACGCCGAGCGCTTCCTCTCGCTCGACCTCAACTACGGCATGCGCGTCTCCTCGGAGATGTACGAGTACCTGCTCGACAACGGCATGACGCGGGAGGAGTACCGCTTCTTCATGAAGCACCGGCTGAAGCGCTGGTGCATCATGGGCAACGACTACTACGTGACGAACGAGCACCTCGTCTCGCCCGATGGCGGCACGCGCGCCTCGGGCGAGATCTTCGGCTACTCCACCATCACCCGCCAGTACCACGACCGCTACCGCATGCCGGTGATGCACACCGAGACCAACCTGATGGAAGGCCCGCGCGGCGACGAGGCCGAGCAATGGCTCTGGAAGCAATGGGCCAACGTGCTGCGCGTCAGGAATGACGGCATGCCGATCGTCGGCTTCACCTGGTTCTCGCTCATCGACCAGGTGGACTGGGACACGGCGCTGCGGGAGCGGAACGGGCGCGCCAACCCCTTGGGCCTCTACGACCTCGACCGCCGCATCCGCCGCGTCGGCACGGCCTACAAGAAGCTCATCGCCGACTGGCGCGACGTGCTGCCGGCGCAGAGCCTCTGCCTCCAGGTCCCGGTCCACATGCTGCGGGACCGGGACGGTTGGCCGGAGGGCGAGGGCGTCTAGAGTGGATTCCGTTCGACCTGGCTCACGAGGCCCGCTCTAGCCCCCCGCCACGCCCTGCGTGTTGACGTAGAGCGAGAAGAGCGACTGCGCCGCCGACATGAAGAGCCGGTTCCGGTGCCGCCCGCCGAAGCAGAGATTGGCGCAGCGCTCCGGCAGGTGGATATGCCCGATCGCCGCCCCGGCGCTGTTGTAGACCCGCACGCCGTCGAGCGCCGGCGTCATCCCCCAGCCGCACCAGAGATTGCCGTCGACATCGACGCGGAAGCCGTCCGGCGTCTCCTCCGGCTCGCAGGCGACGAAGATGCGGCGGTTGCGCAGCCCGTCGCCCACCACGTCATAGGCGAGGATGTTGCGCGGATTGCCCCGGCTCTCGATGACGTAGAGCAGGCTTTCATCCGGGCTGAAGGCGAGGCCGTTCGGGTGGTCGATGTCGTCGGCGACGCAGGTGATCGCGCCGGTCCTGCCGTCGACGCGATAGACATGGGTAGGCGGCAGCTCCGCCTCGGTCTTGATCCCCTCGTAGAAGGCGTAGGTGCCGAAAGGCGGGTCGGTGAACCAGATGGAGCCGTCCGACTTCACCACCACGTCGTTCGGGCTGTTGAGCCGCTTGCCCTGGAAGCTGTCGGCCAGCACCGTGGTGCTGCCGTCATGCTCGAAGCGCACCACCCGCCGCCCGGCATGCTCGCAGGCGATGATGCGTCCCTCGCGGTCGCGCGTATGGCCGTTGGCGTTGTTGGAGGGCTTTTGCCAGTCGCACACCTGCCCCGTCGCCTCGTCCCATTTCAGCACGCGGTTGTTGGGGATGTCGGACCACAGCAGGCAGCGCATGTCGCCGAGCCAGACCGGCCCCTCGCCCCAGCGGGAGCCGGTCCAGAGCCGCTCCACCGCCGAGAGGGCCAGGTGATACGTCTTGAAGGCGGGATCGAGGGCGACGATCGAGGGGTCCGGATAGCGCTCGCTCGGCTGCCAGCGGTCGGTCATGGCGATTCCTTCCCAAAGTGGGCGCCGATCCTGCCCCCGCCTCGCCGCCCGCGCCAGACGGCCTGCAGGGCGGCGCGTCGTGGCCGAAGGCGGCGCAGTAACAGGCGATGGCGGTGTCGGGGGCACGGGGGCGCCATCCATCCGGTGGATGGATCTCATCCAGGCTCCGCATTGGCCTTCCCCGGCGGCGGAGGCCACCTTCCGGGCAACAGGCAGGGCCGGAGGGGTTTTCCAACCCGATCCGGCTGCCTCCCAGAAGGAAAGCAGCACCATGATCCGTTACACCGTATTTGCTTCGTTGATCGCCTTCGCCGCGGCCGGTGCGGCCCAGGCACAGGATGCCGGCCCCCGCCTGGTCGGCGGCGGCGCCGATGGCGGCCCGCGCGTCGAGTATGCCGAGCCCAGCCGGAATGTCGTCGGCGGCGGCCATGCCCGCATCACCGGCGAGGCCAGCAACCGCAGCCTCGCCTATTCGGGCCCGACCACGACCCAGGGCGAGACCGGCTATGTCGCCCGGCTGGTCGGCGGCGGCCGCGAGCAGGCGCTGGTCCATCTCCCCGCCCGGGCCGCGAGCCCGACGCTCGCCGGCCAGCCCACCGGCCAGGGTGGCTGACCAGGACGGAGGGGGCTCGCCCCCTCCTCAGCCCCTCGGCCGCGTCAGGCTCGCCGCGATGCCGACCGCGACGCCGAGGAGCATCAGCAGCGCCATGGGCCGCGGCGTGCCGTCGGTCAGCGCCCCGACCAGGGCGCTGCCGGCCGCGGCCAGGCTGAACTGCAGCGTGCCCATCAGGGCGGAGGCGCTGCCCGCCCGCGCCGCATGGCGCGACATCGCCCCGACCGCGGCATTGGGGAAGATCAGCCCGGTGCAGGCCAGCGCCACCGCCCCCGGCAGGAAGATGCCGAGGAAGCCGCCGACCCCGGTGAAGACCGAGAGCACCAGCACCAGCACCGCCACGGCGCAGACCTGGAGGGCGAGCATCGGCACCATCCGGGCGCCCAGCCGGTGCAGCAGCCAGGGATTGGCCTGCGAGGTGGCGATGAAGCCCACCGCACTGATGGCGAAGAGCAGGCCGAAGCGCTCCGGCGAGATCCCGAACTGGCGGATATAGACCTCCGGCGCGCCGCCGATGAAGGCGAAGACGACGAAGCTGCTCGCCCCCGCCATCACCGTATTGGCGAGGAAGCCGCGCTCCTGCCCGATGCGGGCGAAATCGCCGAGCAGCGCCGCCGGGGCGCGGCGCACGCGCCGGGCGGGCGGCAGGGTCTCGGGCAGCAGCATGGCGGCGAGCAGGCAGGAGAGCAGCCCGTAGCCGGCGCAGGCCCAGAAGATCATGCGCCATCCCCCGGCCTGCAGCAGCAGCCCGCCGAGCGTGGGCGCGAGGATCGGCGCGGCGCCCATCACCAGCATCAGCCGCGACATCATCCGCGCCGCCTCATGCCCATCCGCCCGGTCCCGCACCATGGCGCGCGGGATGACGGCACTTGCCGCCCCGCCGAAGGCCGCGATGCAGCGCCAGGCCGAGAGCGCCGTCATGCTCACCGCCAGGGCGCAGCCGAGCGAGGCAAGGGTGTAGATCGCCGTGCCGAGGATGAGCGGCCGCCGCCGCCCGAGCCGGTCCGCCAGCGTGCCCTGGACGAGCTGCCCGACCGCGAGGCCGAGGAACCAGGCGGCGAGCGTCACCTGCGCGCCGCCCCAGCCGCTGCCAAGCTCCGCCTCGATGGCGGGGAAGGCGGGCAGGTACATGTCGGTCGAGACGGGGCCGATCGCCGTCAGGAAGCCGAGCAGCAGGGGAAGCCAGCGGGGCATGGGGCTCGTCCGCCTCGGGACGAGGCCAGTCGGATCAGGGGAATGGTGCCCAGGGGCGGAACCGAACCACCGACACTGCGATTTTCAGTCGAAGTCAACCCCTATATTTACTGATTCTTGATACGAGAGTGCTTCTTTACCGTACCAATAGGCTCGTAGACATTGTAAAAATGTCGCATCGAAATAGAAATACCCATATCAATAAGACACATTTCGAGCCGCTTCTCAGGTCTCACCAGGGCAAGCCTGTGTGAGAAATGGAAGGCATGAGATCGCGCCGGAGCATTGCGGATAGGCGCTTCTCCGCCACCGTGCGATTTCGGACTGAAAATGACCGTCCGCGTCATTATATGTAGGCCATCGCCCGCCGACAGTTCTCCGGCGCGGGCGGCAGAGAGAGTCCAGCACTCCCGCCGACACCCCGTCGCAGGAGCGCCCTCATGGCCCTCGCCGATCAGCCGCCACCCATCCTCCGCAATCGCCTGCTCATGACTCTGCCGCCCGAGGAATTTGCCCGGCTCTGGCCTCAGCTTGAGCCCGTCGAACTCCCCCTCCGCAAGGTATTCCAAGAGCCGGGCAAGCCGCTCACGTCGGTCTATTTCCCCGAGACTGGCTGGTTCTCGATACTGGCCTACATGGAGGACGGCGACGCCGCCGAGGTCGGGCTTGTCGGCCGCGAAGGCATGCTCGGGCTGCCGGTCCTGCTTGGTGGCGATACCGAGGACTTGGAAGGCATGGTGCAGGCCCCTGGCACCGCCCTTCGAATGGACGCCGGAGCGTTCCGCGAGGAGTTGCAGTTCCTACCCGCCTTTCGCACCCTTCTGCTTCGCTACGCGCTGGTCCATCACGGGCAGGTGGCGCGGACAGCAGCCTGCAACGGGCGGCACCAACTCGAACAGCGCCTCGCCCGCTGGCTACTGATGGCGCACGACCGGGCCGACGGCGGCGAGTTCACGATGACCCATGAGTTCATGTCCATGATGCTCGGGGTTCGCCGCGCCGGGGTCACCGTCGCGGCCGGGCAACTCTCAAAGGCGGGCTTCATCCGCTATAAAGGGGGCCACATCGAGGTCACCGACCGGCCCGGCTTGGAAAGCGTCACCTGCGAATGTTACGGCGTAGTCCGCCGGGCATGCGATGCTCTACTCGGGCAGGCAGCGACGGCGAGGGATGTCTACCGCCGCTGAGGCTGCCCTCGCTCCCCCTCTCGCGGGGCAAGCCCCCAGTGGAAACGGCCTCGCTGTAGCCGACAAGACGGAGCACATTTTTTTCGAAATAGGGCGGATCGCCCAGAGAGGAGCGTCATGCCCGTCAACGACCAGCCCCGGAACCGTGAAGGTCAGGCCGCCGCCGAGCGGGGCGTCCGCGTCATCGAGGGGCGGGGCGGCCCTTTCGTGGCGGCGGTCGAAGCCACCCGCATGCCGATGGCGCTTACCGACCCCACAGTGGCCGACAACCCGATCATCTACGCCAACCCTGCCTTCTTGGAACTGTGCGGCTACGACCGGGATGACGTGCTCGGGCAGGACTACTTCTTCCTCCTCGGCCAGCATGCCAACCCGGAGGTGGCGGGGCGCGTCGAGGCGGCCATGGCCGCGCGCCGTCACTTCATCGAGGAGGTGCCGTTCCGCGCCGATGACGGCCGCGAGGTCTGGGTATCGATGTTCGTCAGCCCGGTGATCGAGGACGACCGGGTGATCCAGCACTTCGCTTCCTTCCTCGACGTAACAGACCGAGTGGCGCGCGAGCGCGACGTGCGGGAAGCGAACGAGACGCTGGACCGGCGCGTCGCTACCCGGACGAGACGCCTCCAAGAGGTCAACACGCGGCTGCAAAAGGAGGTCGAGCGGCGGCAACGGACCGAAGCCGCACTGCGTGATGCCCTCGCCCAGGGCCAGGAGGACATCCGCTACCGCGATTTCCTCGTCCGCGAAGTCCACCACCGCACCAAGAACGCTCTCCAACTGGCGGTCTCGCTGCTGGGGGTGCAGGCGCGCCATGTCGATAGCCAGTCCTGCCGCGACGCCTTAGAGGCCGCCATGGGGCGGCTCCGGCGCGTGGGTGGCGTCCATGCCCTGCTCACTTACCAGAGCGGCAGCCCGGACGTGATTGACTGCGCCGACTATCTCCGCCGCCTATGCCGGGAGATGGAGGAAAGCCTGTCGCCCTCGGGCGGGCGGGTGACGGTCGAGGTAGATGCCGAGGAGGAGGCGGTGTGGAGCCCGGATTTCGTGGTCCCCCTCGGCCTGATCGTCGGCGAGGCGGTGACCAACGCGCTCAGGCACGCCTTCCCGGAGGGACGTGAGGGGCGGGTCCGCGTCGAGTTGCGCGCCGACAGCGGCGGGACGATGCGCCTCCTCGTCGAGGACGATGGAATAGGCATGCCAGCCGAGCGCCGGGCGGGCTCGCTCGGGCTGCGGCTGATCGAGATGTTCGCCAAGCAGGTGAAGGGCCGGGCCGGGATGGAGGCGGGGCGCGATGGCCAGGGCACCATCGTGGAAGTCACCTTCCGCGACCCGAACGCCACGCCGGGCTGACACCGCAAGCTGCCGGTTCACATGCAACCCTACGGCCCGCGCCGCCCGTGAACACGAAGCCGATGTGTGATTTGATGTGATTTCAGCCTGCCGCGCTGGCGGTGCCTCTAAGTCTCTGAAAAGATGGTGCCCAGGGGCGGAATCGAACCACCGACACTGCGATTTTCAGTCGCATGCTCTACCAACTGAGCTACCTGGGCCCAAGCGGCCCCCGCATCGGGGGCGCGGCAGAGGGCCGGGGATGTAGCCGAAGCCCGGGCGCCTGTCCACCCGTTCAGCGGCCTTCGGTGTCATCATCCTGACGTTCGAGGTCCTCCCCCGGGATGGCGTAGTCGCCCGCCAGCCAGCGGCCGAGATCGACCTGCCGGCAGCGGGCCGAGCAGAAGGGGCGGTGCGGCGCGGGCGGCTCCACCGTCTTGCTGCAGACGGGGCAGCGGCGGGCGGGTGGCTTATCCGCCATGGGCGGCCTCCTCGATGGACCAGTGCGCCCAGGGACGTGCGGGGTCGGGGCGGAGTTGCAGGGGCTGGCCGATGGCCTCCGCCGCCTCGGCGAGCGCGCCCGGCAGCGCCTCGACTGCCGCCAGCACGGCGGGGGCGGCGGCCAGTG
>CADCTD010000142.1 GCA_902805545.1 uncultured Craurococcus sp. | reverse complement strand
CTGCCGCAGACCGTCCTCGCCGACACCGGCTTCGCCTCACGCGAGGCGGTTGCCGCCCTGGAAGCACAAGGGATCGAGGCGCTGGTCGCCATCGGCCGCACCCAGCCGCACCGCGCCTACGACTTCCGGCCGCCACCCCAGCCCAAGACGCCACGCCGCATCACCGAGCCCTGGCGCCTCGCCATGCTGGAGAAGCTCGAAACCCCAGACGCCAAAGCCCGCTACGCCCGCCGCAAGCAGACCGTCGAGCCCGTCTTCGGCATCATCAAGTCAGCCCTCGGCTTCACCCGCTTCCACCTCCGCGGTCTCGCCAACGTCACCAGCGAGTGGACCCTGATCGCCCTCGCCTACAACTGCCGTAGGCTCAACCGCCTGCGGCCAGCCGCCTGATCCACAATCCAACCAACCCACCGCCAGCAAACCCAAACCCGACAGGCTGCTAGGGCGGGTTTCGTGGGCCAGGTCGAACGGAAACCGCTCCAGCCGGCGATGCGCTTCACACCCTTCGCATGTCGGTGAGCCATGAAGTTGCCCCACCGGCGCCACGTCCTGTCCGTGTTTCCGGTATTGCATGGAGATGAAGCAACCGAGGTTCACACGGTGAATTCTTCCAAGCTACTCGCAGCCATCCTGGCCGTGACCCTTGCCCTGCCGGGGGCCGGCCTGGCCGACCCCTGGAAGGACGAGAGCGGCCACGGCCGAGGCCATCACCGCGCCGAGCGGTGGGATGGCCGCTGGGACAGAGGTGGCTGGGATAGGGGCGGTTGGGACAGGGCCGACCGGGACCGGCGGCATTGGGACCGTCAGGATCGGGACAGGCGCGACCGGGACCGGCACTACCGGGACTGGCACGACCGCCGGTATGGTGGCGAGCGCCGCGGCGACCGTTGGGGCTACGCCCAGCCTTGGATCCCGCCGGGCCATTGGCCGCCCCCGGGCGGGTATCGCGCCTGGTACTAAGCAGGGCGACCGGAAGCCGCCCTAATTGGCTCCCGACAGCAAGCTGGAATGGACCCAGCCCTGCGGCGCCGCATCGCCCACCTGCACCCAACCACCGGGCGCCCGGCCATAGACACGCAGCGCCGAGCCCTGCGGCAGCACCCCCCGAACCTCGGAGCCTCCGACCGGCGCCGCGCGCAGATTGGCATTGCTCCGCACCTGCACCACGCCGCCGGCCTCGCTCGTCACCGGGTTCCCTGGCCCACTGCCCTGGATTGCGGCCACCGGCTGCGCCGGCGCCGGCGCCGCATCGGGCGAGGGCGCCGGGCCGATGGCGCGCACCACCAATGCCCCGCCCTCGCGGCAGAAGCGCTCCACAGCCCCGCTCATCGGCGGCAGGCCGGGCCCCTGCTCCAGCACCGTCGTATAGGCGAAGCTCCGTCCGTCCCGCTCCTGCGGCACCGAGCCATCGCGCGGAAGCAGCACGCGGAGGATGAAATCCACCCCGCCCACCTTGCCGCAGACCGCCCGCTCATCCTCCGGGCCGAAACGCACCACGTTGACATCGGAGAAGTGGAGATTCGGCGCGTTGCGCAGCCGCCTGCGGAGCGACTCCTCCGCCGCCCGGGCCAGCACCTTCTCCGGCGAGGCTGCCGCGACCTCGGGCGCCCGCGCCGGCGGCCAGACCGCGAAGCCGATGCCCGCCACCACGACCGCGGCCGCCACCACGCCCAATGCCCGCCACATGCCCCGCCTCATCCACAAACCGGCGGCGCCATGCCGCCCGCAGGATACGCGTGCAAGCCGGTCATGGTTGCAGGCCCGAAAGCCCTACCAGAGGTCCTCACGCGCCGCCGCCGCCACCCGGTGGAAGCCGCTCAGCGCCTCGAAGCAGAACGGCCCCACCGCTTCGGCCGGGTCGGTCAGCCGCGCCAGCACCAGATAGAGCCGCCCCCGCCCCGCATTGCCCTGCGAGGCCGGATAGCTCAGCTCTGCGCTCTGCGGCGCGCCATACTGCGCGAGGTTCTCCTCCTTCAGCGGCTTGCTGCCGATGCGCTTCGAATCGTACCACTGCCGCAGCGCGTAGATGGCCCCATCCGCCAGGTCCCGCCCGAAGGCGCCCGGCGAGCCCCGGTCGAGCGGCGTGTAGGAGGCCGAGACGTCATTCAGCCGGATCACGATGTCGAGCCCGGCCGGCACACCCACGGGGCGAAGGTTGGCGCGCCACTCGAAGGCGCCCTTCACCGGCTCCCCAGCATCCTTGAAGCTGTTGCGGGCGCCCTTGAAGCGCTCGTCCCCGGCCAGGGCCTCGCGCCAGGTTTCGAACAGAGCCTGCACCTCGGCCCGGTTCTCAATCGCTTGCAGCCGCAGCAGCGGCAGGGTCGTTTCGCTCATGTGCGGCGCGTATCCACCAATATGCCGGAGGCGCGCAGCGCCGCCAGCTCGGCCTCGGAGAAACCATGGGCCGAGAGCACGCTGTCGGTATGCTCGGCATAGCGCGGCGGCTCCGCCCGAGTGCCACCCGGGGTGCGGGAGAGCTTGATCGGCGTCCCCACCCCCCGGTAGCCGCCGAGCTCCGTCACCATCTCGCGGTGCGCGGTATGCGCCGCCGCCATCGCCTCGTCGATATGCAGCACCGGCCCGGCCGGCAGGCCGGCGGCCAGCATGCGCTGCGTCAGCTCATGCCCGTCTTCGGCGGCAAAACGATCCTCCAGCACCACCGTCAGCGCCTCGCGGTTGACGACGCGGGCGCCGTTGGTGGCGAAGCGCGCGTCCTTCGCCAGCTCGGGCAGGCCGAGGAAATCGCAGAACTTGCGGAAGGCCGGGTCATTGCCCGCGGCGATGAAGATCTCGCAGGTCCGCGTGCGGAACTTCGAATAGGGCACGAGGTTCGGGTGCGGATTGCCGGTCGCCCGCGGCCGCTTGCCATTGAGGAAGTAGTTGGCCGCATGCGGATGCAACAGCGCCATGCCGCAGTCATGCAGCGTCATGTCGACATACTGCCCGAGCCCGCTCCGCGCCCGCTCCTGCAGCGCCATCAGGATGCCGATGGTGCTGAACAGGCCGGTGGCGATGTCGACGATCGGATTGCCGAGCCGCGTCGGCCCGCTGTCCGCCGTGCCGTTGATCGACATCAGCCCGGTCATCGCCTGCAGCACGGCGTCATAGCCGGGGAAGCCGCCGAGCGGCCCCTCGCCCCCGAAGCCGGAGACGCGGCAATGCACCAGGTGCGGAAAGCGCTGCCGCAGCACCGCCTCGTAGCCGAGGCCCCATTTCTCCATGCTGCCCGGCTTGAAATTCTCCACCAGCACATCGGCGCCCTCGAGCAGGCGCAGCAGCACCTCCCGCCCCTGCGGCTTCGAGAGGTCGAGCCCGACCGAGCGCTTGTTCCGGTTCACGCCGACGAAATAGCTGGCATCGCCCGCCTCGTTGAAGGGCGGGCCCCAGTCGCGCACCTCATCGCCCTGCGGCGGCTCCAGCTTGATCACCTCGGCACCGTGGTCGGAGAGCACCATGGTGCAGTAGGGTCCGCCGAGCACCCGCGTCAGGTCGATCACCCGGAGCCCGGCCAGGGCCCCCTCGGATCGGGCGAGGCCCAGCCCCGCCGGCGGTGCGGCTTCCGTCATTCCAGCATCATCCTCGCATCTCGCTTCCGGAAGCGTCTCCCCCGGGGGCGGCCCGGCGTCAACGCCTGCTCGCCTGCCTCTGTAGACCGAACCCGCCCGCTGCGCGAATTGGATGCCGGTCGGGGCTTGCCGAACCCGCCGCGCCGCGCGATGCCAGCACCATGTCCGCGCCCCTGACCCTCGACGGGCCGCGCCTCCGCCTCCGCCCCTGGCGGGCGGAGGACCGCGCGCCGCTCGCCGCCATCAATGCCGACCCGGCGGTGATGCGCCACTTCCCCGCCCCGCTGAGCCGGGCCGAGAGCGATGCCTGGCTCGAGCGGATCGAGGCGCATTTCGCCGAGCATGGCTGGGGCGTCTGGGCGGTGGAGCGCAAGGCGGAGCCCGGGCTGGTCGGCGCCGTCGGCCTCGCCACCATCCCCTGGGAGGCTGACTTCACCCCGGGCGTCGAGATCGTCTGGCGCATCGCCGGCGCGCGTCAGCGCCAGGGCTATGCCGAGGAGGCCGCGCGCCTCTCGCTGGCCGCGGCCTTCGGACGCATCGGCCTCGGCGAGGTCCTCGCCTTCACCGTGCCGGCCAATGCGCCGTCCTGGCTGCTGATGGCGAAGCTCGGCATGCGCCCGACCGGCACCTTCGAGCATCCCCGGCTGCCCGACGACCACAAGCTTCGGCTGCACCTGCTGTACAGGATGAGCCGCCAGGCCTGGATGGGCTCGGCAAGGCCGGAGCGGGCGATGGCGTGAGGAAAATGGCGGACCCGATACGATTCGAACGTACGACCTTTGCCTTCGGAGGGCAACGCTCTATCCAGCTGAGCTACGGGTCCAGCACGCCCTTCCCTTAGCCCAGGCCGCCGCGGGACGGAAGCCCCTTCCTCCGCCGCCCCGACCGTCACAGGAAGGCGATCGGCTGCTCCACCCCCAGCAGGTGCCGGCCCACCATCTCCAAATGCCAGGGATTGGCTTGCAGGTGCTGCGAGACGCACATCGCATCCCGAAACCGCCGCTCGAAAGGCTCCGATTCGAGGATCGCCGTTGTCCCCCCCGCCCGGTAGCAGGCGACGGAGACCTCGGTCGCATCCCCCATCACCGTCGTCGTGGCCAAGCGCATGGCCATGCGCGTGTCGAGGCTGAGCGCGCCCGTCGCCGTCGCCTCCGCCCAGGCCTCCTGCACCGTGCCGAGCAGGTACATCCGGCAGGCCCGCAGCCGCGCCTCCAGTCGGGCGATCTCGGACTGCACGCAGTGGTTGTCGCGCATTGCCTGCGCCGCCGCCCGCGCCGCCTTGCCCCGGGCGAGCGCAGTGTAGCGGTCGAGCAGCCCCCGCGCCGTCCCCAGCGCCACCGAGGCGAATCCCGTCGCATAGCAGAGATGCGAGGAAAAGAGCGTCACCGGCCCCCGCTCCTGCCGCCCCTCCGGCTTGTCGCGGAAGCAGGCATGGCTCTCGGGGATGAAGAGGTCGCGTACCTCGTAGGTGTCGCTTCCCGTCCCGCGCAGGCCGAGCGCTGCCCAGTCCTCGCTGATGCTGGCCTGCTCGCGCGGAAACAGCACGGTGACGAATTCCGGCCGGCCCGGCCGCGCAGAGCCATCCGCCTCCGCCACCGGCACATGGGCGCCGAGCAGCCGCGCATGCCGGTTGCCGCTGGCGAAGTCCCAGCGCCCCGTCACCCGCCAGCCGCCCGTCACCGGCACCGCCGCGGCGCGGGTATGCTGCGCCCCCCAGGCCAAGCCGCTGTCCCGGTCGCCGAAGAAGCGCCGCGCCACCTCCGGCGGCAGGTAGGTGGCGGAACTCATCGCCGAGACATTCCCCTGGTTCACGCACCAGGCGACGCTGGCATCGCCGATCGCCAGCGCCTCGATGATCTCGGCATAGAGCGGCAGCGGCAGCGCCTGCCCGCCGATCTCGCGGCAGGTCAGCAGGCGGAAGAAGTCATTGGCCCGCAAGGCCTCCAGCACCTCGGCCGGCAGCTCCCGCGCCCGCTCCATGGCTGGCCCCGCCGCCTCCAGAAGGGGGATCAACGCCCGTGCCCGGTCCACCGGCCCGGCGGTGGAAAGCCTCTCCGGGGCCTCAGGCGCCAGCACGCCGAGTTCGGCAGCAGCCATGACCGGTCTCCTCCCAGATAAGGGAAGCTAGTCAGCCCCCCTCCCCCCGGCAAGCGAGACGGACGGTCGATCGACCAAATTTCACCCCAGCGCCGGTTCCGCCTCGGGCTCGAAATGCGGGATCGCCGCCAGCAGCTCCGCCGTGTAGCGGGCCTTCGGCGTGGCGAAGAGCGCGTCGCTCCGCCCTTCCTCCACCACCCGCCCGGCCTGGAGGACGATGGTGCGCTCGCACATCATCCGCACCACGTTGAGGTCATGGCTGACGAAGAGATAGGCGAGCCCCGCCTCCCGCCGCAGCCGGTCGAGCAGATGCAGCACCACGGCCTGCACCGAGACATCGAGCGCCGCCGTCGGCTCGTCGAGCACCAGGAGCCGCGGCCCCGGCGCGATCGCCCGCGCGATCCCGACCCGCGCCTTCTGCCCGCCCGAGAGCTGATGCGGGAAGCGCCCGAGCAGCTCCCCCGGCAGCCCCACCCGCTCGGCACACTCCGCCACCCGCGCCCGCAGCCCTGCCCCTTCCCGCATCCCGAGCAGCCGCCGCAGCGGATCGGCGATGCAGTCGAAGGCCGAGAAGCGCGGGTTGAGGCTCTCCCCATGATCTTGGAAGACGAGCTGGATCTCGCGCCGCCACGGGCTCCTGTGGAACCGCCCGGCCGGGATGGCGCCGATCTCCTCCCCCTCGAAACGGATGTTCCCGGCCGTCGGGTCGAGCAGCCGGCAGACCAGGCGCGACAGCGTGCTCTTCCCCGACCCGCTCTCCCCGACCAGCCCCAGGCTCTCTCCCGCGTCGAGATGGAAGGACACCCCCTCCACCGCCGCCACCCCGCCGAACTCCTTGCGCAACCCGCTGACCTCCAGCAGCCGCCGGCCGGTCGGCGCGACCGGCGCCGCCTCCCGCTCTCCCACCAGCCCGGCCACCGTCGAATCCCGCCGCGGCGAGGCTGCCACCAGCCGCCGCGTATAGGGATGCCCCGGCGCGCCGAAGAGCCTGGCCGGCGCCGCCTCCTCCACGACCCGCCCCTGCTCCATCACCGCGATCCGCCCGCAATACTGCGCGGCGAGGCCGAGGTCATGGGTGATGAGCAGCATCGCCATCCCCCGCCGCGCCGTGGTCTCCGCCAGGAGATCCATCACCGCCTTCTGCGTGGTGACGTCGAGCCCCGTGGTCGGCTCGTCGGCGATGAGCAGGCTCGGCTCGCAGGCGATCGCCATGGCGATCATCACCCGCTGGCACATCCCCCCCGAGAGCTCATGCGGATAGGCCTCCAGCCGCCGCGCCGGCTCGCGGATGCGCACCGCCTCCAGCAGGGCGAGCGTCCGCTCCCGCGCCTCCCGCGCCGACACGGCCTCATGCGCCCGGATCACGTCGGCGATCTGCAACCCGACCGGCCGGATCGGGTTGAGCGCCGCGCGCGGGTTCTGGAAGATCATCGACATCGCCGCCCCGCGCAGCGGCGCCAGCACCCGCCGCCCCGCTCGGGTGATATCCTCCCCGCGGAAGCGGATGCGCCCCCCGGTGACCCGCCCCGCCCGGTCGAGCAGCCGCATGACGCAGAAGGCCGTCACCGACTTGCCCGACCCGCTCTCGCCGACGATGCCGAGCGTCTCCGATGGCCCGACCGCGAGCGAGACGCCCCGCAGCGCCTCCACCACCCCATGCCGCGTGCCGAATTCGACCCGCAGCTCCTCGACCTCGAGCAGCGCGCTCATGTCCGCATCCGCGGGTCGAGGATATCCCGCAGCCCGTCGCCGAGCAGGTTGAAGCAGAGCACCGCGAACATCAGCGCCGCCCCCGGGCAGGCGACGAGCCACCACTTCCCCGTGGTGATGAACCTCGCCCCCTCCGCCACCATGATCCCCCATTCCGGCGTCGGCGGCCGCACGCCGAGGCCGAGGAAGGAGAGCCCCGCCGCATTCAGGATCGCCCAGCCGAGATTGAGCGAGATCTGCACCGCCATCGCCGGCAGCACGTTCGGCAGCAGGAAGCGCAGCACCACCCGCGCATGGCTGTTGCCCGACGCCCTTGCCGCCTCCACCCAGCCCAGGCCCCGCCTGACATTCACCTCCGCCCGGCTGAAGCGGATGTAGAAGGGCAGGTTGATGATCGCCGTCGCATAGATGATGTTCTCGACCCGGTTGCCGAGCGCCGCCACCATCGCCATGGCCAGGACGAAGAGCGGAAAGGCCATCAGCACATCGACGAAGCGCCCGACCCAGGCATCGAGCTTGCCGCCCGCATAGCCGCAGAAGCTGCCGACCGTGGCGCCCACGATGAAGGACAGGCTGACGGCCGAGGCAGCAATCGCCAGATCGAGCCTCGCCGCCACCAGCACCCGGCTGAAGACGTCCCGCCCAAGCTGGTCCGTCCCGAACCAGTGCGCCGCGCTCGGCGCCTGCAGCGCATTCGGCACGTTGGAGGCGATGGGATCATAGGGCGCGATCCAGGGCCCGAGCAGCGCGGCCAACACCAGCAGCCCGCAGCCGCACCCGGCCAGCAGCGTCACGGGGTTGCCCCGGAGCACCCAGCCCGCATGCCGCAGGGTCGCGCTCATCCGATCGAGACCCGCGGATCGGCGAGGCCGTAGAGCAGATCGACCACCAGGTTCACCAGCACGAAGATCGAGGCCATCAACAGCACGAAGCCCTGCACCGGCGCATAGTCCGAGGAGAGCAGCGCATCCAGCGCATAGGAGGCGACGCCTGGCCAGGAGAACACCTTCTCCACCAGCACATTCGCCCCCAGCATGGTCGAGAAGACGATGCCCATGATGGTGATCACCGGCAGCAGCGCATTCCGCAGCGCATAGACGAGGATCACCCGCCGCCGCGACAGCCCCAGCGCCTCCCCCGTCCGGATGAAGTCGCTGGTCAGCACCGCGAGCATCGAGGCCCGCGTCATCCTGGCCAGCGGCGCCAGCACGAAGAGCGCCATGGTGCAGGCCGGCAGGATGAGCTGGCTTGCCGCCGCCCACCACGCCTCCCACTCACCGGCGATGGCCGCATCCAACAGCAGGAACCCCGTCACCTCCGGCGGCTGGGAGGCGAAGATGTCGATCCGCCCCGTCGGGTCCGGCGCGATCCCGAGCAGGTAATAGAGCACATAGATCAGCAACAGCCCGGAGACGAAGGTCGGCACGCAGACCCCAAGCGTGCAGAGCAGCCGCACCCCATGATCCACCACCGACCCCGGCCTGAGCGCCGCCAGAATGCCGAGCGGCACCGCCAGCACCAGCGCGATCAGCAGCGCGCAGAAGGTCAGCTCCAGCGAGGCCGGCAGCCGGTTGCGCAGGTCGTTGAGCACCGGCTGCCCCGTCGTCATCGACCGCCCGAGATTCCCCGTGCCGATATCCCTGAGATAGAGCAGGAGCTGCTCCGGCACCGGCTTGTCGAGCCCCATCCGCCGCCGGATGTCCTCGATCTCCGCCTGCCCCGCATTCGGCCCGGAGGCGAAGAACACCGCCGGGTCGCCCGGCAGCACCCGCATCAGCAGAAAGGTGAAGACCAGCACCCCGAACAGCGCCGGCAGCGAGGAGACGAAGCGCCGCCCCGCCCGCCCTGCGATGCCACGCATCAGGCCCGCCGCAGGTCGCGGTAATCCACCTGCCGGTGGTACTGGTAGGTATAGCCGTCGATGGCCTGGGTCATCACCGCATCCTGGTTCGGCTGCCAGAGCAGGATCAGCGGCACCTCCTCGGCCAGCACCGCGATCATCCGCTTGCAGAGCCGCTCATACTCCGCCGCATCCTGCTCGAACCGCGCCTTGGCGGTCAGTGCGTTGATCTCCGCATTGTTCCAGCTGCTGTAGTTCCAGCGCTGCTCCCCGGTGAAGAAGTTGCGGAAGAAGTAGTCCGTCGAGGGCAGCCAGGCGATCGAGGTCTCGGTGAGGAAGGGCAGCTTCTTCTCCGTCACCAGGGTCGAGATCTGCGCATCCGGCAATTTCTGGATCTCGACGCGGATGCCGATGCGGGCGAGCGACTCCTTCACCAGCGCCGCCATCGGTTCGCTCGTCGCCGCCGAGCCCACATTGAAGGAGAAGGTGGTATCGAGCCCGTTCGGGTGCCCCGCCTCCGCCATCAGCGCCCTGGCACGCGCGAGGTCGGTCTTCATCGGCATCGGCTGCGGGAATCGCGCCGTCGGCGGCGTCTCGCTCCAATCGGCGCCGAACATCGCCGCCCCGCGCTCGAACAGCGCCGCCTTGAAGATATCCCCATAGGGCAGCGCCGCCGCCACCGCCTGGCGCAGCTTGATGTTGTCGAAGGGCGCCATCCGCGTGTTGAAGGCGACCATGGTGAAGGCGTTGAACTGCGGCGTCGAGACCACCTTCACCCGCGGCCTTTGCGCCAGGCTCGGCACGTCGCTCGCCTGCAGGTCGATCGAGAGGTCCGCATCCCCCCGCTCGATCAGGTTCGCCCTGGTCGCGGCCTCCGGGATGGTCTGGTTGATGATCCGGCGGAAGAAGGGCAGCGGCCCGGCCTTCCAGTCGTCGTTGCGGCGCAGGATCACCTGCTCGCCCGGCTTGAAGCTCTCGACCCTGTAGGCGCCGGAGCCTGCCGCATTGTCCTTCAGCCAGGCCTGCGCCCAGGGATCATCGGCGGTGGCGTTCGCCTTCGCCACCTTACTGTTGATGATCATGCAGTAGAGCGTGCAAAGATTGGGCAGCGCCAGCCGGTCCGGCCGCTCGACCTTTGCCTCGAAGGTATGCGCATCGACGACGCGGAACTGCTCGGCCTTGGTCCAGGAGCCGGTCTGGATCTGCACCGCCGCCAGCGAGCGCGCCGTCACATGCCGGTCGAAGGACCACTTCACGTCCTCCGCCGTCACCGGCGTCCCGTCATGAAATTTGGCGTCGCGCCGCAGATGGAAGGTGAAGGTCGTCCCATCCGCGCTGGTCTCCACCCGCTCCGCGAGCTCGCCGCGGATGACATCCGGGTCGAAGACCCAGCCCGCGCCGGCCTGCCGCCGCCCGAAGCCCACCAGCCGGTCATAGACATTGACGCTGACGCCGAAGGCCTCGCGCGTCGAGCCCGGCATGGTCGGATCGAGCGTGTTGACGGTGTTCCCCGTCACCTGCCGCAGCGTCTCCGCCCGGCTCTGCGCCAGGGCCGGCCCGCCCGGCACCGCCATCGCCGCCGCCCCGGCCCCCATGCCGGCCAGGATATCCCGACGCCTGATCCTCATCCGACCCTCCTGCGAACCCGAGCCACATCAGCATTCCGCGTAATCAGCAATCCGCGTACCAGCCGCCGTCAGGCCGCCAGCCACCCGCCATCCACCGCCAGCGTCGTCCCCGTGGTGAAAGCCGCGGCATCGCTGGCCAGGAACAAGGCAGCCTCCGCCACATCCTCTGGCCTGCCGAACCGCCCCATCGCGTGCCGCGCACGGGAGGCGGCCATCACCGGCTCCGGCTCCTCGTGCCGGGCGAAGCTCCGCCGCAGCAGCGGCGTGTCGATCGCCCCCGGCACCAGCGCATTCACCCGGATGTTGTCGCCGACGAAATCCAGCGCCATGGTCCGCGTCAGCGAGAGGATAGCCCCCTTGGCCGCGATATAGGCCGCATTTCCCCGCCCCCCGGCCAGCGCCAGCTGCGAGGCCGTGGTGACGATCGCGCCCCCGCCCTGGCGCTGCATCGCCGGGATCACCGCCCTCGCCCAGAGCCAGGTCCCGCCGACATTGGCGCGGAACACCGCGTCCCAATCCGCGGGATCGGTCGTCAGCACCGTCCCGCCGCAGGAGAAGCCGGCAAAGCAGCAGAGCACGTCGACCCGCCCGAAGCGAGCGGCGACGGCCGCCGCATCCCGATCCGCGCTCCCCGGCTCGCCAACATCGGAGACGAGCGCCATCGCCTCGCCGCCTGCCGCCTCCACCAGCCGCAGGCTCTCCGCCGCACCCTCGGCATCGCGGTCGATCACGGCGATCCGCGCCCCCTCGCGGGCGAAGAGCACCGCGCTGGCCCGTCCGAGGCCGGAGCCGCCGCCCGTGATGACCGCCACCTTGTCCCTGAGCCGCATCGCCCACCTCCACCGCAGGGGGAGCTTCGCCCAGGGCTAGCCAGGCCGCAACGCCGCCGTCAGGATATCCCGCGGCACGAGGCAGAGCGGCGCATGACAGGCTGGCAGGTCGGCATCGATATCGGCGGCACCTTCACCGACATCGTCGCCGCACGCGATGCCGAGTTCCGCACCGCCAAGGTGCCCTCCCGCCCCGCCGACCCTGTCGGCAGCATCTTCGCAGCCCTCGAGGCCATCGGCATCGCCGCGGACGGGATCGACGACCTGATCCACGGCACCACCCGCGTCACCAACGCCATCGTCGAGAACAAGCTGGAGCCGGTGACGCTGCTGGCGACGGAGGGCTTCGAGGATATCATCGAGATCGGCCGCCAGAGCCGGCGGGAGCTCTACCGCCTCGACGTCCCGCCGAAGCCCGCGCCCCTCATCCCGGCCGCCCGCCGCGTCCCCGTCGCCGAACGCATCGCGCATGACGGCAGCATCCTCCGCCCGCTGACGGCGACGGAGGCCACCATCGACGCCGCGCTGGCGGCCGGCACGCGCTCCGTCGCCGTCATGCTGCTGCACAGCTACGCCAATCCCGAGCATGAGCTGGCCCTGGCGGAGCGCCTGCGGGGCCGCGTGCCCTACCTCTCCCTCTCCCACCAGGTGAATCCGGAGGCGCGCGAATACGAGCGCTGCGTGGCGACGGTGCTGAACGCCGCCGTCATGCCGCTCGCCGCCGAATACCTCGCCCGCCTCCGCGCCGAACTTCCCGGCAACGCGCGCCTCCACGTCATGCACTCGGCCGGCGGCATGGCCTCGCCCGAGGCCGCGGCGGAGCGCCCGCTGCTGATGGCCCTCTCCGGCCCCGCCGCCGGCGTCGCCGCCGCCGCCGCCGTGGCGCGCGAGACCGGCGAGGCCGCGCTCCTCTCCTTCGACATGGGCGGCACCACCACCGATGTCGCGCTGATCCTCGAAGGCCGTGCCGAGATCACCGTCGATGCCCGCCTGGCCGACCAGCCGCTGCGCCAGCCCATGGTCGCCATCGAGTCGATCGGCGCCGGCGGCGGCTCCATCGTTCGCCACGGCCCGGCCGGCCTTTCCGTCGGCCCGCAGAGCGCCGGCGCCGAGCCGGGCCCCGCCTGCTACGGCCGCGGCGGCACCTCACCCACTGTCTGCGACGCCAATGCCATCCTCGGCTACCTGAACCCCCGCCGCCGCCTCGGCGGCACCATCACCCTCGATGCCGGGCGCGCCGCCGCCGCCTTCGCCCCGCTCGCGGAGCAGCTCGGCCTGCCCGTGGTGGAGCTCGCCCTCGGCGTCCTCCGCGTGGCCGATGCCACCATGGCCCGCGCCCTGAACAAGATCACGGTCGAGCGCGGCGTCGATGGCCGTGGCGCCACGCTGCTCGCCTTCGGCGGCATGGGGCCGATGCATGCGACGGGCCTCGCCGCCACCTACGGCATCACCCGCGTGCTGGTGCCGCACGCCTCCTCCGCCTTCTCCGCCCTCGGCTGCGTCGCGGCCGAGATGAGCTACACCCGCCAGCGCACCCTCCGCCTGCCGGGCGAGGGCTTCGATGCCGCCCGCCTCGCCGCCGCCCGCGCCGCCCTGCTCGACGAGCTTTCCGCCCCCCTTCTCGCCCAGGGCGTGGCCCAGGAGGCGATCGCCGCGGAGGAGACGGGCCTCATCCGCTACCGCGGCCAGTCCTACGCGGTGGATGTGCCGCTCTCCGGCGCCATGGACGGCGCTGGCCTCGGCTCCGCCTTCGAGGCTCGGCACCGCGCCCTCTTCGGCTTCGCCTCGGGCGAGGCCTGGGAGATGATCGGCCTCCGCCTGCGCGTCGCCGCCCCGCGCAGCCTCGCCCTCGCCCCGCCCGCGCCGGAGCCCGCGCCGCCGCGCCCCTTCGCCACCGACCCCTGCTGGTTCGCCCCCGGCGCCCCGCTGCCCACCCCGCGTTACGAGCGTGCGGCCCTCGCCCCGCCGCACCGCCTCGTCGGCCCTGCCATCATCGAGGATGACTGGTCCACCATTCTCGTCCCGCCCGGCTGGTCCGCCACGGCCCGGCCCGGCGGCCATATCCTGCTGCTGCGGGAGGATGCATGAGCACGCCCGACCCCTTCCGCCTGGAAGTCCTCCGCCACGCCCTCACCGGCATCGCCGAGGAGATGTCCTTCGTCGTCATGCGCTCGGCGCGCTCGCCCCTGCTGCGCGAGGCCGGCGACCTCTCCTCCGCCCTGACCGACGCGCAGGGCCAGCTCGTCGCCCAGGGCCGTGACATCCCCGTCCATCTCGGGGTGATGAGCTTCACCGTCGGCGCCTTCCTCCAGCGCGTGCCGGCGGAACGCCTGCGCGCCGGCGATGTCTGGTTCACCAACCTGCCTGAGCTGGGCGGCAACCACCTGCCCGACGTGAAGGCCATCCGCCCGGTCTTCGCCGAGGGGCGCCTGCTCGGCTTCGCCGTCAGCCTCGCCCACTGGGCCGATATCGGCGGCGCCTGGCCGGGCTCCTACCTCGCCTCCGCGACCGAGAGCGTGCAGGAGGGCCTGCGCCTGCCTCCGCTCCGCCTCTTCACCGCGGACGGCCCGGACGAGGAGAAGATCGCCGTCCTCCTCAGCAACGTCCGCGGCCCGGCCGAGCGCGAGGGCGACATGCTCGCCCAGCTCGCGGCAACCGCGACGGCCGAGCGCCGCCTCCTCGACCTCTGCGCCACCCATGGGGCGGCGACCATCGAGGCCGCCATGGCCGCCCTGCACGACCGCTCCGAGGCCGCCATGCGCGCCGCCATCGCCTCCCTCCCCCAGGGCGTCTTCGAGGGCGAGGATTTCCTCGACGATGACGGGCCGGGCGGCGCCCCTGCCGGCATCCGCGTCCGCATCACGATCGAGGGCGAGACGGCCGCCTTCGACTTCTCCGCCACCGACGACGCGCTGGCGGGGCCGCTCAACACCACGCCCTATGTGACGGCAGCCGCCGTCTACTACGCGATGAAGGCCATCGCCGGCCCCGAGATCCAGCCCAATGGCGGCTGCTACCGCCCGCTCCGCGTGGCGACGCGGCCCGGCTCCCTGCTCGACCCGCCGCGGGAGAAGCCGCTGGTCGGCGGCAACCACGAAACCTCGCAGCGCCTGGTCGACGCCATCTTCCGCGCCTTCGCCGAGATCATCCCGGAGCGCCTCTCAGCCGGCGGCTCCACCACCGCGGGCCTGCTGATCTTCGGCGGCGCCGGGCGAGACGGCGCCTGGAAGACGCTCTACGAGCCCCATGGCGGCGGCGAGGGCGCCCGGCACGACCGCCCCGGCCGGGCCGCGACGCGCGTCCACCTCACCAACACCAACAACACGCCGGCCGAGATCATCGAGGCGGAATTCCCCATCCGCATCGAGCGCCACGCGCTCCGCCCCGGCTCCGGCGGCGCCGGCCATCATCCGGGCGGCGCCGGGACGGAGCGGGAATACCATGTCCTCTCCCCCGAGATGTCGTTGACGACGATGTTCGAGCGCCGCGTCATCCCGCCCTGGGGCCTTGCCGGCGGCGAGGCGGGCGCGCCCTTCCGCTGCCTGCTCCGCCGCCCCGACGGCACGGAGGAGGAGCTGCGCGGCAAGGCCAACCTGCCCGTCCGCGCGGGCGAACGCGTCATCCTCCAGACCAGCGGCGGCGGCGGCTACGGCCCGCCCGACTGACTGACTAACGGAAGGCAAGCCACCATGCCGATGCTCCCCGAGGACCTCGCCTCCCGCTTGGCCGAACCCGCCCTCGCCCGCCACGGCCGCCACCTCACCGCCGAGTTGCTGCTCGTCATCGGCGAGGCGAGCTGGCTGCTCTCCCTGCATGACGGCCGCCTCGCCGCCCTCCGGGCCGGCCCCTTCCTGATGCCCCGCTCCACCCTCGCGCTCCGCATCTCCGGCGAAGGCTATGCCCGCTTCGCCGCGCCGCGGCCGGAGCCCGGCTGGCACGACCTGCTGGCGCTTCGCCGCCAGGGCGCGCTCACGGTGGAGGGCGATACCGACCTCTTCTTCGCCCATCTGCTCTGGTTCAAGGGCCTGCTCGCCCTCCTCGCCGGCCACCCCACTCCCGTCCGGACCGAGGCGCCCGCCCTCGGCAGCGTCACGGTCGAGCCCATCACCGGCCGCTACCTGCGCCTCGACATCGCCGGCCGCCCGCACCGGCTCTATGTCGAGGAAGCCGGCTCCGGCCCGCCGTTGCTGCTGCTCCACACGGCCGGCAGCGACGGCCGGCAGTGGCGCGACCTGCTCAACGACCCGGACATCACCGGCCGCTTCCGCTGCATCGCCTTCGACATGCCCCGGCATGGCAAATCGAGCCCGCCTTCCGGCTGGGAGCGGGAGGAATACCGCCTCACCACCGCCGCCTATACCGGCCTGGTGATGACCGTCGCCGCCGCCCTTCGCCTCGAGCGGCCGATCGTCATGGGCTGCTCCATCGGCGGCCGCATCGTCCTCGACCTGGCCGCCGAGCATCCGGAGGCCCTCGGCGGCGTCATCGGGCTGCAGGGCAGCGCCTTCACCGGGCGATACTACGAGCTCGGCGCGCTGCACCACCCGCATATCCATGGCGGCGAGGCCTGCGCCGCCATGGTCTCCGGCCTGGTTGGCCCCGCATCGCCCGAGGCGGCGAAATGGGAAACGCTCTGGCACTACGCCCAGGGCGGCCCCGGCATCTTCCGCGGCGACCTGCATTTCTACGCCGAGGAAGGCGACCTCCGCCCCAAGCTGGCGCGGATCGACACCGCCCGCTGCCCCGTCGCCCTGCTGACCGGCGAATACGACTATTCCTGCCGCCCGGAGGACAGCCGCGCCACCGCCGCCGCCATCCCCGGCGCGACGCTGGCGATCATGCCCGGCCTCGGCCATTTCCCGATGAGCGAGAACTGGCCGGCGCTGAAGCCGCACCTCCTGCCGGTGCTGGAGCGGATGGCTGGAGCCTGACCGCCGGAGGCTTGGGTCACGCGGCACGACAACGGGCGGGCCCGATGATCCGCGATCCGGTGACCGAGGATCAGGGCCTGGAGCGGCTTCCGCTCGACCTGGCTCACGTAACCCGCTCCAGCCTGTTGTTTGGCCGAGCGATTTGCTCCGATCAGGTGCCGCCGCCTGATCGGAGTTTGCTCTATCCGACGGTGATCCCCGCCTCCCGCACCACGCGGCCCCAGCGTTCCGTCTCCCGCCGCATGAGCGCCGCCAGCTCCGCGGGGGTGGAGCTGGCCGGGTCCGCCCCCGCCTGCGCCATCCGCGCCCGCACCGCTCCCTGCGCCATCGCCTCGCCCAGCGCGGCATGCAGCCTGGCGACCACCGGCGCCGGGGTCCCCGCCGGCGCCAGCACCGCGCCCCAGGAGGTGCTCTCCGCGCCCGGCAGCCCGATCTCCGCCATGGTCGGCACCTCCGGCAGCAGCGCCGAACGGCGCGGCCCAGTCACCGCCAGCGCCCGCACCCGCCCCGCTTGGATCTGCCCGATGGCCGAGGGCAGCTGGTCCAGCATGAACTGCACCGTCCCCGCCACCGTGTCGTTCAGCGCCGGCGCGCTGCCGCGGTAGGGGACGTGCAGCACCTCCACCCCCGCCGCGAGCCGGAACAGCTCCGTCACCATATGCGTCGACGACCCCGACCCGGCCGAGCCGTAGGACAGCGCCCGCGGCCTCTCCCGCGCCAGCGCCAGGAAGTCCTGCACCGTCCGCGCCGCGACAGCCGGGTGGACGATCAGCACATGATCCGTGGTGAAGGCCATCGAGACCGGTGCCAGGTCCCGCCCCGGGTCGAAGCCCAGCGCCGGGTAGAGATGCGGGTTGATGGTCAGCGTCCCCGTCGTCCCCATGAGGATCGCATGCCCGTCCGGCGGGCTGCGGACGACATTCTCCACGCCGATATTGCCGCCGCTCCCCGTGCGGTTCTCGACGATGACGGGCTGGCCGAGACTCTCCGTCAGCCGCTCGGCGAGGATGCGAGCGGCGACATCCGTGCCGCCCCCGGCCGGGAAGGGCACGACGAAGCGGATCGGCCGTTGCGGCGCCCAGGCGTGTTGAGGACCCTGGGCCCGCGCCAGTCCAGGCGCGGCCAGCGCCGCGCCGAGCAGGCTGCGACGAAGCATCATCCCGTTCCTCCCTTCCCCATTCAACAGGCGGCTGCGTGCCGCTCCTTCATGATCTCCAGCACCTGGTCCGGCTCCTCCGCCCACCAGCGCCGCGACAGGATCTCGACCTCCGTGGCGCCGCGGTAGCCGGCGGCCTCCGCCATCGCCCGGATGGCGGGGATGTCGATCACCCCGTCCCCCATCATGCCGCGGTCGAAGACGAGGTCGCTGGTCGGCACCAGCCAGTCGCAGACATGGAAGGCGGCGATCCGCCCCTGCGCCCGGCGCATCTGCCGCTCCAGCTCCGGGTCCCACCAGACATGGTAGACATCGAGCGCGATGCCGACGCCCTCGCCGAACTCCTCCACGAGGTCGAGCGCCTGCCCAAGCGTGCTCAACACGCTGCGGTCCGCGCAGGTCATCGGATGCAGCGGCTCGAGCGCGATGGTGACGCCCGCCGCGCGCGCCGCCGGCAGCACCGCGGCGAGCCCATCGCGGAACATCGCCCGCGCCGCCGGCAGGTCCTTCGACCCCGGCGGCAACCCGCCGCCGAGGACGACCAGGCAGCGCGCCCCGATCGCCGCCGCCTCCTCGATCGCCCGCAGATTGTCCTCGATGGCGGCGCGCCGCCCGGCCTCGTCGGCCGCAGGGAACATCCCCCCGCGGCAGAGCCCCGAGACGAAGAGCCCCGCCTCCCGGATCCGCCTTGCAGCTGCGGCGACACCCATCTCCGCCAGCTTGTCCCGCCAGGGCGAAATGCCGGGGATGCCATGCCGCGCGCAGCCCTCGATGCATTGCGCGAGGCTCCACCGGTCCCGGACGGTGACGGTGTTGAGCGAGAGCCCCTCCATCACCCGACGCCATGCACCGCGAGCAGCGCCCGCATCCGCGCGACGGCCAGGTCCGGGTCCTGCAGCAGCCCCGCCGCATCCGCCAGCCGGAACAGCTCCGCGAAATGCCCGATGCTCCGCGCCGATTGCTGCCCCCCGAGCATGGTGAAATGCTCCTGGTGCCCATTCAGCCAGGCCATGAACACCACGCCGGTCTTGTAGAAGCGCGTCGGCGCCCGGAAGATGTGCCGGCTCAGCGGCACCGTCGGCGCGAGAATGTCGTGGAAGCCCTGCAGGTCGCCCGCCTGCAACGCCGCCAGCGACCCGCCGACGGCCGGCGCGATCGGGTCGAAGATGCCGAGCAGCGCATCCGAATGCCCCTCGGCATCCCCCGCGATCAGCTCGGCATAGTTGAAGTCGTCCCCCGTATACATCCGCACGCCGGCCGGCAGCCGGCGCCGCATGGCGATCTCCTTCTCCTTGTCGAGAAGGCTGATCTTCACCCCGTCCACCCTGGCCGCGTGCGCGGCGATGACGGCCAGCGCCGTCTCCATCGCCTTGTAGTGCTCCCCCGCGCCCCAATACCCCTCGAGCGCCGGGTCGAACATCTCGCCCAGCCAGTGGATGATCACCGGCTCCCGCACCTGGCCGAGGATGCGCGCATAGACCCGTTCATAGTCGGCCGGGCCACGTGCCGCCTTCGCCAGCGCCCGCGAGGCCATGAGGATGATGCGCCCGCCCATCCGCTCGATGGCCTCGCACTGCTCCTCATAGGCGCGGATGACGTCGTCGACGGTGACGTCCGGCCCCGGCGCGAGGTGGTCCGTCCCCGCCCCGCTCGCCATCACCGCGCCCGGCACCTCGCGCATCGCCTCCAGGCTGCGGCGCACCAGCTCCTGCGCCCCCGCCCAGTCGAGCCCCATGCCGCGCTGCGCCGTGTCCATCGCCTCGGCGACGCCGAGACCGAGCGACCAGAGATGCCGCCGGAAGGCGATGGTCCGCTCCCAGTCCACCTTGATGTCGAGCCACGGGTCCTGTTCGGCGCGAGGATCGGCGACGACATGCGCCGCGGCCAGCGCGATGCGCGGAAAGGGCGGATGCGCCTTCGGAAACGCCCGCGGCTCGCTCAGCGTGAACCGCTCGATGCCCGTGCCCTTCGGCAGGTCGATGCTCGCCACGGCTCAGCCCTCCAGCGCCGGGAGGTCGATCCAGCGGCGCTCCCGCCAGCTCCTCAACCCCGCCTCGGCAAGCTGCACGCCCTTGGCGCCGGCGAAGAGATCCCAGGGGAAGCTCTGCACCTCGCCAGCCAGGTAGCGCAGGAACATCTCCCACTGCACGCGGAAGCCGTTCGGATAGTCCTGCGTGCTCGGCACCTCCTGCCAGCCGGCGAAGAAGTCGATCGCCTGCGGGATGTCGGGGTTCCAGACCGGCTTCGGCGTGTTGACGCGGCTCTGCGTCCAGCATTGCTGCAGGCCGGCGATGGCGCTGCCATGCGTGCCGTCGACCTGGAAGGTGGCGAGGTCGTCGCGCCTGACCCGCGTCACCCAGCTTGAGTTGATATGCGCGACGATGCCGCCCCGCAGTTGGAAGGTCGCATAGGCCGCATCGTCCACATCGGCCTTGTAGGTCCGGCCGTCCTCGCCGATCCGCTCCGGGATATGGGTGGCGCCGAGGCAGCTCACCGCCTCCACCTCGCCGAAGAGGTTGTCGAGCACGTAGCGCCAGTGGCAGAGCATATCGAGGATGATGCCGCCGCCCTCGGCGGCCTTGTAGTTCCAGCTCGGCCGCTGTGCCGGCTGCAGGTCGCCCTCGAAGACCCAGTAGCCGAACTCGCCCTTCACCGAGCAGATGCGCCCGAGGAAGCCGCTGTCGATCACCATCTTCAGCTTGCGCAGCCCGGGCAGGAACAGCTTGTCCTGCACCACGCCGTGCTTGATGCCTGCCGCCTTGGCCAGCCGCGCCACCTTGAGCGCATCCTCCAGCCGGTCGGCCGTCGGCTTCTCGACATAGATGTTCTTGCCCGCCGCGATCGCCCGCTCGATCAGGCCGGCCCGCAGCTGCGTCGTCGCCGCATCGAAGAACAGCTCGTCCCCGGGATCGGCCAGGCAGGCGTCGAGATCGGTCGAGACCCGCTCCACGCCATGCGCCCGCGCCAGCGCCTCCAGCTTCTCCCGGTTGCGCCCGACCAGCACCGGGTCCGGCATCACCCGGTCGCCATTCGCCAGCCGCACCCCGCCATCGGCCCGGATGGCGGCGATGGAGCGGATGAGGTGCTGGTTCGTCCCCATCCGGCCGGTCACGCCGTTCATGATGATGCCGATGCGCCTCGCCGCCATGGCCGCTTCTCCCTGGATTTAAGTAACCATCCAGTTACTCGACCCCGGAGTCAAGGCCGCAAATAGCCCAGCACCACCTCGACGGCATGCCGCTCCCGCGCCCCCAGCGCCGCCTCGCCGCCCAGTTCGGCCCCCAGCACGGTCGAGAGCGTGTGCCGGTTGGCGACGAAGAAGTGCCCGAGCCCGACGATGGTGATGTAGAGCTGCACCGGGTCGACATCACGCCGGAACACGCCCGCCTCCGCCCCCCGCGCCAGCACAGCGCCGATCTGCCCAAGCAGCGGCGAGTAGAGCGCCGGCACCCCCTCGGACTTCCGCAGATAGGCCGCGCGATGGATATTCTCCTGGTTCAGCAGCGCCACGAATTCCGGGTGCGCCGCCGTATAGCGCAGGTTGAACTCGACGAGCCGCCGCATCGCCTCCGCCGGCGGCAGCGCCTCGACCCGCAAGCCCCGCTCCTCGGCCCGCTTGGCGGCATAGGCGCCCTCCAGCACGACGAGCCAGAGCTCCTCCTTGCTGCCGAAATAGGCGTAGAGCATCCGCTTGTTCGCGCCCGCCCGCAGCGCGATCTCATCGACGCGCGCCCCCGCCAGCCCCTTCTCGGCGAATTCGGCCAGCGCCGCATCGAGGATGCGCTGCCGCGTCGCGGCGGCCCGGGGCGAGAGCCCGTCCATCACGCCGCCAGGACCTTCGCCAGCAGCGCCTCCGGCACCGCCTCATCCGCCTCCGCCAGCGGGTCGCGCGGCAGCACCCGATGCCGCAGCACCAGTCGCGCCAGCTGCAGCCGCTCCGCGTCCTGCAGACGCCCCGCCTCCCAGGCCATCGCCGCCGCGCTGGTCAGGTGATAGAGCGCGCTCGCCGCCTGCCTGGCCAGGGCCGGCTCCTCCTGCGCCCGCTCCGCCAGCGCCGCCGCCCGCTCAAAGGCCGGCATCGCCTCCGGCAGCACCTCCCCGTTGCCGAGCAGCCCCTGCAGATGCCCCCTGAGCACCGGCAGCGAGCCCTCGCGCTGCGCCGCCCGCAGCACGTCGAGGGCGACGATGTTGCTCGTCCCCTCCCAGATGCTGCCGAGATGCGCATCCCGCACAAGCCTTGGGTCGGCCCATTCCTCGATATAGCCGCAGCCGCCGCGCACCTCCATCGCATCGCCGGTGACGCGCCGCGCGTCCCGGCAGGCGCGGAATTTCAGCAGCGGCGTCAGGATGCGCAGCAGCGCATAGGCCCCCGGCTCCCCCGCATCGCTCCGGCGCATGGCGTCTGCCGCCTGGAACACCATGCTCCGCGCCTGCTCCATGGGCAGGACGAGCTTCATCAGCTGCCGCCGCATCAGCGGCATCTCGGCCAGCCGACGCCCGAAGGCGATGCGGTGCCGGGCGACGAACATCGCCTCCGTCACCGCCCGCCGCATCAGCCCTGCCGCCCGCATGCCGTTCGACAGGCGCGAGGCATTGACCATGTCCGCCATCTGCCGGAAGCCTGCCTCCGGCTCGCCGACGAGGAACGCCGTCGCCCCCTCGAGCCGGATCTCGCCCGAGGCCATGGAGCGCGTCCCAAGCTTCTCCTTCAGCCGCACGATCCGGTAGGCGTTGCGCGTGCCATCCGGCCGCTCCCGCGGCAGCAGGAACAGCGAGACGCCGCGCAGTCCCGCCGGCCCACCGGCCCGCCGCGCCAGCACCAGCGCCACCCCCGCATCCGGATTGCTGCAGAACCACTTGTCGCCGAACAGCGCCCAGCTCCCATCCGCCTGCTCCCCGGCGGTGACGGCGGTGGCGGCGATGTCGGACCCCGCCCCCTGCTCCGTCATGAACATCGCGCCCTGCCGCAGCGCGTCGAGGTCGGTCGATGTCAGCCCCGGCAGGTAGCGCGCCACCAGCCCCGCATCGCCGAACCGGCGGAGCGTCCGCGCCAGTGCATCCGTCATGGAGAGCGGGCAGCACAGTCCGAATTCAGCCTGCACGAAAAGATAGCTCAGCGCGTACTTCGCCGCCGGCGGCATCGCCTCCGGCCAGCCCAGCACGCCGGGCCGATGCGACATCGCCGCCAGGCCGAACTCGCCGAAGGCGATCCGCTCCATCTCCCGGTAGGCCGGATGGACCTCGATCGCCGCCGCATCCTCGCCCCGCCGCGTCCGCGGCTGCAGCACCGGCGGGTTGCGGTCGGCGGTGCCGGCCAGCTCGTCGAGCCTGCCGCCCGCCAGCGCCCCCATCCGGTCGAGATGCGGCAACAGATGCGCCAGCAGCCCCTCCGGTAGGTAGAGGCCGAGCAACGGCCGCAGCCAGGGATCGGCGCGCCAGAGGTTGATCCCCCGGGCATCCGGCACCGCCTCGGCGCCGGTCGGGGGAGGCAGGAGAGGAAGACTGTCCATCGCCGCAGCATGCAGCCGCCGGGCCGGTTCATGCTAGCCTCCCCGCAAAACGACGGAGAAAACCCATGCCCGCCACCCGCCGTGGCCTGATCGGCGCCGCCCTGCTCGCGACGCCCGCCCTCGCCCAGCCCGTCGAGCGCTACCCGGACCCGGCCGTCCAGATCCTCGACCCAAGCTTCAGCCGGTATCGCCTGGCACTGGCCGGTGTCGAGCGCCTCTGGACCGGCGCCCGCTGGTCCGAGGGCCCCGCATGGTTCGGCGACCAGCGCTGCCTCATCTGGTCGGACATCCCGAACAACCGCCAGCTCCGCTGGAGCGAGAGCACCGGCCAGGTCGACATCTTCCGTTCCGCCTCCAACAACAGCAACGGCAACACGCGCGACCGGCAGGGCCGCCTGCTGACCTGCGAGCACCTGACCCGCCGCGTCACCCGCACCGAGCCCGATGGCAGCATCACCGTCATCGCCGACCGCTTCGAGGGCAAGCCGCTCAACAGCCCCAACGACGTCGTAGTGAAGTCGGACGGCTCCATCTGGTTCACCGACCCGCCCTTCGGCATCCTCGGCTATTACGAAGGGGAGATGGCCCAGCCCGAGCTGCCGACCAACCTCTACCGCGTCGATGGCCAGACCGGGCAGATCACCCTCGCCACCGGCGAGGTCGGCCGCCCCAACGGCCTTGCCTTCAGCCCGGACGAGTCGAGGCTCTACGTCGTCGAGGCCGCTGCCACTCCTCGTGTCATCCGCGTCTTCGAGGTGGACGGCGCGACCGGGCGCCTCTCCAACAACCGCGTCTTTCACCAGTGCAAGGAGGGCGAAACGCCCGATGGTTTCCGCGTGGATGTGGACGGCAATCTCTGGTGCGGATGGGGCATGGGGCGGGAGGAGCTGGACGGCGTCCGCATCCTGAACCGGGACGGTGCGCCGATCGGCCATATCCGCCTGCCCGAGCGCTGCGCCAATCTCGCTTTTGGCGGCCGGCACCGCAATCGGCTGTTCATGCCGGCCAGCAAGTCGCTCTACGCTCTCTACGTGAACACCCAGGGCGTAGCCGGGGGCTGAACGAACAGGGAAGGACGCACGCCATGACCATCGCCGCCGTGATCCGCGAGAAGGGCCGCAACGTGGTCTCCGTCTCGCCCGAGGCGCCCATCGCCGAGATTGCCTCGATCATCGCCTCCCGCCGCATCGGCGCCGTCGTCGTGCTCGCCGATCATGGCGGCCTCGCCGGCATCGTCTCGGAGCGGGACGTGGTCAAGGCGCTCGCCAAGCATGGCGCCCGCGTGCTGGAGCTGACGGCGAGCGACCTGATGACCCGCCAGGTCACCACCATCTCCATGAACACCTCCATCGACCATGCGATGGAGATCATGGATGCCGGCTATTTCCGTCACCTGCCGGTGATGGAGGATGGCGCGCTTGCGGGCATCGTCAGCATCCGCGACCTGGTCAAGCACCGCATCACCCTGCACCAGCGCGATCTCGAGGCGCTGAAGGCCGCCGTCCGGCAGCCCGGCGGCTAGGGCGGTCCGCCTGCTCCGGTCAGGAATTGCCGCCTGAGCGGAGTTCGGGCTGGCCCGCCCGCAGCAGGCCCGGCCCACTCTCCTTCAGCCAGGCGACCGCCGCATGCCGGTGCGGCGTCAGCCGCTCGACCAGCGACCAGAATTGCGGCGAATGGTTCATCGCGCCGAGATGCGCCACCTCATGCGCGACGACATAGTCGAGCACCCAGCCCGGCGCCATCACCAGCCGCCAGGAGAAGGCGAGCGTGCCATCCGGCGCGCAGCTTCCCCAGCGGCTCCTGGTATCCTTCAGCCGCACCCGCCTTGCGCCGAGGCCGAGCGCCGCCGCATGCCGCGCCACCAGCGCCGCGATCCGCTCCATCGCCTGCTCGTGCAGCAAGGCGCCGACGCGCGCCGCCACATCCTCGCCGCCGCCGAGCAGGATCGCGCCCGGCTCCAGCCAGGCCTCGCCGATGCGGTCCTCCACGATGCGCACGACATGCGCGGCGCCGCCGACCGGAACCTCCGCCCCCGCCTGGAAGACGACGGGCGGTGCCAGCGCCGCCAGCCTCTCCCGCACCCAGGCCGCATGCGTCTTCAGCAGCGCGACGCCGGCGGGCCGCCCCGCGCGCGGCGGCAAGGTCACCACCACCGAGCCGCTCCGCACGTCGATCCGCAGGCTCACGCGCCTTGCCCGGGCCGAACGCCGCCACTGCACGGGGCCGGGAAAGCCGGCCTCCTGCCCGAAACACTCGTCACCATGGTCCATCGGGCCACCATGCGCAGCAAGCGGCCCGCAGTTCAACCCGGCAACGCCTTCAGCTCCGTCTCGACGAAGGAGAGCGGCGCGCTGCCGGCATTGACGACGTTGTGCTCCACGCCCGCCGTCCGGGTGTAGGAAACGCCCGCCTTCAGCTCCGCCGTCATCGTCTCGCCGCCCGGCAGCTCGACGAGTAGCGTGCCATCGGTCACCGGCACGACGACATAGAGCCAGCCATGCCGGTGCCAGCCCGTCTCCGCGCCGGGATTGAAGTCCCAGCGCGTGACGCGGATGTTCTCATCGTCGATCTGCACGGTGCCGGTCGCCGGCTCCCGGCAGCGGAGCGGCTCGCTCATTCGGCGGCGGCCTTCACGCCGAGCCCCGGCAGCGGCAGCGCCCCGGCCGCTTCCCAGGCCTGCCAGACCGCATCGGCCTGCGCCTGCGACAGCTTCAGGTGCGGCGGGCGGATCTTGCGCCAGCCATCGTCGCCCGTGCTGCGCGCGATGATCTCGCGCAGGCCGGGGATCAGCGCCACGCTCGTCGCCGCCTTGCGCGTCGCCGTCAGCACCGCCTGCGCCGCATCCGCCTCGGCGCCGGTGCGCTTCGCGTAGACGATGCCGCCCCAATGGCTGTTCGCGTTGCTCGCGGCCGTGATGCAGCCCGCGCCGCCCTCGGCGAGGATCCGCTGCACATACTCGTCGGAGCCCGAATAGACCTCGAACCCATCCCCCGCGAAGGCGTCGATCATCGCCTTCATGTTCGCATAGTCGCCGCTGCTGTCCTTGACGCCCTTCACCGCGCCGGGGAAGGCCTTCAGCAGCCGCTCGATCAGCGAAAGGCTGAAGGGCACCGCCGATTGCTGCGGGAAATTGTAGAGATAGAGCGCGATCCCGCCGCCGACGCGGTTGATGACCTCGGAGAACCAGGCGAAGAGCCCGTCATCGCTCGGGTTCTTGTAGTAGAAGGGCGGCAGCACCAGCACCCCGCGGCAGCCCTGCGCCTTCGCATGCAGCGTCAGCTCGACGGTGTCGGCAAGGGAGGCGGTGCCGGTGCCCGGCATCATCGTCGCGGCCGGCACGCCATGGGCGACCAGCCCTTCCAGGATCTGCTTCCGCTCATGCAGGCCGAAGCTGTTCGCCTCGCCCGTGGTGCCGAGCACGCCGAGCCCGTTGCAGCCATTGGCGAGCAGCCACCTGGCGTGCCCCGCCATCCGCGCCGGGTCGGGCGAGAGGTCGGGCTTCATCGCCGTCAGCACCGCGGCATTCACACCGCCGAACAGGGCATCCTTCATGGCGTCTCTCCTTTCCTGAGCGTGATCGCCTGAGGCTGGAACGGCCGACGGCGTGAATCACGCGAACAAACACGACAAGCCAGGCAATGACCGCCGATCATCGCCTGGCCGGAGGCCTTGCCTTGCTCGGCAGGCGTCCCGGCCATTCCACCACATGATCCTCGAGGGCGCCCGCCTCGCGCTCCGTCACCGCGCGCCCGCGCACCGAGACCCCGGCCTCATGCACCGTCTCGGGCGTGCCGGAGATGAGCGGGTGCCACCAGAACAGGTCGCGCCCCTCCGCCACCAGCCGGTAGGCACAGGTCGGCGGCAGCCAGTCGATCGCGGCGATCCGCGCCGGCGTCAGCTTCACGCAGTCGGGCACATGCTGGCGCCGCTTCGCATAGTCGCGGCAGCGGCAGCTCTCCGTGTCGAGCAGGCGGCAGGCGACCTCGGTGAAGACCACCTCCTCCGTGTCCTCGTCGCGCAATTTGTGCAGGCAGCAGCGCCCGCAGCCGTCGCAGAGGCTCTCCCACTCGGCCCGGCTCATCGCCTGCAGCGGCTTCGTCTTCCAGAAAGGCAGGATGCTGTTCACCGCGGCACCTTAGACCTACAGCCCCAGCAGATCGAGCGTCCGCCCGACCACCTTCGCCTCATCGAAGCGATCCTTGGCCCGCGCCCGCCCGGCCTCGCCCATCCGCGCCCGCAACGCGGCATCGCCCACGAGCCGCCCAAGCGCCGCCGCCAGCGGCCCGGTGGCGGCCGGCGGCACGAGGAAGCCCGTCTCCCCCTCCGCCACCATCTCCCGGGAGCCGCGGATATCGGTCGCCACCACCGGCAGGCCGCAGAGCATCGCCTCGATGATGGACATCGGCAGCCCCTCGAAATGGCTCGGCAGGGCGAAGACATCCGCCGCCGCCATCACCCGCGCCACGTCGTGCCGATAGCCGAGCCGCCGCACCCGCCCCGGCATCGCCGCCTCCGCCCGGGCGAACCAGGGCTCCAGGTCCTCACCGTGATCCGTCGCCAGCCGCTCACCCACCACCCAGAGCCGCGCCCCCGGCACCGCCTCCATCGCCTGGAGCAATTCCGGATAGCCCTTGTGCCGCACGAGCCTCGAGACGGCGAGCACCACGCACTCTCCCTCCCCGGCCCCGAGATCCGCCCTGACCTCCGCCCGCGCCCCCGCATCCGGCCGGAACAGCGACGGATCCCGCCCGTTCAGCACCGGCTCTGCCCGGGGATGGATGCCGAGCCGCTTCGCGTCCCCTGCCTCCTCCTCGCTGACGGTCAGGTAGGTATCGGTGATCCGCCCGGCCGCCCGCTCGAGGGCCAGCGCCAGGCCCCGCCGCCAGGCAGGCCCCGGCTGGTTGAAGAGGAAGCCATGGCCGGTATAGGCGATCCGCGGCACGCCAGCCGCCTTCGCCGCCGCCCGCGCCAGCAGCCCGCTGATCGGCATGTGCGCATGCACCAGGTCGAACCGCTCCGCCCGGAACACCCGGTGCAGCTCGGCCAGGCACCTCGCCTGCGCCGCCGGGTTGAGGCTGCGCGCCATCGGCACCGGGATGATGCGGAACCCCTCCGCCCGGGGCAGGTCGAGCAACGGCCCCTCGGCACAGAGCCCCACCACCTCATGCCCCCGGGCGCGTGCGCCCCGCATCAGCGGCAGCAGGAAGTGCCGCAGCGAGAAGTCGACATTGGTGACCTCGGCGATCTTCAGGGCGCAGTCAGGCTTCCGCCGCCTCGCTCGGCGCCGCGGCCGCGGTCACCCGCCCGAGCGCCCATTGCACCGTATCCTGCCCGGCCTCGGCCGAGAGCACGATCTGGCCGTTCCGCCGCTGCTCGCCGCCGAGATAGAGGCTCTCCTCGAGGCTCACCACGGCCCCCTGCGCGCGCAGCCGCCAGCCCTGGCCGGAGGGCAGCCGCAGCAGCACCGCCTGCTCGTCCTCGACCAGGCTCGCCGTCACGCCGGGATGCAGGTGGAACCTCACGACGAAGGCCGGCGGCCTCGCCCCCTGCTCCGCCATCTCGACCATGTCCTCGCCGCGCAGGTCGTCCCCGGACTCCGCCAGGTAGAGCCGCCGCCGGTGCACCGCGCCGAAGGGCTTCCGCCAGCCGTCATGGCTCGCCTCCAGCCACTGCGCGCCACTCGCCTCGTGCCGCTCCTGCTCGACGCGCTCCGGCCGCCGCCCGAGCCCCTCCTCGCGCAATTCGCTGCTGTTGGTATCGGCGAGGATCAGCGTCGAATGCGCCGCCGTCGCCCGCAGCGCATCCCGCCAGGCGCCCTCCGCCCCCGGCGCCGCGCCGCAATTCACCACCAGCCGGTCCCGCCCGACCGACATCTCGAAGGACAGGCTCCCGGCATGCGCATAGCGGTCCGCCCCGCGCGGCATCCCCGTCTCGGCATCCCGCGCGCGCGCCGGCGGCGGCGCCGCAGCATCGGCGATGACCAGCGTCCGCCCCGCCTGCAGCCGGTGGAAGCCCGTCTCCTCCAGCAGCATCGGCGCCCGGCCGCGCGCCTGGCCCTGGGTGAGGACGAGGTCGACGAGCCCCGCCCCCTCCTCCCGCGTGCCATTGAACTGCGCGAGGCCACCATCCCCATGCCGGAACAGCCGGAGCGCCTGCCCCGCCCGCTCCAGCACCGTCGCCAGCAGGGCCGGCGGGTTGATGCCCGCCCCGTGCAGCAGGTTGCGGATCTCGATCAGGTCCTGCATCGCCAGCAGTTGCTGCGCCGGAGAGCGCTCCACATGCCCGCCATCCGGGTGGAACTGCCGCTCCAGCTCGCCCGGCAGGAAGCGGAGCGCCCGGGTCATCCAGGCCTCCTCCTCCAGCGCGACGGCCGCCGCGATCGCCCCCTTCAGCGTCACCAGCGCCCCGCGATGCATCGCCTCCGCCGGCAGCGAGCCGACGACCCCCCGCGCATCCTGCGCCAGCCGCACCAGCAGCCGCTTGCGGAACCCGTCCTCGGCGGTCGCCGCCAGGAAATCCCAGTGCCCGAGCCAGGCCGAGACCCGCGCCGCCGCCACATCCGGCGCCTGGGCCAGCACCTCCTCCGCCCCGCGGCCGAGCCAGTCCTCGGCGAGGTCCCGCGCCCGCGTCCGCGCCGCATCCGTCCCGAGCGCCCGCAGGTCACGCATCCAGGCGAAGCCATGCGCCGCCGCCCGCCAGGCCACCGGCCCCGCCGCGCGATCCCAGCCCGCCCCGCTCTCCGGGTCCAGCCGATGGGTGGTGCCGAGATGCTCGAACTCGCCGCGCAGCAGCCGCGCGCCCCGGTTCGCATCCCCCGGCCAGAGGTCGCGGAAGGCCCGCGCCGGCGCATCCGGCACCTTCACCGGCCGCAGCCCGGAGATGAAACGCCGCGTCCCGCGGATGATATCGCGCATCAGGCCATCACCTTGGGTCGGAGCGCCTGAATGGCCTCCCTGTAGTCGGGCTTCCCGAACACCGCCGTCCCCGCCACGAGCACGTCGGCGCCGGCCGCGACGCAGCGCGGCGCCGTCTCCGCCGTCACCCCGCCATCCACCTCGAGATCGATCGGCCCGCCGCCGGCGGCTTCATGCGCATCGATCATCCGCCGGAGCGCCGCGATCTTGCCGAGCTGGCTGTCGATGAAGCCCTGCCCGCCGAAGCCCGGATTGACCGACATGACGAGGATGAGGTCGCAGAGATCGAGCACGTTCTCCACGGCACTCACCGGCGTCGCCGGATTGAGGACCACCCCCGCCCGCTTCCCGAGAGCGCGGATGGCCTGCAGGCTGCGATGCAGATGCGGCCCCGCCTCCGCATGCACGCTGATGACATCCGCCCCGGCCTCGGCGAAGGCGGCGAGGTAGGGGTCGGCCGGCGCGATCATCAGATGCACGTCGAAGGGGATGTCGAGGTGCCGCCTGAGCGCCTTCACCACCACCGGGCCGAAGCTGATATTCGGCACGAAATGCCCGTCCATCACGTCGAGATGAAGCCAGTCCGCCCCGGCAACGGCCACCGCCCGCGCCTCCTCGCCGAGGCGGGCGAAATCGGCGGCAAGCAGGGAAGGGGCGATCCTGACGGGGCGATGGGGCATCCCGCCGGTTCTAGCGGCGGCGGGCGGGCGCGGGCAAGGCGCCGCGGCGCCGGGCAAGCCCTCGCGCGACGGCTATCCCGAACTTGGCGCGCATTTCACGCACATGACATATGGCAACCGGTTCAGGCCCGCCGCCACCGCGCGACGAAGAACCCATCCATCCCGCCCCGCTCCGCCCAGAGGTCCGGCCGCGTCCGCAGCGTACCGCTCCCGCTGATCGCCCCCTCGAGCCCCGGCACCTCCCCCGGCCGAACCGGATCGGCGACGAAGCCCTCCGGCGCCGCATGCCCCTCCCCCTCCTCGGGCTGCAGGGAGCAGGTGGCGAAGACCAGCCGCCCGCCCGGCGCCACCCGACGCGCCGCCGCGGCGAGCAAGGCCCGCTGCACCTCCGCCATCGCCCCCACATCCCGCGCGCGCTTCAGATAGGGCACGTCCGGATGCCGCCTTATGGTCCCCGTCGCCGTGCAGGGCGCGTCGAGCAGCACCGCATCGAACTCCGCCCCGCCGGCATCCCAGGCAACCGCATCCGCCTCGACGACCTCCGCCGCCAGCCGCAGCCGCTCCAGGTTCTCCCGCAGCCGGGCCGCCCGCCGCGGCTCCCGCTCCACCGCCACGACCTGCCCGCCGGCCGCTGCGAGCTGCGCCGTCTTTCCCCCCGGCGCCGCGCAGAGGTCGAGCACCCGCTCCCCCGGCCGCACCCCGAGCACCCGGGCCGGCAGGGCGGCCGCCGCGTCCTGCACCCAGAATCCGCCCTCGGCGAAGCCCGCCATCTCCGCGACCCGCGTCCCCGGCGGATAGCGCCAGCTCCCGGTCGGCAGTGCCTCGCCCCCCTCCGGCGCCGCGGTGCCGGGCACCAGGGACAGGTCGAGCGGCGCCTCCGTCCGATGCGCCGCCGCGATTGCCCGCACCCCCGGCCCATAGGCCGCATGCCAGGCCGACCACAGCCAGGGCGGGGTATCCAGCCGCTCCGCTTCCAGCCCCTCGAGCGCCGCAGCCCCCGCCTCCGCCACTCGCCGCAGCACGGCATTGGCCAGGCCCGAGAAGGGCTTCGGCACCAGCGTCACCGAGCTGGCCACCGCCGCATGCGCCGGCGTGCCGAGCAGCAGCAGCTCGGCCGCCCCCATCCGCAGCGCCTGCCGGACCTCCGAGGGCGGCTCCCGCCGCAGATAGGGCTCCAGCACCGCATCCAGGCTCCCCGCCCGCCGCAGCACGGCGCCGGCGATCCGGTGCGCCGCCGCCTTGTCGCGCGGCGCGATGCCCTTCGGCAGCGCATCCAGCGCCTCCTCCAGCGGACGGTGGCGGGTCATCACCGCCTCCAGCAAGGCGAGGGCGGCGCGGCGGGTGGGGGAACCGAGATGGGAGGACATGCCAGCGGTTTATGGCCCCCGCCCCCGCCCCATGCTAGTGCGCAGCCCCATGCACCTGTCGGCCCTCTCCAGCCCGGACCCTTCGCTCGGCCTCCTGCCGGATGCGCTGCAGCGCCGGCCGAAGCTCTTCCTGGTGCTGCTCTGCCTGCTGCTCTGGCTGCCGGGCTTCTTCACCCTGCCGGCGACGGACCGGGACGAGGCCCGCTTCGCCCAGGCCAGCCGGCAGATGGTCGAGAGCGGCGACTATGTCCGCATCCGCTTCGGCGAGGAGGAGCGCAACAAGAAGCCCGCCGGCATCCACTGGTTGCAGGCCGCCTCGGTGCATCTGGTGGAAGCCGCTCATCTCGGCACGCGGGACATGATCTGGCCCTACCGCCTGCCGAGCCTCGCCGGCGCCCTGCTCGCCGTGCTGGCGACATTCCACTGGGGCCGCGCCCTGGTGGGACGGCGGGCGGCGCTGCTTGGCTCGGCCATGCTCGCCTCCTCGCTGGTGCTGGTCGCCGAGACCCATATCGCCAAGACCGACGCCGCCCTGCTGGCGGCCATCGTCGGCGCCATGGGCCTGTTCGGCCAGGCCTATCTCCGCCCGGACGCCTTCACGGCGCGGCAGGCGGCCGGCTTCTGGCTGCTGCTCGGCCTCGGCATCCTGCTGAAGGGCCCGATCGGGCCGATGGTCCCGCTGCTCGCCGGCATCACGCTTGCCGTGAGTGATCGCGAGGCGCCCTGGCTCCGCGCGCTTCGCCCCGCCTGGGGCGTGCCCCTGATGATCGCGGCCGCCGCGCCCTGGTTCATCGCCATCGGCATCGCCACCGAGGGCCGCTTCTTCCAGCAGGCCATCGGCGGCGACATGCTCTCCAAGATCGGCTCCGGCGAGGAGAAGCACTGGGGCCCGCCCGGCTACTACCTGCTCACCTTCGCCATCGCCGCCTTCCCGGGCGCATGGATCGTGCTCGCCGCCCTGCCCAATGCCTGGCACGACCGGCTGAACCCGCCGACCCGCTTCCTGCTCGCCTGGGTGGTGCCCTCCTGGCTGGTATTCGAGGCGGTGCAGACCAAGCTGCCGCACTACACCCTGCCGCTCTACCCGGCCCTGATGCTGCTCGGCGCCGCCTGGGCGATCAACCCGATGCGCAACCCGCCCGGCCGCTGGTGGCGCTGGGCCGGCATCGCCAGCCTCGTCCTCGGCGCCGCCGGGCTGGCGGCCGCGGCGCTGGCCGCGCCCTGGTATCTCGAGCGCCGCATCCTCCTCGCCGGGCTGCTGGCGATCCCCGCCGCCGGGGCGCTGGCCTTCCTGTTGCTGCGCGCCGCCCGGCTGCGCGCCTGGGGCCGCGCCGGGCTGCTCGGCACCCTGCTCGCCGTGCCGCTCTACGCCTCCATCCTTGAGGGCGTCGCACCCCACCTCACCCCGCTCTGGATCGCTCCCCGCCTCGCCGAGGCGGTGGAGGCCCGCATCCCCGGCCTACCCGCCGAGCGCTTCGGCATCACCGGGCATTCCGAGCCCTCGGTGCTCTTCGCCCTCGGCCAGGATGTGCGCTTCCTGCGCACCGGCGCCGATGCCGCCGATTTCCTCGTCGCCGGCTCCGGCCGGGTGGTCGCCGTCGGCGACCGCGCCGAGGCCGACTTCCGTCGCCGTGCCACGGCGCTCGCCCTGCTGCCCGAGGAGATCGCCAGCGTGACCGGCTTCAACTATTCCCGTGGCCGATGGGTCACGCTCCTGGTCTACCGGCTGCCGTCATGATCGCCTGGGCTTCGGACCTCGTCGTCTCGGCCGGGCTGGTCGGCGTCTTCCTGCTGATGGTCGCCGAGAACCTGTTCCCGCCGATCCCGTCGGAGGTGATCATGCCGCTGGCAGGCTTCGCCGCCGCCCGCGGGCAGCTCACGCTCGGGGAGGTGATCGGCGCCGGCATCGCCGGCTCGCTCGTCGGCAATGCCTTCTGGTACGAGGTGGCGCGGGCCTTCGGCGCCGAGCGCATCCGCCGCCTTGCCGACCGCTACGGCCGCTATGTCGGCCTCACGCGGGAGACGCTCCTCCGCGCCGAGGACGCGCTCCGCCGCAACGGCGCCCTGGCGGTCTGCCTCGCCCGCATGATGCCCGGGCTCCGCACCGGCATCTCCGTCCCGGCCGGGCTGGTCGCCCTGCCGCGCGGGGTCTTCTACGGCTTCTCCGCCCTCGGCACGGCGATCTGGACCGGCGGGCTGGCCACCGCCGGCTACTTGCTGGAGGACCAGTTCCACCTGATCGAGGACTGGGCAGGCACCGCCGGGCTCGGCCTGATGCTGCTGGCCTTCGGCATCATCGCGCTCCGCATCCGCCGGGCGCGCCGGGCCCGGCAGGTGGGATAGCGACCCTACCGGATGGCGATCGGGTTGATGATCGCCTGCACCGCCCCCTTCAGCAGCGGCTGGCCCAGCACGAACAGGAATTCCTTCGCCCCGTCGCGCGCCAGCGCCCGCGTGTCCATCACCTCGAGGATGTGGATGCCGTTCTTCGCCAGCAGCGTCTGGTGCCCTTCCCAGACGCGGTTCGGGTTCTTGAAGGGCACCGCCTCCACCCCCCAGGTATCCGCCCCCACGGCGACCACGCCGAGCGAGGCGAGGAACTCCGCCGCACCATTGTCGATCCCCGGCTCGCCCTTGCCGAACCGTGCCGGGTCGCGCTCCAGCAGCTCGACCCAGCCGGTATGGATGAGGATGACATCGCCCTGCCGCACCTCGACGCCCTGGTCGCGCATCGCCGCGCGCAGGTCGTCGGCGGTGATGACCTCGCCCTCCTCCAGCATCGGCTTGCTGCGCGCGCGCGCCATGTCGACGAGCACGCCGCGCGTCACCATCGGCGGGATGCCCTCGACGCCGAGCCGCGTGACGCCCGTGGTGCGGATGAAGTCGCGCGCGTGGTTGCCGTTGTAGAAGACGTTGTCGATGCCGAGATGCGCGAAGCTGTCGATCTGGCTGCCGACGCCGAGCCAGCCGGTGAACATGTCGTCCGCATAGGACACGTGGTTCTCGGAGGGCACCGTCGCCCCGAACTGGTCCGGCATCATCACCGTGACCGAGGCGCTGCGCGGCGGGAAGGCCGGCGTCTCCCGCCCGACCGGCACGCCGAGCCGGTAGACCTGCCCGCGCTGCACCAGCCGCGCCGCCTCCAGCACCTTCTGCGGCGTCAGCAGGTTCATCGCCCCGATCTGGTCATCCGCCCCGTAGCGGGAGGGATACCAGTTGGCCCCCGACTGCTGCCCCGAGGCCGCGAGCGGCGCCAACAGCGCCGCCGCCAGCATCGTCTTGCCGATTTGTCGCAGCATTGTTTCCTCCCGTAACAGAGCCGGGAGGATAGCGGCAGCCGCCGCCCTGCCGGCGGTCACGCTGCCGCGATCGGCGGATCAGTCGGCCTCGCGGTGCAGGTCATGCGTGACGATTCCCGGCACCTCCGGTGGCAGTTCCAGCCACTCCCGCCGCTTCAACGTCCGCACCGTGTCCTCATAGCCGCTCGCCCAGTGCTCGCGCATCGTCTCCGGGCCGAATTCATAGTCCTTCGACTGCCTCTCATAGGCCCGCGCCTGGTAGACCATCTGCAGGATGGTGAGCCGCGGCAGCCGCGCCAGCCTCTCGCGCAGCGTGCGGTCCTCCTCGCTCAGCGCCGCCTCCGGCACCTTGGCGAGGATCTGCCGCAGCCGCACCTGCCATTCCCGCCGCGTGGTGAAGGCATCCGTGTTCATCCGGGTGCGCGACGAGTAGCGGATGTCCTTGTCCCGCGCGAGCACCTGCTCCAGGTCGCGCGGCAGGGCGCCGCGGGCGGGAAAGAGATCGACCTGGAAGACCAGCGCGTCGCGGCTGTCGACCTCATCCTCGAGCAGGTATTGCAGCGGGGTGTTGGAGACGAGGCCGCCATCCCAGTACCAGGCACCCTCGACCTTCACCATCGGCAGCCCTGGCGGCAGCGCGCCGGAGGCCATGACGTGCTCCGGCGCCAGCTGCTGCTGCGCGTTGTCGAAGTAGTGGAAATTCCCGGTCATGACGTTGACCGCGCCGACGGCCAGCCGCGGATGCCCGCCCGGCTCGGCCAGCAGCTGCCAGTCGACCAACTCCTCCAGCGTCCGCCGGAGCGGCGCGGTGTCGTAGAAGGCCGTCGCCCCCGCCGCCCCGCGCGGGGCGAGCCAGGGACTGAGCGTGTTCGGCCGGAAGAAGCCCGGCGTGCCGAAGACCAGCGTGTTCAGCGCGCTCGCCCCGTTGCGCAGCCGGCGGAGATCGTCGCCGTCCGGGGCGAAGGGCCAGACCTGCCGCTCCGTCACCCGCTCCCAAAAGGCGCGCAGCCGGGGCAGCCGGTCCTCGCGGCGGTTGCCGGCGATGATCGCGGCGTTGACTGCCCCGATCGAGACGCCCGCCAGCCAGTCCGGCTCCAGCTCCGCCTCGTGCAGGGCCTGGTAGACGCCGGCCTGGTATGAGCCGAGCGCCCCGCCGCCTTGCAGCACCAGGGCAATGCGGCTGAAGGGGCAGTGGATGGGCTCCATGGGTATACCTCCGCAAGCGGCAGCGGTTGCTGCACCGGAATGCGCCCGGCTGCAACACCCTCCCGCATCTTCCCCGTCCGTCCTATCTTGAGGGCCCGAGGGAGGACCCCAGCATGGACGGCACCACCGCCACCCGGGCGAACGACCAGCAGGACCAGCTCGAAGCCCTCTATGCCGAGATGCGGCCGGAGAGCCTCTACCCGCTCTGGGAGGTGCTCTCCGCGCTGGTGACGCCCACGCCCCGCTCCGCCGCCCTGCCGCATCGCTGGTCCTACGACCCCGCCCGCACCTGGCTGATGCGCGCCGGCGGGCTCATCAGCGCCGAGCAGGCGGAGCGCCGCGTCCTCATCCTCGAGAATCCCGGCCTTCCCGGCACCTCCGCCATCGTGCCGAGCCTCTATGCCGGCCTGCAGCTCATCCTCCCCGGCGAGGTCGCGCCCTGCCACCGCCACGCCCAATGCGCGCTCCGCTTCGTGATGGAGGGCGACGGCGCCTTCACCGCGGTGGATGGCGAGAAGGCGGTGATGCGCCCCTTCGACCTGGTCCTCACCCCGAGCTGGCAGTGGCACGACCACGGCAATGCCAGCGACAGACCGATGATCTGGCTCGACGGCCTCGATATCCCGACCGTCCGCTTCTACGAGGCGAGCTTCGCCGAGCGCCTCCCCGAAGCCTCCCACCCCGAGACCGTCCCCCCCGGCGACAGCGCCCGCCGCTACGGCCGCAACCTCCGCCCGCTGCGCGGCACCGCCGCCGACCGCCGCCCCGCCCGCCAGCCCCTCTTCCACTACCCCTACGCCGAATGGCGCGAGAGCCTTCTCGCCCTCGCCGCGGCCGAGGCGCCCGACCCGCATCTCGGCCACGCCCTGGAATTCGTGAACCCCGCCGATGGCGGCCCGGTCATGCCGACCATCGCCGCCCACGTCCGCCACCTCCCCGCCGGCTTCGAGACCCGCCCCCGCCGCAGCACGGACGGCACGGTGATGGTCGTCGTCGAGGGCCGCGGCACCGCCCGCATCGAGGGCGTCGAGCATCCGCTCGCCGAGCGCGACCTCCTCGTCATCCCCTCCTGGCACGCGCTCGAGCTCCGCGCCGAGACGCCGCTCGTCCTCTTCGCCTATTCGGACCGCGCCGCGCAGGAGAAGCTCGGCCTGTGGCGGGAGGAACGCCTCCCCTGACGGCCGAGGCCCCACCCCGCCTCCGCCTCACCGACACGCCCGACCCCGCGACGCAGGGCCGCATCCTCCAGGCCCTGATCGCCTCCAACGAGGCCCGGGCCGGCCCATCCGCGCGCCAGCCTCTCGCCATCCTGCTCGAGGACCAACAGACCGGCGAGACGATGGGCGGCCTCTTCGGCCGCACCGCCTGGCGCTGGCTGACGATCGAGACGCTTTTCATCCCGCCTCCGCTCCGCGCCGCCGGACTCGGCCGCCGCCTGGTCGCGCAGGCCGAGGCGGAGGCCATCCGCCGCGACTGCATCGGCGCCTGGGTCGATACCTTCAGCCACCAGGCGCCTGGCTTCTACGAATGCCTCGGCTATCGCCGCTTTGCCGGGATGGAGGACCACCCGCCCGGCTACCACCGCATCTTCCTCCGCAAGCCGCTCGGCAGCGCGGCCGGCTGACCGCCGCCCGAACCCGACCACTCCCCAGGCGTTCCGATCCCAACCACCGATCAGGACACCCGCCATGCCGAGCCCCACCGAGGACCGCCCCGACAAGACCCGCGACCCCAATGTCGAGGCCGCGGTCGAGGACACCTTCCCCGCCAGCGACCCGGTCGGCAACACCGCCGAGCAGGGCACCCGCGCCGTCCCTGCTCAGGACATGATGCCTAGCCAAATCGGCGCGCAGGCCGCCGGCCTCGCCAGCTTCACTGTCCCCTTCCCGAGCCTGGAGAGCGCCAAGCTCGCCCTCGAAACCCTGGTGCGCGAGGGCCCGGTCGACCGCCGCTGCGCCGAGATGAGGGAGGAAGGCGGCCGTACCATGCTGCGCATCTCCGCCCCGCAGTCGGATGTCGCCCGGCTGAAGTCCATGCTGGAAAGCAGCCCCTCCCCAACCTAGGAAAATAAGCTTTACAATCAGGTTTGTTGCGAATACGGTCCTTCCTGCACCGCGCAGGAGGGACCGATGCTCCACCCCCCCAACCCCGACGCCGCCGCCTTCTTCGCCGAGGCGGCCACCCGGCCCCCGGTCGCTGCCTGGTCCATCGCGCTGGTCATCGGCGCGCTGGCCCTCTTCGTCGCCGGCATGGCCTGGCTCCTCGCTGCCCTCTCGCGCCGCCTTCAGGCCGCAGCGCAGCAGGCCGGCCCCACCGCCTTCGCCCGGCTGACCGAACTCCCCTGCGGCGTGCCGGACGGCACGATCCGCGCCCTCATCTCCTGCTTCATCGTCATCTTCGGCTTCCTGCTGATCGGCCTGCAGAAGCCGCTCGGCCTCGCCAGCGCCGAGGCGCTGACCGGTTTCATCGGCGCCGTGATCAGCTTCTACTTCGCCACCCGTCAGACCGAGCAGGCCCGCGCCGCAGCGGATTCCGGCACGGCGCCCGGCGCCGCCCGCATCGCCCTCGATGCCGCCGCCCGGCTGGCGCCCGAGGCCAGCCTCGCCCGGACCACGATCGATGCCGCGGCCGAGCCCCTCCATGCCCATGCCGGCATAGCCGGCGCCGCCGAGGCGGCCATCGGTGCCGCCGGCCGGTCGACCGGCCCATCCATCGGCCTGATCGCCGACGCGCTCGGGACGCTGCGCGCCAGCACTGGCCTGCTCGGCCTCGGCGGCCCCGCCGGCCTCGTCGCCGCCATCGGCCTCGGCGCCCTCCAGGCCATCGGCCAGGGCACCGAGCATTTCGAGCGCTGGAAGGCCCGCATCCTCGACCGTCCCTATACCGCCAACCTCTTCCCCCCGGGCCCGGTCGATGGCGCCGTCGCCCTCTCGGCGCTCGAAGCCTCCCCCCTCTTCGCCCGCGCCTTCCTGACGCCGGACCTCACGCCGGCCGAGCGCTTCGCAACCGCCGCCCGCCTCGCTACGCTGGCCCGGGGGGAAACCGAGCCCGCCCGCATCGCCCTCGACACGCCGGGCCGCTTCGCCAGCGCCGACGAGTTCGCCGCCGGCCTCCAGGAGTTCCGCGGCCACCTTCTGGACGGCACGATCGACGCCGTCGACGCCCGCCCGATCGACCTCGCCCCTGCCGGCCTCGCCGCCCCGCCCGTCTCCCAGCAGGCGCTGCGCGGGGCGCTCGCCACGCTCCGCCAGGACCCCGCGGGCCGCGACCTCGACCGCCTGGTCCTCCTGCTGACCGGCATGGCCGCCAACCCCGACCTTACCCGCGCCCAGACCGCCGACCTGCTTCGCCGCCAGCTCGCGGCCGCCGCATGAGAGCGCTCCTCGCCCTCCTCCTGCTCGCCGGCTGCGCCACCCAGCGCCTCGCCGCCGACAAGGACCTCCTGGCGAGGGGCGATCTCGCCCGCCTCGCCACCCAGCCCCCGCCCTGCGCCGGTCCCTGCCCGGAATGCCGCCAGGCCCAGGAGATCCGCGCCGAGGCCTGCCGCCGCCAGGGCGACCTCCCTTGCGCCATCGCCGCCTGGCAGGCCGCCCTCAGCGCGGACAGCCCCCGCCGCATCCCGCTGAACCTCGCCGCCGCCGCCCGGGACGCGACCGGCAGCGGCATCGGCGACCCGGCCCGCAACGCCGCGGCGCAGCTGCTCGCCGCGGAGGCCCTCCGCGCCGGCAACCCGGCCGATGCGGAAGGCTGCGCCCATGCCGCCTCCGCCCGCCTCGCCTTGGCCCTGCTCGCCCCGCCCGGCCCGGCCCGCTGCTCCCTGCTCGCCGCCCTGCCGCCAGCCTGCCGCCGCGACGCATTGCCCCGCCCGCTCACCGCCGCCCTGCACCGGAGCTGCCCATGACCCAGCGCACCCTCCGTCTCACCCAGCCGCTGATGCGCGGCGAGGACGTGCTCCAGCTCCAGCGCCGCCTGCAATCCGGCGGCTGGCCGGTCCCGGTCGCCGCCCTGGTGCGCAGCGCCGACGGCCTGTTCGGCCCCGCCACCGCCGCCGCCGTCGCCATGCTGCAATCGCAGCTGGGCTTCCCGCCCGATGGGGTGGTGGATGCTGCCCTCTGGTCCCGCCTGATGCCCGGCGCATCGCCGCCTGCGGACCCGCTTTCGCCCGCGGCGCTCGCCGCTCTCGCCCGCCCGCATGCCCGCTTCGGCGGCGGCACCCGCTGGTCGCTCACCAGCCTCGGGATCGCCCTCGAATCCGGCGACCTCCCCGCGACCCCGGCCCATGACGCGATGATCCGCCGCATCCTCGCGGCCTTCGCCGTCCCGCTCCAGGCCTCGTCGCGCCGCCACCGCCTGCCGGTCGAGCTGCTCGCCGCCTGCATCGCCACCGAGTCCGGCGGCGACCCCCTGGCCGAGCGCCACGAACCCGGCTTCCGCAGCTACGAGGCGACGCCGCACCGCGTCTCCATCGGCTGCATGCAGACGCTGATCTCGACCGCCTCGGCCGTCCTCCGCCGCCCCATCGCTCCGGAGGAGCTGCGCCGCCCGGAGGTGAGCATCGCCGCCGGCGCCGCCTGCATCGCGGAGGCCGCGCCGCGCACCCTGCTCGACCCGCCGGTCGTCGCCTGCGCCTACAATGCCGGCGCCATCCGCCACGACCCCTCGCCGGGCAATCGCTGGCGCATGCTGCAATACCCGGTCGGGACCGGCGCCCATGCGGACCGCTTCTGCGCCTTCTTCAACGCGGCGTTCCGCCTGCTCCGGCGCGATCCCGCCTTGGCCGGTCAATTCTTCAGCTTTCCGCCGCAGCCCATCGATCCGGCGGAGGGCCAGCCCCCGCGCCCTCAAGCTGCCTGAAGCCTCCTGAGGGCGCGCTGGCCGGAGGTTCTCGTCAGGCGGCCTGGACCCCCTTGGTGGTGCTGTATTCGAAATGCAGCGCCTCCCCGGGGAAGACCCGCGGATGGATCGCGTGCGCCGCCATCGCCGCCTCGGAGAAGCCCTGGAGGATCAGCTTCAGCTTCCCCGGATAGGTGGCGATGTCGCCGATCGCGTGCACGCCCGGCAGGCTGGTCATGCAGGTCGAGGGCTCCACGGCGACATGGCTGTGGGAGAGGCCGAGGCCCCATTCCGCGATCGGCCCCAGCTCCATCGACAGGCCGAAGAAGGCGAGCAGGTGGTCCGCCGGCACCACCTTCTCCTCGCCCTTCAGGGTCGCCAGCACGACGCTTGAAAGCCGCCCCCCGTCCCCCTGCAGCCCGTGCAGCTGGTAGGGGATGGCCATCTCCACCTCGCCCTTCGCCGCCGCCTCCTCCAGCCGTGCCGCGCTCTCCGGCGCCGCCCGGAACTTCGCCCGGCGATGGACCACCACCACCCGCTCGGCGACATCCTTCAGCGACAGCGCCCAGTCGACGGCCGAATCGCCGCCGCCCGCGATGACGACGCGCTTGCCGCGGAACTCCTCCCGCCGCGCCACCGCATAGCGCACCGCGCCCGTTGCCTCGTACCCCGCCAGCCCCTCGAGCGGCGGCCGGTTCGGCCCGAAGGCCCCGGCCCCGGCCGCGATGACGACCGCCTTGGCCCGCACCTCGTCCCCCGCGCTGGTGCCGAGGAGATACGTCTCCCCCTCATGCACCAGCCGCTCCACCCTGCGCCCGAGCAGGTAGGCCGGCCGGAAGGGCGCCGCCTGCGCCTCCAGCTGGTGGATCAGCGCCGCCCCCTCGATCGCCGGATGCGCCGGGATGTCGTAGATCGGCTTCTCCGGATAGAGCGCCACGCATTGCCCGCCGATCGAATCCAGCGCATCGATCACCACGCTCCGCATCCGCAGCATGCCGCACTGGAACACGGCGAAGAGCCCGACCGGGCCCGCGCCGATGACCGCCACATCCGTCTCGATCACCGCCATCATTCTGACCTTCGAAGAGCCCCGCGTATTAAGGGCGAAGCCGCGCTATACCAACCCCTCGATGCCCCCTTTGACCCTGACGCTGCCCGACGCCGAGGCCACCGCCCGCCTCGCCGCCCTGCTCGCCCCGCGTGCCCGGGCGGGCGATGCCATCCTGCTCGACGGCCCGCTCGGCGCCGGCAAGAGCGCCTTCGCCCGCGCCTTCCTCCGCACCCTGGCCGGGGACCCGGCCCTCGAGGTCCCCTCGCCGAGCTTCACCCTGGTGCAGAGCTACGACCTGCCCGGCGGGCTGGAGGCGCATCACTTCGACCTCTACCGCCTCGACGGCCCCGCTGACCTCCGCGAGCTGGGCTGGGAGGAGGCCCGCCGCGGCCTCGTCCTGGTCGAATGGCCGGGCCGGCTCGGCCCGCTGGCGCCGGAGGGGGCGTTGCATCTCCGCCTCGCCCACGCGGAGAAAGAGGACTCCCGCATCGCCACGCTGGACGGCTGGCCCGGCCGGCTGCATGGGCTGGCGGGATGAGATTCCCCGAACCCTTCCTCGCCGCCCATGGCTATGCGACGGCCGTGCGCCAGCCGCTGGCCGGCGATGCCGACCTCCGCCGCTACGCCCGCCTGGCCGGCGGCCCGCGCCCCGCCCTGCTGATGGACGCCCCGCCGCCGCAGGATGTCCGCCCCTTCCACGCCCTCTCCCGCCACCTGCTCGCCGCCGGCTTTTCGGTGCCGGAGGTGATCGCGGCCGATGAGGCGGCGGGCTTCCTCCTCGTCGAGGATTTCGGCGACGCCACCCATGCCGCGCTGCTCGATGCCGGCGCCGACCCCCTGCCCCTCTATCGGGAGGCAGCCGAGGCGCTCGCCGCCCTGCACGCCGCCCCGCCGCCCCCCGGCCTCCCCGCCTGGGATGCCGAGGCGATGACGCGCGCGACGGCCGCGACCTTCCTCGACTGGTGGTGGCCCGCCGCCTTCGGCACGGCGCCCGCCGAGTCCGTCCGCGCCGAACTCGCCGCCGCGCTTGCCGAGATGCTGGCCCCGCTCGGCGGCGCGCGGGGCTTCGTCCACCGCGACTACTTCCCCGCCAACCTCATGCGCATCGAGGACCGCGCGGGGATCCGCCGCACCGGCATCCTCGACTTCCAGGACGCCGCCATCGGCCACCCGGCCTATGACCTCGTCTCCCTCGTCGAGGATGCCCGCCGCGACGTGGCGCCGGAGGTCCGCCGCGCCACCCTCGCCGCCTATCTCACGGCCCGGCCCGGCCTCGACCGCGGCGCCTTCCTCGGCGCCATGGCGGCCTGCGGGGCGCAGCGGCATCTCCGGGTCGCCGCGCTCTGGGTCCGGCTGGCGAGGCGCGACAACAAGCCCGGCTATCTGATACACGGCCCGCGCTGCTGGGCGCTGCTGGAGCGCGCGCTCTCCCAGCCGGCCTGCGCCCCGCTCCGCCGCTTCCTCGACGCCCATGTGCCGCATGAGATGCGGAAGAATCCGGTGGAGCCTGCATGAGCCCGCTCACCCACGGCATGGTCCTCGCCGCCGGCCTCGGCCTGCGCATGCGGCCGCTGACCGAGACCACCGCCAAGCCGCTGCTGATGCTGCAGGACCGCAGCCTGCTCGACCGCGCCCTCGACCGGCTCGAAGCGGCAGGCGTCGGTCGGGCCGTGGTGAACGCGCATTGGCATGCCGACCAGGTCGCCGCGGCCGTCGCCCGCCGTTCCGCCCCCCGCATCGCCCTGCAGCGCGAGGAACTGCTGCTCGAGACCGGTGGCGGCGTCACCCGCGCCCTGCCGCTGCTCGGCCCCGGCCCCTTCGCCGTGGTGAACGGCGACAGCGTCCTGCTCGACGGCCCGACGCCGGCGCTGGCCCGTATGGCCGCCAGCTTCGACCCGGCGGCGATGGACGGGCTGCTGCTCGTCGTCCGCACCGCGCAGGTGGAGGGCGAGGTCGGCCGCGGCGACTTCCATCTCGACCCGCTGGGGCGCATCCGCCGGCCGCGGGAGCTGGAGCTCGCGCCCTACATCTTCTCCGGCGTCCAGCTCCTCACCCCGGCGCTGTTCGAGGGCGCGCCCGCCGGCCCCTTCAGCCTCAACCGCCTCTACGACCGCGCCATCGAAGCCGGCCGGCTCTACGCCCTTGTCCATGACGGCATCTGGTTCCACCTCTCGACGCCCGCCGACCTGGAGCGCGCCGAGGCCTCGATGGCGTCGGGCCTGGTGAAGGCGCTTTTCTGACGACGATGGTGCTAGTCTTCGCCCCGTGACCGTCTTCCACATCCCGACGCATCTGCCCTTCCTCGACTGCCTCGCGGCCGGGGTGCTGCAGGCCGTGCCCGGCGACGCGCCGGAGCGGCTGTCGCGCGTCACCATCCTGCTGCCGACGCGCCGCTCGGCGCGTGCGCTGCGCACCGCCTTCCTGCGCGCCGCCGACGGCCAGGCCCTGCTGCTGCCGCGGATGCGGGCGCTGGCCGGCCTTTCCACCGAGGATGCCGACGAGCTGGCGCTGCCCGCCCTGCTCGACCTGCCGCCGGCGGTCGACCCGCTGCGCCGGCAGGCGGTGCTGACCGGCTTCATCCAGCGCCTGCCGCGCGAGCGCGGCGGCCCGGCGACGCCGGACCAGGCCTGGGCGCTGGCCGGGGCGCTGGGCACGCTGCTCGACGAGATCGCCCTCGAGGAGCGCGACCTCGACCTGCTCGCCGAGACCCCGCCCATCGCACTCGCCGAGCAGTGGCTGGAGCGGCTCGAGTCGCTGGTGCCGGAGACGCATGCCGCGCATTGGCAGATCACCCTCGCCTTCCTCCGCGGCGTCATGGCGCAGTGGCAGCACTGGCTGGAGGGCGAGGGGCTGCTCGACATCGGCATGCGCCGCGCCCAGGCGCTGCGCGCCCAGGCGCTCGCCTGGCAGCAGGACCCGCCGCAGGACCCGGTGATCGCCGCCGGCATCGGCGTCGGCGGCACCATCCCGGCCGCCGAGGCCCTGCTGCGTGTCATCGCCCATGAGCTGCCGCGCGGTCATGTGGTGCTGCACGGGATCGACGCCGCCTCCGCCGAGGCGCGGGTCTGGGACGCCATCCCCGAATCGCCGACCCATCCCTATTGCGGCCAGCGGCGGCTGCTGGCGGCGCTGAAGCTCGGCGCCGACCAGGTCGCCCGCTGGCATGGCTGCCCGGCGGAGGAGGCCGAGCGCGCCGCGCCGCAGCGCCGCCCCGATCTGCTGGGCATGGCGCTCCGCCCCGCCGCCGGCCTGCCCGCCTGGCAGTCCCGCCGGCCGGAGGAATGGCGGCCGGCGCTCGAAGGCCTCACCCTGTTGACCGCGCCCGACGCCCAGGCCGAGGCGGCGGCGATCGCCCTCACCCTGCGCGAGGCGCTGGAAGACCCGTCGGCCCGCGCCGCGCTCGTGACGCCCGACCGGGACCTCGCCCGCCGCGTCTCGGCGGAGCTGGCCCGCCACGGCGTCACCGCCGACGACTCGGCCGGCGAGCCGCTGGGCGAGACGCCGACCGGCAGCTTCCTCCGCCTGATCGCCCGCATGGCCGCGGCCGAG
>CADCTD010000141.1 GCA_902805545.1 uncultured Craurococcus sp. | reverse complement strand
GCGATGGCGAGTTCCGGCGAGGCGGCGAGCAGGAGCGTGTGGCCGTCGGGCGCGGCCTTCGCCACCGCGTCCGCGCCGAGGGTGCCGGCGGCGCCGGAGCGGTTCTCCACCACGACCGGCTGCGCCCAGAGGCGGGCGAGGAGCTCCGCGAGCAGGCGGCCCACGATGTCCGTGCTGCCGCCGGCGGGGTAGGCGACCACCATGCGGACGGGGCGCGACGGCCAGCCCTCCGCCGCGCCCGTCTGCGCCGACGATGGGCGCGTCGCCGCGCAGAGGCCGGCGGCGAGGAGGGCGCGGCGACCTGTCGCAGACCCTCCGCGCGCCGCCGCCGCGCGCCCCGGCCCATCGCCTTCCCTGCGATTCATCCGCGCCCCTTCGCCGCCGCCCCTTCCGGGTATGGCCGCGCCGTCCTTCACTGTGCAACCAAGCGTGCGCGGGCGGGTCCGGGCACGCGCGCGACGGAGGGCTCCCGGATGGCTTCGCTGCACGACCGCCTGCTCGTCATCGACGGGCTCGTCTTCTGCTCCGACGGCGACCCGCGCTGGCTGCGGGAGGGCAACGTGGCCGCCGCGAACGTCACCGTCCGCTCGCCCATGGACGACTTCGAGCAAACCTTCGACGCCTTCGCCTCCTGGCGGAAGCTGTGCCGCGACCCCGCCTCCGGCTGGCTGCTGGTGGAGCGCGGGGAGGACATCGACCGGGCGCGGGCGGAGGGCAAGGTCGGGCTCATCATGGGTTGGCAGGACACCAAGATGCTCGGCGACAAGGCGGAGCGGCTCGAAGCCTTCCACCGGCTCGGGCTCCGCGTGGTGCAGCTCACCTACAACGAGGCCTGCGCCGCCGGGGACGGCTGCCTGGAGCCGCGCAACGCGGGGCTGTCCGCCTTCGGGCACGATGTGGTGGCGGAGCTGAACCGGCTCGGGATCGCCATCGACCTGTCGCACACCGGCGAGCGCACCTGCCTGGAGACGGCCGTGGCCTCGCGCCGGCCGGTGCTGCTGACGCACGCCAACGCCAAGGCCGTCACGAACAGGGTCCGCAACAAGTCGGACGAGGTGATGCGCGCCGTCGCGGCGACCGGCGGGCTGGTCGGCGCGTCGCTGCACGGCTTCATGAACTGGGACGGCGACCCGGCGCGGCCGCCGACCGTGGCGCTGTTCTTGCGCCACCTCCGGCACATCGTG
>CADCTD010000140.1 GCA_902805545.1 uncultured Craurococcus sp. | reverse complement strand
TCTCCGGTCAGCCCGTGGCGAGCGCCGCCTTGACCCGGTCGGGCGTGAAGGGCACTTCCCGCAAGCGCACCCCGGTCGCGTCGAACACGGCGTTGCCGATCGCGGCGGAGATCACCGCCACCGCCGGTTCGCCGGCGCCCCACATCGGCTGCTCGGGGCGGTCCAGGATCACCACCTCGATGCGCGGCACCTGCGGGAAGGCCAGCAACGGGTAGGACGCCCAGTCGAGCGTGGTGATCGCGTTGCCTTCCCAGCGGATCTCCTCTCCCAGCGTGCGCGACACGGTCTGGATGACGCAGCCCTCAGCCTGCAAGCGCACCCCGTCCGGGTTGATCACCTGCCCGCAGTCTTGCGCCAGCCAGCAATCGGTGACGCGCACCGCGCCAGTGCCGGTGTCCACCTCCGCCGCCATGACGCAGCCGACGTAGGTGCGCGTGTTGTCGTAACGGATGTAGGCTACGCCCCGGCCGCGCTTGACCGTGCCCCCCTGGCCGCCGGCCGGCGAGGGGCGGCTTTGCCAGTTCGCCGCCCGCGCCGCCGCCTCGATCACGGCGCGCCCGCGCGGGTCTGACAGGTGTTCCAGGCGGAAGGCGACCGGGTCCTTGCCCGCGGCGGCGGCCAGTTCGTCCGTGAAGCTCTCCACCGCGAAGCAGTTCTGCAACCGCCCCGGCGTGCGTATCCAGGAAGGGCGGAAGGGCGTTTCGGCGATGCGGTGCATGACCGTGCGCGCGGCCGGGATCCCGTCGTAGGGCGGGTTGGAGTTGGCGTGCCAGTTGCCGGAGCCGGGCGGCCCGTCGTCGGCGCCCAGCATCTCCGCCGCCGTGGTCCGCACCAGGTTCATGGTGCTGTGCGGCACCCAGCCTTCCGCTTCCCAGGCGGCGATGCGGCCCTCGGGCGTCACGCCGCCCTTCAGCGTCATGACCACTGGCGGGCCCTTCGGCTCGCTGCCGTGTTCGTCGTGGCGCATCCATTGCAGCCGGACCGGGCGCGGGGCGAGTTCCATGGCCAGCGCCGCGCACTCCGCGGTCGCGTCCTCCAGGCCGTTGCGCCCGAAGCAGCCGGAGGAGTGGTGGTACACGACACGCACCGCCTCCGCCGGCAGGCCGAGGATGTGCGCGGCCTGCTTCCGCACATCGAACGGCGCTTGCGAACCGGAGTGCAGCGTGAGCCTGCCGTTCTCGTACTGGCCC
>CADCTD010000139.1 GCA_902805545.1 uncultured Craurococcus sp. | reverse complement strand
CGTCCCGCCCGCCCCCTGCCGCCCCCGCGGCCGCCACCCCCGCCGCGCCGCCTCCGCCGCCCGATCGCCGCGTCATCCCCGATGCCAAGCTGCCGCTCGAGGCGCTCCGCATCGTCGACGGCGACCTCCGCTGGCAGGTCGGCAGCCTCCACGCCCAGGGCGTCACCCTCCAGCAGGTGCAGGCGCATCTGCTGATCCAGGATGGCCGCGCCCGGCTCGACCCCTTCGCCGCGCAGCTGCCGGGCGGTCCCGTCACCCTCCGCGCCGCCGCCGACCTCACCACCACCCCGCCCACCGTGCAGCTCGCCGCGCAATCCCCGGGCCTTGACCTCGCCCCGCTGCTGGCGGCGCTCGGCCAGGCCCCGCCGCAATCTGCCCCCCTGGCGACCGGCACGCTCGGCCTCGATGCCGACCTGCGCGGCCAGGGCACCGACCTCCGCGCCGTCGCCGGCAGCACGCATGGCCATCTCGGACTCTCCGTGGTGCGCGGCACCCTCTCCGGCAGCCTGATCGAGAAGCTCCCCGCCGAGCTCCGCCGCCTGCTCCCCGCCGGCACGGCCGGGCGCGACATCGCGCTCCGCTGCCTCGCCCTCCGCTTCCAGCTGGAGGACGGCATGGCGCAGTCTCGCGCCCTGCTGCTCGACACCGCCCTCGGCCGGCTGGGCGGTGAGGGCGGCGCCAACCTCAAGACCGAGGCGCTCGCCTTCCGCCTCCTGCCCGATCTCCGCCTCGGCGGGATCGAGCTGCGGGCGCCGGTCAACATCGCCGGCACCATGCGCGCGCCGCGCATCGGCGTCTCGCCGGAGGCCGCCATCGCCGGCGGGCTCGGCGCCTTCCTCTCGCTGCAGAACTCGCCGGACCGCAGCCTCCAGGCGCTCGCCGGCGCGCTCGGCGGCGGCAGCGCCGCCCTGCCGGATTGCGAGGCGCAGCTCGCCATCGCCCGCGGCGGCCAGCCCGGCCCGGCCCCGGCCGCCGCCCCGCCCCCTCCCGCTCAAACCCCTGCTCCCGCCCAGGCGTTGCCCGCCCCGGCGCAGGAGTTGCTGCGCGGCCTCTTCGGCCGAGGACGATGACATGAAGCGTTTCTGGGACAGTGCCGCCACCACCCCCCAGCCCGGCGGCTTCGGCGTGAGCCTCGACGGACGCCCGGTGCGCCTGCCCGGCGGCGCCCCGCTGGTGGTCGACCGCGCCCCGCTCGCAGAGGCCATCGCCGAGGAATGGGCCTCGGCCGGCGGCGGCGCCCGTGGCGGCGAGATGAGCATGAACGACATGCCGCTCACCCGCCTGGTCGGCACCGCGCAGGAGCGCATCGCCCCCGACCCCGCGGCGATGATCGACGGCCTCGCCCGCTACGCCGAGAGCGACCTGCTCTGCTACCGCGCCGAGGACCCGCAATTGGCCGCCCGCCAAGCCGCCGAATGGCAGCCCCTGCTCGACTGGGCCGCCCTCCACCACGACGCCCCGCTCCGCGTCACCGCCGGCATCATGCCGGTCCGCCAGGAGCCCGCCTCGGTCGCCGCCCTCCGCGCCGCCATCGCCGCCCGCACCCCGGTGGAGCTTGCCGCTCTCGGCGTGCTGGTCCCCGCCTTCGGCAGCCTGGTGCTCGGCCTCGCCGTGCTCGAAGGCCGGCTGGACGCGGCGGAGGCGCACCGCCTCGCCATCCTCGACGAGACCTTCCAGGAGGAGTTCTGGGGCCTCGACCGCGAGGCCGCCGAGCGCCGCACCCGCATCGCCGGCGAGATCGCCATCGTCGCCCGCCTGCTCGCCCTGGCGGGGCCCGCGTGAACGCCCGCCGCCTCCGCATCGAGGGCCGCGTCCAGGGCGTGGGCTACCGCGCCTGGATGGTCCGCGAGGCCCGCCGCCTCGGCCTCGCCGGCTGGGTCCGCAACCGCGCGGATGGCAGCGTGGAGGCGATCATCGCCGGCCCGGAACCCGCCGTGCAGGCCCTGCTCACTGCCTGCCGACGCGGCCCCATCGCCGCCCGCGTCGACCGCATCCTCGAGGATTTCACCGACCTGCCGGAGGGCGAGGGCTTCGATCAGCGCTGAGGGCTGCTGGCATCCGCTGCGTGCCGGCGACCCTGGCCCCGCGGGAGCCCCGGGATCCAGCGAGGGCGCCAGGCCGCCTCAGCGCCGCCGCCCCTCGGCGATGAGCCGCGCCATCGCCCCGATCGCCAGCTCGCAGCCCCGCGCCCCGAGCCCGCCGAGCACCGCCGTCGCCGCCCGTCCGGCCAGGCTCCGGCCGCCCCGGTCGAAGCCAGGCGGATGGAGCTCGATCACCGGCCCGTCGAAGAGCAGCAGCGCATCCAGCACCGCGACGGAACGGCCGGTCAGCGCCGCCGCCTGCAGCAGCAGCCCATCCGCCACGCCGCGCGCCTCCTGGATCCAGTCGACCAGCCGCCCCTCATCCCCGGTCCGGCGGACATCGAGCCCGAGCCCCGCCCGCGCCGCCGCCAGCGCGCAGCGCTCGCCCATCGCCACGGCATCCTGCGGATCGGCATCCGGCCCCAGGAGGAAGAACACGGTCGGCATCCCGCGATGCTTCCATAACCTCCCCGCGGATGCCAGCATTCCGTAAGCGAGACGGTTGCCCGGACGCTCCGTTCTGATATCGCGAAACACGCTTGAATGTTTGTTTCTTCGGGCCTTTCTCTCGCCCTGTACGACGCAGGACAGGATCGCCCATGCCCAGCCTCTTCCTCGCTCAGGCGCGCATCGTCGACGGCACCGCGCCCGAGCCGACCGATCCCCAGGGCGTCGTGATCGAGGACGGCCGCATCCGTGAGGTCTCGGCCTCGGCCCGCGCCCCCGCCGGCGCCGAGACCATCGACCTCGCCGGCCGGATCCTGATGCCAGGGCTGATCGACGCCCATGTCCATGTCGTCGCCGTCGATGCCAGCCTCGCCCGCTGCGCCGCCATGCCGGACAGCCTGGTCATGGCCCGCTCCATCCGGCTGATGGGCGAGATGCTGCGGCGCGGCTTCACCACGCTGCGCGATGTCGGCGGCGCCGATCACGGCCAGGTCGCCGCCATCGAGGAGGGCACGGTGCTCGCCCCGCGCCTCGTCATCGCCGGCAAGGCGCTGAGCCAGACCGGCGGGCATTGCGACTTCCGCGGCCGCTACGATGCCCGGCCGACCGATTACGAGCGCCGCCTCGGCGCCCTCGGCCGGCTCTGCGACGGCGTCCCCGCCATCCGCCAGGCGGCGCGGGAGGAGATCAAGGCCGGCGCCCGCTTCATCAAGATCATGGCGAATGGCGGCGTCGCCTCGCCGACCGACCCGATCCACTTCCTCGGCTTCTCCCGCGAGGAACTGCTGGCCGTCGTCGAGGAGGCGGAGAATGCCGGCACCTATGTCTCCGCCCATCTCTACACGGATGCGGCGATCCGCCGCGCCGTCGAATGCGGCGTCCGCTCCCTCGAGCACTGCAACCTGATCGGGCCGGAAACCGCCCGCCTCGCCGCCGCCCGCGGCGCCATCGCCGTCCCGACCCTCGTCACCTACGACAAGCTCTCGGAGGAGGGCGAGGCGCTCGGCATCGGCCCCGAGGCCGTCGCCAAGGTCGACGATGTCCGCCTCGCCGGCATGGACTCGCTCCGCATCATGCAGGAGGCCGGCCTGCCGATGGCCTACGGCACGGACCTGCTCGGCCCCATGCAGCGCCACCAGTCGGAGGAATTCATCATCCGCGGCCGCGTCCTCCTGGCCCAGTCGGTCATCGCCTCCGCCACCCATATCGCCGCGAAGCTGCTGTGCATGGAGGGCGAGATCGGCTGCGTCGCCCCTGGCGCCCATGCCGACCTGATCGCGGTGGACGGCGACCCGCTGCAGGACCTCCGCCTGCTGACCGGCCAGGGCCGCCACATGCCGCTCATCATGAAGGCCGGCGAGGTGGTAAAACACGCCTGATGCCCCCATTCGCCGCCCTCGCCGCCGAGCTTCGCCCGCTGCCGCCGCTGCGGGCGGCGATCGCCGCCGCCACCCGCCGCGCCGAGCCGGACTGCCTCGCCCCGCTGATCGAGGCCGCCCGCCTGCCCCCCGAGGCCGCCGCCCGCGCCGAGGCGCTGGCCCGCCGCCTCGTCCTCGCACTCCGCGGCAAGACGGGCGGCGCCGGCGTCGAGGGGCTGATCCAGGAATACAGCCTCTCCAGCGCCGAGGGCGTGGCACTCATGTGCCTCGCCGAGGCCCTGCTCCGCATCCCCGACCCGGAGACGCGCGACGCCCTGATCCGCGACAAGCTCGCGGGCGGCGACTGGCGCGCCCATCTCGGCCAGAGCCCCTCGCTCTTCGTCAATGCCGCGACCTGGGGGCTGATGGTCACCGGGCGACTGACGGCGGTGCCGCAGGAGAGCGGCCTCGCCTCGGCCCTCACCCGCCTGCTCGCCCGCGGCGGCGAGCCGGTGATCCGGCGGGGCATCGACATGGCGATGCGCCTCATGGGCGAGCATTTCGTCGCCGGCGAGACCATCGCCGAGGCCCTCGCCCGTGCCCGCAAGCCCGAGGCCCGCGGCTTCCGCCACTCCTTCGACATGCTCGGCGAGGCCGCCGCCACCGCCGCGGACGCCGCCCGCTACCTCCGCGACTACGAGGGCGCGATCGCCGCCATCGGCGCCGCCTCCGCCGGCCGCGGCGTGATCGAGGGCCCGGGCATCTCCATCAAGCTCTCCGCCCTCCACCCGCGCTACACCCATGCGCAGCGCGCCCGCGTCATGGCCGAGCTCCTGCCGCGCCTCGCGCGGCTCGCCCATCTCGCCCGCGCCCACGACATCGGCCTCAACATCGACGCCGAGGAAGCCGACCGCCTCGACCTCTCCCTCGACCTGCTCGAAGCCCTCTGCACCGACCCTGCGCTGGCGGGGTGGGATGGCATCGGCTTCGTCGTCCAGGCCTACCAGCGGCGCGCCCCCTTCGTGCTGGACTGGGTGATCGACCTCGCCCGCCGCACCGGCCACCGGCTGATGCTCCGCCTGGTGAAGGGCGCCTACTGGGACAGCGAGATCAAGCGGGCCCAGCAGGACGGGCTCGAGGACTTCCCCGTCTTCACCCGCAAGCGCCACACGGATGTCTCCTACCTCGCCTGCGCCCGCCGCCTGCTCGACGCGCGCGACGCCGTCTTCCCGCAATTCGCCACGCACAACGCGCAGACCCTCGCCGCCATCATGACCATGGCGGGCGAGGAGTTCCGCCCCGGCGACTACGAGTTCCAGTGCCTGCACGGCATGGGCGAGCCGCTCTACGACGAGGTCGTCGGGCGCACGAAGCTGAACCGCCCCTGCCGCATCTACGCCCCCGTCGGCACGCATGAGACGCTGCTCGCCTATCTCGTCCGGCGCCTGCTCGAGAACGGCGCCAACTCCTCCTTCGTCAACCGCATCGCCGACCCCGAGGTGCCGGTGGAGGCGCTGACCGCCGACCCCGTCGCCGAGGTCGCCGCGGACCCGACGCCCCACCCCGCCATCGCCCGCCCGCGTGACCTCTTCGCCCCGGGCCGGCTGAACTCGACCGGCCTCGACCTCGCCGACGAGCCGAGCCTGGCCGCCCTCGCCGGCCGCCTCGCCGATGGCCTCGCCCCGCTCCGGGCCGGCCCCGCGGACGGCACGCCGCGCGAGATCCACAACCCCGCCGATCCGGGCGACTTGGTCGGCCTCGCCTTCACCCCCGGCCCCGCCGCCATCGAGGCCGCCCTCGCCGCCGCCGCCGCCTCGGCCAGGGCCGCCACCGCCGCCGCCGGGCGCGCCGCCTGCCTCGACCGCGCCGCCGCGCTGATGGAGGCCCGCCTGCCCGCCCTCCTCGCCGCCATCATCCGCGAGGCCGGCAAGTCCCTCCCCAACGCCATCGGCGAGGTCCGCGAGGCCGTCGACTTCCTCCGCTACTACGCCGCCGAGGCCCGCGGCACGCTGGGGGAGGGGGCCTGCCCGCTCGGCCCCGTCGCCTGCATCAGCCCCTGGAACTTCCCGCTCGCCATCTTCACCGGCCAGGTCGCCGCCGCGCTCGCCGCCGGCAACCCCGTCCTCGCCAAGCCGGCCGAGGAGACGCCGCTGACCGCCGCCCTCGCCACCGCCGTGCTGCACGAGGCCGGCATCCCGCAGGATGCGCTCCACCTCCTCCCCGGCGCCGGCGAGACGGGCGCCGCCCTCATCGCCGATCCGCGCATCGCGGGCGTCGTCTTCACCGGCTCGACGGAGGTCGCCCGCCACATCCAGCGCGCGCTCGCCGCGCGCACCACGACGCATCCCATCCCCCTCATCGCCGAGACCGGCGGGCAGAATGCGCTGGTCGTCGACAGCTCCGCCCTCGCCGAGCAGGTCGTGGCCGATGTCCTCGCCTCCGCCTTCGACAGCGCCGGCCAGCGCTGCTCGGCGCTGCGCATCCTCTGCCTGCAGGAGGACATCGCCGACCGCGTGCAGGCCATGCTGGAGGGCGCCCTCGCCGAGCTCTCGGTCGGCAACCCCGACCGCCTCTCGACCGATATCGGCCCCGTCATCAGCGCCGAGGCCGCCGCCCGCATCGCCGCCCATGTCGAGGCGATGCGGGCCCGCGGCCGCCGCATCCACCAGCCGCCCCTGCCGCCGCTCGACGGCCACTTCGTCCCGCCCACCATCATCGGGATCGACAGCCTGGACGAAGTGACGGAGGAGGTCTTCGGCCCCGTCCTCCATCTCCTCCGCATCCCGCGCGACGCCCTGGCCCGCACCGTCGATGCGGTGAATGCCACCGGCTACGGCCTCACCTTCGGCATCCATTCCCGCGTCGACGAGACGATCAAGCGCCTCGCCGCCCGCAGCGCCGCCGGCAATCTCTATGTGAACCGCAACCTGATCGGCGCCGTGGTCGGCGTGCAGCCCTTCGGCGGCCATGGCCTGTCGGGGACGGGCCCCAAGGCCGGCGGCCCCCTCTACCTCCGCCGCCTCCTCGCCGAAGCCCCGGCCGAGCCCGCCCTGCCCGCGCAACCCGCGCCGCCCGAGGCGCTCGCTTGGCAGGCCTGGCTCCGCGCCGAGGGCCATGCCGAGGCCGCCGCCGCCTGCGAGCGGCAGTCCCGCGGGACCCGCCTCGGCCTCTCGATCGAGCTGCCCGGCCCGGTCGGCGAGGCCAACCGCTACAGCCTCGCGCCGAGGGGCCGCATCCTCTGCACCGCAGCGACGGAGGAGGCGCTCTTCCTCCAGATCGGCGCCGCGCTGGCCACCGGCAACGAGGCCCTGCTGCCGCCCGGCATGCCCGCGCCGCCGCATCCCCGCATCCGCCCGGCGACCGACCCTGCAGCCTGCGACGCCATCCTCTGCGACGCCGACCCCGGCCCGGTCAGCCGCCTGGCCGCCGCCTGGCCTGGCCCCATCCGCCCCGTGCTGATGCCCGGGCCCGCGGGCTACCCGCTCGAATTCCTGCTCACCGAGCGCTGCACCAGCACGAACACCGCCGCCGCCGGCGGCAATGCGAGCCTGATGACGCTTGGCTAGGGCCTAGACGTGCTGCCCGCCGTTGATGTGGATCTCCGCCCCGTTCACGTAGGAGGACGCATCCGAGCAGAGGAAGTAGATCGCCTTCGCCACCTCCGCCGGCTTGCCGAGCCGCCGCATCGGGATCTGCTCCTCGACGATCTTCTCCGTCCCCGGCGACAGGATCGAGGTGTCGATCTCCCCCGGCGAGATGGCGTTCACGCGGATGCCGAGCGGCCCGAAGTCGTGCGCCATCTCCCGCGTCAGCGACATCAGCGCCGCCTTCGAGGTCGCATAGGCCGCGCCGGCGAAGGGATGCACCTTGCTGCCGGCGATGGAGGTCACGTTGACCACTGCCCCCTTGGTCTGCTGCAGCTCCTCCACCAGCCCGCGCGCCAGCATGATCGAGGAGAAGAAATTCACCTGGAAGACCCATTTCCAGTCGTCGATCGCCGTGTTGATCGTGCCGAGCCGCGCCCCGCCCGGCCCCTTCGGCGAGATGCCGGCATTGTTGACCAGCGCATCCAGCCGCCCGCCATCCGGGACCAGGCGCTCGCGGATCTCCCCGATCGCCCGCACCGTGTCGTTCGCATCCGAGAGATCGGCCTGGATGTGGTCCTCCGGCCCCATCTCCCAGGGGCACTCCTCGGGGAAGGGCTGGCGCGAGACGGTGACGACGCGCCACCCGGCGGCCGAGAACACCTTGACGGTCGCATGGCCGATCCCGCGGGAGGCGCCGGTCAGCAGCAGCACGCGCCGCCCCTGGTTGGGCGTATGGCGGACCACGGGGGTTGGCATCGACATCGGGCGTACTCTCTCTGCGGGTCCGAGAGGGCAGGCTACGCCGCCCCGCCCGCTTCGGCCAGCAGCGGTTGCCGCGCCGCGGCGAACTCCTCCACCGCCGCCACGTAACGCGCGCAGTCCGCCTCGCCGACCGGCAGGCTGAGCGCCGCCATGCCCCGCCGCGCCAGGTAGATCCCCGCCTCGAGCATGTCGAAGAAGAACAATTCGCGCAGCCTCTCCTCCGGCGCGCTCGCCTGGTAGGGCCGGTCCACCACGCCGCCGCGGAAATGCACGTTGAGCATGGAGCCGATCCCGGTGAACTGCATCGGCACCCCCGCCCGGAGGCAGACGGCATTCAGCGCCTCCCGCAGCGCCTCGCCCCGCGCATGGAGCGCCTCCGCCGCCGCCCCGTCGAAGATCTCCCCGAGCGCGACGCAGCCGGCCGCCATCGACCAGACATTGTTGTTGAAGGTCCCGGCATGCGGCAGCGCCCCCGGCCGGTGCGCGTCGAACACCGCCATGATCTCGGCCCGGCCGCCGAAGGCGCCGAAGCTCATCCCGCCCGCCATGTACTTCCCGAGCGTCGTCATGTCCGGGGTGATGCCGAAGCGCTCCTGCAGCCCGCCCCGCGCGTGGCGGCTGGTCATCACCTCGTCGAAGATCAGCACCGCCCCCGTCCGCCGCGTCGCCTCCCTGAGCGCTTCGAGGAAGGCGGGCGAGGCCGGGATGCAGCCGCCCGAGCCCAGCATCGGCTCCACCAGCACCGCGGCGAGCGCCTCGCCCTCGGCGAGCACGTCCCGCATCGCCGCCTCGGGGTCGTTGTAGTCGGTGAAGGCCAGCGGGATCGGCACGTTCACCGGATTCCGCTCGCTGCCGAAGGTCAGGACGCCGCCGTGGTAGCCGCCGCGCATCACCATCGTCTTCACCCGCCCGGTGAAGCCCCGCGCCGCGGCCAGCGCCATCAGGTTCGCCTCGGTCCCGCTATTGGTGAAGCGCACCATCTCGATCGAGGGGAAGCGCCCGACGACCAGCGAGGCCAGCCGGCCCTCCGCCTCGCCGACCGAGGCGAGGTTGATCCCGCCATCGAGCGCCGCCTTCACCGCATCGATGATCCGCCGCTCGGAATGGCCGAACAGCCCCGCCGAATACTCGCCGAGCAGGTCGAGATACTCGCGCCCATCCGCGTCCCAGAGCCGGCAGCCCTCGCCGCGCACCATGGCGGTGGGGAAGGGGGTGTAGAACAGCACCGTCCGCGTGTTGCCGCCCGGCATCACCGCCCGCGCCCGCTCATGGATCGCCGCGCTCCCTGGCCTGGCCGCGGCATAGGCCGCCTTCGCCTCGGCGAGCGCCGCATCGAGGTCGCTGTTCCGAAAGAGGTTTTGATCGAGCGGGCTCATGGATGCATCCTCCCGGCAGGGCAGGGGAGGCTCGCCCGCTCCCGGCCGGGCGTCAATCGAGGAGCGGGACCATGAACCACCATGTCGCGGCGATCCTGCCCTGCACCGACCTCGACGCCGCCGAGGCCTTCTTCGCCCGCCTCGGCTTCACCCGCGTCTCGCGCGGGCCCGAGGACTACCGGATCCTCGCCGATGGCAGGGGGGTGGCACCGTCCATCTCAACCGGGCCGCCGAGGGCTGGCTTGTGCCCGGCCGCAACCCCTTCGGCCTCTACCTCTACCGCGAGGATGTGGATGCCGCCGCCGCCGCCCTCGCCGGCGAGGTGATCGGCGGCGGCCCGGGCGACAAGCCCTGGGGCATGTACGAATTCGCCGTGAACGGCCCGGACGGCACCCTCATCCGCATCGGCTGGCCGGCGCGGCCGCGGTGACGCCTGCGCCGTGTCCCGTCCGGTGAGGCCGCAGCGCCAAGGTTGTGCGGCGCCCCGCCCTGTTCAACCCTGTTTCGTCGGAAGCCTTGGCGCCGTCGCGCGCCGCATTGTATCCATGCATCGTGCGCGCAATCATCACCATGGCCTGCCTCGGCAGCCTGACCCTCGCCGCCCCGGCCCTTGCCACCCGCCCGCCCGGCGGCCCGGCAGGCCCGATGGTGGTCGCCCAGGCCGCGCCCAACCCGGCGCTGCTCCGCCTGGCCGACCGCCTCCGCCGGCTGGAGGAGGACGGGCTCGACCCCCGCGCCTACGCCATCCCCGCCGATGCCGAGGCGGAGCGCGACCCTGCCGCCTGGCAATCCGCCCTGCTCCGCGCCTCCATCGCCGCCCTTTCGGACCTGCTCCACGGCCGCGTCCATGAGCTGCCGAACCGACCCGACCTCCGCCGCGACACCGCCGCGACCCCGCTCGGCCCCTGGCTCACCGAGCTGCAGTCGACCTCCGACCCCGCCGCGTTGATCGACCGCGCGGCCCTCTTGTCGCCCGAGGCCGCCACGCTGAAGCGGGCGCTTGCCGCGGCCCGCGCCCGCGTCGCCGCCGGCGGCTTCCCCCCCGTGCCGCCCACCAACGGCACGGATGCGCTGGAGCCCGGCGCCACGGACCCGCTCCGCGTCCCCGCCCTCCGCGCCCGCCTGATCCTGACCGACGCGGCGCTGGCCGCCGCCCCCGGCTCGGGCGAGACCTATGACGAGCCCCTGGTCGCCGCCGCCCGCCGCTTCCAGGCCGCCGAGGGGCTGGAGGCCGATGGCCGCATCGGCCGCCTCACCTTCGCCGCGCTCAACCGCCCGGCCGAGGCAACCCTCCGCCAGCTCCGCGTCGCCCTCGACATGCGCCGCGCCGCCGCCCCGGCGCCGGCCGAGCGGCATATCGAGGTCAACATCCCCTTCCAGCAGTTCACCATGGCCGAGGGCGGCCGCACCCTGCTCGAGATGGCCGTGATCGTCGGCAAGCCCGCCCGCGCCACGCCGATGCTCCAGGTCCGGCTCAATGCCGTGCAGTTCAACCCGCAATGGGGCGTGCCCGAGCGCAATGCGCGGGAGGACCTGTTGCCCCGCTTCCGCCGCGACCCGCGCGCGATGATGGAGAAGGGCTTCCGCGTCTACAGCTATGTCGAGGGCCAGCGGGTGGAGGTCGACCCGACCACCATCAACTGGGCATCGATCAATCCGCAACGTTTTCCCTATGTCATCCGGCAGGACGCCGGCGATATCAACGCCCTCGGCCGCATCAAATTCATCATGCCGAATACCGAGGACATCTATATGCACGACACGCCCGAGCGGCACCTCTTCCGCCGCCCCGACCGTGCCTTCTCCTCGGGCTGCATCCGCCTCGAGAAGCCGATGGAGCTGCTGGATGCCCTGCTGCAGGGCACGCCCGGCTGGGACCGCGCCCGGGCCGACCGGGTGCTGGCCAGCCGCGTCACCACCGGCCTCGCCTTGCCGCGTGGCATTCCGGTCCGCCTGCACTACTCGACGGTGCGGGTGGAGCGCGGCCAGGTCCACCTCCGCCCCGACATCTACGGGCTGGACGAGGCCTATGCCCGCGCCCTCGATGCCGGGCGCACCAGGGTCGCCAGCGCCGGGCCCCGGTGATGTCCTGCCCCTGCTGCACCCGCCGCGGCGTCCTCCGCGGCGCGCTCGGCCTCGGCCTCGCCTGCACCGGGGTCCCCGTGGCCCCGGCCCAGGTCCTCGGCGGCGCCCCCCGCAGCCTCGCCATCCAGCGCATCCAGACCGGCGAAAGCTTCGAGGGCGCCTATTGGCGCGACGGCCGCTACGACCGCGAGGCGCTGCAGCAGCTCGACTGGCTCCTCCGCGACCCCACCATGGAGGAGGCGACGCCGATGGACCCGCGCCTTTTCGACGTGCTCGCCGCCATCGCCCAGCGCCTGGAGGCGACCGAGGGCTACCAGGTCATCAGCGGCTACCGCGCGCCGGAGACCAATGCCGCCCGCGCCCGCGAGTCCCGCCGGGTCTCCCGCGCGAGCCTGCACATGTCTGGCATGGCGGCCGATGTCCGCCTGGTCGGCCGCGAGAGCCTCGGCATGGCCCGCCTGGCGGCCGAAATGCAGCTCGGCGGCGTCGGCCTCTACCGCCGCGACGGCTTCGTCCACCTCGATTGCGGCCCGATCCGGCGCTGGTAGCCGCGGCGGCCGGACCCGGCCCGGCCACCTCCGCCCTCACGGCGCCGCCAGCACCCCCGCGCAGGCCTGCGGCATCTGTGGCGCCGGCCCCGGCGGGCGCGGCGCCGGCCGCCTCGCCTCCGGCGTCAGCCACCAGGCGAGCGACGCATCGCACCCATCCCCCGGCGGCGGCGGCGTCTGCTCGCGGCACTCCGGCTGGCCGGGCGGGCAGCGCAGCCGCACATGCATGTGGCTGTCATGCCCCCGCCAGGGCCGCACGCGCTGCAGCCAGGGCGCCCCCGCCTCGGTCCGGCACAGCTCCCGCTTGATCGCATGGTTGACGAGCACCCGGTCCACCCCCGGCTGCTCCGCCGCCAGCCGGATCAGCGCCCCATGCCGCGGCCGCCACAGGCGGGGATCGACCCCGCTCTCATCCGGCAGCACGAGCGAGGGCACGTCGATGGCCTCCCGCGCCGCCGCCGGCACCGCGGGCTTCGGCGAGAGCTCCAGCCAGATATCGACATCGAGCCCAGACTGGTGGCTCGCATGGCCATAGGGCATCGGCCCGCCTCGCGGCTGCCCCATGTCGCCGATCCAGAGCGCCGGAAAACCCTGGCCCTGGGCCTCCGCCGTGAACCGCTCGACGAAGCGCACCAGCGCCGGATGCCCCCAGTGCCGGTTGCGCGAGACGCGCACGGCCTGCCAGCCCGGCCCTTCCGCCGGCAGCGCCACGGCGCCGGCGATGCAGCCGAGCCCCGTCCCGCCGATGACCCGCGCCGGCCCCGGCGCCGGCGTCTTCGCCGCCGCCCAGGCCGCCGGCTGGTCGATCCTCTCCGCGGCTGCCGGCGCCAGCGCCGCCAGCAGCATCACCACCCCCCAACGCCAGCCCCGCATCGCCCCGGCCCCCGCACCCGGTGGCATCATACCGCAGGGACGCGCCCCGCGGCGCTGCCGCGGGACGCCTGCCGAGGCCTATCGCCCCGGGCGCCCCATCGGGGCCCCCGCGGCTTTCAGCGGCGTCGGGACATCAGAACCGCCGCTCGAAGACGGTGATGGTGTCGCCCGGCTGCACGACGCTGTCCCGCTTCGCGCGGTACTCCATCGCCCTGCCATCTGGCCCGATGCGCGTGACGGAGACATAGTCCTGGATGGCGCGGTAGTTGAACCCGCCGGCCACCGCGACCGCCGTGAGCACCGTCATACCCGGCTGGTACGGGAACTGCCCGCCCCTCTCGACCATGCCGAGCACGAAGACGGGGCGGTAGGTGATCACCTGCACCGCGGCCGAAGGGTCGCGGAACAGGTTCTTGTCGCGCATCTCCTTCTCGACGGAGCGTTCGATCTCGGCGGTGGTGAGCCCCGCCGCACGCACCGTGCCGATCAGCGGCAGCGCGATCGCCCCCGTGTCGCCCACGCGGAAATCGCCGGTGAGGCGCGGGTCGTTGAAAACGGTGACGCGCAGCTGGTCCTCCGGTCCGATGCGGTAGGCGGAGAGCGACGTCTCCGGCAGCGGCGGCAGGTTCGCGCCCGGCGAGGCGCAGGCGGCCACCGTGCCAAGCAGCATCAGGGAGAACGCGCGGCGAGATTGCATCGTCTGGCTTTCCTTTTCGTATACCCGGCCTGTCATCGACCGGGTCAGGGATGCATGCGAACATGGCCGTCATGCGGCAATGTCCGCATCAGGCGACTTGTCTCTGCCAGACATCGCGCGGTTGGCACATTCGCGTTTCCTTGCGTTAATGGTTCATCACGCTGATGTTTGCGCGATGCGGCCTTGTTCGCTCGCCCGTTGATTGACCCCCCTCTCCACCAACGCGTATTGCCCAAGCCTCCGCAGCCATTGCCGCGAAGGGAAGACACACCCCCTATGCTCGACAGACCGGTAGAATCGCGGCCTCCCTCGAATGAGCGGAAGCCGCAGCTCCGCACGCCGGCGCCCGTCGCCACGCCGATCGAGCCGGAAGGCCTGACCGTCACCGCGCTGCTCGCAGCCTTGCGGCGCCGGCGCTTCGTGCTCGTCCTCTGCGCCCTGCTCTTCCCGATCGCCGCCTACATCGCCGCCAAGGAGCTGACGCCGCGCTACACGGCGACCTCCACGGTGATGTTCGAGCCGACCGACTACCAGGCGACCGAGCTGCAGAGCATCCTGCGCGACGAGACGACGACCGATGCCGTGCTCGCCAGCCAGGTGGACGTCATCCGCAGCCTCTCCGTCGCCCGCCGCATCGTGCGGCAGTTCGACCTCACCAACCGCGAGGAATTCTCCTGGTGGGTGGCCGAGGCGAAGCGACCCGAGCAGTGGCTCTACCGCATCCAGGACGGCCTCGCCCGCCGCATCGCGAGCCTCTCGCCCGACCTCGCCGACCTGATCGCGCCCGAGGCGCCGGTGCCGAGGCCGAATCCGGAGCGCGCCGAGATCTCGGCCGCCGAGCGGCTGCGCGACAAGATCCTCGTCACCGTGGTGCGCAACTCGCGTGTGCTGACGATCGCCGTCACAACCGAGGAGGCGCAGCTCTCCACCGACATCGCCAACATGGCGTCGGACCTCTATATCTCGGACCAGCTCGAGGCGAAGTTCAACGCCGTGCGCCGCGCCAATGAGTGGCTCGACGGTCGCGTCGCCCAGCTCCGCCGCGAGCTGCAGACCACCGAGAACCGCATCGCCGAGCTGCGCAGCCGCTCCGGCCTCACCCGCGGCGTGAATGCCGGCCTCGGCACCGAGCAGGTCAGCAAGATCAACACCGACCTGATCGACGCCCGCAACCAGCTCGCCACCGCCGAGGCCCGCGTCGCGGCCGCCCGGCGCGGCGGCGGCGCCGACCTCACCGCGCTCGGCGCCTCCAACCTCACCGGCTCCCGCGCCGCACGCGACGATGCGCGGCGCGAGGTGGAGCGCCTGCAGGCAACCCTCGGCTCCAACCACCCCGACGTGCGCGCCGCCCGCTCCCGCCTCGCGGAAGCCGAGCGGAACGTCTCCGGCGAGACCGGCCGCGTGGTCCAGGCGCTGGATGCGGAGGCGCGCGCCGCCCGCGCCCGCGTCTCCAGCCTCGAGGAGGCGCTGAGGACGCAGGAAGGCCTGCTGAACCAGAGCTCCGGCGCCGAGATCCAGCTCGCCGCGCTCGAGCGCGACGCCGACGCCTCCCGCAGCCTGCTGCGCGCCGTGCTCGAGCGCTCGCAGCAGACCGTCGCCCAGACCGCCATCGAGAAGCCGGACGCGCGCGTGCTCTCGCCCGCCACCGTCCCCGGCCGGCCGAGCTTCCCGAAGGTCCCGCTCTTCGTCGCCGCGGCGACGATCCTCGGCATCCTCTTCGGCCTGCTGGTCATCTGGTTCCTCGAGCAGGCGGACAGCACCATCCGCTCCGGCGACGAGGTCCGCTCGGCCCTCGGCCTGCCCTGCCTGGCGCTGGTGCCGATGCTGAAGCGCGGCCTGCTCGGCCGCCACAAGGTGGAGGACTACGTCGTCCGCAAGCCGCTGAGCCCCTTCTCGGAGAGCATGCGGACCCTCCGCGCCGCCCTCTGGCTGGGCTCGGAGCCGCCGCGCGTCGTCGTCATCACCGCCGCCCGCCCGGGCGAGGGCAAGACCACCACCTCGGTGGCCCTCGCCCGCTCGGCCGCGATGAACGGCGAGCGCGTGCTGCTGATCGACTGCGACGTGCGCCAGCCCGCCCTCGGCCGGGTCTTCCGCTGCGAGGGCGCGCCGGGCGTCACCGACCTCCTGCTCGGCCAGGCGTTGCTCGAGCGGATCATCCGCCGCGACCACCTCTCCAGCCTGGACTACATCCCGGCCGGCGCGGCCGAGATCCACTCCCTCGGCCTCTTCATGTCGGAGGCGATGGCCGGGCTGCTGGACCGGGTGCGGCGCGACTACGACCTCATCATCCTCGACGCGCCGCCGGCGCTGGCGATGGCCGATGCCCGCGTCGTGGCCCGCCTCGCCGATGCCACATTGCTTTGCGTAAGGTGGCGCGATACACCGCGCTCGGTCGTGCGCAACTCCCTCGGCCTCCTCGAGGAAGCGCATGCCCGGGTCATCGGCGCCGCGCTGACGCAGGTGGATGCCAAGGTGCATGGCCGTTCCGGCTATGCGGATGCCGAGGTCTACCACCCCCGTTATGGCGGCTATTTCCGGGAGTAGCCCCTCGATGGGTCGGTATCTGGTGACGGGCGGCGCCGGCTATGTCGGCAGCCATGTGGTCAAGGCCCTGGTGGACCGCGGGGATGAGGTCGTCGTCATCGACGACCTCCGCCAGGGCCACCGCGCCGCGGTGCCGCCCGCGGTCGAGCTCGTCTCCATCGACCTCGCCGACCGCCACCGCGTCGGCGAGGTCTTCGCCGGCTGGAAGTTCGACGCCGTCCTCCACTTCGCCGCCCTCTCCCTGGTCGGCGAGTCGATGCGGGACCCGCTGCGCTACTGCATCGACAACCTCTCGAACAGCCTGATCGTCGCGGATGCGGCGGTGAAGTCCGGTTGCCTCCGCTTCGTCCTCTCCTCGACGGCGGCGCTCTTCGGCTTCCCGAAGCGAATCCCGATCGACGAGGAGGCCGAGGTCGCCCCCGGCTCCGCCTATGGCGAGAGCAAGCTGATGGTCGAGCGCGGCCTCGACTGGGCCGACAAGGTCCATGGCCTCCGCTCCGCCTCGCTGCGCTACTTCAACGCCGCCGGCGCCGATCCCTCAGGCGCGATCGGCGAGGACCACGAGCCGGAGACCCACCTGATCCCGCTCGCCATCGGCGCCGCCATGGGCACCCGCCCGCCGCTGACCGTCTTCGGCACCGACTACCCGACGCCGGACGGCACCTGCATCCGCGACTACGTCCATGTCATGGATCTCGCCGACGCCCATATCCGCGTCCTCGCCCGGCTCGACCAGGGGAGCTGCCGCTTCAATGTCGGCAACGGCACCGGCTACTCGGTGAAGCAGGTGATGGAGTCGGTCGAGCGCATCAGCGGCAAGGCCGTGCCCCATACCCTCGGCCCGCGGCGCCCGGGCGACCCGGCGGTGCTCGTCGCCTCCTCGGCCCGGCTGCGCGAAGAGACCGGCTGGAGCCCCCGCTTCGGCGCGCTGGACGACATCGTCCGCACCGCCTGGGCCTGGCACTCGGCCCATCCCAAGGGCTTCGGCGACCGCGGCTGAGGGGCTGGACGCGCGCGGCCTGGCGGGACATGGGTTATCCGACCCATCTCGGGCTGCTTCCGCCGCCTCGCTGCCCTCTTCGATCTCTCAAGCCTTGACGTCCCGGCCATAAGCCGAGCCTTTCCAGGCTTCTACCTGCCCGGTCCCTTGGGGGTTCGAGCCAGCCCGTCACGGCCGGGCCAATCCGCATCCCGGTGCCCCCTCCACGGGGAGCCCGGGGCGTGAGGCGGCCATCGGGGTCCCGCGGCGCCGCGCAGCGGTGCCGCGGGGATCAATCCGTCAGCCGGTCCACCACCGCCACCCGCCGCAGCACCAGCAGCTTCAGCAGCACCGGCAGCGCGACGCCCGCCGTCATCGCCGCCACCGCGTGAAGCGGGAACCAGGCCTCGGTCCAGCCGAAGCCGAGCTTCATCAGCACCGCCTTGGTCCCGCCGATCGCCAGCGTGTTGAACAGGTAGATCGCCATCGAGAAGCTGCCCAGCACCACGGGCCACTGCCAGCGCGCGACCGGCGGCAGCCGCATCGCCCCGTGCAGCGCCGGGATGCAGAGCAGCCCGCAGAGCACCATCGCCCACCGCTCGCCGACCCAGCCCAGCGCCGCCAGCGCCAGCCCGCCGGCGAAGGCCAGCCACCATAGCACCTGCCACCGCTCGAAGCCCGGCAGCAGCGCCCCCTCCCGCTCCGCCACCCAGAGCCCGGCGGCGAAGAACAGGAAATGCGAGGCGAAGCGGTCGAGATAGGCGACCGCCGGCATGTCGACGAACTGCAGCAGCACCCCGAGCACCAGCAGCCCCGTCGCCCCGACGCCGAGGCGCCGCAGCCCCATCGCCGCCAGCGTGCAGAGGAAGAGCACCAGCAGGTACCAGACCGAGGTCGCCGGGCTCCGCGCCGTCGTCCAGAACAGGTCGCGCAGCCCCCCCGCCAGCCCCTCCGGCGGATTGTCCACCGGCACCAGCTGCACCGCGACGAGCTTCGCCACCAGGATCGCCAGCCCGATGGCGAAGAAGGGCACCAGCAGCCGCACCGCCCGCTGCTGCACCACCCGGCCCGGCGGCTTCGCCAGCAGGCCGGAGAGCACCACCACCGTCCCGCTCAGATAGAGGAAGAACGGCATGTGGAAGCGATAGACGAGATAGCGGATCGGCTCGTACCAGCCGACGCCCGGCGGCACCTCCCGTGCGACGACATGCCCGAAGACGACGAGCAGGATCGCAATGCCCCGCGCCCGGTCGAGATCCAGCCGCCGCTCCGGCCGCACCGAGACCGGCGCCGCCGCCGCCTGATCCGGCATCCGCCTCAGCCCGCCCGCGCCGGCCGCCAGCCACGGGCCTCGGCCGTGGAGGAGCTGGAGGAAGAGTGGCGCCGCCCGTGCCGCGCGGCCTGCGACTCCGCCCGCCCGCGGGCAAGCATCGCGCCGATGACGCAGAACAGCATGACCGAGGTGCTGGCGATCAGCGTGTTGTCGAAGGCGCTGTGCAGCAGGAAGCCGATCAGCGCCGCCCGCAGCACCAGCCGCTCGCGCGCGTCGAGGCTTCGCGACCCCCACCACATCCAGGCGATGATCGCGAGGAAGATCGCCGCGCAGCCGATGATTCCGCCATCGATCGACAGTCGCAGGTACTCATTATGCGCCGCCGTGGTGCCGAGCAGCTTGATCAGCGGGTCATCCGGGTTGACCAGCAGCTTGCCCGCCCCGAGCCCGTAGCCGAAGAGCGGCCGGTCCTCGATGGCATCGAGGAAGTAGGGCCACATCAGGTCGCGGCCGGAGGTGTCGGTGCCCTGGCTGATGAAGCGCTGCATGGCGAAGGCGATCACCGGGCTCAGCAGCAGCAGCCCCGGCACGCCGCCGCCCATCACCAGGTCCACCTTGCGCCGCAGCGGGAAGATGTGCCGGTTCGAGAAGAAGAAGACGATGCCGACGAAGATCACCACCGTCGCCAGCGGCATCCGCGCCTGGGTCGCCAGCAGCACCGTGAGGTTGAGCCCGGCGATGATCAGCCAGACAGGGCGGAAGCCCCGCATGTACTCGAGGGTGGCCGCGAAGATCGCCGTTTCGCAGAAACCCGCGAGGAAGGGCGCGCTGTGCATCCCCTGGAAGCGGCCCAGCGTGTCGATCGCCGGATAGAGCCCCGCCAGATGGGTGAAGAGGCTGGTGAAGGCGCTGATCAGCGGCACGACGGTCGCCCCGCGGATGATCCAGGTCCAGACCCTCTTCGGCGCCAGGCAGAAGCCGAGCACGAAGGGCGCGGTGGAGCCGATGAAGCTGCGGATCATGTCGCCCGTCGAGCCGATCCGTCCCATCGGCAGCACGACGATGCTGATCGCGGCGATGGCCGTATAGGCGAGGAAGGGCCAGTTGATCGCGCTGGTCGGCCCGTAGCGCAGCAGCAGCACCCCGGCGAGGGCGAAGGGCACCACCTTCACCACCGCCGAGCCGAGCGCGGCCGCCGCATTGCCGCCCGCGCTCGCCAGCATGCCGCCATCGAGCTGGATGTCGACGCCGAGGCCGTAGATCGCCACCAGCCCCGCCACGATCGCCAGCGGGAACTGGTAGACCGCGAGCCCGAGAAGCACCGCCACCATCGCCGGCAGCATCAGCAGCAACAGCCCCGGCGCCAGCAGCGCGAAGAGCAGCATCAGCGACGCGCCGAAGAGCGCGATCAGGACCTGAGCGAGGGGAGAGGTAAGGCTCGGCATGCGAACGGTTCTGTCACGCAGCCCCGGCGCGCACCAATCAGCCTTCCGTCAACCGCGCGCGCCACCCGAAAGCGTGACCGCGCCGGGGGATGCATCCGGACCACGGGTTGTGGCAGCGATGCGGGCGACGAATGACGAGGCGAGGATCGATGCAGGGCCCACCCCACCAGGCCGCCCCACGGGACGCAGCGCTCACGCGGCTGCGCTTCTTCCTGATCGGCTGGGTGATCCTCTACCATCTCGACCTGCCGCTGCGGGTCAGCCTCGGCCTGCCGGCGCTGGCGCCGGTGCTGCAGCATGGCTATCTCGGCGTCGACGGATTCTTCCTGCTCTCTGGCTTCGCGCTCTGGCTCGGCTACGGCACCCGCCCGCCCTGGGGCCGGGCCGGGATCATGGATTTCCTCCGCCGCCGCTTCGCCAAGATCTGGCCGCTGCACGCGCTGGCGCTGGTGGCGCTGGCGCTGCTGGTCGGCCTCGCCATGGCCGCCGGCCTCACCATCCGCGAGCCGGACCGTTTCGGCCTGCCCGAGTTCCTGTTGCAACTCTTCCTGGTGAATGCCTGGGAGACGACGTCGCGGCATGCCTGGAACTACCCGTCCTGGGCACTCTCGGTGGAATGGGCCGGCTACCTCGCCTTCCCGCTCGTGCTCGCCGCCCTGATCCGGCTGCCGCGCCTGCTGCTGCCCGCCGTGCCGCTGCTGGGCTTTGCCGGCATCGTCGCCCTCGGCGCGCGGGACCCGAATGTCGGGCTGAACTACACGCTCCATCTCGGCCTGCTGCGCTTCGCCCTGGAATTCGCCGTCGGCCTTGCCGTCGGGCGGCTGACGACCGAGGGAATGCTGCCGCGCGCCCTGCTCTGGCCCGTGCTGCTGGCGCTGCCGCTCGGCCTCGTCCTGGAGTGGGATGCGCTGACCGTTCTCGGCCTCGCCGCCCTGATCCCGCTGCTGCGCCGCCCCATCCCGGCGCCGGCGCCCGTACGGCAGGACCTCTTGCTCCGCCTCGGCGAGGCCTCCTTCGGCGTCTATCTCTGCTGGGTCTTCATCGAGGCCGGCCTGGTGCTGGTGCTACGCGGCATCGACCCTGGGCTTGCCGGTCGCGCCGGGCTGATGCTGGCCGGCTTCCTGGCGAGCCTGGTCGCCGGCTGGCTTGCCTGGCGCTTCGTGGAGGTGCCGGCCAACCGCTGGCTCCTCCGCCGCCGCTCATCCCGCGAGGCGACGCCGGCGAGGGCGGTCTCGGGCAAGGCCTAAGGCCGCCCTCGCCCCGCGCGGCGCTGCCGCGGAGGGCCGTGCGCGGCGCCTCAGCGTGCCGACAGCAGCCCGGGCGGGATGAGGTCCGGCTTCGGCATCGGCTCGTCGCCATTCTGCATCCGCCAATGGCTGCCATGGCTGTAGGACCACAGCGTCGCCGGCAGGCCGAGCTGCCTCAGCTCCGGCAGCACCCGGGCGAGGTCGGCGGCCCAGGCGGCGCGGTTCGTCTCATGGCCGAAGGCGCCGCCGAGCTCGCTGACGATGACGGGGATGCGGTTGCGGTCCCGCCAGGCGGCCACGGCCTGGAACCGCCCCGGCGACTGCGTGCCCTGGTAGTCATGCGCCTCGGCGATGGTGTTCGGGTCGGCTGGCGGCGGGCATCCCACCAGCGAGCGGGCGCTGTTCCACTCATGCCCGCCCCACATCAGCATGTGTTGCGGCGCGGCCCGGCGCATATCGGCCAGCATCCGGTCCCGCACCGGCATCCAGCTCGCATTGTCGTCGAAGACCGGCTCGTTCAGCGGCGCCAGCACCACCATGGACGGGTCCGTCCGCTCGGCGAAGAACCGCGTCCGCGCCCGCATTCCCTCCCAGTCCCGCTCGGACCAGGGCTTCTTCTGGTAGTAGAAGTCGGCCATGCCGAGGAAGACCGGCAGCCCGGCCTCCACCGCATCCTTCACCGCGTTCAGGTAGAGGGCCGGGATGTCCATGCTGGAGCCGGTCTGCGCGATCTCCGGCAGGAAGATGCGCGCATGGTCGAAGCCGGCCGCGCGGAAGCCGCGCCACCAGCCGGGGCCGAGGCGGCGTGGCTGGTTGTCCTTGGTGATGGCGTACCAGCGCTCGAGATTGGCGCCGAGCTTGAGCATGGCGAGCCGCCGCCGGATCGGCGAGGGCTCTTGCGCAGCAGCCGGCGCCGCGAGGGCGCCGGCGATCGGCAGGGCGACGAGGCGCCTGCGGGTCGGCATCGGCTCAGCCGAAGCGGAAGGCGGCCGGAGCGGCACCCTCGGGCGGGCTGGCCGGCTGCTGCTCCTTCATCCGCGCCTCCACCTGCTTCAGCAGCCCGGTGAGGCTGGTGACCAGCGAGGGAAGCTGCACCAGCGGCACCACGAGCTGGCCGCAGGGCACCGGCTTTCCCTCCGCCCCGGTCTGCGCCAGCGTCAGCCGGGCGACGCCGTAGGTCACGCTGGCGTCGAGGATGCCGTCGGCGAAGATGGTCGTGCGGGTATCGCTCATGGCGGGTCCTATTGCTCGCGGAAGGCGCGGTGGAAGCTGTCGCGGATCGGCTGGGTGACGTAGCGGAAGAAGGTCCGCTCGCCGATCTTGACATGGGCTTCCACCGGCATCCCGGGGGTGAGGAAGACGTTCGGCAACTCGGCGAGCTGCTTCGGGTCGATCAGAATGCGTGCCGGGTAGTATTGCTGGCGCGTCTGCTCGTTGGTTGTCACGTCCGCGGCGACCCAGGTCACCTCTCCGTGCAGATAGGGCACCAGCCGCTGCTTGAAGGCGGGCAGCCGCACCTCGGCCTGCAGGCCCGGATAGACCACGTCGATGTCGTTCGGCTGGACATTCACCTCCGCGATCAGGCGGTCATGCTGGGGCACCAGGTCCATCACCGAGTCGCCCGGCTTCACGACCGCGCCGAGGGTGAAGAGGCGCAGGTTGACGACCGTGCCGTCCTCGGGGGCTGTGATGTCCCGCCGCGTCATGACGTCGGATGCGGCGCGGAGCTTCTCCTCCGCCTCGGCCAGCTTGCCGCGGACCTCCCGCAGCTCCTGCCCGTTGTCCTGCATCCGCTGGTCGACGGCCTGGATGATCTGTTGCTGCGATTCGGCGATAGCGGCGGTGGCGCGGTCGATCTGGCCGGTCAGGTCCTGGATGCTGCCCTCCAGCCCGGCGAAGCTGCGCTGGAGCGCGAGGAGCTGCGGCAGCCGCTGCAGGCCCTGGGTGACCAGGGTGCGCGTCATCTCCTCCTCCTGCTTGATCAGCGCGAGCTGACGGCGGGTGGAGGCGAGCTGGCCGCGGGCGCCGGCGATCACCGCCTGCTGCTGGTCGATGCGGGCCTGGAAGACCTGCACCTGGCTGTTGAGGCTCGCCATCCGCGCCTCGAACAGGGCGCGCTGGCCGGTGACGCTGTCGAGCGCGCGGGCATTGCTGGCGTTCAGCAGCTCGGGCGGGAAGCTGACCTCCCGGGCGCGCGCGATCTCGGCGCGGAGCCTTGCATCCTGCGCCATCAGCGCCCAGCGCTGGGCGCGCTGCGTCTCGAGCGTGGCATCGGCCTGGATGTCGTCGAGGCGGACGAGCACCTGGCCCTTCTCCACCTTGGCGCCGTCGCGCACCAGGATCTCGCGGACGATGCCGCCCTCGAGATGCTGGATGGTCCGCCGCGTGCCCTCGACCTTGACGACGCCGGCGGCGATGGAGGCCTCGGCCAGCGGGGCCATGACCGCCCAGGCCGCGCCGCCCACGACGAAGAGCAGGAAGACGACCATGCCGAAGATCATCGTCCCGCGGGTGCGCGGCGCCGGGGCGTCGAGCAGCGGGTCGAAGGGGAAGGGCGGCAGCGGGCCGCCGAGATCGGTGCGGATCGGCGCCAGCGCCCGTGCGCCGGTCAGCGCCGGGAGCTTGCTGTCCTGGGTGGTGACGCTCATCGGGCGGCGTTCCCTTCGAGGCGGGCAACGGGGGCGTTCTGGATCTCGGCCGGGCGCGGCGGGGTCATCAGCCGCTTCAGCACCTCGGCGCGCGGGCCGAACATCTCCATCGCGCCGTCCTTCAGCAGCAGCACCTTGTCGACGCCCTGCACCAGGGTCGGGCGGTGGGAGACGAGGATGACGGTGGTGTCCTGCGCCTTCAGCCGCTCCAGCGCCTGGGTGAGCGCCGCCTCGCTGTCGCCGTCGAGGTTGCTGTTCGGCTCGTCGAGCACGACCAGCTTCGGCCGGCCGAACATGGCCCGCGCCAGGCCGATCAGCTGCCGCTGGCCGCCCGAGAGGTACTGGCCGCTGTCGCCGATCTCGGTCTCGTAGCCGTTCGGCAGGCGGAGGATCATGTCATGGCAGCCGGCGAGCTTGGCGGCCTCGTAGACGGCCTCCGGCTCGGCCTCGGCCATGCGGGCGATGTTGCGGAAGACGGTGCCGTCGAACAGCTCGACGCCCTGCGGCAGGTAGCCGACATGGCGGCCGAAATCCTCCCGCATCCACTGGTAGACATCGGCGCCGTCGAGCCGGACGGTGCCGGCGGAGGGCGGCAGCGTGCCGATCAGGAGGCGGATCAGCGTCGTCTTGCCGGCAGCCGAAGGGCCGATGACGGCCAGGCTCTCGCCCGGCGCGAGGCTGAAATTCACCCCCTTGATCATGGCGACGCCCTGGCCCGGGAAGGCGTAGGAGACGCGCTCGACCGAGACCTTGCCGACCGGCTCCGGCAGCGGCAGCCCGGGCGGGCGCAGCCGCGGCATGGCGAGGAAGCTCTGCAGCCGGCGGAAGCTCTGCCGGGCGGAGACGAGCTGCTTCCACCCGCCGATCATCTGCTCCACCGGCGCCAGCGCCCGGCCCATGATGATCGAGCCGGCGATGGAGGCGCCCGAGGTCAGCTCCTGCTGGAGCACCAGATAGGCGCCGGCGCCGAGGATGCCGATCTGCACGGTGAGGCGGCAGAACTTGGTCATGGAGACGAGCAAGGAGGCGCGGTCGGCGGCGCGCTGCTGCGGCACCGTCATCGCCGCGACCGATTCGCGCCAGCGGCCGATGACCGAGGGCAGCATGCCCATGCTGTCGATCACCTCGGCATTGCGCGAAATGGCATCCGCCCGGCGCTGCGAGGCCATGCCGGCGGTGTTCGCCTCCTTCAGCAGGGCGGAGGTGGCGACCTCGCTTGCCAGCGTCAGGCCGAACAGCACCACCGCGCCGCCGAGGGCGATGAAGCCCATCACCGGGTGGAGGAGGAAGATGACGCCGATATAGATCGGCACCCAGGGCACGTCGTAGAGCGACAGCGCCCCGGGCGAGCCGAGATAGCCCCGGCAGACCGCGAGGTCGCGCAGCGCCTCCATCCGGTATGGCCGGCCGCGCAGCGTGCTCTCGAGCGCCCGGACGAAGCCCTCCGGCGCCACCCGGTGCTCCACCCAGCTGCCGATGCGCTGCATCACCTTGCTGCGCACGCCCTCGAGGATGGCCAGCACCGCGGTCGCCAGGATGGCGATCAGCGAGAGGTAGAGCAGGGTGTCCAGCGCCCGGCTCGACAGGACGCGGTCGAAGACCTGCATCATGTAGATGGAGGTTGTGAGCTGCAGCAGGTTCACGACCCCGCTGAAGACGCCGACGAGGATGAACTGGGACCGGCAGGCCTGGAGCGCCCGGCGCAGCGGGGTATCCGCCGTCGCCTCGGCCCCGGGGTAGAGGGTGCGGGAGTGGGACATGCGTCAGCCTGCCAGGAGGCCGGCGAGGCCGGCCAGGGTTGCGGGGTTCAGCGCGAGCCATGCGCCGGCGGCGCCGATGATGGCGAGCGCCACCAGGTTGGCGGCGACCAGGCGCAGGAAGCCGGGCGGGTGGCGGAGGCGGCCGATCTGCTCGGCCACGGCCTCCTGGCGGAGGCGCTCGATGTTGTTGTGCAGATAGCGCAGCGCGTGGTCGCAGAGCGCGGCCTCGGCCTCCCGCTGGCAGCGGGCGATGGTCTCGGGGCTGGCTTCCTCCCCGCGCTCGGCGGCGAGGGCGAAGGCGACGAGGCCGGTCAGGCGGTCTTCCGTGCGGAAGGTGGCTGGGTCCATGGGGGGCGTCACGGCCTGAAGGGGGGCCGGGGCTGGGTTCGGCCTGAGGGTTTCGACATTGGCCATACTGGGCTCCATCCTGGGCCGGCCATGGGGATGCCATGATACGCCCAAACGAGCGAATCGGTGCTAAAGTCCCGCAAGGCTTGCACGCTGTTGTCCCGGGCCGGGGGGCGGTGGGACGGGGGCGCCTGGGTTGGCGCTGGCTGAATACGCACTCCCCTTTCCGTGAAATGCAACCCTAAACCCGAGAAGTTTCCGCACGGTAACCGGCAGCGGAAGTTTCGTTCCGTATCGATCAGGGTATCCGGACATCCGCGGCGGGCATGCCACACCTCGCCGGCAAGTGGCGTATCGGCCGCTTTGGCATGACAGGATGTGATCGTTGCATGCACACTCTGGCGGCGACCCGTGCTACGGAGGCCGGGGGCTCATAATGACGGGGTAATAGTGGTGAAAAGCTTTCGAAGCTGGGGGGTACTAGGCCTGATTGCGGCTGCCCTGCCGCTGGGTGAGGCCCATGCCCAGCTCGGTGACTCGCCCGAGGTCCAGCGGGGCATAACCGTGGTGAACCGGCAGCGGCCGGATTACGATCCGCTCGGCGTCCGCCTCGGCGGCTTCCGCCTGAACGGCGCGGTCGAGGCCGGGCCAGGCTGGGACAGCAACGTCTTCGGCCGCAATCAGAATGTCGAATCGGACGGCTTCATGGAGGAGCGGGGCAATCTCAGCCTCCGCAGCGACTGGACGACCCATGCGGTCGGCGTTTCCGCCAATTCGGCGAACCGGCAGTATTTCAGCCAGCGCCGCCTCGACTGGAACGACTGGGATGTCGGCGGCTTCGGGCGCTACGACTTCTCGGCGGACACCAGCCTCCAGGGCCAGTACCGCCACTACCGCGCCCATCTCGACGTCTTCAATTTCGACGTGCAGGCCACCGGCGTCGTCCAGCCTGTCGCCTATGATTCCGACGAGGTCTCGGTCGTCGCCAACACGCGGCTCAATCGCCTCGGGCTCATCGCGCAGGGCGTCTACCGGACCTTCCAGTTCGAAGACACCGTCATCCGCAACACCCTCACCCCGGTGTCGCAGAACAGCTTCAACACGGCGATCGGCGCCGTCGGCGGCAGCTACTCGCTCGCGCCGGGCCGCAACATCACCACGGTCGTCCGGGTGCAGGACATCAAGTATACCGAAGCCATCGCCAGCCCGCGCGACAGCTTCACCTGGGAAATCCTCAGCGGCTTCGACTATGACTTCGACGGGGTCTGGCAGGCGCGCGTCGCCCTCGGCTGGCGGCAGCGCGAGTATAGCGGGCCAGGGATCAAGACCCTGCAGGGCCCGGCGGTCGAGGCGGCCGTCACCTATGCGCCGACCCAGCTCACCACCGCCCGCTTCCGCCTGACGCGGACGATCGAGGAATCCATCCGGCAGGATGCGGTCAGCTACCAGCGGACGCAGGTCGGCATGACCGTCGACCATGAGTACCTGCGGAACGTACTGCTGCAAGCCGACCTGTTCTACGACCGCCGCGAATACGAAAGCCCGAACCAGACCGTCAGCGATGGCGTGCTGGCACTGACGGGGCGGTACCTGCTGAACCGGAATGCCTCCGTGGTTGCCAGCTATGCCTATCGGCGGCGGCTTGAGGCGACGGGCGGCTTCCGGGAGTTCGACCGCAACCTGCTCCAGATCCGGCTCCGCCTTGCCATCTGAGGTCCCGGTTCGGCGGCTGCTCGGGCTCGACTTCGCTGACCTTCCCCTGCCGGGCGTGCTTGCCCTGCTGGCGGAGCGGCCGGCGGAGGCCCCCTTCGGCTATGTCGTGACGCCGAATGCCGACCATCTGGTGCGGCTGGCGCGCGACCCGGCGCTGCGGCCACTCTATGACGGGGCGATGCTGCGGCTGCTGGACAGCCGGGTGGTGGCGCGCCTCGCCGGGGTGATGGGGCTCGCGGCCCCGGCGGTCGTGCCGGGCAGCGATCTCACCGCCGCGCTGATCCAGGCGATGCCGCCGGACGAGAGGGTCACGGTGCTTGGCATGGCGCCGGCGGCGCTCGAGCGGCTGGCGGCCCGCACCGGCCTCCGGCGGATCGCGCATCACAACCCGCCGATGGGCTTCGACCGGGACCCGGCGCAGTTCGAGGCGGCGGTGCGCTTCATCGAGGAGAATCCGGCACGCATCACCTTCCTCGCCGTCGGATCCCCGCGGCAGGAGCGCGTGGCGCAGGCCGTGACGGCGCGCGGCAGGGGGCGGGGGGTCGGCCTCTGCATCGGGGCGAGCCTGCTCTTCCTCACGGGCGAGGAGCGCCGGGCGCCGGTCACGGTGCAGCGGGCAGGGATGGAATGGGCCTGGCGGCTGGTGCAGGACCCGAAGCGCCTGGCCCGGCGCTACCTGGTCGACAGCCCCGCCATCATCGCCCTGCTGCGGCAGGAGGCGAAGCGCTCCCGCTGAGGGCGGTCAACCCCGCCGGCTGATGATCCGCGCCACCAGCATCAGCACCGCCCCCGCCAGGATCACCCCATAGGTGCGGGGATCCGCCCGCAGCGCATCCAGTACGGCCTCCGGGATCCAGAGAAGCGCGTCCCAGCCGAAGAGATGCGCCAGCACGCCGATCAGCACCAGCAGCGTGCCGAGGCTCCAGAGCAACCGTGCCATGCCCGCCTACCCGGCCCGGAAGGCGATGGCGTTGCGGAGTGCATGGACGATGAGCTCCATCCGGCGCTCGAAGCCGGCAGCGGCCTGCGGGCGCCCGGCCTCCTCGGCGCCGACCACGCCACGGAGGACGGAGGCTTCGAGCTGCTTCGCCATCTCGTCCATGGCGGCGAGGGCGGCCTCGGCGCCGCCGCCTTGTATGGTCGCGCGCAGGACGGCGATCTCGCCGAAGGCTGCGGCGAGCGCAGTCTCCAGGGCGATGATCTCGCCGCGCAATTCGTCGGTCTTGTCCTCGGGCATCCGGCGAAGGTGGGGTCGGCGGCAGCCGGCCTCAACCGGGCCTGGCACTGGGGAGCGCGGCCAGCACCTCCGCCCGCACCCGCCGCCCGAGCCCGCCGCGATGGGCGGCGTCGTTGCGGGCGAGGTAGTCGCGGGCGGCGGGCGTCAGGCGGTAGAGCGCCTCCGTCCCCGGCGCCGGGCGGAAGCGGCGCCAGAGGCCGAGGGCCGCCGGCCCCGCCTTGAGCCCCTGCGCGAGGACGCCGTTGCGCGCACCCTTCACCTGGTAGGCCAGGTAGCGCGGCAGCAGCGAGGCCGGGGCGAGCCCGTATTTGAGGCCGATATAGAGCCGGTTGCGGACGAAGTGGAACCAGCGCGTGCCGGACCAGGCGAAGCGGTGCTCGCCGCTCACCTTGTGGCGCACGGCGATGTCGCCGCGGTAGCGGATGCGCTGGCCGGCATTGATGGCGCGCAGCGCGAAGTCGAACTCCTCCCAGCAGAAGAAGAGCGCATCGTCATAGCCGCCGGTCCGCTCGAAATCCTGGCGGCGGATGGCATGGCCGGCGCCGACGAAGGTGGCGACGTCGAAGCTCTCCGTCGCGCGCGGCAGCAGGCCGGGCGGGTAGCCCCAGGAGGAGAGGTCCTCCGCCCCGGTGTCGAAGACGAGGATGCGGCAGGCGATGGCGGCGATGTCCGGCTCCGCATCCAGGGCACGGAGCGCGCGGGCCAGGGTATCGGCGTCCTGGAACTCGGCGTCGTTGTAGAGGGCGAAGACCATCCGGCCGCGGCCCAGCGCCGTCGCCCGGTTGCGCCCGCCGGCGACGCCCCAGTTGCGGTCGAGCCGCACCAGGGTCGCATCCGGCGCGCCCTCGACGGCAGCGGCGAGGCGGGCGAGGTTCTCCGGCTTGCTGCCCTGGTCGGCGATCCAGACATGCTTCGAGAGCCCGGCCTGGGCGCGGGCGGAGGCGATGGCGGCGACCGTCTCCTCGGCCCGGTCCATCGCCAGGATGATGACGTCGGCATCCACCCCGCCCGCCGGTCCGCTTGCGCCGGCGATGTGCTCGGGGGAGGGGTAGGGGCCGATCGTCATGGCCGCTCCTCGAACTCCGGCGCGGGCAGCGAAAGATAGGCGATGCGCTTCGCCTCCTGCCGGCCGCGCGTCACCGTGTCGAGGATGAGGCCGCAAACGAAGCTGAGGAAGGAGAGCAGGACGAGGCCGGTCGCCAGCACCGCCGTCGGCAGGCGGGGGACGAGGCCGGTGGCGAGGAAGGTCTGCAGCAGCGGCACGGCCAGCACCAGGGCGAGGAAGAGGAGCACGCCACCGGCCACCGAAAAGAACATCAGCGGCCGCTCCCGCTGCACCAGGGTGATAATGGTCCGCAGGATGCGGAAGCCGTCGCTATAGGTTTTCAGCTTGCTGGTGGAGCCGGCCGGGCGCTCTTTGTAGTTGCTCGGCACCTCGCCGACGGGGAGCTTCAGCTCGAGGGCGTGGACTGTGAATTCCGTCTCCGTCTCGAAGCCCGCGGCGAGCGCGGGGAAGCTCTTGACGAAGCGGCGGGAGAAGACCCGGTAGCCGGAGAGCATGTCAGAGATGCGGTCGCCGAAGACCCAGCGCACCATCCCCGTCAGCACCGCATTGCCGAGCTGGTGGCCGGGGCGGTAGGCGGCGGCGGCGACCGCCTCGGGCGTGCGACGCACGCCGGTCACCATGTCAAGGCGGTCGGCGAGGAGGAGGCGCAGCATCTCAGGCGCGGCGGCGGCGTCGTAGGTGTCGTCGCCATCGACCAGCACATAGGCGTCGGCCTCGATATCGGCGAACATCCGCCGCACGACATGGCCCTTGCCCTGGAGGGACTCGTTGCGCACCACGGCGCCGGCGGCCCGCGCCGCGGCGACGGTGCCGTCCTTCGAGTTGTTGTCGTAGACGTAGATGGTGGCGTCCGGCAGGGCGCCGCGGAAGGCGGCGACCACCCGCGGGATCGCCACCTCCTCGTTGTAGCAGGGGATGAGCACCGCGACGCGCGGGGCGTGGCGGTAGCCCGGCAGCAGCTTCGCTCCGGGCGAAAGATGGGTGTCGGGCAAGGTGCTCTCCGGCATGGTGAGGGCTTCCTTCCTCGGCTGCTGGCCAGGAAGGTCATTCTACACAAGGAATGTGGCGGCGGAATGACTCCGCCGGTCAGAAGGCGTTCCGCATCCGGGCGACGGCGAGCAGGGTGCGCACCAGGATGGTGAAGTCGAGCCAGGGCGACCAGGTATCGATGTATTCGAGGTCGCTCTCGACGCGGCGGAGCAGCTTCTCCTCCGTCTCGGTCGGGCCGCGCCAGCCGCGCACCTGGGCGAGGCCGGTGAGCCCGGGCTTCACCCGGTGCCGCGCGGCATAGCGGGCGGCGACCTCCTCGAAGGGCCGGCCGCCGGCGCGGGTGCCCGGGGCATGCGGCCGCGGGCCGATGAAGGACATCTCGCCGCGGAGGATGTTGAAAAGCTGCGGCAGCTCGTCGAGCGAGGTGCGGCGGAGGATCGCGCCGACCCGCGTCACCCGCTTGTCGCCGAGCGAGACCTGGCGGGCGACGGTGTAGTCGGCCGCCTCATGATACATCGTGCGGAACTTCAGCACGTAGAAGGGCTGGTTGTTGAAGCCGGTGCGGCGCTGGCGGAACAGCACCGGGCCCGGGCTGTCGAGCCGCACCGCCAGCGCGATCAGCGCCATCGGCACCGCGGCGACGGCAAGCGCCAGCACGGCGAGGATGTAGTCCTCCACCAGCTTGACCACGGCGCCCCAGCCGCTGATCGGCCGGTCGGCGAGGCGGAGCAGGCGCAGCCGCTCGCCCTCCGGCGCGGTGCCGAGGCTGCGATAGGCCATGAGGTCCGGCGCGAGGCGGACATCGACCGGGTAATCGGCGAAATGCTTGAGCAGGCCCTGCAGCCGCGCCTCCGCCGCCCAGGGGAGGGCGAGGATCACCTGGTCGACCTCGCCGCGGCGGATCATGGCGTCCAGCGCCTCGAGCGAGCCGAGATAGGGCAGGCCGTTGCGGAGCCCGCCGGCCTGATGGGCGCGGCGGTCATCGACCAGCCCGACCAGCTCCAGGCTGCGATCCGGCCGGCCGCCGAGGGCGGCGACCAGGCGCGCGGCCTGCGGCCCGTCGCCCACCACCACGGCGCGCTGCCGCGTGCGCTCGGCCGCGGCGCGGAGGGCGACGGCGGCCGCCATCCGCCCGGCGAGCAAGGGCGGCATGGCGATGCCGAGCCAGAGCAGCGCGAGGCCGGGCGGGAAATTGCCGCGGGCGCCGAGCGCCTGCGCCGCCAGCCCCATGCCGCCGATGCCGAGCACCAGCCCGGCCAGCGCGCCGAGCCCGGCCCGCTTGCCGCCGAAGAGCGCGGCATGGCTGTAGCCGCCGGCAGCGGCGATCAGGCAGGGCACCAGCAGGGCGACGAAGCCGATCAGCCGCAGCGCCGGTCCCTCGGTCGACCCGAGCGGCAGCGCCTGCACGGCGAGGCCGCTGGCGGCGAGGCAGATGCCGTCCAGCATCACCACGGCCAGCGCCAGCAGCGCCGGCGGCAGCGGCGAGCCGATCGCCCAGCGGTCGCGGCGCGCGCCGCCGAGGCCGACCCAGCCGGCCTCGGCCACCGCGGTCAGCAGCCGGCGTTCGCCGGCCCGGTGCTCAGGGGGCATCACGTCCTGCATGCTGACCGCCCAGGGCTAGGGTTGAGGCTCTTGATTGCGATGGGCATGGCTCCCGCTGGCCTTCACGCTCTGGAGGGACGGGGGTCGGCCCCGGCGGCGCCGAAGACGAAGCGCCGGGACATGAGGAAATTGGCGGCCATCCCAGCCAAGGAGCCGGCCGCAACGCCGATCACCGGTTGCGCCGCGACCAGTGGAACCCCGGCGACCAGCGCGGCATAGGTGCCATAGTTGCAGACGAAGCCGAGAAGGTTGACGAGCAGGAAGAGCATCCACTGCCGCCCGAGCCCGTCTGCCGATCGCGTCGCGCGAAACGTCCAGGCCCTGTTCAACGCAAAGGTTGTGGTCGCCGCCGCGAGATAGGACAGCACGCGCCCGATCCAGGGGCCGGTGCCAAGCGCGATGCCCGCCGTCAGCACGCCGGCATCGACGAGGAAGCCCGCCACGCCGACCACGCCGAAGCGCAGGAACTCGCCCAGCACGCGGCCGCCCCTGCGGGAGGGGAGCGGCGGGTGGGAGAGGTCGGGATCGGTGAGTGCAGACGTCATCCAGGGCTTCCTGTCTGCGGCAAGGCTTACGCGTCCTGGCCCCGCCGGACAAACCACGGCGCAGTGACAACCGCTCGCCCAGGGCGCGAAACCGCCGCTTCCGCTGTCACGTTCCACGGCGCAGGCGCAAGGGCGAGCGTCGGGGCGATGTCCCGGCTCGCCGGGGGATCGTTTAGCATGAGCCGATGCCGGAAACCGCAGGACCGATGACCGAGGATTTCGCCGCGGATGTCGCCGCCATCGGCCGCATCCCGATCATTCCCACGATTCTCGAAACCGTCTGCCGGCTCAGCGGGATGCGCTTCGCCGCCGTCGCGCGCGTCACCGAGGACCGCTGGATCGCCTGCGCCATCCGCGACGCCATCGCCTTCGGCCTCGCCCCGGGCGGCGAACTGCCGGTCGAATCGACGCTGTGCCACGAGGTACGCATGGCGACCACGCCGATCGTGATCGATGACATCGCCTGCGACGAGGTCTATCGCGGGCATCACACGCCGGCGACCTACGGCTTCCGCAGTTACATCTCCGTGCCCATCCGGCGGGTGGACGGCAGTTTCTTCGGCACGCTCTGCGCCGTCGACCCGGAGCCGCGGCGGCTGAGGACGCCCGAGATCATCAGCCTGTTCGAGATGTTCGCCGACCTCATCGGCCAGCATCTCGGCGCGCTGGAGCGGATGGCGGCGAGCGAGGCGACGCTGCTCGACACGCAGCGGGTGGCGGCGCTGCGCGAGCAGTTCATCGCGGTGCTGGGGCATGACCTTCGCAACCCGCTGGCCGCAATCGATGGTGGAATGCGGCTGCTGCGCAAGACGCCCTTGAACGACCAGGCGCTGCAGCTCGTCGACATGGCGCAGGCGAGCGCCGGGCGGATGGGCGGGCTCATCGATAACCTGATGGATTTCGCCCGTTTCCGCCTCGGCGGCGGCCTGCTGCTCGAGCGCGAACCGGTAGTGATGGAAAATCTTCTGGAGCAAATCATCCTGGAGTTGCAGATCAGCCGGCCGGACCGCGCGATCGAGACCGCCCTCCGCCTCGATGCGCCAGTGCCCTGCGACCGGCGGCGGATGGCGCAGCTGGTCTCCAACCTGCTCGGCAATGCGCTGGTCCATGGCGCGGCGGACCGGCCGGTGCGGGTCTCCGCCTGGACCGGGGGCGGGTGGTTCGAGCTCTCCGTCACCAATGGCGGCGCGCCGATCCCGCCCGGGGTGCTGCCCGGCCTGTTCCAGCCCTTCGCCCGCGGCACGCATGGGCCGAGCCGGGAGGGACTGGGGCTCGGCCTCTACATCGCCCAGCAGATCGCCGAGGCGCATGACGGGCTCATCGAGGCCGCCTCCACCCCGGCGGAGACGCGCTTCACGCTGCGGATGCCGATGATCGAGCAGGGTGCTTCATTCTGACGCTTCACGGAGGCGGGAAAATCGCTACTGTCCGGTCCGTTTCGCTGTCGGGGAGAAATGAGCTCATGCATCGTCGAAACCTGCTGGCCGGCGCTGCGCTGGCCGGTGCTTCCGTGGCCGGTGCCGCTCTCCGCTTCCCGGCGCCCGCCCTGGCCCAGCCGGCGGGCAGCCGGGTGCTGCGCTTCATCCCGCAATCCGACGTCGCGGTGGTCGACCCCGTCGTGACCACCGCCTATGTGACCCGGCACCACGCCTTCCTCATCTACGATACGCTTTATGGCGTCGATGCCGAGTTCAAGCCGCAGCCGCAGATGGCCGAGGGGCACAAGGTGGAGGATGGCGGGCGGCGCGTGACCATCACGCTGCGCCAGGGCCTCGCCTTCCATGACGGCGAGCCGGTGCGGGCCCGCGATTGCGTCGCCTCGATCAAGCGCTGGGCCCAGCGGGACGCGCTCGGCCAGGCGCTGATGGCGGCGACCGACGAGCTCGTCGCCGATGACGACCGCAGCTTCACCTTCCGGCTGAAGAGGCCCTTCACCCTGCTCTTCGACGCGCTGGCCAAGCCCTCGACGCCGGTGCCCTTCATCATGCCGGAGCGCATCGCCGCGCAGGATGCGAACAACCCGATCCGCGAGAACATCGGCTCCGGTCCGTTCCGCTTCAAGGCGGACGAGCGGGTGCCGGGCAGCCTGCTCGTCTATGAGCGCAACCCGAGCTACGTCCCGCGCGAGGCCGGCACCCCGGCCTGGACCTCCGGGCCGAAGCGGGTGAATTTCGACCGCGTCGAGTGGCGCGTCGTGCCCGATGCCTCGACCGCCGCGGCGGCGCTCGGCAACAACGAGGTCGATTGGTGGGAGCAGCCGACCGCCGACCTGCTGCCGCTGCTCCGGCGCAACCGCAACCTGGTCGTCGAGAATTACGACCCGACCGGGCTGATGGCGCTGCTGCGCTTCAACTCCCTGCACCCGCCCTTCAACAATCCCGATATCCGCCGCGCCCTGCTCGGCGGCGTCGAGCAGTCCGACTACATGAGCGCCGTCATCGGCACCGACCCCTCCAATTGGCGCGACGGCGTCGGCTTCTTCCCGCCGGGGACGCCGATGGCGAGCACCGTCGGCCTCGACGTGCTGACGGCGCCGCGCGACTACGACAAGGTGAAGCGCGACCTCGCCGCCGCCGGCTACAAGGGCGAGAAGATCGTGGTGATCGCCGCCTCCGACTTCCCCTCGCTCAACGCGCTCGCCCAGGTCGGGCGCGACATGCTGGTGAAGTCGGGGATGAACGTCGACTACGTCTCGACCGACTGGGGCAGCGTGGTGCAGCGCCGGGCCAGCCGCGAGCCGGCCGACAAGGGCGGCTGGAGCGTCTTCTTCACCTTCTTCACCGGGCTCGACTTCTTCTCGCCGGCGACGCATCTCGGGCTGCGCGGCAACGGGACGAGTGCCTGGTTCGGCTGGCCCACCATGCCGAAGATGGAGGAGCTGCGCGGCGCCTGGCTCGATGCCCCGGACCTCGGCGCGCAGCAGAAGCTGGCCGCCGAGATCCAGCAGGAGGGATTCCGCCAGGCGCCCTACCTGCCGCTCGGCCAGTATTTCCAGCCCTGGTCCTATCGCCGCGGGGTGACCGGGGTGCTGGGCGGCATGCCGCTGTTCTGGAACCTGCAAAAGGGCTGATTCGTCCCGCTTGCGGAGCGTGGGCGATCCGCGCTTCACTTCCCGGAATGGCCGGCCCGACCGGCTTCCGGGGAGACCACGATGTTCCGACGCACTGTGCTGGGTGCCGCCGCGGCGGCGCCCCTCGCCCGTTTCGCGGTCGCGCAGCCGGCCAACAGCCGGGTCCTGCGCTTCATCCCGCAATCGGATATCGGCACGCTCGACCCCATCACCACCACGGCCTACGTCACCCGCAACCACGGGCTGATGGTCTGGGACACGCTCTATGGGCTTGATGCGGAGCTGAAGCCGCAGCCGCAGATGGTCGAGGGCCATCGCGTCGAGGATGACGGCCGGCGCTGGACGCTGACCCTCCGCCCCGGCCTCCGCTTCCACGACGGCGAGCCTGTGCGGGCGCGGGATTGCGTCGCCTCGATCAAGCGCTGGCAGCAGCGCGACCCGCTGGGCCAGGAACTCGCCGCCCGCACCGACGAGCTGGTGGCGACCGACGACCGCACCCTCGTCTTCCGGCTGAAGAAGCCCTTCCCCCTGCTGCCGGACGCGCTCGGCAAGATCGGCTCGCCGGTGCCCTTCATCATGCCGGAGCGGCTGGCGAATACGGACCCCTTCCGCGCCGTGACCGAGTTCATCGGCAGCGGACCCTTCCGCTTCAAGGCGGATGAGCGGGTGCAGGGCAGCCGCTTCGTCTACGAGCGCTTCGATGGCTATGTGCCGCGCGAGGGCACGCCGGCCTGGACCTCGGGGCCGAAGCGCGCCTTCTTCGACCGCGTCGAGTGGCGGGTGACGCCGGACAGCGCGACGGCCTCCGCCGCGCTGCAATCGGGCGAGGTGGATTGGTGGGAAAATCCGCCGAACGACCTGCTGCCGCCGCTCCGCCGCGACCGCAACATCGCGACCGAGGTGCCGGACCCGACCGGGCTGCTCGGCTTCGGGCGGTTCAACCACCAGCATCCGCCCTTCAACAACCCGAAGCTCCGCCGCGCCCTGCTCGGCGCCATCAACCAGGCCGACTTCATGACCGCCGCCTGGGGCAGCGAGCGGGGGGCCTGGGTCGACAGAATGGGCTTCTTCCCCAAAGGCACGCCCTTCGCCAGCGATGCCGGCATCGAGGCGCTGACCAGCCCGCGCGACCTTGCCAAGGTGAAGCAGGAGGTCGCGGCGAGCGGGTACAAGGGCGAGCCGGTGGTGCTGCTCGGCGCGACGGACTTCCCCATCATCAACGCGCTGTGCCTGGTCGGGGCCGACCTCTTCAAGCAGGTCGGGCTGAATGTCGATTATGTCGCCTCGGACTGGGGCACGGTCGTGCAGCGGCGCAACAGCCGGGAGCCACCGGAGCGGGGCGGCTGGAGCATCTTCTTCACCTATTGGGCGGGTTTCGACACGCTGAACCCTGGCGTCAACCAGACCATCCGCGGCAACGGCGCGACGGGCTGGTTCGGCTGGGCGAGTTCGGACCGGCTGGAGGCGAAGCGGACGGAGTGGTTCGACGCGCCGAACCTCGCCGCGCAGCAGCAGGCCGCGCGGGAGCAGCAGGCGATCGCCTTCGAGGAGGTGCCGACCCTGCCGCTCGGCCAGAGCTTCACCACGACCGCCTATCGGCGGAGTCTCGCCGATCTGTCGAAAGGGCCGCCCATATTCTGGTCGGTGAAGCGGGCCTGAGCGATGCATCGCCGTACCCTCCTCGCCGGCGCCGCGACGCTGCCGGCCGCCGCTCTCGCCCAGCCCGCCAATGCGCGCGTGCTGAAATTCGTCCCCCAGGCCAACCTCACCAGCCTCGACCCGATCTGGACCACGGCCAATGTCACCCGCAACCATGCCTGGCTCGTCTACGACGTGCTCTACGGCATGGATGCGCGGTTCCAGCCGCAGCCGCAGATGGCGGCGGGGCATACGATGGAGGACCAGGGGCGGGTCTGGACCTTCACGCTCCGCGACGGGCTTCGCTTCCATGATGGCGAGCCGGTGCGGGCGGGCGATTGCGTCGCCAGCCTCCGGCGCTGGATGAAGCGCAACTCCAACGGCCAGAAGATGGAGCCGCTGGTCGACGAGCTGGTGGCGCTGGACGACAAGCGCCTGCGCTTCCGGCTGAAGCGGCCCTTCCCGCGGCTGCTGGAGTCGATCTCCAACCCCTCCAACCCGGCCGCCTTCATCATGCCGGAGCGGATCGCGCGGACCGACCCCTTCCAGCAGATCCGCGAGACGGTGGGCAGCGGGCCCTTCCGCTTCCTTCCCAGCGAGTACAATTCCGGCAGCTTCGTCGCCTATGAGCGCAACCCGAACTACCAGCCCGTCGGCTCCGGCGCGGTGAGCCTGACGGCGGGGCCGAAACTCGCGCATTTCGACCGCATCGAGTGGCACATCATCACCGATGCGGCGACGGCGGCCGCGGCGCTGCAGGCCGGCGAGATCGACTGGTACGAGCAGCCGCCGCCGGAGATCCAGCAGCTCTTCCGCCGCAACCGGCAGATCGTGGTGGAGCCGATCGACACCCTGCCGAACCCGGCCATCCTCCGCTTCAACCACCTGCACCCGCCCTTCAACGACAAGCGGATGCGGCAGGCGCTGCTGCCGGCGGTGGACCAGACGGACTACATGACGGCGATCGTCGGGCCGGACCCGGCGGGGTTTTCCAGCATGGGCGTCTTCACCCCCGGCACGCCGCTCGCCAATGATGCGGGGATGGGGGCGCTGCTCGGGCCGCGCAGCATCGACCGCTCGAAGGCGCTGCTGAAGGAGGCGGGCTACACCAACCAGCCGATCCGCCTGATCGGCCCGACCGACATCCTGGCGCCGGCGGCGATGACGCAGGTGGCGGCGGACATGTTCCGCAGGCTGGAGGTGAACCTCGACTTCGCGCTCACGGACTGGGGCACCGTGGTGCAGCGCCGCGCCAACCGCGAGCCGGTGGACAAGGGCGGCTGGAGCGTCTTCCTCACCGCCTTCTCCTCCTTCGAGTTCGCCGATCCTTCCAGCAACTTCCCGCTGCGCGGCCATGGCGCGGGCGCCTGGTTCGGCTGGCCGACCGTCCCGCGGCTCGAGGAGCTGCGGGATGCCTGGTTCGATGCCCCGAATCTCGAGGCGCAGCAGAGGCTCGCGCGGGAGATTCAGCTCACCGCGCTGGACGAGCTGCCCTACATCCCGGTCGGGGCCTATCTCTCGATGACCTCGCTGCGGCGGAACCTCTCCGGCCGCGTGCCTGGTTTTGCACTGTTCTGGAACCTGAAGCGGAGTTAGCCCATGGATCGCCGCAGCCTGCTCAAGGGCGCCGCGCTCGCGGCGCTGCCCGCCCCGGCCTTCTCTCAGGGGGCAGGGCGCGTGCTGCGGGTGATCCCGCAGGCCAACCTCACCAGCCTGGACCCGGTCTGGACCACGGCGGTCGTCACCCGCAACCACGGCTTCCTCGTCTACGACCAGATCTGCGCCCAGGATGCCAAGGGCGAGATCCGGCCGCAGATGGCCGAGGGCTGGGTGACGGAGCCGGATGGGCTGGCCGTCACCTTCACCCTGCGGACGGGGCTGAAGTTCCACGACGGCGAGCGTGTGCTGGCGAAGGATTGCGTCGCCAGCATCAATCGCTGGGCGCGGCGCGACCCCTTCATGCAGGTGCTGCAGCCGAGCGTCGCCGCGGTGGAGGTGGTGGACGACCGCCGCTTCCGCTTCCGCCTCAGGAAGCCGGTGCCGCTGCTGACCATGGCGCTGGGGCAGACGCAGCTTCCCTGCTTCGTCATGCCGGAGCGGATCGCCTCGACGGATGCCTTCCAGCAGGTGCGGGAGGCGGTGGGGAGCGGTCCCTTCCGCTTCCTGGCCGACGAGTGGAACCCGGGGCAGCGCGCGGTCTGGGCGAGGTTCGACGGCTATGAGCCGCGGCCGGAGCCGGTGGACGGGCTGGCCGGCGGGCGGGTGCCGCGGCTCGACCGGGTGGAATGGACCATCATCAGCGACCCGGCGACGGCGGCCTCCGCCATGAGCACGGGCGAGCAGGATTACTGGGAATACCCGCTGCACGACCTGCTGCCGCTGCTGAAGCGGAACCGGCAGGTCGTCGTGGAGCAGCGGCTGCTCGACGGCTTCTACGGCGTCTGCCGCTTCAACTGCCTGCAGCCGCCCTTCGACAACCCTGCCATCCGCCGCGCCGTCGCCATGGCAGTCGACCAGCGGGACTATCTGCGCGCCGTCGCCGGCAACGAGGCGGGGGGGTGGGAGACCTGCGAGGGTGTCTTCACCTGCGGCACGCCGCTCGCCAACGAGGCGGGCAGCGAGGTGCTGAAGACCCGCAGCCTCGATCGCGCCAGGGCGGCGCTCGCCGAGGCGGGGTACAAGGGTGAGAAGGTCGTGCTGGTCGCGCCCGGCGACTACCCGCAGATCAACGCGCTCTCGATGGTGACGGCGGACCTGCTGCGGCGGCTCGGGATGAATCTCGAGCTTGTCTCGACCGACTGGGGCACGCTGGTGCAGCGGCGGACCAGCAAGGAGCCGGTGGAGAAGGGCGGCTGGAGCATCATCCACACCACCTCTTCCGGGCAGTCGCTCTCGCTGCCGGTCTATCACCTCTTCCTGCGTGCCAACGGGCCGCAGGCCTGGTTCGGCTGGCCCGACGACCCGGAGATCGAGCGGCTGCGGAATGCCTGGGTGGAGGCGGCCGACCCGGCCGAGGGCCGCCGCGTCGCCGAGGCGCTGAACCGCCGGGCGATGGAGGTGATGGCCTATATCCCGCTCGGCTTCTACTGGCAGCCCTCGGCCTGGCGGCGGAACGTCACCGGGGCCTTCAAGGCGCCGGCGACGGTCTTCTGGAACATGTCCAAGACGTGACCCCGTTGCGCCGGCCCGGGGGCTGAGGCAAGGACAGCGGACCGGACCGGGAGACACGCCGCATGCATCGTCGTACCCTGCTGAAGGGCACCGGCCTCGCCATGGCCGCACCCCTGGCCGCACCGGCCCTGGCCCAGGGCAATGCGCGGACGCTGCGCTTCGTGCCGCAGGGCAACCTCGCCAATATCGACCCGGTCTGGACGACGACGACGCTGGCCCGCAATCACGGGCTGATGGTCTACGACACGCTCTTCGGCCTGGGTAAGGACTTCCAGCCGAAGCCGCAGATGGCGGCGGGGCACGAGGTTTCGGCCGATGGGCTGGTCCATGCCGTCACGCTGCGGCCCGACCTACGCTTCCATGACGGGCAGCCGGTGCTGGCCCGCGACTGCATCGCCTCCATCGCCCGCTGGTCGAAGCGGGACGTGCTGGGCCAGCGCCTGGCCGCCCTGCTCGAGGAGATGCGGGTCAAGGCCGATGACCGCTTCGAGATCGTGCTGAAGAAGCCCTGGCCCGGCCTGACCTGGGCGCTGGGCAAGCCCTCGGCCAATATCTGCGCCATCATGCCGGAGCGGGTGGCGCAGACCGATCCCTTCACCCAGATCACCGATTATGTCGGCAGCGGGCCCTTCCGCTTCCGCGCCGCGCAATGGGTGCCGGGCAGCATCGCGGCCTATGAGCGCTTCCCCGGCTATGTGCCGCGGGACGAGCCGGCGGATTTCCTCGCCGGGGGCAAGACCGTCTATTTCGACCGCGTCGAGTGGCAGGTGATGCCGGACCCGGCGACGGCGGCGGCGGCCCTGCAGAACAACGAGGTCGATTGGTGGGAGACGCCGCTCGCCGACCTGCTGCCGGTGCTGCGCGGCAACCGCGACATCGCCATCGAGGTGGTGAACACCGCGGGCGCGCTCGGCATGATCCGCTTCAACCACCTGCATCCGCCCTTCGACAAGCCGGAGATCCGGCGGGCGCTGCTGCCGGCGATCGACCAGGTCTCCTTCATGCAGGCGGCGCTCGGCGAGGACCGGGCGCTGTGGCAGGTGCCGGCGGGGGCCTTCACCCCGGGGACGCCGCTTGCCACCGATCTGGGGATGGAGGCGGTGGCCGGGCCGCGCGACCCGGAGGCGGCGAAGCGGGCCCTGGCCGCGGCCGGCTACAAGGGCGAGCCGGTGGTCATCCTCTCGCCGACCGACTTCCCGACCATCAACGCCCTCTCCGAGGTGGCGGCGGATGCGCTGCGGCGGGCGGGGATGAAGGTCGACCTCCAGAGCATGGACTGGGGCACGCTGGTGCAGCGCCGGGCAAAGCGGGAGGCGCCGGCCCAGGGCGGCTGGAACGTCTTCTGCACCACCTGGGAGGGGCTGGACGTCTCCGTCCCGGGCAGCCACCAGCCGATCCGCGGCAATGGCACCCAGGGCTGGATCGGCTGGTCCGCCAGCCCGCGGCGGGAGGCGCTGCGCGAGGCCTGGTTCGACGCGCCGGACCTGCCGGCGGAGCGGAAGATCGCGGAGCAACTGCAGGCCCTGGTCTGGGAGGAGGCGCCCTTCATCCCGCTCGGCCTGCTGCGGCCGCCCCAGGCCTATCGCCGGAGCCTGACCGACATCGTCACCGGCGGGCCGCCGCTCTTCTGGAACGTCAGGCGCGGCTAGAGCGCGATCTCCGACTGGCACGGGTCGTGCAAGCAGCGGTGACAGCGCTCTTGGCGGCGTAAGTACGCTGGCGCAATGCCCAAGGCTGAGGCAGGCTGATGGTTATCCGGGCGGGAACGGACCGCTCGGCTGGGAGCTGGGGGACGACAAAGGATGGATCGCAGGAGTTTCCTGAAGGGGACGGCCGCTGCCGGCCTGGTGGGTGCCTCGAGCGGGCTGGCGGGCCCGGCCCTGTCGCAGGGGGCGGCGGCGCGGACGCTGCGCTTCGTGCCGCAGGCGAACCTCGCCAATTTCGACCCGATCTGGGGCACGCAATACGTGGTCCGCAATGCCGCGGCCATGGTCTGGGACACGCTCTACGGCTTCGATGACACGCTGACGCCGAAGCGGCAGATGGCCGAGGCGGAGCAGGTCTCGGCCGATGGGCTGACCTGGGAATTCCGCCTGCGTCCCGGCCTCAAATTCCACGACGGCACGCCGGTCCTGGCCCGCGATGCGGTGGCGAGCCTCACCCGCTGGTCGGCCCGCGACCCGATGGGGCTGATGGTCAAGGCGCTGCAGAACGAGCTGGTCGCCGTCGATGACCGGACCTTCCGCTGGGTGCTGAAGAAGCCCTACCCGAAGCTGCTGATGGCGCTCGGCAAGAACAGCACGCCGATGGCCTTCATCATGCCGGAGCGGCTGGCGAAGACCGACCCCTTCCAGCAGGTGAGCGAGTTCGTCGGCAGCGGGCCGATGCGCTTCAAGCGGGACGAGTGGAACCCGGGCGCCCGGGCGGTCTTCGAGAGGTTCGCCGACTACGTGCCACGGGACGAGCCGAGTTCCTGGCTCGCCGGCGGCAAGCGCATGGGCGTCGACCGGATCGAGTGGCTGATCATGCCCGACCCGGCGACGGCCGCCGCCGCGCTCCAGAACGGCGAGGTCGACTGGTGGGAGAACCCGATCACCGACCTGGTGCCGCAGCTCCGCCGCAGCCGCAACATCCGCGTCGACATCGCCGACCCGCTCGGCAATATCGGCACCTTCCGCATGAACCACACGACGACGCCCTTCAATGACGTGAAGGCGCGGCGCGCGGTCCTGATGGCGATGAGCCAGGAAGACTACATGCGGGCCCTGGTCGGCGACGACAACAACCTCTGGAAGTCGCTGCCGGGCTACTTCACCCCCGGCACGCCGCTCTACAGCGAGGAGGGCGGCGAGATCCTGAAGGGCCCGCGCAACCTCGACGCGGCGAAGCGGCTGCTGGCCGAGAGCGGCTACAACGGCTCGCCCGTCACCTGCATCGTCGCGCAGGACCAGCCGATCACCAAGGCGCAGGGCGACGTCACCGCCGACCTGCTGAAGCGCATCGGCTTCAACGTCGACTTCGTGGCGACCGACTGGGGCACCACGGGCCAGCGCCGCGCCGTGAAGAACCCGGTGGGGCAGGGCGGCTGGAGCATGTTCCACAGCTGGCATGCCGGCGCGGACTGCATCAACCCGGCCGTCTACAATGCCATCCGCGCGAGCGGCGACGGCGCCTGGTTCGGCTGGCCCAACATTCCGGCGGTCGAGGCCGAGGTGGCGAACTGGTTCGACGCGCCCGACCTCGCCGCCGAGAAGGCCGTCATCAACCGGCTGAACAAGGCGGCGCTCGACAACGTCGTCTATGCACCGACCGGCTTCTTCCTCGGCTACCAGGCCTGGCGGGCGAACGTCTCGGGCATCGTGAAGGGGCCGCTGCCCTTCTTCTGGGGCGTCTCCAAGTCTTGACTGTGACGGATAAGATCGGGAGCCTTGCGCAGCCGCTCTGCGGGTGCGTGGGGCTCCCCAAAGCCTAAGGAGGCGCCATGTTCGCCTATGCCGTCCGGCGCGTCCTGGCCACCATTCCGGTGATGGCCATCGTGGCGCTCTTCGTCTTCAGCCTGCTCTACATCGCGCCCGGCGACCCCGCCGCCGTCATCGCCGGCGACCAGGCCACGCCGCAGGATGTCGAGCGCATCCGCGCCTCGCTCGGCCTCGACCGGCCCTTCCTCATCCGGTTCGGGGAATGGGTCTGGAACATCCTCAACGGCGACATGGGCGTCTCGATCTTCACCAACCTGCCGGTCACGACGATGATCCAGCAGCGGATCGAGCCCACGGTCTCGCTGATGATCCTCACCCTCTGCCTCGCCGTCAGCATTGCCGTGCCGATGGGCGTCGTCGCCGCCTGGAAGCAGGGGAGCTGGATCGACCGCGCGGTGATGGGCTTCGCGGTGCTCGGCTTCTCCGTCCCGGTCTTCGTGGTCGGCTATGTCCTGGCCTATATCTTCGCCCTCGAGCTCGACTGGCTGCCGGTACAGGGCTACACCGCCTTCCGCGAGGGCTTCTTCCCCTGGCTGGAGAACCTGATCCTGCCGGCCATCGCGCTCGGCGGCGTCTACATCGCGCTGATCGCCCGCATCACCCGGGCGACCATGCTCGAGGTGCTGCAGCAGGACTACATCCGCACCGCGCGGGCCAAGGGGGCGGGGCAGCGCAACATCCTGTTCCTGCACGCGCTGAAGAATGCCGCCGTGCCGATCGTCACCGTCATCGGCATCGGCATCGCGCTGCTGATCGGCGGCGCGGTGGTGACGGAGAGCGTCTTCGCCATCCCCGGCCTCGGCCGCCTCACCGTGGATGCGATCCTCCGGCGCGACTATCCGGTGATCCAGGGCGTCGTGCTGCTGTTCAGCTTCGTCTACGTGCTGGTCAACCTGGTGATCGACCTGGCCTACACCCTCTTCGACCCGAGGATCCGTTACTGATGTCCTCCGCCGTCCTCTCCCCCGCCCCGCCGCGCGACGTCGCCGCCGCCCAGCCGATGGGCGATATCCTGCCGCCGGTGAAGCCGAGGCAGGGCCTCATCGGCTTCGTCCGGCGCAACCCGACCATGGCGATCGGCGGCTTCCTGCTGCTGCTGATGATCGGCGTCGCCGTCTTCGCCCCGCTGCTCTGGACGGTCGACCCGACCGCCCTGGCGCCGGCGCGGCGGACGCGCGAGCCCTCGGCCATGTACTGGTTCGGCACCGACATGCTGGGGCGGGACGTCTATTCCCGCGTGCTCTATGGCGCGCGGATCTCGCTGATCGTCGGCTTCTCGGTCGCCTTCTTCGCCTCGGTGATCGGGCTGACGATCGGCCTCGTCTCCGGCTATGTGCGCTGGGCGGACAGCATCATCATGCGGATCATGGACGGGATGATGTCGATCCCCTCCATCCTGCTCGCCATCGCCCTGATGGCCCTCACCCGGGGCAGCGTGCAGAACGTCATCATCGCCATCACCATCGCCGAGATCCCGCGCGTCTCGCGCCTGGTGCGCGGCGTGGTGCTCTCGCTGCGCGAGCAGCCCTATGTCGATGCCGCGGTCGCGGCGGGGACGCGGACGCCGCGCATCATCCTCCGCCACATCCTGCCGAACACCCTCGCGCCCATCACCGTGCAGGCCACCTATGTCTGCGGCGCGGCGATGATCACGGAGGCGATCCTCTCCTTCATCGGCGCCGGGACGCCGCCGATCATCCCGTCCTGGGGCAACATCATGGCCGAGGGCCGGGCGCTCTGGCAGGTGAAGCCCTATATCGTCTTCTTCCCCGCCCTCTTCCTCTCCATCACCGTTCTCGCGGTCAACCTGCTGGGCGATGGCCTGCGCGATGCGCTCGACCCGCGCATGGCAAAGAGGGTCTGAGCCATGGCCGAGCCGCTCCTCG
>CADCTD010000138.1 GCA_902805545.1 uncultured Craurococcus sp. | reverse complement strand
TGCTGAAGACCGGCGGCGGCGAGACCTCCTTCGCCGTGCTGCTGTTCCAGGATGTCGCCGTCATTCCCATCCTGACCGTGCTGCCGCTGCTGGCGCTGGCGCCGGCGGCGGGCCATGGCGGCGGCGGGCATGGCGGCGGCGGTCTACGGGGCGTCGGAGGGGCTGGAGACGATCGCGATCGATGACGTCGCGATCGGCGGCCAGGCCGGGACATCCTCGCGGATCGAGAACTATCTCGGCTTCCCCAACGGGATCTCCGGCGGGGCGCTCGCCTTCAAGGCCCAGGTCCAGGCGATCAAGTTCGGCGCCCGGATCACGGTCCCGCGGTGCGCCGAGCGGCTGGAGCGTGACGGCGACGGCTTCGTGCTCTCGCTCGACGACGGCAAGACCCTCCGGGGGCGCAGTGTCGTCATCGCGACCGGCGCCCGCTACCGGCGCCTCGACCTGCCCAACCAGGAGGACTTCGAGGGCTCCGGGATCTACTACGCGGCGACCGACCTGGAGGCGCGCCTCTGCGAGGGGCAGCCGGTGGTCGTGGTCGGTGGCGGCAACTCGGCCGGGCAGGCGGCGATGTTCCTCGCCAACACGGCCAACTGCGTCTACCTGCTCTACCGCGGCGCGGAACTCGGGGGCAGCATGTCCAGCTACCTGACGAACCGGCTGGAGGCGACACCGGCCATCCAGATCCGGACGGGGACGGAGGTGCGCGAGCTGCGGGGCAACGGCCACCTCGAGTCGATCGTGGTCGAGTCCCGTTCCGGCGGGCGGGAGGAGATTCCGACCGGGGCGATGTTCGTCATGATCGGGGCCGACCCCTGCACCGCCTGGTTGCGCGGGACGGTCGACCTGGACGCCCGGGGGTTCGTCATGACCGGCCACCCCGCGTCGGACGGCCTGCTGGCCCGGTCACCGTTCGAGACCAGTGTCCCGGGCGTCTTCGCGGTCGGCGATGTCCGCAGCCAGTCAGTGAAGCGGGTGGCGTCGGCCGTCGGCGAGGGCTCGGTCGTCGTCCAGGCCGTCCATACGTATCTCTCCGCGACGGCAGGCCAGCCCGTCCGGTAGATGCCTCGACAAGGACCCTTGGCGCAGCGAACGGCCCCGGCATCTCGATGCCGGGGCCGTTCACTGTCCCGAGATGAGCCGGAGCGTCGGTCGGGTTTACTCGCTGGCCGGGCGCTCGCCGAGCGTGACCTCAACCGTCACCTGCTCCTCGCCGCGCGGGGGATG
>CADCTD010000137.1 GCA_902805545.1 uncultured Craurococcus sp. | reverse complement strand
GCCCGCATGTCGGCCCGTTCCGCCTCCGGCAAGCAACGCGCGCGGGCGCCGGCGGTGCCGCGCCAGCGCCCGCGCCGCCTGGCCCGTCAGCGCCCGCCGCGTCTCGCCCGGCCGCGGCAGCACCGCGAGCGGCGTGTCGCGGGCCAGCGCCCGCCACCCCTTCCAGCGCGGCAGCTGGGAGAGGTTGTCGGCGCCGATCAGCAGCACGAAACGCGTGCGCGGGAAGCGCTGGCGCAGCAGGGCAAGCGTCGCCACCGTGTAGCGGGTGCCGAGCCGCGCCTCGAGATCGGTGGCGACAATCCTCCGCCCATCGGCGATGCGCCGTGCCGAGGCCAGGCGATCGGCGAAGGGCGCCATGCCCCGGCGCGGTTTCAGCGGATTGCCGGGCGAGACCAGCAGCCAGACCTGGTCGAGCCGGAGCGCCCGGAGCGCCCGCTCCGCCACATGCCGGTGACCGGCATGGGCCGGGTTGAAGCTGCCGCCGAGCAAACCGATATGCGCACGCCGCCGGTCACCGTGCGCGTGCCTCACCTGACCTGCAGGCCGACCGAGACCGGTTGCGCCAGCATCCCCTCGTAGCGCAGCGTGTAGCTGCGCCCCGCCGCCGCCGGCACGGAGGGCGCGAAGCCGCCGAGCGAGACGATGTCGCCGGCCTTCAGCCGCAGCCCCTGACGGGCGAGGTCGCCGACCAGCCAGGGGATGACGTTCAGCGGATGGCCGAGCAGGGCGCTGCCCGGGGCGCGGGCCAGCTCCTTGGTGTCGTCGGACAGCACGACGGTCATCGAGCCGAGCCGCGCGGCGAAATCCGCGGTCGCCTCGACGGGGATCGGCGTGCCGGTGACGCCGAGCCGGGCGGCGACATTGACCGAGACCAGCAGCGGACCGTTCACCGGACCGCCGAGCCCGACCCGGGGCAGCTCGATATAGGGGATGACCTGATCCAGATGGCGGAGGATCGTCGCATGGTCGGCACCGGCCGTGTTGATGCCGTCATCCTTCACCCGGACGAGCAGGTCCGCCTCCACGCTGAGGCCGGCGAGCTGCGGCGTGAGCTGCAGCGTGGCGCCATCCCTGAGGCTCACCGTGCTCTCGAACATCACGCCGTAGACCGGGCCGGAGAGGCCGAAATTGCGCTGCGTCGCCGCCCCCGTCGCGCCCGCCTTGTAGCCGATCGGCCGGCCGAGCTCGGCGGCGAGCAGCGGCACCAGCTTGGCGCGGGCGCATTCCGCATCGGCCATGGAGAGGTCGGGATAGGGCTCAGCCGGGCGGCCGGCCAGCAACGCGCCGGCGGTCGCCGCCACCGCCGGGTCGGGCGGGCAGGCCGCCCTTGCTGCGAAGACGGGGGCAAGGCTCGGCAGCAGCGCGGCGGTCAGGAGAAGCAGGCGGCGCATGGATGGTCCCTCCGGTTGGGGAGGGATCAGGGCCTGACCTGTCCGCTCCCGATCACATGGTAGCGGTAGGTGCAGAGCTGCTCCAGGCCGACCGGGCCGCGGGCATGCAGCCGGCCGGTGGCGATGCCGATCTCGGCGCCGAAGCCGAACTCGCCGCCGTCGCAGAATTGCGTCGAGGCGTTCCAGATCCCGACCGCGGAGGCAAGGCCGTCGAGGAATTCGGCTGCCGCCCCGGCGTCATCGGTCACGATCGCCTCGGTATGCTCGGAGCCGAAGCGGCGAATATGGGCCAGCGCCGGGGCGACGCCCTCCACCACGGCGATGGAGAGGATGCTGTCGAGCCATTCCGTGGCGAAATCCGCCTCCGTCGCCGCGGGCAGTTCGGGGCAGATGGCGCGTGCCCTGGCATCGGCGCGGAAGTCGCAGCCCCGCTCGCGCAGGTCGGCGACCAGCACGGGCAGCAGGCCGGGAGCGATGGCGGCGTCGATCAGCAGGGTCTCGGTCGCGCCGCAGACGCCGGTGCGGCGCAGCTTGGCGTTGAGCAGGATGGAGCGCGCCATGGCGGGGTCGGCGGCCGCATGGATGTAGGTGTGGCAGAGCCCCTCGGCATGGGCGAGGACGGGGACGCGCGCCTCCTCCATCACCCGGGTGACGAGGCCCTTGCCGCCGCGCGGGATGATGAGGTCGATGAGGCCGGCGGCGCGCAGCATGGCGCCGACGAAGCCGCGATCGGCGGTCTGCGCCACCTGCACGGCGGCCTCCGGCAGGCCGGCGGCGCGGAGCCCCGCGGCCATGGCGGCATGGATGGCGGCGACGCTCCTGAGGCTCTCCCGCCCGCCGCGCAGGATGACGGCATTGCCGGATTTCAGGCAGAGCGCGGCGGCATCGGCGGCGACGTTCGGCCGGCTCTCGAAGATCATGCCGATGACGCCGATCGGCTGGGCGATGCGGCGCATCACGAGGCCGTTCGGCCGGGTCCATTCGGCGAGCACCCGGCCCACCGGGTCGGGCAGCTCCGCCACCTCCTCGAGGCCGCTGGCCATGGCCTCGATGCGGGCGGGCGTGAGCGTCAGCCGGTCGCGGAAGGCGGCGGAGAGATCGGGCGCGGCGGCGAGGTCCGCCTCGTTGGCGGCAAGGATGGCGGGTGCCGCCTCCCGCAGGGCGCGGGCGGCCTCGCGCAGCGCCAGGTCCTTCGCCGGTCGCGGAGCGCGGGCGAGGTCGGCGGCCGCGGCGCGGGCGGCGCGGGCGGCGGCTTCGAGCTGGCGGGCGGCTTCGTCGGCGAGGGCGTTCATGGCCGAAGGCCTAGCGCCGCCCGGCGGCTACAGCAAGACCAGGTCGTCGCGGTGGACCAGCTCGTCGCGCCCGCGCCAGCCGAGGATGGCCTCGATCTCGTCCGAGCGGCGGCCGGCGATGCGCCCGGCATCCTCCGCGTCATAGGCGGAGAGGCCGCGGGCCAGCTCGCGGCCCCCGGCATCGCGCACGCTCACCGGGTCGCCGCGGTGGAACTGGCCCTCGACGTGCCGCACGCCGGCGGGCAGCAGGGAGGAGCCGCGGGCGAGCGCACGGGCCGCGCCCTCGTCCACCACCAGCGCGCCGAGCGGGGCCAGCGACCCCGCGATCCAGCGCTTGCGGGCGGTGCGCCCCTCGGGCGTGGGTAGGAACCAGGTGCAGCGCGCGCCCTCCAGCATCGCCTGCAGCGGGTTGTCGCGCGCACCGAGGGCGATCGCCATGGCGGTGCCGGCGCCCGTCGCGATGCGGGCGGCGATCAGCTTGGTGCGCATCCCGCCCGAGGAATAGCCGGGCGGCGGCTCGCCGCCCATCGCCATGATCTCCTCCGTGAGCTGCGGGACGAGCGGCAGGTGCGCCGCCGCCGGGTCTCGGCGCGGGTCGGCGGTGTAGAGCCCGTCGACGTCGGAGAGCAGCACCAGCGCGTCGGCCGCGATCATCTCGGCGACGCGGGCGGCGAGGCGGTCATTGTCGCCGAAGCGGATCTCGGCGGTGGCCACCGTGTCGTTCTCGTTGATGACGGGGATGCAGCCGAGCTCCAGCAGCGTGCCGAGCGTCGCGCGGGCATTGAGGTAGCGCCTGCGGTCCTCGCTGTCCTCGAGGGTGAGCAGGAGCTGCGCTGCGGCGAGGCCGTGGCCGGCGAGCGCCGCCTGCCAGGCGCCGGCGAGGCGGATCTGCCCGACCGCGGCGGCGGCCTGCTTCTCCTCGAGCTTCAGGCGCTTGCGGGTGAGGCCGAGGGCGCGGCGCGCGAGGGCGATGGCGCCGGAGGAGACCACCACCACCTCCGTCCCCCGCGCGCGGAGGGCCGCGATATCGGCGGCGACGGAGGCGAGCCAGGCCTCGCGCGGGGCGGCCGTCCGCTCGTCCACCACCAGGGCGGAGCCGATCTTCACCACCAGGCGGCGGGCGGCGGCGAGGCCAGGGGGGGCGGGGGCGGTGGTCATGGGGGCGCCGCATAGCACGGGCGGCGCGGAGTTGGAAAAGGGCGCCCCCCGCCGGGGAGGCGCCCTGTCCCGCTTGTCGCCTGTTGCTCAGGCGAAGAGCATGTCGCTCGCCGCCACCTTGCCGATCTGGGCGAGGAAGACCGTATCGCTCTCGCCGTCGAAGCTGATCCGGAGGCCGGAGACGCCGTTCTCGGTCGCCGCCGCCGTGCGCAGGCCGGACTGGGCGAAGCCGGTGAACTGCAGCTTGTCGACGCCGCTGGTGAAGTTGTCGATCACCACATGCCCATGGCCCTCGCGGATGGCGAAGCTGTCCTTGAACGCGGTGCCGACATAGGTGGCGCCGAAGCCCTCCGGCGCCTCGTTGAAGCGGAAGTCGTTCGGGCCGTTGATCTTGAAGGTGTGGCTGTCCCTGGCGAAGGAAGCGCCCTTGTAGGTCAGGTCGTCGATGTAGAGGTTGCGGTCGCCGCCCGGGCCCGAGGCATCGCTGATGAACTTCACCGTCAGCTTGTGGGCGCCCGCGCCCCAGTCGCCCTTGACGGTGATGGTGTCGCTGGCGCCCGCGGCATGCGAGGCGCTGGCGGTGAGGGTGGTGCCGATCTGCTTGCCGTCGACGCTGACGATGTACTGGCAGTTGCCGTTGTAGGCGTCCTGGCTGACCTTCATCACGATCGAGTCGCTGCCGGTGCCGATCGTCTTGACCAGGCCGGCCGAGGGCGGGGGTTGCTCCACCGGCAGGCCGGGCTTCGAGAAGCCGAAATCGACGCCGCCATTCTGGCCGAGATAGGCGGTGCCCTTCGGGAGGGCGGCGCCGTTGAAGGTGATGCCGTCGACATGCAGGTTGCGGTCGAGGCTGGCCGAGCCGCCATAGGCGTCGTTCAGGAAGGTCACGGTCACCTTGTGGCTGCCCGCGCCCCAGTTGCCCTTGACGGTGATGACGTCGTCCTGGCCCGAGGCGTGCGAGGCGCCGGCGGTCAGCGTCCCGCCGATCTGCTGGCCATCGACCTTGATGGTGTACTGGGCGGAGCCGTTATAGGCATCCTGGCTGATCTTCAGCACCAGCGTGTCGGTGCCGGTGCCGATGGTCCTGATGATCGGCGGCGGGACGGTGCCGCCGTTCGACCCGTCCGTCGGGCCGCCGGTGGTCGTGCCGGTCCACTGCGACATCACCACGTTGTCGATATGCGTGGTGACCTTGCTCGGCGTCGAGCTGTTCGGCCCGCCGCCCAACCAGGCCTGGCTGTTGTTGGCGACATAGCCCATGGCGCCGAAGCCCATGGCGGTGTCGGGGATGACGCCCGGGTTGGTCCAGGAGGCGACCACCTTGCCGTCGATGGCAATGGTGAGGAGGTTCGGCAGCCAGGTCATCTTGTAGTGGTGGGTCTGGCCGGTATCGACGCCGCTGAGCTTGGCGCTGTAGACGTCCTGGCCGTTCGCGCCCGCCCAGTGGACGGTGTGCATCGCCTTGCCCTTCGGCGTCTCCAGGATGTCGATCTCGCCGTCGCGCGGCCAGACATCGGATTTCGGCCACATCAGGATGGCGGCCTGGGTGCCCTGGGCGGTCTCGACCCGGGCGTCGAATTCGACCGTGCCGTACTTGATGGTCTTGTTGGCCGCCTTGCTGTTGAAGCCGCCCGCGCTCCAGCTGCCATTGGCGTGGCGGCTCACGCTCACCTGCATCTCGCCGCCGGTGACCTTGACGTCGTTGGCATTCCACCAGAAGGCGCCGTTGGAGTAGAGGCCGTTGTAATAGACGGTGCCCCAATTGGAGAATTTATAACCGGCACTGAAATCATCGGAAAGAACGACGCGATACTGGTTGCCGCTGGCGTCCGTGCTGACTGTTCCGACCGAGGAAACCATCCGCTTTTCTCCCGACAAGTGCGTGATTAACAAAAACGTGATTTAGCCTACGGTTGAAACGTATGTCGTATGCAACCTGCAATAGCAAGCCGTGAATGATGTTTCGCCGCATCACAGTGTGTGGCCGGAATATTAATGGGTCCGTACAAACCGCCGCTGTCGTCGAACCTCCGCCGCCCTGTGGCTTTGGGATCGCCATGGCCGGGGAGGGAGCGATGCAGGAGACCGCGATCCGGGTGAACCGCGCGCCGGTGCTGACCCTCTGGGCGGCCGTGGTGGCGGAGCGGCTCGGCCATGCGCCGGCGACGGCGCTCAGCCTCGCCAGCGTCGTGGCCGGCACCGCCGCGCGGGCCAAGGCGCGCCGCCTGGGCCTGGCGGAGGACCGGCCGGCCGGCGAAGGCCCGGCGCGGCCGGAACGCGAGGTGGCCCGGCTGCTCGGCCGCGATATCCCGCTCGTTCAGGGCGAAGGGGGTGAGGCGCTGGCCGAGCGCGACGGGCATGCGGCCGCGGCAGCGCCGGTCGAGGCCTATCTGGCCCGCGCCTTCGGGCCGCGCCTGGCCGAGGTGCGCGGGGCGATGGAGGCGCTGGCCGACGGCCTCGCGCCGGAGGAGCTCAACCGCATCGGCTTCCGCCTCTACGAGGCCTTCCGCCCGGAGGTGCCAGAGGATGTGAGCGGCTGGGGCGCGAAGGGCCGGCTGGAACTGGCCCGGATCCGCGCCGCCGCGCCGCATTGAGCCGGGCGCATGGTCCGCGCGGCGTCGGGTGCTGAGTTGCCGCGATACCCACCCGGTTGCGGAGGCTGCGGCCGGGACCTGTTTGCATGGCTCGACATCCGTGAACCTATGCGAGGGTTAGGCCGCTGCAGCGCGATGGTCGCCGGGACTTGTCGCGCTTACTCGAGCAGGCCGGCGGGAATCATGGATCGTTCTGCCGGCAGGGGCCAGACATGGCCCGCTGCCGGTCATGCGGGCAGGTGCCGAAGCGCATCGCGCCCGCCACATCAGGGAGAGAGCAGATGACAGAGCCGCAGGACGCCGCCGCCCGGCAACGCCGCATCCTCGAGCAGGTGCGGGAGGCCGACCGCACCCGTCCGGCCGAGCCGATGCAGGGGGCGATGCAGGCCGGCGCCCGCCGCTACCCGGAGCCCCCCTTCGCCCGCGAGGCCATGGCGAAGCCGGGGATCGAGGCCAGCCAGACCCTCTCGCCGATGTATGACGCGCCCTATTGGCAGGGCTCCGGCAAGCTTGCCGGGCGGGTTGCCGTCGTCACCGGGGGCGACAGCGGCATCGGCCGGGCCATCTGCGTGCTCTTCGCGCGCGAGGGGGCCGATGTCGCCATCATGCACCTGCCGCATGAGCAGGAGGATGCCGACGTGGTCCGCGCCGCGGTGGAGCGCGAGGGCCGCCGCGCCATCACCATCGCCGGCGACATCACCGACCGCGCCTTCTGCTTTGCCGCGGCCGGACAGGTGGTGAAGGAACTTGGCCGGCTGGACGTGCTGGTGAACAACGCCGCCTTCCAGCTCCACTGCAACCGCTTCGAGGATCTCACCGAGGAGCATTTCGACCTCACGGTGAAGACCAACCTCTACGGCATGTTCCATATGAGCCAGGCCTGCGTGCCGCACATGCCGCCGGGCTCGGCGATCGTGAACAGCGGCTCGGTGACGGCGCTCGCGGGCAACTCGGCCATCCTCGACTATTCGATGACGAAGGGCGGCATCCACATCTTCACCCGCTCGCTCTCGGGCAGCCTGGCCGCGCGCGGCATCCGGGTGAATGCGGTGGCGCCGGGCCCGGTCTGGACGCCGCTCAACCCGACCGAGAACCCGGATAAGGTCGAGGGCTTCGGCAGCAACACGCGGATGGGCCGACCCGCCCAGCCGGAGGAGATCGCGCCTGCCTACCTCTTCCTCGCCTCGCCGCAGATGTCGAGCTTCATCACCGGCGAGGTCCTGCCGGTCATCGGCGGCTATACGGATCGCTAGACCGATCCGCATGGACAAGGAGGCGCGGCTGGCCTAATCGAAAGCGGGGAGAAGCCAGTGCAGCACGGCCGACATCATCGGAGGCCGCATGCTGACCATTCCCCGCCGTGCCCTGGCCGCGCTGGCCGCCGCCGCGATCCATCCGGCGGCCGCGCAGACGTCCAGTGCGTCCATCCCCGGCACCATCCGCGTCGTCGTGCCCTACAATCCGGGCGGCATCACCGACATCCTGGCCCGGGCGCTCGCTCAGCAGATGACGCTGCAGCTCGGCAGTTCCGTCGTGGTCGAGAACCGCGCCGGGGCGAATGGCAGCATCGGCGCGACCGTCGTCGCCCGCGGCGCGCCGGACGGGACGGTGCTGCTGCTCGGCGTCACCGACACCCATGCGGTGAACCCAGCGGCGATGCACAACCTCTCCTACGACGCCAACCGCGACTTCGCGCCGATCGGCAACATCACCAACGTGCCGCTGACGCTGGCGGTCGGACCGTCGCGGCGGGAGCTGGCCGACCTCAAGGCCCTCCTCGGCGCAGCGAAGGCGAAGCCGGGGGCGCTGACCCATTCGAGCTGGGGCGTCGGCAGTGTCTCGCAGATCGCCATGCTCCGCATCGCCGAGGCGACGGGGATCGAGCTGCTGCACGTCCCCTTCACCGGTGCGGCGCCGGCGGCCCAGGCCTTGGCAGCGGGGCAGGTCGATTCCATGGTGCTGCCGGCCGGTGCGGCGGAGGCGCTGGCCCGCGACGGGACTATCCGCATCCTCGCCACCCTCTCGCCGCAGCGGCTCGCCCTGCTGCCGGGGACACCGACCTTGCAGGAACAGGGCGTGCCGCTCTCGATCAGCATCTTCCAGGCGCTCTTCGCCCCGGCCAGGACCCCGGCGCCGCTGCTGGCGCGGCTCCATGAGGCGATGATGGCCTCGCTCCGGGCGCCGGCGATGCTCGAGGTGCTTCGCGCCCAGGCGGCGCTGCCCGACCCGATGCCGCCCGAGGGCCTCGCCGCCCTGGTGCGGCAGGAGCAGGAGGCCTGGGGCCGCGTGGTCAAGGCCGGGAACATCCGGCTTGACTGAGCCGCTGCACCTCGCGGCCGATGTGCTCGTCATCGGCGCCGGCGCGGCGGGGATGTATGCGGCGATCGAGGCGGCGCGGCAGGGGGCTGGGCAGGTCCTGCTGCTCGACCGCAGCCTGATCGGCCGCGGCGGCGCGACGGTGATGGCGCAGATGACCGTCGCCGCCGCGGTCGGGCCGGAGGGGACGGATCACTGGCGCCACCACCTGGCGGATACGCTGGCAGCCGGGCGGGGGCTTTGCGACCCCGAGCTCGCCGCGCTGCTCTGCGAGGTCGGCGCCGAGTGCATCCTCGAGATGGAACGCTGGAAGGTCGGCTGGGCGCGCGATGCGGCGGGCGGCTTCGCCCAGGTGCAGGCGCCGGGGCATGACCGGCCGCGCTGCGTCTATGTCGACTTCCTCTCCACCGGCCCGGCCGTCTCCCGCACCCTGCGGGCCCAGGTGCAGCGCGTCGGCCCCGCGATCCGGCGGGTGGGCGAGCTGGTGGTGACCGATCTCGAGCTGCGGGACGGGGCCGTGGCGGGGGCCGTCGCGCTCGACATCGCTTCGGGCCGGCCGGTGACCATCGGGGCGGCGGCGACCATCATCGCCACCGGCGGGCTGACCCGGCTCTATGCCCGCAACAGCGCCAGCGCCAACATGTCGGGCGATGGCTATGCGCTGGCGCTGCGCGCGGGCGCCGCGCTGGTCGACATGGAATTCGTGCAGTTCTTCCCGATCGGCCATCTCGCGCCGCGGCTGATCGGCATGGACCCGATCATGTGGGACCCCTTCCGCTACAAGCTCGGCGGGCGGCTGCTGAACGGGGCGATGGGGGAGTTCCTCCATCGCTGGGGCGAGGGCGAGGCGGGGCGCTATGTCGTGACGCGGGACCTCGCCACCTATGCCATCACCAAGGAGGTGGAGGCCGGGCGCGGCTCGCCGGCGGGCGGGGCCTGGCTCAGCTTCACCCATGTGCCGGAGGCGCGGTTGCGCGAGGCCTTCGGCCCGGTGATCGACCGGCTGGCGGCGAATGGCATCGACCTGACGCGGGATGCGGTCGAGGTGTCGCCCATCGCCCACTACCACATGGGCGGCATCCGGGTGGACCGGGCGATGCGGACCGGGGTGCCCGGGCTGCTCGCTGCCGGCGAGGCCGTCGGCGGGGCGAATGGCGCCAACCGCCTCTCCGGCAATGCGATCACCGAGGCGCTGGCCTTCGGCCGCATCGCCGGAGCCGAGGCGGCGCGGCAGGCGAGGGATGGCGGGCCGGGCTTCGGGCCGGGGGCGGCGGCGCCGGGCCTCGCCCTGCTGGCGGGGGAGGGGCCGGCGATCAACACGGCGGCGCTGGTGGCGCGGCTGCAGCGGATCATGGCGGCGGGTGTCGGGCCCTTCCGCACCGC
>CADCTD010000136.1 GCA_902805545.1 uncultured Craurococcus sp. | reverse complement strand
CGCCCCTCGCCCCGCGCCCGAGCTTCAGGTCGGCGCCGCGCCCCCCGGCCTCGACGGCAAGCGCTGGCGCGAGCTGCGCCGCGGCCGCACCAAGCCCGAGCGCACCCTCGACCTGCACGGCCGCCGCGCCCAGGACGCCCATGCCGCCGTCCGCCGCTTCCTCCACGAGGCGCAGGCCGACGGCCTCCGCTGCGTCGCCATCGTCACCGGCAAGGGCTCCAGCACCGAAGGCGGCGTCCTCCGCCGCGAGCTGCCCTTCTGGCTGAACGCGGCCGAGATGCGCCCCCTCCTGCTCGGTGCCGCCCATCCGCATGCCAGCAACCCCGGCGCCGTCCACCTGCTGCTCCGCCGGCGCCGATGACCCCCTTCGGCCAGCGCCTCCGTGCCCTCCGCGAGGCCCATGGCGTCAGCCAGGCCGCCCTCGCCCAGGCGCTGCACGTCTCGCCGGCCTATCTCTCGGCGCTTGAGCACGGCCATCGCGGGCGGCCCTCGCCGGGACTCATCCACCAGGTGAACGAGTTCTTCGGGCTGATCTGGGACGATGCGGAGGAGATGGCGCGGCTCGCCCGCCTCTCCCATCCGCGGGTGGTGCTCGACACGGCGGGGCTGAGCCCGGAGGCGACGGCGCTGGCCAACCGGTTGGCGCGGGATATTCGCAAGCTGTCCCCGGATACCATCCGGGCCTTGCTCCAGACGCTGGATGGGGGTTCCACCCCCATGCCCCCGCCGGGGCCAAAGCTTGGCCCCGGACCCCGCCACAAGTAGGGCTCAGAAGCGCAGGCGGGGGCCGGCGACGAGCTGCGCGGCGTGCGTGACGCGGCGGCGGCCATGGGTCCTGGCGGTCAGCACCGCGGCGGTCAGCCGGTTGTCATGGACGGCGGCCAGGCCGAAGCCCCGGTTGTTCAGCAGCAGGAAGTGGTCCGTCACCCGCAGCAGGTACCAGCCCGGCGCCAGCCCGTCCCGCACCAGCCTGAGCAGGCTCGGCCGCCGCTCCGGCAGGTCGACCGGCACATGGGCGACGTCCATGTGCTCGAGCGCCCCGAGGATGTCCCGCCAATAGGCCGTCACCACCGGCCCGTTGCCGGGATACCACTCGGGCGCGATGCCCCGCAGCATGGTGCTCGCCGCGCGGTAGGGCAGCCCGCTCGCCAGGGCGAGCGTCGCCGGCCCGCACCACGGCACCAGCCCGCCATTCTCCGCCAGCAGGTCCCCGTGGCTGCGCAGCCCGGCCGGCCGCTCCGCATGGGCCGCCCCGGCCCCCGGCTCGGCTTCCGTAAGCCGCCCATCCTGACGATCCGGCATCGCGCCATCCCATAGGCCGCCAGGCGCGGAATGGCGCCCAGCCTCCTCACAGGATCGTGTGTCCTCACCTTGTCGTCAATATACGATTTCCTGGGAACCCTTACCCGGCCAGAACTCCATGCTGGCGCAGGAAGCCGAGCAGCGGCAGCAGGGGGAGGCCAAGGATGGCGCCGTGCTCCCCCTCGACGGCGCTGAACAGCTGCACCCCGATCCCCTCCAGCCGATAGGCCCCGACCGAGCCGAGCACCGCCTCCCCTTCCGCCACGAGATAGGCGTCGAGGAATTCCTCGGAGAATTCCCGCATCGTCAGCCGCGGCCGCGCCAGGTGCTGCCAGGCGCGCTGGCCGCCGCGCCAGCAGACCATCGCCGTCATCAGCTCATGCGGCCGGCCGCGCAGCGCCAGCAGCTGGGCCCGCGCCGCGGCCATGTCCGGCGGCTTGTCGAACCAGCGCCCGTCGCAGACCAGCAGCTGGTCGGCGCCGATCACCAGCGCCTCCGGGTGGCGCCGGGCGATGCGCTGCGCCTTGGCCTCGGCCAGCAGCATCGCCGCCTCTCCGGGCGGGATGCCCTCGGCCCTCGCACTCTCCTTGATCGCTGCCTCGTCCACCGCCGCCGCCTCGGCGGTGAAGCGCAGCCCTGCCGCCGCCAGCACCGCCCGCCGCGCCGCGGAGGCCGTGGCGAGGATGAGGGCCGGCGCCTCCCGCTGGATCACGGCGCGCCTCCGCCGAGCACCGCCGCCGCCGGGTCCGCCGGGGCATGCGCGGCCTCGGCGCCCCGCCGGGCATGCCAGGCCTCCATCAGCTGGAGGACGGTCGCCGCCGTCTCCTCGATGCTGCGCCGGGTCACGTCGATCACCGGCCAGCCATGCTGGTTGCAGAGCCGCCGGGCGGAGAGGATCTCCGCCTTCACGCTGTCATGGTCGATGTAGTCGTTGGTGTCCTGGCGGACCCCGTCGGCGCCGATCAGCCGCAGCCGGTGCCGGCGGATCTCGATCAGCGCATTGGTCTCGATGGTCAGCCCCACCACCGGGCAGGGCGAATCGGCGAGCTCCGGCGGCAGCTCCGTATTGGGGACGATCGGGACATTGGCCGCCTTGATCCCTCGGTTCGCCAGGTAGAAGCAGGTCGGCGTCTTGCTGCTGCGGGAGACGCCGACGAGGCAGACATCCGCCTCGTGGATGCCCGCCGTGCCCTGCCCGTCGTCATGCGCCAGCACGTAGTGCATGGCATCGATCCGGCGGAAGTAGTCGGCATCCATCACATGCTGCGCCGCCCGCTTCTCCCGCGCCCGCGCGCCCAGCTGCCCCTGCAGCAGCTCCACCACCTGGTCGAGGACGGAGAGGCAGGGCACGCCGAGCCGCATGCAGCTCTCCTCCAGTGCCAGCCGCAGGCTCTTGTCGACCAGGGTGAAGAGCACCGGCCCCGGCTCGTGGTTGAGCCCCTCCAGCACCCGGTCGAGTTGCAGGCGGGAGCGGATGAGGCTCCAGCGATGATGCACCACATGATGGTCCTCGAACCGCGCGAGGGTCGCCCGGGCGATCGAATTGAGCGTCTCGCCCGTGCTGTCGGAGACCAGGTGCAGGTTGACGATTCTGTGGGGCATCCCGGGAGAATAGCGCAGCCCGTTGTGGACGCAGTGGAAAACTCGGGCGCGAATGCCGTCCGCGGTGGATAGGGGGGGTGACTCCGCACACCCCGTCCGGGCGGGAGAGGATTCCCGCCTGAGTCGGTCGACTCCGGGACGAGGGAGGATTCCCCCAACGGAGTCAGCGAGTCGCCGACTCAGGCGATGGTGGACAGGCCTGTGGATGGAATCCGGAGTAATTGGCTCCACAGCATCCACAGGCCCTATCACTACTCCATCCTTTCAAGACTCTTGTTTTCTTGCGAAGGGTTAGGCTCGAAGGAGAAACGCATGCCTGGCCCGAGCGAGAGTCCTGCCCCGAAACCCCTGCTCCGTGCCCTGGCCGGCGAGGCGGTCTGGCCGCCGCCGATGTGGCTGATGCGCCAGGCCGGCCGCTACCTGCCCGAGTACCGGGAGATCCGCGCCCAGGCCGGCGACTTCATCGCCCTCTGCACCAACCCAGGCCTCGCGGCCGAGGTCACCCTGCAGCCGATCCGCCGCTACGGCATGGACGGCGCCATCCTGTTCTCAGACATCCTCATGGTCCCCTGGGCGATGGGCCAGCCGCTCCGCTTCGCCGAGGGCGAGGGGCCGGTGCTGGAGCCGCTGCGCGACGCGGCCGCGATCGACCGGCTGGACCCCTCGGTCTGCGCCGCCAATGCCGCGCCGATCATCGAGACGGTCCGCCTGGTCCGCGCCGGGCTGGAGCGGGAGGCGCCGCGGACGACGCTGATCGGCTTCGCCGGCAGCCCCTTCACCGTCGCCTGCTACATGGTCGAGGGCCATGGCAGCCGCGACTTCGCCGCCGCCCGGGGCATGGCCTATGGCGACCCGGCGCTGTTCGGCCGCCTCATCCGCACCCTGGTCGAGGCCAGCACCGACTATCTCTGCGCCCAGGCCGATGCGGGGGCGGAGGTGCTGATGCTGTTCGACAGCTGGGCCGGCCTGCTGTCGCCGAGCCAGTTCCGCCGCTGGGTGATCGAGCCGACGGCGACGCTGGTGCGGGCCATCCGCAAGCGCCACCCGACCATCCCGCTGATCGGCTTCCCCCGCCTCGCCGGGCCGATGCTGATCGAGTACAGCCAGCGCACCGGCGTCCAGGGACTCGGCATCGACACCTCGATGGACCTGCGCTGGGCCGCCTCGGCCGTGCCGCCCACCATGTGCCTCCAGGGCAACCTCGACCCCCTCTCGCTGGTCACGGGCGGGATGGCGCTCGAGACGGAGGCCCGGTCCATCCTGGGTGCCATGCGCGGCCGCCCCTTCATCTTCAACCTCGGCCACGGCATCGAGAAGGTGACGTCGCCTGAGAATGTTTCCAGTCTCGTCCGCCTTGTGCGAACCGGCTGACTCAAGGGTTTCAAGGGCCCTGCGGCCCTTGGCAGGGGAGTTTGAGGGGGCAGCGCCCCCTCAATGCCCCGATTCCGCCCGCCGGGTAATTCCCCCCGCCCCCGCTTTGCTCTAACCCGCAGCTTGACCCGCTGGCGAACCGGCCAAATCTGCGGGCCTGGATCTTGGGCTCGGGGAGTTCCGATGCAGCGGGTGGCGGTGGTGTTGTTCAATCTCGGGGGGCCGGACGCGCCGGACAGCGTGCGCCCGTTCCTCGAGAACCTGTTCACCGACCCGGCCATCCTGCGGGTGCCCGGCTTCATCCGCCCCTGGCTCGGCCGGTTCATCGCCAAGCGGCGCACCCCGGCCGCGTCCGAGAACTATGCCATCCTCGGCGGCCGCTCGCCCCTTCTCGAGCTGACCGAGGCCCAGGCCCGCGACCTCGAGGCGGAGCTGAACGCGGCCGGCGGCGCCGAGTACCGCTGCTTCGTCGCCATGCGCTACTGGCACCCGATGAGCGACGCCGCCGCCCGCGCCGTGCGCGACTGGGGCCCGGACCGGGTGCTGCTGCTGCCGCTCTACCCGCAATACTCGACGACGACGACCGGCAGCAGCATCACCGCCTGGGATGAGGCCGCGGCCCGCGCCGGCCTCGCCGTGCCGACCAGCACCCTCTGCTGCTACCATTCCGACCCGGCCTTCGCCGAGGCGACGGCGGCGGCCGTGCGGGCCGCCTATCACGCCGCCCGCGCCGCCCTGGCGCCGGAGGTGCCGCTGCGCATCCTCTTCTCCGCCCACGGCCTGCCGGAGAGCATCGTCAAGCGCGGCGACCCCTACCAGTGGCAGGTGGAGCAGTCCGTCGCCGCCGTGGTCGAGCGGCTGCATATCGAGGGGCTGGACCACATCGTCTGCTACCAGTCCCGCGTCACCCCGCAGAAATGGATCGGCCCCAGCACCGAGGCGGAGCTGGAGCGCGCCGGCCATGACAAGACCGCGGTGCTGATCTGCCCCATCGCCTTCGTCTCCGAGCATTCCGAGACGCTGGTCGAGCTCGACGTCGAGTACCGGGAGGAGGCGGAGCGCCTCGGCGTCCCCGGCTACTACCGCGTCCCGGCGCAGAACAGCGACCCGGCCTTCATCAGGGCGCTGCGCGACCTGGTCCGCCGCGCCGATGCCGATGAGCGGCCCTTGTGCAGCTTCGCCGGCGGGCGGCAGTGCCCGAAGCCCTTCGGCGACTGCCCGCATGCCCGGGCCCGCGCCCGGACCAGGGAACTCGCCTGATGCGCCCCGCCGCCGTCCTGTTCGACTGCGACGGCGTGCTGGCCGACAGCGAGGGGCTGGTGAACCGCCTGGTCGCGGAGGCGATCAGCGCCCAGGGCTGGCAGCTCTCGGCCCATCAGGCGCGGGAGACCTTCCTCGGCATGGCCCTGCCGGAGATGCTGCCGGTGATCGAGGCCCGCTGCGGCCGCCTTCCCGGCGACTGGGGCGAGGCGCTGACGCGGCGCATCCTCACCGCCCTGACCGAGGAGGTGGAGGCCATCCCCGGCGCCCCTGCCGCCGTCGCGGCCGCGGCCGCCGCAGGGCTGCCGCTGGCCGTCGCCTCCAACTCCACCCGGGGGGAGCTGCGCGCCAAGCTCGCCCGGCTCGACCTCGCCCGGTATTTCGGCGAGCGCGTCTTCACCTTCGAGGACGTTCCCCGCCCGAAGCCCGCGCCCGACATGTACCGCGCCGCCGCCGCCGCCTGCGGGGCCCGGCCCGAGGCCTGCGTGGTGGTGGAGGACAGCCTGCTCGGCGCCCGGGCCGGGATCGCCGCGGGCTGCCGCGTGTTGGGCTTCACGCGGGAGACGGATGCGGCCGTGCTGGCCGCCATCGGCGCCCGGCCCTTCGCCAGCATGGCGGAGCTGCCGGCCCTGCTTGGGATCGAGGAGTAGCCCATGATCGGACGCGGAATACTCGGCGCCGCGGCGGCGCTGCTGCTGGTGGCCGCCGGCGAGCCGCCCGAGGCGGAGCGCATGGTCCCGGGCGGCCGCGCCGGCTGGGTGGCGGACCCGAGGAGCGGCTGCTGGCTCTGGGCCGGCGGCATCGAGCCGGGGGCGACGGATGTCGTCGCCGACTGGAACGGCGCCTGCCCCGAGGGCCCCGCCATGGGCCCCGGCCGCGCCATCGTCACCTGGCAGAGCCGCGGCGAGACCCGCCGCATGGACTACCAGGGCGACATCATCCGCGGGAAGAACGAGGGCCGCGGCAAGCTCACCATCACCGAGGGCAGCCGGGTGGTGAGCGAGGAGGAGGGCGTGTTCCGCGACGACCGGCTGGTCGAGGGCCGCCTCGCCCTGCCCCGCCTCCGCATCGAATTCGAGGGCAGGCTCCTCGGCGGCCACCCGCAGGGGCCCGGCCGGCTCACCGTGCAGGGCCGCGTGTTCGAGGGCGACTGGGTGAATGGCTGCCTGCAGCAGGGCGACACCTGGGTCGCCTTCACCCGCCCGGTCGAGACCTGCGCCGGCCAGGATACCTGACCCAGGATGCCAAGACATTGACGGTCGACGCCCTCGCGCCCCTCTACCCCTGGACCAAGGCGCTGCACCTGATCGCGGTCATCGCCTGGATGGCCGGGCTGTTCTACCTGCCGAGGCTCTTCGTCTATCACAGCCAGCTGCCGGGGGCCGGGGCGCAGGCCACGCTGTTCGAGACCATGGAGCGGCGGCTGCTGCGCGCCATCATGAACCCGGCGATGATCGCCGCCTGGCTCCTGGGCCTCGCCCTGATCCTGACGCCGGGGGCGGTCGACTGGCGCGGCGGCTGGTGGCACCTGAAGCTGCTCTCGGTGCTGCTGATGACGGGCTTCCACATGCACCTGGCCGGCGCCCGCCGCGCCTTCGCCGCCGGACAGCGGCCGCATACCGAGCGCTACTGGCGGATGATGAACGAGGTGCCGACGGTCCTGATGATCGTCATCGTCATCATGGTGATCGTGAAGCCGTTCTAGCCTTCCTTCAACGCTCGATCGCCATGCCTGCCGCGCGGGCAGCAGTCCGGTCGGGGAGGATCAGGCGGCCGTGCGATGCTCCTCGCGCGCCGCCTGCCAGACCTCGCGGGCCGCGTCGGCGTTCATCGCGGCGATGCCGAGGCCGAGGATCAGGTCGGGCCAGGCCGAACTCCAGACATGGGCCGTTGCGATCCCGACCCCGATGATGGCGATGTTGGCCAGCACGTCGTTGCGGGCCGAGAGGAAGGCGGCCCGCGTCAGGCTGCCGCCCTGCATCCGGTACCGCGCCAGCATGGCCGCGCAGGCGAGGTTCACCGCGAGGGCTCCGGCCCCGGCCAGGGTCAGGGGAAGGGGTGCCGGCGGCACCGGCAGCAGGACCTTGCCCCAGGCCGTCCACAGCGTGGCGAGTGCCGGGATGAGCAGGATCCCGGCGAGCACCATGCCGAGGCGCGCGCGCTGCCGCAGGCTCCAGCCCAGCCCCAGCAGGATGAGCAGGTTGACCGCAGCATCCTCGAGGAAGTCGATGCTGTCCGCGAAGAGCGAGACGGAGCCGATGGCCAGGGCCACGGCGAACTCGATGCCGAAATAGCCGAGGTTCAGCGCCGCGACCCACCGCACGACGCGCCGGAGGCCGAGATCGCCCGCTGCATCATCCATGGCGCTGGTCCCTGTCGATTCCCATCCTGCGCGTCGATGACCTGCCTGGGGCAGGCGCCGTGGAGGTCCGGCCGGCTATCCCGGGCAGCACAGGCGGGGTGACCGGTGGCCCCACGCCATGTCTGCCGCGACGCCGGCACGCCTATCCGGCAAGCCCCGCCCATTCCGTGCGAATCTCATCCATCCGCCCCGCCAGCTCCTCGGCGCGGCCGATCTCCTCGGTGAAGCCCATCGGCCGGAAATCCGCCATGCGCATCGGGTAGAGGATGCCGTCGAGGTGGTCGTACTCGTGCTGGACGACGCCGGCATGGAAGCCCGTCACCTCCGCCGCGACCTCGCGGCCGTCGCAATCGACGCCCGAATAGCGGATGCGGGCGAAGCGCGGCACCGCGGCGCGCAGGCCAGGAATTGAGAGGCACCCCTCCCAGCGGATCTGCCTCTCCTCGCCCAGCGGCTCGATCACCGGGTTGATCACCACGGTATTGCCGAGGACCGCATCCCCCGCCGCCCCCGTCGAGCGGTGCGGCTGGACGCGGAAGACGAAGAGCCGGAGCGGGACATGCACCTGCGGCGCGGCGAGGCCTGCCCCCGGCGCATCCTCCATCGTGTCGATCATGTCCCGCACCAGGCGGCGGATCTCCGGCGCGCCGGGGTCGGCGACCGGCCGGCAATGCTCGAGCAGCACGGGGTGGCCCATCCGGGCGATCTTCAACACGGCCATCCGCGGAGCATAGCAGGGCGCCTGCGCCTCACGAGACTTGACCTTCCGCGCCGAATGCCCCATCTCAACCGTTGACGGCCAGCGATCCAGTCCTCTAGGGTCCGGCCCGCTTCCTCGGGGCATAGGGTGCGTCACGCGCCTGCTGCCTTACTCCCTCCTTCCTTCCTTGGGACATCGCCGGCCACTGGCCCCGGCCCCTCCATGGGTCCGTGTTCATGGCACAGGCGGAAGGGCCGGACCTATGGCGCGCCACGCGCCGCGATCCCGGCCTCATCGGGACCGTCCTGTCCCCTCGCATCCGGACGCACCGCGCCATGCATCTTTCCGAACTCAAGGCCAAGAGCCCCGCAGAGCTCCTCTCCTTTGCCGAGGAGCTCCAGGTCGAGAACGCATCCAGCCTGCGCAAGCAGGACATGATGTTCGCCATCCTCAAGCAGCTCGCCGAGAACGACCAGGCGATCTTCGGGGAGGGCACGCTCGAGATCCTGCCGGACGGCTTCGGCTTCCTGCGCAGCCCGCAGGCGAACTTCCTGCCTGGGCCGGACGACATCTACATCTCCCCCGCCCAGGTGCGCCGCTTCGGCCTCCGCACCGGCGATACCGTCGAGGGCCAGATCCGCGCGCCGAAGGATGGCGAGCGCTACTTCGCCCTCCTCAAGGTCAACGCGATCAATTTCGAGCCGCCGGAGGCGCTCCGCCACCGGATCAATTTCGACAACCTGACGCCGCTCTACCCCAACCGCCGCCTCAAGATGGAAAACCCGGATGCGGAGGCGGTCGCCAAGGGTCCGTCCAAGGACTACACCCACCGCGTCATCGACCTGATCGCGCCGATCGGCATGGGCCAGCGCGCCCTCGTCGTCGCCCCGCCGCGCACCGGCAAGACGGTGATGCTGCAGAACATCGCCAAGTCGATCACCGCCAACCACCCCGAGGTCTTCCTCATGGTGCTGCTCATCGACGAGCGGCCGGAGGAGGTCACCGACATGGCCCGCACCGTGCGCGGCGAGGTCGTGGCGTCGACCTTCGACGAGCCGGCGACGCGCCACGTCCAGGTGACGGAGATGGTGCTGGAGAAGGCCAAGCGCCTGGTCGAGCACAAGCGCGACGTGGTGATCCTGCTGGATTCCATCACCCGCCTCGGCCGCGCCTACAACAGCGTCGTCCCCTCCTCGGGCAAGGTGCTGACCGGCGGCGTGGACGCCAACGCCTTGCAGCGGCCGAAGCGCTTCTTCGGCGCCGCGCGCAACATCGAGGAAGGCGGCTCGCTCACCATCATCGCCACGGCGCTGATCGACACCGGCAGCCGCATGGACGAGGTGATCTTCGAGGAGTTCAAGGGCACCGGCAACTCCGAGCTCGTCCTCGACCGCAAGCTCTCCGACAAGCGCACCTTCCCGGCGATCGACATCACCAAGTCCGGCACCCGCAAGGAGGAGCTGCTGGTGGACCGCGCCACGCTCGCCAAGATGTGGGTCCTGCGCCGCATCCTGAACCCGATGGGCACCCAGGACTCGATGGAGTTCCTGCTGGACAAGCTGAAGTACAGCAAGACCAACCAGGACTTCTTCGATGCGATGAACACCTGAGGGTGTTCCCTGCATCGGGTCATTCCCCCGCGCGCCTTCGGCGCGACGCCCCCCCGCGCGCCTTCGGCGCGACGCCATGAACACCTGACGCAAAGGGGGGCGAAAGCCCCCCTTCTGCTATCCGCCACCCAGGGAGACAGAATGACCCGCGAGGTCGAACCGCTTGCCACCATCCTCCGCGCCGCCAGCTTCGCCGCCCGCGTCCATGCCACGCACCGCCGCAAGGGCGCCGCCGCCGAGCCCTATGTGAACCATGTGCTGGAGGTGGCCGAGATCCTCGCCGCCGCCGGCGCCCCGCCCGCCGCCATCATCGCCGGCCTGCTGCACGACACCGTCGAGGACAGCGACGCCGACCCGGTGCCGACCACCCTCGCCGACCTCGAGGCCGCCTTCGGCGCCGAGGTCGCCGGCATTGTCGCCGAGGTCTCGGACGACAAGTCGCTGCCGAAGGAGGTCCGCAAGGGTCTGCAGATCCGTCATGCCGCCCGCGCGTCGGCGGCGGCGAAGCAGGTGAAGCTCGCCGACAAGATCGCCAATCTCCGCACGCTGCAGGAGAGCCCGCCCGCCGGCTGGGACCATGCCCGCCGCCTTGAATATGTCGGCTGGGCTGGCCGCGTCGCCGCCAGCGCGAGGGGCGCCGATCCGGGGCTCGATGCGCTCTTCGACGAGACCTATCGCCACGCGGTCGCCCGCCTGGCGGAGGAAACTCGAGGATGATGGGAAATCCGGGACGCCGGCCGGCTTGGGGGGTCTGATCCCGGGCCGCTTGAGGGGGGGGGGAGCGGCCCGGAACTGCTCAACCGGCGTCCCGTGCCAGCAACATGGCATGCCCCGTCCCCGATTGTGAGTGCCAAGCCGATGACAGTGGCGATAGCAGCCCTGCCCCTGGCGCATCAATGCGTGAGGCGGCATGGTGCGCCCGCTTCTTCCGGGAGATGCACCATGTCCGATAAGGCGCCCTCGCCTTTGCCCCGTCGCGCCCTGCTCGGCGGCCTTCTCGCCACGCCGATGCTGGCGCAGGCGCAGCCCGCCTTCCCCAGCCGCGCCATCTCGCTGATCGTCCCCTTCCCGCCCGGCGGCACGACCGATGTCGTCCTCCGTGCCCTGGCCGAAGGCGCCTCCCGCCACCTGCCGCAGCAGGTGATCATCGACAACAAGCCCGGTGCGGCCAACACGCTCGGCGCCGCCGCCGTCGCGCGCGCCCGGCCGGATGGCTACCTGCTCACCCAGCTTCCTGCCTCCGCCATCCGCGTGCAGCTCCTGCAGAAGCTGGCCTATGACACGCTGCGCGACTTCACCCCCGTCCTCAGCGTCACCGGCTATACCTTCATGGTCATCGCCAAGGCCGGCCGCTTCCCCAATGGCTGGGCCGATTTCGTCGCCGAGGCGCGGCGCCGCCCGGGCGAGCTCGCCTTCGGCTCGACCGGCGCCAACGGCACCCCGCATGTCACCATGGCGGAACTCGCCGCAAAGGAGGGGATCGAGCTGATCCACGCCCCCTTCCGCGGCGATGCCGATGGCTCCCAGGCGCTGCTCGGCGGGCATATCGACGTCATGGCCGGCGGCTCCGGCCTCGGCGCGCTGGCCGATGGCAACCAGGCCAGCATCCTCAATGTCTGGACGGCGGAGCGCCTCGTCCGCTGGCCCGCGGCGCCGACGCTGAAGGAGCTCGGCTACGGCATGGTGGTGACGACGCCCTTCGGCATCGTCGCCCCCGCCGGCCTCGACCCGGCGGCGACGCGCATCCTGCACGATGCCTTCGCCGCGGCGCAGAAGGCGGAGGAATTCCGCACCCTCCTCGCCCGCTACGACATGCCGGACGAGTACCGCGACAGCGCTGGCTATGCCGCGGACATCCGTGAGACCGTCGCGCGGGAGGAGGCGCTGATCCGCCGCCTGAAGCTCACCGCCGGCTGATGCGGGCCGGGGTCGCGGCGCTGGAGCGCGCCTGCCTCACCGCGCTGCCGGCGCCGCGGCAGGCCTTCGACGGGCCCTTCGTGGCGAAGCTCTTCCTCGGCGGCACCGGCCGCAGCAATGCGGTGAGCTCGCTCGACCCCGCGCCCGATCCGGGCCTCCCTGCCTGCGTCGCGCGGATCGAGGCGCTCTATGCCCGCCACGGCCTGCCCTGCCGCTTCCGCCTGACGCCGCTCGACCCGCCCGGGCTCGAGCCGCTGCTCATCGAACGCGGCTATGCGGAGGGCGAGGAGACCATCGTCCATGCCGGCCCCCTGCCGGCGGGGCCCGACCGCGCCACCCGCTGCCTCGACGGGCCCGAGCCCGACTGGATGGCGGTGGTGGCGACCGCCGAGTACCAGACCGAGGCCCGCCGCGCCGAGAAGCTCCGATTGCCGGAGCTGCTGGCGACTCCCGGCGGCTGGTTCCTCCTGCGGGAGGACGGGGTGGATGCCGCCTGCCTCTTCGCCGTGGTGGACGGCCCCTGGTGCGGCATCTTCGACCTGGCGACCCGCCCGGAATTCCGCCGCCGCGGCCTCGGCGAGCGGCTGGTCCGCGCCGCCGCGCACTGGGCCGCGGGCCTCGGCGCCACCCGCCTCTGGGCCCAGGTGGCGTCGGCCAACGCCGCCTCCCTCGCCCTGCAGCGCCGCGTCGGGCTGGCGGAGGCCTATCGCTACCGCTATCGCATCCGCCCGCTCAGCGCGCCCTGAGCCCCGGCTCCGCCGCCGCCTTCTCCACCAGGATGTCGAGCACCGCGCGCACGCGCCGCGGCAGGCTGTGGCTGCCCGGCCAGGCGGCATGCACGTCGCGCGGCTCCGCCCGCCAGCCCGGCAGCACGGGGACGAGGAGCCCGGCCGCCACCTCGTCGATCACGCCCCAGGGCGCCAGCAGGGCGATGCCGAGCCCCGCCCGCGCCGCCGCATGCGTGCTGTCCACGCTGTCGGCGGCGAAAGGCCCATGGGTCTCGATGGTGACGGTCCGCCCGTCCGGCCCGTCGAGGGTCAGCAGGTTGGTGGCCCGCCCGGTGGTCAGGCGGCAGAACGCGTGCTCCGCCAGCGCCTCCGGCATCGCCGGCATCCCGGCCCGCTCCAGGTAGGCCGGCGAGGCGAAGAGCGCGAAGTCGATCCGCCCGAGCCGCCGCACGATCAGCGACTGCTCGCGGATCGGCCCGAAGCGGATGGCGAGGTCGATCCCCTCGCCGACGAGGTCGACCGGCCGTGGATCCAGCCGCGCATCGAGCTGGATGCCGGGATGGGCCAGCAGGAAATCCTGCAGCCAGGGCAGGACCACCTGGTTGAAGAAGGCCCCGACGCAGGCGATCCGCACCGGCCCGACAAGCGAGGCCTGGGCGCCGCGCACCGTCGCCTCTGCCTCGTCGAGCTGTTCGAGGATGCGCACCGCCTCGCCATGGAAGAGCTGCCCCGCCTCGGTGGCGGTGAGGCCGCGTGGCGAGCGCAATAGCAACGGTACGCCGAGCCGCCCTTCCAGCTCACCGATGATGCGGGAGACGCTCGGCTGGCTCATCGCCAGGTCGCGGGCGGCGCGGGTGATGTTCCCGGTCTCCACCACGCGCCGGAAGACCGAGAGCTGCTGCAGCCTATCCATTGGCCGGAAAATTTCCTACCGGAATCGTTCCGGTATATACCGGCCTCATCGGGAAAGCCTAGACCGTGAAGACCGTGCTGCCGGTCGTCTTCCGTCCTTCCAGCGCCCGATGTGCCTCGGCGGCATCCTTCAGGGCGAAGGTTTGATTGACTGCGATCTTCACGCCGCCCGACTTCACCACCTCGAACAGGTCCCGTGCCGTCGCCACCAGGTCGTCGCGCTTGGCGGTGTAGGTGTTCAGCGTCGGCCGGGTGACGTAGAGCGAGCCCTTGGCCGCCAGCACGCCGAGATCGGTCGTGACCGGGCCGGAGGCATTGCCATAGGTGACCATCAGCCCGAAGGGGCGGAGGCAGTCGAGCGAGGTGGTGAAGGTATCCTTGCCGACGCTGTCATAGACGACGGGCAGCATGGCCCCGCCGGTGATCTCCCGTACCCGGGCGGGGATGTCCTCGCTGGTCAGCAGCGCATGGTCGGCGCCGAGCTTGGTGATGAGCTGCGCCTTCTCCGGCGTCGAGACCACGCCGATGACGGTCGCGCCGAGATGCTTCGCCCATTGCACCAGGATGCTGCCGACGCCGCCGGCCGCCGCATGCACCAGGATGGTGTCGCCCGGCTTCACAGCATAGGTGCGCTTGACGAGGAACTGCGCCGTCATCCCCTGCAGCATCATCGCCGCCGCCTGGGTGAAGTCGATCCCGTCGGGGATCTTCACCAGCCGGTCCGCCGGGGCGCAGCGCGCCTCCGCATAGGCGCCGAGCGCGCCGGCATAGGCCACGCGGTCCCCGACCTTGAGCTCGGTCACGCCGTCGCCCACGGCCTCGACTACGCCGGCGCCTTCCATGCCGACCGTCACCGGCATGCTCGGCGCCTTGTAGAGCCCGGTGCGGAAATAGACGTCGATGTAGTTCAGCCCCACCGCATGGTGGCGCACCAGCACCTCGCCCGGTTTCGGGCCGGGCAGCGGCACCTCCTCCCAGACCAGCTTTTCGGGGCCGCCATGTTCATGGACGCGGATGGCATGGTTCATAGCAGGGTTCCTTGCGGCGCCGTCGATGCAGCGGGGGAGGGGCGGAACAGGGGGAGCGCTGCCGCTTCCTCGCGCGAAACCCCGCGGGCTTCAAGGGCCAGGAGAAAACGCTTGGTCGCGATCCCGCCCGCCCCCGAATACCCGCCGATCCCCCCGCCCGCCGCGATGACGCGGTGGCAGGGAATGATGATCGGGATGGGGTTCGCGCCATTCGCCTGGCCGATCGCCCGCGGCGAGCCGCAGCCGATCTCCCGCGCGATGTCGATATAGCTGCGCGTCTGCCCCGGCGGGATGCGGCACAGCGCGGCCCAGACGCTCCGGCGGAAGGCGCTGCCCTGCGGCGCCAGCGGCAGGTCGAACCGCACGCGCTTGCCGTCGAAATAGTCGTGCAGCTGCGCCACCGCCTCGCGCAGCACCGGCGTCGGGGCTGGGTTGTCGATGCCATAGGCCCGGCCCCAGTCGAGGGCCAGGATGGCGCCGTCCTCCTCGAAGACGGTGATCTCGCCAAGGGGCGTATGCAGGGTCAGGTGCGGCATGGGAGGATCATGGCACACCTCGCCCGAGGCGTCGTCAAGCGCGGCCCTGGCCGCCGGGGGGTGCCGCCGCTACATGGAGGGCGACCCTTGGGAAGCCCTCCGCCATGGCTGATATCGCCGACCCGCCCCCCTTCTTCCGGGCGCATGTCTTCGTCTGCTGCAACCGCCGCCCCGAAGGCCATCGCCGCGGCTCCTGCGCCGCCCGCGGCAGCGAGGCGCTGCGCGACTACATGAAGGCCCGCGCCAAGGAGTTCGGCCTCGCGGGCATCCGCATCAACCAGGCCGGCTGCCTCGACCGCTGCGAATTCGGCCCCACGCTGGTGATCTACCCGGAGGGCATCTGGTACCGGCCGGAGACGCGGGAGGACATCGACGAGATCCTCAACGCTCATCTCCAGGACGGCGGCCGCGTCCCGCGCCTGATGCTGACGGAGAAGGACGTCCCGCCGCCAAAATCCTGACCCATGCATGAGGATGTGATCTTCGCCCTGGCCTCCGGCGCCGGCCGGGCCGCCGTGGCCGTGCTGCGCCTCTCCGGCCGCAACACCGGCGCCGTGGTGGAGGTCCTGGCCGGCCGCCTGCCGCCGCCTCGCCACGCCTCCCTCCGCCGCCTCCGCCACGGGGGCGAGCTGCTGGACAGGGCGCTGGTCCTCTGGTTCCCCGGCCCCGCCAGCTATACGGGCGAGGACAGCGCCGAACTCCACCTTCACGGCGGCCCCGCCATCCTCGCCGGCGTCGCCGAGGCGCTGGTCGCCGCCGGCGCCCGCCCCGCCGAGCCCGGCGAATTCACCCGCCGCGCCTTCCTCAACGGCAAGCTGGACCTGACGGCGGCGGAGGGTATCGCCGACCTCATCGCGGCCGAGACCGCCGGCCAGCGCCGCCAGGCTCTGCGCCAGGCCGGCGGCGCCCTCGCCAGCCTCTATGGCGACTGGACCATGCGCCTGACCGCCCTGCTCGCCCGGCAGGAAGCCTTCATCGAATTCGAGGAGGAGGACCTCCCCGCCGATCTCGACGACGCCGTTGCCACCGCCGCTGCCGCCCTCCGCGCCGAGATCGCCGGCCACCTCGCCGATGGCGGCCGTGGCGAGCGGCTGCGCGAGGGGCTGCACATCGCCATCCTCGGCGCCCCCAATGCCGGCAAGTCCTCGCTGCTGAATGCGCTGGTCGGGCGGGAGGCCGCCATCGTCTCCGCCCGCGCCGGCACGACGCGCGACGTGGTGGAGGCGCGGCTCGACCTCGGCGGCGTGCCCGTCACCCTGGCCGACACAGCGGGTCTGCGCGACGCCACGGACGAGATCGAGGTCGAGGGCATCCGCCGCGCCCGCCGCCGCGCCGAGGAGGCCGACCTCCTCCTCCTCCTCTTTGCCGCCGACCGGGAGCCGGATGCCGAGACCCTTGCCTGGCGCCGCCCCGAGGCGCTGGTCGTGCTCAGCAAGTCCGACCTCGGCGCGGCCCTGCCCGGCCTCGGCGGCCTCCCCGTCTCCGCCCGCACGGGCGAGGGCCTCCCTGCCCTTCGGGCCCGCCTCGAGGCCGAGGCCCTGGCCCGCGCCGGCGCCACCGGCGAAACGCTGCTCACCCGTCCCCGCCACCGCGCCGCCCTACAGGACGCCCTCGCCTGGCTCGATACCCTGCCGACCGCCGCCCTGCCGGAGCTTCGTGCCGAGGCCCTGCGCGCCGCCCTCCGCGCCATCGGCCGCATCACCGGCCGGGTGGGCGTGGAGGCGGTGCTGGACGTTGTCTTCGGTGAATTCTGCATTGGGAAATGAGATGGACGACGACCTCCGCGCCGCCTGGACCCGCCACGCCGCCGCCCGCCAGCGCTTCCTGGAAATGGCCGCCCAGGCCCTGCCGCCCACGAAGCTGGCCGAGCAGGCCCGGCGGCTCGGCCTGCAGCTGGATCGGGAGCTGGCGCAGGTCGGCGATGAGGAACTGGCCTATGCGATCGACTTGGCCATCTACGCGGCCCCGCCCGGGCGCAGCCGCGCCATCGACCGCATCGCCCGGCAGCATGCCCGGCTGTCCAGCGAGGCCGCCCTGGTCCTCAACGCCCTCACCCATGCCTGGCTGTCGATCTTCCGCGTGGAGGACAGCCACCCCGATGCGGGCCTGCTGCTGGAGGACACGCTGCTCGGCGGCCAGGTCTGGGTGCTCGACGAGGGCCTCGCCGAGGCGGCCGAGCCGGGGAGCATCGTCGCCACCCGGCTTGGCCGCGTCTCCGGCTATGCCATCACCACCGGCGTCCACCTGGTGCTCGATGAGCCCGCCCTCGCCAGCATCCGCGAGGTGCTGAAGCGCAGCGGCCTCGCCCCCGCTGAATTGCTGGAGGACCTTCGCTTCACCGAAGGCCTCTGGCGCCGCGCCTTGGGCTTCGGCCCCGCCTGAGATTTGGTGCTATACGCCCCCGCATGTTCGACACGACATGCGATGTGGTGGTGATCGGCGGCGGTCATGCCGGCTGCGAGGCCGCGGCGGCAGCCGCCCGCTGCGGCGCCCATACCCTGCTGCTGACCCATAGGCTCGAGACCATCGGCGAGATGTCCTGCAACCCGGCCATCGGCGGCATCGGGAAGGGGCATCTGGTGCGCGAGATCGACGCGCTCGACGGGTTGATGGCCCGCGCGGCCGATGCGGCCGGCATCCATTTCAAGCTGCTCAACCGCAGCAAGGGCCCGGCCGTCCGCGGTCCACGCGCCCAGGCCGATCGTCGCCTGTACCGGGAGGCGATGCAGGCCCTCCTGCACGCCACCCTGGGGCTCGACCTGCTCGCCGAGGCTGCTGAGGACCTCCTGTTCGACCCTGCCGGCCGCATCATCGGCGTGGTCACGGCCGCCGGCCGCCGCATCGGCGCAGCCGCCGTGGTCATCACCACCGGCACCTTCCTCCGCGGCGAGATCCATATCGGCGAGCGCCGCATCCCTGCTGGCCGGGTTGACGAGGCGCCCTCGGTCGGGCTCGCGGACAGCCTCAGCCGCCTCGGTCTGCCCCTGGCCCGGCTGAAGACCGGCACGCCGCCCCGCCTCGATGGCCGCAGCATCGACTGGGCAGGCCTCGAGGCCGAACTCGGAGACGACCCGCCCGAGCCCCTCTCCTGGCTCACCGAGCGCATCGCCAACCGCCAGGTCGCCTGCGCGATCACAGCGACGACGCCCGCGACCCATGCGCTGATCCGTGCCAACCTGCATCGCAGCGCCGTCTATGGCGGCCGCATCGCGGGTACCGGCCCGCGCTACTGCCCCTCCATCGAGGACAAGGTGGTCCGCTTTGCCGAGCGCCAGCGCCACCAGATCTTCCTTGAGCCCGAGGGGCTTGAGGACGACACCGTCTACCCCAACGGCATCTCAACAAGCCTGCCGGAGGAGATCCAGGCCGCGCTGATCGCCTCCATTCCCGGGCTGGAGCGCGCCCGCATCCGGCGCCCCGGCTATGCCATCGAATACGACTTCGTCGACCCGCGCTCGCTCCTGCCGACGCTGGAGCTGCGGACGACCCCGGGCCTCTTCCTTGCCGGCCAGATCAACGGCACCACGGGCTACGAGGAAGCGGCTGCCCAGGGCCTGATGGCCGGCCTCAACGCCGCCTGTCGTGCCGGGGGCACCGACCCCGACCGCATCCTCACTCGTGGCGAGGCCTATACGGGCGTGCTGATCGACGACCTTGTGCTGCAGGGCGTGACGGAGCCCTACCGGATGCTCACGGCCCGCTCCGAATACCGGCTCGCCCTCCGTGCCGATAATGCCGGCCTCCGCCTCACGGATCGTGGCCTTGCCTGGGGCTGTGTCGGCGCCGACCGCGCCGCGCAGCACGCCCGCTTCAAGGCGGCTGTCGCCGATGCCTTGGCCCGCGCCCGGTCGGATGGCAGGACGCCGGCACAATACGCCGCCGCCGGCGTCGCGGTGAACCAGGATGGCCGCTGGCGCTCGGCTCTCGAAGTCCTCGCACTGCCCGCGCTATCCCCAACCGATGCCGAGCGGCTCTTCCCATGGCTTCCCGACCTGCCGCCGAAGGTCAGGGCCGAGTTGGAAGCTCAGGCGCTTTACGCGCCCTATCTTGAGCGTCAGTCGGCCGAGCTTCGCATCCTCGAGCGTGAGGAGAAGCTGCCGATTCCCTCCGCGCTCGACTTCACCGAAGTTGCCGGCCTTTCGGCCGAGATGCGTCAGCGCCTTGCAACCTCTCGCCCTGCGACCCTCGGCAGCGCCGGCCGTGTCCCTGGCATCACCCCTGCCGCCCTCGCCGCCCTTGCCGTCCATCTTCGCCGCGCCGAGGTGCGTTTCACGTGAAACAGCCCGATGGCGTGCTCGCTGGTGTTTCACGTGAAACGGAAGCGCGGTTGCGGGACTATCTGTCGCTCCTCCTTCGCTGGAACACGCGCATCAACCTCATCGCCAGGGCTGAGGCGGAGGTGGCATGGGCCCGGCACATCCTCGATTCCGCCCAGCTTGCGCCCCTGCTCCCCGCCGAGCCGGGCCCATTGGTCGATCTCGGCTCCGGCGCCGGCTTCCCCGGCCTCGTCCTCGCCCTGCTGAGCGGCCGCGACACCCATCTCGTCGAATCGGACCGTCGCAAATGCGCCTTCCTGCAAGAGGCCGCCCGTCTCCTCGGCCTCACCGGTGTGACTATCCACCCCAGCCGCATCGAAGCCGCCCGCCTGCCGCTCGCTGCTATCGTCAGCGCTCGCGCCCTGGCTCCCTTGCCCACCCTCCTCGGCCATGCGCACCGCATCCTCTCTCCCGGCGGCATTGCCCTCTTCCCAAAAGGCCGCACCGCTACGGAGGAATTGACGGCCGCCGCCGCGGACTGGACTATGCGCATAGAGCGGTTCCCGAGCCGCACCGACCCCGATTCCACCATCCTCCGGCTCAGTGAGATCCGCCCTGTCAGCGCCCAAGCCTGACCGCGCCACGCCGCGCGTCATCGCCTTTGCCAACCAGAAGGGTGGCGTCGGCAAGACCACAACCGCCATCAACCTTGCCACCGCCCTGGCCACCGGCAGCCGCGTGCTGCTGGTCGACCTGGACCCGCAAGGCAACGCCTCCACCGGCCTCGGCATTGACCGCAGCGCCCGTGGCGCCGGCACCTATGCGCTGATGATCGAGGACTGCCCGCTGGCCGAGGTCCTGCGGCCCACCCCCGTCCCCAACCTCACCCTCATCCCGGCGGATGGCGACCTCGCCGGCGCAGAAGTGGAGCTCGTCGGCTTCGACGACCGGGAGCGCCGCCTACGCCACATCCTCACCGCCGCGCCCGAGCTCACCGGCGGCTTCGACTACATCTTCTTCGACTGTCCGCCCTCCCTCGGCCTGCTGACGCTGAATGCCCTGGTCGCCGCCCATGGCGTTCTGGTGCCCCTGCAGACTGAGTTCTTTGCCCTTGAGGGAGTCAGCCAGATCACCAAGACCATCGACCGGGTCCGCCGGGCCCTGAACCCCGCCCTCACCCTCGAGGGGATCGTGCTGACCATGTATGACCGCCGCAACAACCTCTCGGAGCTGGTTGCGCAGGATGTCCGGGGCTTCTTCAAGGACAAGGTGTTCGAGACCGTGATCCCACGCAACGTCCGGATCACCGAGGCGCCCTCGCATGGCCTGCCGGTCAGCCTCTACGATCCGCGCTCGCCCGGTGCCCAGGCCTATGCCGCCCTCGCCCTCGAGTTCCGCCGCCGCGAAGGGTCCGCCGCATGAAATCCCCCCGTCTCGGCCGCGGCCTTTCCGCCCTGCTCGGTGATGCCCCGAGCGCCGCACCGCCTGCGGGCGAAGCCCTCCGCACCCTGCCCATCGAGGTGCTGGAGCCAGGCCCCTTCCAGCCCCGTGGTCCGATGGAGCCAGCCGCCTTGCAGGAACTGGCGGAGAGCATGCGGGAGCATGGCGTCCTGCAGCCGATCCTCGTCCGCGCCAAGCCCGGCCAGGCCGGCCAGTACCAGATCATCGGTGGGGAACGCCGCTGGCGCGCGGCCCAGCTTGTCCCGCTGCATGAGGTCCCGGTCGTCATCCGCGACCTCAGCGACCGCGAGGCCATGGCCGCTGGCCTGGTCGAGAACCTGCAACGCCAGGACCTCAATGCCCTGGAGGAGGCCGAAGGCTATCGCCGCCTGCTGGAGGAGTTCGGCCTCACCCAGGATAAGCTCGGCCAGGCCGTCGGCAAGAGCCGCAGCCATGTTGCCAACACGCTTCGCCTCCTGGCGCTGCCCGACCGGGTGCGGGAGCTGCTGCGCGATGGCGCCCTCACTGCCGGCCATGCCCGCGCCCTGCTGACCGCGCCGGACCCCATCGGCCTCGCCTTGCAGATCGTCGATCGCGGCCTCAATGTCCGCCAGGCCGAGGCCCTCGCCGCCGCCAAGCCCCGCGACCCCGCCGAGCGCCCCGCCCGGGCCGAGCCTGAAGTCGCTGCCCTGGAGCGCGAGTTGTCGGAACGCCTTGGCCTTCGCATCAGCATCCGCAGCAGCGGCCGCGGCGGCCAGGTGACGATCGCCTACCGCGACCTCGACCAGCTGGACGGCGTGATCCGCCTGTTACAGGGCTGAGCTTCCGGTCTCCAAGGCCTCTCAGCCTAAGCGGACTCTATCGTCGATGGGAGCGCCGGGGAGGGTTCTTGAGAGGTACAGCCCCCTCACCGCCGTGCCGCCGCCTGCCTTGCCAGGCCTGTGACGGCATTCCTGGCAATCACCTCGCTCGGAATGCCCGTCGTCTTCGTCCGCCTCTCGGCGTCCAGCAACGCCGCCCCTGCCGCCTCCAGCGCCTCCGGTCGCCACAGCCGCAGCGCCCGCTCGAAGGCCGGCTTGTGGCGGAAGAAGACCGGCGGCCGCAGCCCATCCACCGCCGCCGAGGCCGCCGCCCCGCCCGCCACGGTGAGCGAGGCCAGATGCAGCCGCTGCACATGGCGGAGCGCCGCACGCACCACCTGCACCGCATTCGCCCCCTCGGCGAAGGCCGTGGCAAGCGCCCGGTCGGCCACCGCCGTCTCCCCCGCCATGGCCGCCATCAGCGCTTCCTCGAGGTCGAGCGCCGAGCCCTCGGCGATGCAGGCCAGCACATCCTCCGGCGTCACCCGCCCGCCTGCGCCGACGAAGAGCGCCAGCTTCTCGAGCTCCCGCCGCAGCAGCATCCGGTCCTCGCCCAGCCGCTGCGCCATCCATTCGATGGCCGCCGGCTCCGCCGACACGCCCAGCTCCTGCAGGATCTGCCCGATCGATTGCGCGAGTTCCGCGCCCCGCTCGCGGTAGCAGGCGATCACCGCCCCCTGCTGGGCTCCCTCGACCGCCTTGTAGAGCGCGCTGCTGGTCCTGAGCTCCGGCGCCTCCAGCACGACGAGGCCGGGCCCCGGCCCCGCCAGCGCCGCCTTTGCCGCCGCCACCGGCGCCGCCCCGTCCCCGATCTCCCGCACGCGGACGAGGCATCGCCCCCCTGTCAGCGGCGAGCTGGCCGCCTCGGCGGCGAGCTGCCCGGGGCTCCGCAGCGCCTCCCGCCCAAGCTCCACCAGCCGCAGCGCATCGCCCTCCGTGACGCGCCGGACGAGCGCCTCCGCCCGCTCGCGGATCAGCCCCGGATCGTCGCCATGCAGCAGGACCACCCGGCACCCGCCGGGGTCGGCGAGGAAGGCCCCGACCCGCCTTGCGTCGAGCTTCGCCATCAGCCCGCCGCCGGCTGCTCCTTCTGCCGGCGCAGCGCCATCGCCACCTGCCGGGTGACCTCCTGCGAGAGGTCCTCCATCAGCCGCGCCAGCGCCGCGTCGCGCGAGGTATCGGCCGAGAAGAACTGCAGGTCCGGGATGTTGAAGGAATCAATCGTGCGGTAGGGGATGCCCGAGGCCGCGATCCGCTGCGGCGGAATGGTGATGGTGTCGAGATTCCAGTTGCCGTTCAGGATGAAGCGGACCCGCGTCGGCGTCCCGTCCCGCCGGTAACCAAGAATCTCCGACCCGAGATCGACGTTGACGTTGAGCAGGTACCGCGCCGGCGTCCCTGGCAGGCTCTCCTCCATGCGCCGCTGCAGGCTCCGCCGCAGCAGCTGCCCCGTGCGCTCGTAGACCGGCCCGATGCGCACCGCGGCCAGCTCCGCCTCGAGGTCGGCCTCGCTGCCGTCCTCGGCCGTGATCGGCCCATAGAGCGGGCGGAAGCCGCAGGCCGAGAGGCCGAGAAGCCCCCCGAGCAGCCCGCGCCTAGACCACGAAATTGACGACACGTCCCGGGACATGGATGCGCTTCCGGATGGGGCGGCCGGCGATGGAACGTTGCACATTCTCCTCCGCCTCGGCCAGGGAGAAGATCATAGCCTCATCGGCCTCGGCGGGAACCTCGATCGTTGCGCGCAGCTTGCCGAGAACCTGCACGGCCAGCGTCAGCGTCTCCGCCTTCAGCAGCGCCGGGTCCGCCTCCAGCCAGGGGAGGTTGGCGACCAGTTCCGCCTCGCCCGGCCGCAGCATCGACCAGAGCTCCTCCGCCAGATGCGGCATCATCGGCGCGGAGAGCCGCACCAGCGCCTCCAGCGCCTCGCGCCGCGCCGCGCCGGTGACGGCCCCGGCATCGCTCACCGCATTGGCGAATTCATGGATGCGGGCCACGGCGACGTTGAAGGCGAAGCCCTCCAGCGCCTCGGTCACCGCGGCGATGGTCCGGTGCGTCGCCTGCCGCAGCTTCCGCGCCGCGCCCTCGGCGCCCTCGGCCGAAGCCCCCGCCGGCGGCAGCTCGCCGAGCGCCCCGGCTACCAGCCGGTAGAGCCGCTGCGTGAAGCGATAGGCCCCCGCCACGCCGCTCTCCGTCCACTCCATGTCCCGCTCGGGCGGGTTGTCGCTGAGGATGAACCAGCGCGCCGTATCCGCCCCGTAGCGTCCGATGATGGCGCCCGGATCGACGGTGTTGCGCTTCGACTTTGACATCGCCTCGACGCGGCCGATGACGACCGGCGTATTCGCATCCTTCACCCGCGCCGAGCGCATGCCGTCCGCCGTCAGGCTGAACTCCACCTCCTCCGGGTAGAGCCAGCGCCCATCGGCCGACTTGTAGCTCTCATGCGTCACCATGCCCTGGGTGAAGAGGCCGGCGAAGGGCTCCCTCACCTCGAGATGGCCCGTCTCGCGCATCCCCCGTGTGAAGAAGCGGCTGTAGAGCAGGTGCAGGATCGCATGCTCGATCCCGCCGATATACTGATCGACCGGCAGCCAGGCATCGACCGCCTCGCGCAGCACCGGCGCCTCCGCCCGCGGCGAGCAGAAGCGGGCGAAGTACCAGCTGCTGTCGACGAAGGTGTCGAAGGTATCGGTCTCCCTGCGCGCTGCCTTGCCGCATTGCGGGCAGTCGACATGCTTCCATGTCGGGTGGTGGTCGAGCGGGTTGCCCGGCCGCGAGAAATCGACATCCTCCGGCAGCCGGACCGGCAGGCCGGACTTCGGCACCGGCACCACGCCGCATGCCTCGCAGTGGATCACCGGGATCGGGCAGCCCCAGTAGCGCTGCCGCGACACGCCCCAGTCCCTGAGGCGCCAGTTGACGACGCCCGTCCCTTGCCCGCGCTCCTCCAGCGCCTCGATCGCCCGCCGCTTCGCCGCCGGCACGTCGAGCCCGTCGAGGAAGCCCGAGTTGAAGATCGTCCCGTCCCCCGTATAGGCCGCATCCCCGAGCGCGAAGCTCGCGGCATCGGCCCCCGGCGGCAGCACCACCGGCATGATCTCCAGCCCGTACTTCGTGGCGAATTCGAAGTCCCGCTCGTCATGCCCCGGGCAGCCGAAGATCGCGCCCGTGCCGTATTCCATCAGCACGAAATTGGCGATCCAGACGGGGAAGCTGACGCCCTCGAGGAAGGGATGCGCGACGCGGAAGCCGGTGTCGAAGCCGCGCTTCTCCGCCTGCTCGATCGCGGCCTCGCTCGTCCCCATGCGCCGGCACTCGGCGATGAACTCGGCCGCCGCAGGCTCCCGCGCCGCGGCGGCGGCCGCCAGCGGGTGCTCGGCCGCGACAGCCAGGAAGCTCATCCCGAACAGCGTATCCGGCCGCGTGGTGAAGACCTCGACCTCCTCAATCCCGGCCTGCGGCTCGGCCAGCCGAAAGCGCACCCGCGCCCCCTCGCTGCGGCCGATCCAGTTGGCCTGCATGGTCTTCACCCGGTCCGGCCAGCGCTCCAGCCCCTGCAGCGCCTCCAGCAACTCCGGCGCGAATTGGGTGATGCGGAAGAACCACTGGCTGAGCTGCTTCTTCTCGACCAGTGCCCCGCTGCGCCAGCCGCGCCCGTCGATCACCTGCTCATTGGCGAGCACGGTGCCGTCCACCGGATCCCAGTTGACCCAGGCCTGCTTCCGCTCGACCAGCCCCGCCTGCCAGAAATCGAGGAAGAGCGCCTGCTGCTGCCCGTAATACTCGACGTCGCAGGTGGCGAACTCGCGCGACCAGTCGAGCGAGAGGCCCATGCGCTTCAGCTCGGCGCGCATGTTGGCGATGTTGTCGTAGGTCCACTGGCCCGGATGGATGCCGCGCTCCCGCGCCGCATTCTCGGCCGGCAGGCCGAAGGCATCCCAGCCCATCGGGTGCATCACCTGGTGCCCGCGCGCCCGCTTGTAGCGCGCCACCACGTCGCCGAGCGTGTAGTTCCGCACATGCCCCATATGGATCTTGCCGCTGGGGTAAGGGAACATCTCGAGGACGTAGTACTTCGCCCTGTTGCCGTCCGGAACGTCGGGCACGGCGAAGCATTGCCGGCGGTTCCATTCCTCCTGCCAGCGCGGCTCGGCCGCGGCGAAGTCGTAGCGGTTGTCGGGTGTGGTGCTGGCGTCGCTCATCGGGGCCCAAGAGACTGACTGAACAGAGGGAATAGGCTGGCGCCCGCCATTAGGGAAGGGCGTGCCGCCATCGACGCCGTTGCCACTGCGACACGGCAGGGCCACATAGGGAGCGCCCCTTCGCATGGACTGCCGATGCGCTTCCGCCTGCTGGTGATCCTGTTGCTTGGCCTCGCCCGCCCGCTGCATGCAGAGGGCATCGAGGAGCAGTACCGCAGCATCTTCTCCGTCGCGGCGCTGGGCACGCCGGGGCCTTCGCTCGGCCTCGCCAGCAGCTACACCCTGGTCTATCGCGGCCTGATGGGCCATGCCGCCTTCGCGGTGGCGCGCGAGGCCTCCGGCCGCTCCGTCTGGGGCTTCGCCAGCGGCGCATCCACCCCGGAGGCGGCCGAGGCCCTCGCCCTCGAGAATTGCCGGCGCACGCTGGGCCCGGTCCAGGCCGAGTGCCGCCTCCTCGCCCGCGATGCCGGCCTCGCCGGGGGCCCCTCCGTGCCGCTGGTGCGGGGCAGCATCGGCCCCTTCCGCTGGTCGCCGATGCTGCTCCGCCGCGGCCCGCAGGCGGCCCGCGGCGCCGTCATCTGGTCGCATGGCTATGGCGGCCCGGAGCGCGACAACCGCAATACGCCGACGCCCGGCTTCGTCTCCATCCTGAACGATGCGGGGTGGGACGTGCTGCGTTTCGACCGCAACCCGGCCGAGGATGCGCTCTACACCAGCCTGCCGCGGCTGGTCGGCGGGTTGCAGGCGGTGCGCGATGCCGGCTACCGCCATATCGTGCTCGGCGGCCAGTCCCGCGGCGGCTGGCAGGCGATCATGGCGGCGAGCGCCCGGCCGGAGCTGGTCGATGCCGTCATCGCCACCGCCCCCGCCGCGCATGGCGAGGCGAGCCGCGCCAACAACCTCATCTCGGGCCTCGAGGACTTCACCCGCCTGCTCGCCGGCCTGCCCGCGGGCGGCCCCCGCCTCGCCGTCGCCGTCTTCGATGGCGATGACTTCGACCCGGACCCCGAGGCCCGCGCCAGGCTGCTCGACGAGGCCTCGCGCAGCCGCCGCGCGCCCCTGCTCGCCCTCTGGCCCTCCGGGCCGCCGCCCGCCGCCATCCGCGGCCATGGCGGCGGCAATGACTGGCGCTTCACCGCCCTCTACGGCGCCTGCCTGCTGACCCTGGTCGAGGGCCCGGAGGCCGCCGCCCCGCGCGGCCTCCGCCGCACCCCCTGCGGCGGCGGCTGACAGGCCCTTGCGCCGGCGGAACCGCCGCCCCTACCCTCCCCCGCATGAAATGCCCGCCCTTCGACTACCACGCGCCGCGGAGCCAGGCGGAGGCCCTGGCCCTGCTGGCCCGGCATGGGGAGGAGGGCAAGATCCTCGCCGGCGGCCAGAGCCTGGTGCCGACCATGGCCTTCCGCCTGGCGCGCCCGGCCAGGCTGATCGACATCAACCGCATCGCCGGGCTGGACTACTGCCGCGCCGAGGGCGGCCGGCTGCGCATCGGGCCGCTGGCCCGCCATGCCCGCTTCGAGCGCCCCGTGGCGCCCGGCCCGACCGGCCGGCTCCTCGCCCGCGCGGCGGAGCACATCGCCCATGCGCCGATCCGCACCCGCGGCACCTTCTGCGGCAGCCTCGCCCATGCCGACCCGGCCTCCGAATGGTGCTGCATCGCCCTGGCGCTGGGTGCGGACCTCCGGGTGCTGCGCGAGGGCGGCGAGCGGCTGGTCCCGGCCGCCGGCTGGTTCCAATCGGTCTTCACCACCGCCCTCGCCCCGGACGAGTTGCTGGCCGAGGCGAGCCTCCCCCTGCTCGGCCCCGACTGGCGCTGCGGCTTCGCCGAGTTCAACCGCCGCGCCGGCGACTTCGCCCTCGCCATGGCGGTGACGGCGCTGCGTCTCGATGCCGCCGGCCATGTTGCCGAGGCCCGCATCGCCCTCGGCGGCGTCGCCGGAACGCCGATCCTGGCCGAGGCCGCAGCCGCCTCCCTTCTGGGTGCCTCACCCACTCCCGACAGCCTCCGCGCCGCCGCCGCCATCGCCGCCGAGGGCTTCGAGCCGACCGAGGATGCCCAGGTCCCTGCCGACTACCGGCGCGACCTGGTCCGCGCCATGACCCGCCGCGCCCTGGAAGGCTCGCTTGCCGCATGAACTGGACCGGCCGCCGCCTACCCCGCACCGAGGACCCTGCCCTGCTCCGCGGCGAGGGCGCCTTCACCGCCGACCTCGCCGCCGGCGCCCGCGCCGTGCGCTTCCTCCGCAGCCCCTTCGCCGCCGGCCGCATCCTCTCGATCGCCGCGCCCGACCTGCCGCCGGGCGCCCTGCTGGTGACGGGCGCCGACCTGGAGGGCGTCGGCGCCATCCGGCCGGAGCTCTTCCGCTTCAACTACCGCGCCATCGCCCAGCCGGTCCTGCCGCGCGAGCGCGTTCACTTCGTCGGCCAGCCCATCGCCGCCGTGGTCGCCGCCACGCCGGAGGAGGCCGAGGACATCGCCGAGGCCGTTCTGCTCGACATCGAGCCGGAGGAGGCCGTCGTCACCATCGAGGATGCGCTGCGCCCCGGCGCCCCCACCCTCCACGCCGAGGCCCCGGGCAACGTCGTCGTCGACGGCACCATCCGCCACCCGGATTGCGAGGCCGCCTTCGCCCGCGCCGACCGGATCGTCGAATTCAGCCTCCGCTCCGGCCGCCAGAACGCGACGCCCCTGGAGGCCCGCGCCGGCCTCGCCGCCCATGACCGCGCCACCGGCCGCATCCGCCTCACCGCCTCCTGCCAGATGCCGCACATGCTCCGCACCGGCATCGCCGCCCTGCTCGGCATGGCGGAGGCCGACCTGCAGGTCGTCGCCCCCGATGTGGGCGGCGGCTTCGGGCAGAAGATGGCCCTCTTTCCCGAATACCCGCTGCTGGTCTGGCTGGCCCGCCGCCATCGCGGCAGCTTCTGCTGGATCGAGGACCGCAACGAGAACCTGATCGCCTCCGCCCATAGCCGCGACCAGATCCACCACCTCCGCGCCGCCTTCGCCGCCGACGGCACGCTGCTGGGGCTGGAGGCCGACATCCTCGCCAATACCGGCGCCTTTTCCTGCTACCCCACCACCTGCGGCGTCGAGCCGCTGATGGCGCTGGCCGAGTATCCCGGCCCCTACCGCCTCCCCACCTACTCGGCCCGCGCACGCGCCTTGGCCACCCATACCTGCCCCGCCGCCCCCTATCGCGGCGTCTCCCGCCCCGTCGTCACCTTCGGGCTGGAGCGGCTGATGGACCGCGCCGCCGCCGCCCTCGGCCTCGACCCGGTGGCGCTCCGCCGCCGCAACCTCGTCACCGAATTCCCCCATGTGACGCCGACCGGCCTGACCCTCGACCAGGCCTCCTATGTCGAGGCGCTGGACCGCGCGGTGGAGGCGGCCGACATCCCGGCCTTCCGCGCCCGCCAGGAGGCCGCCCGGCGCGAGGGCCGCTATCTCGGCCTCGGCCTCGCGGTCTTCAACGAGCGCACCGGCTACGGCACCCCGGCCTTCGCCGCCCGCGGCATGGGCATCGTCCCGGGCTACGAGGTGGTCGACATCGCCATGACCCCGGCCGGCGAGGTCGAGGTCCGCATCGGCGCCTCCCCGCATGGCCAGGGCCTGCGCACCGCCCTCGCCCAGCTCGCCGCCGACCGCCTCGGCCTCGACCCGTCCCGCATCCGCGTCATCCATGGCGATACGGACCGCACGCCCTATGGCTGGGGGAGCTTCGCCAGCCGCGGCGCCGTCATCGCCGGCGGTGCCACCCAGCTCGCCGCCGACAAGCTCGCCGCCCGCCTCCGCCGCGCCGCCGCTCGCCTGCTCCAGGCCGAGCCCGATTCCGTCACCCTCCGCGACGGCGCCGCCTGGGCCGGCGAGGCCTCCATTCCCCTCACCGAGATCGCCCGCCGCGTCCACCAGCGCTCCGAGCAGCTCTCCGACCTCGGCGGCTTCAACCTCGCCGAGACCGCCTCCTACGACCCGGGCGGCACCTTCTCCAATGCCTGCCATGTCGCCGAGGTCGAGGTGGATGCCGAGACCGGCCATGTCCGCATCCTCCGCTTCCTCGTCGTCGAGGATGCCGGCCGCCTGCTGAACCCGCTGATCGCCGATGGCCAGGTGCATGGCGGCGTCGCCCAGGGCATCGCCAACGCCTTGCTGGAGGAGGTGCTCTACGCCCCGGATGGCAACCCGCTGACCGGGAGCCTCGCCGACTACCTGCCCCCGAGCGCCGCCGAGATCCCCCACATCGAGATCATCCACATGGAGACGGAAAGCCCGGAGACGCTGACCGGCGCAAAGGGCCTCGGCGAGGGCGGCGCCATCGGGGCCCCGGCCGCCATCGCCAATGCCATCAGCGATGCGCTCTCGCCCTTCGGCGTCGACATCGCCGAGCTGCCCGCGACGCCCGCCCGCATCCGCGCCCTGATCCGGAACGCCCGATGAGCAAGATGCCGATCCGCCTCACCGTGAACGGCGTGCCGCATGAGGTCGCCGTCGAGCCCCGTCGCAGCCTTGCGGATACGCTGCGCGATGAGTGCGGCCTGACCGGCACCCATCTTGGCTGCGAGCACGGCGTCTGCGGCGCCTGCACCGTGCTGCTGGAGGGCGAGCCGGTGCGTGCCTGCCTGCTCTTCGGCGTCCAGGCCGATGGCCGTGCCGTCCGTACCGTCGAAGGCCTAGCCGCCGCCGACGGCACCCTCGACCCGCTCCAGCGCGCCTTCTGGGAGAATCACGGCCTGCAATGCGGCTTCTGCACGCCCGGCTTCCTGATGCTGGCGACCTGGATGCTGGAGCAGCCGGAGCCGGTGGATGAGGCGCGGCTGCGCCACGTCCTCTCCTCGAACCTCTGCCGCTGCACCGGCTACCAGAACATCCTGAAATCCGTCCGCGCCGCCGCCCAGGCGCTCGGTAAGTGGACGGAGGTTGCGCCCGTGCGTTAGAGCGGTTTCCGTTCGACCTGGCTCACGAGACCCATTCTGGTCTGTCGTTTGGTCGAGCAAATTACTCCGATCAGGTAATTCCATCCGATCGGCGCTTGCTCTAAGGTCAGAACCCAATCAGTTCGGTCGTTGGAGACCCCCTACGGCGAGCCGTGGAAGTGCCTCTAGGGGCCGCTGCGCAGGGTTCCGACCGAGCTCCAGCCGTAAAGGTTTTTCTCGGCGCGCTCGCGCTGGGCGTTCAGGCCGAGAGCCCCTCCGCCATAGGGACCCATTCCGACGGACATGCCGGAACCCGAGTTGATCCAGGCCACGGCCCTGTCCACGTCCGCGGAGCTACAGCCACCCGCCATCGCCATCACGGACAGCGCCAAAGCGATCCGAACCATCGCCGTTCACCATATCGATTGCGGACCGAGTATAGCCGGGCTCCATGGGCAAGTCCACGCCGCCCCTCCCCGGCGCCAAACTCCAGCTCGGACGCCACCCTCGGGTCTCGCGGCGATGACCGGCCGCCAAGCCGATTGGGTTCAGGCCCTAGCGCGAGGCCGACTGGCTCCGCAGTTCCCGCGCCCGGGCCAGGACCTTGTCCTCGAGATCCGAGTTGGTCGAGGGCGAGACCGGGCTGTCCACCCACTGCCCGCGATCCAGCGTCTGCCGGAATACCTGCACCCGCACCCCGTCCGAACGGAGCTGGCGGCCCAGCACATAGGCCTGGGCCCGGAACCGCTCGCCATTGGCCGTGGCCGGCGCGTACCAGTCGGTGATGATCGTCCCGCCGAAGGGATCGGCCGAGGCCAGCGGCATGAAGGACAGCGTGTCGAGCGTCGCCCGCCAGAGATAGGCGTTCACGCTGAGCCCGGTGCCGCCGCCGCTGGCGGCCGCCTCGCGCGCCTCGCGGTCCTTGTCGACGCCGAAGACGACGATGCCGGCGCTCGCGCCCTGGGGCCGGTTGCGCGCCCGGCCTTGGCGCCAGTCGCCATACTCGTCATTGCCGACAAGGCGCTGATTTTCGCCGCCGCAAGCGGCAAGCAGGGGAAGGGCGGCAACGAAAGCGAAAAGGACAGGCTTCATGATGCGCGCACACTAGATGCGCCGCCTGGGCAATCAAGCATCAATTTTGTTCAGAAATAAAAAGGGGCGGCAGGTTGCCCTGCCGCCCCCGTTCCGCTGGTCCCGGAGGATCAGAAGGCCAGGCGGGTGCCCAGGATGAACACCTTCGCGGTGTTGCGGTCCTGGATGCCCGGGTTGGACGGGTCGAGGTCGCGGCCACGCTCGGCCACGGTGTAGCTGCTGTATTCCGCGACGATGTCGAGGCCCGGTGCCAGACGGTAGTTGCCGCCGACGCCCCAGCCGATGCGGCGCATCAAGGCCGCATTGGTCCCGTTGCCGACGCCCGGGGTGCCGGGGTTGGCGACGAGGCCGGTGCTGCTGCCGGCATTGGCCGCAGCTGCGCTGAAGGAGCTGCGGCTGCCGCCCTCGACGGTCTGGATCAGGTAGTTGCCACCGATGGTGACCGGCCCGATCGTGTAGCTGGCGCCGGTGAAGAACTGATCCATCGGGCGGTCACCACGAAGGGTGTTGCCCCAGAAGAAGTTCGCGTCGCCGTGCTCGTACTGCGCGCCGACCGTGAAGCCGTAGGCCGAAGCCTGGGCGCCGACCTGGAAGACGTTCAGGTTGTTGAACAGCCGCGCCTGCGTGCCCTGCAGCGTCAGCTCGCGCGCCGCGCCGGCGCCGACATAGCCACCGGTGACCGCCAGGCCGATACCCGCGAGGCTGCCGCGCCAGCGGACAGCCGCCTGGTACTCGTTGCGGCGAACCGACTGGTTCGGACCAGCGGCCGCGATGCCGAAGTTGCTGGCGCCGGTGAAGGCATAGGCGGCGTCGCAGAACCCGCTGCTCTGGTTGCTCGGGCAGCCCGTGTCCTCGCCTTCGTTGTAGTTGAAGGCGAAGCTGGCGCCGAAGTCGAAGCCGAAGAACTGCGGCGACAGGTAGATGATCTTGGTGTTGTCGCCCAGGCCACCCGGAGAGGTCGTGGTCCGCACATTGGCCTGGCGGGTCACGAAGGACTCGCGGTCGCCGTAGATGCCGCCGGTGCCGAAGTTGGTGATGACGCCGGAGTTCATCAGGCCGCCGACCGGGCCGTCCTCGTCACCGAAGCGGATCTGGCCGAAGGTGGGCGACGCGACGAAGGCATACATCTCGTCGATGCTCGCCGTCGTCTTGCCGGTGCTGGCACGCTGCTGGACGATGTTGCGGCCTTCCTGCTGGTTGAAGGCGATCTCGACCACCGCACCATAGGACAGGCCATTGGCCGTCTTGCCGTTGACGAAGACATGGACCTCGGCGTCGGTGCTGAAGTCGTTCTTCGAAAGCCGGGCAACGTTGCCGGCGCTCTCGGTCGTGGTGGCGCCGATGGCCGTGGTCTGAGCCCCAGGGGTTGTCTGCTGGTTCAGGTTGGACGTCGCACCCGACGTGTTGGTCGCCAGGCTGGACGGCGTGGTGCTGTTCCGGCCGCTCTGCTGCGTGTTGCCGTAGTAGGCCCGGAAGAAGCCGCCGATGCGGACGGTCGGGGCTTCCTGGGCCACGGCGACGGCCGGGGCCAGGAGCGCCGCGCCGACCACCGCGGTCGTGCCCAGCAGTATCTTGCGCATTCTAAACCTCCTCACTCGCCGGGCTGGCCGGCTGTTCCCTGTCTGACTGACCCGCCCCCCCATAGCTTGCGCCACTTTGGCAGGAGCCATACCCAAACCCGACCCATGCCGGATGACGGACATGATCGGGTCCGCACCGGACTATGGGCCAGCGCCTTAAACTGCGGCAACCGGCGACACGGCATTACCGCGACTTCGCTGAGACACTGTGGCGCCGTCGCCACAGCGGTTTGTACGAGTTTTGTCACAAAGGCCGGAAACCATCGATCGCCGCCAGCCCTGCCGCCCAGCGCGGCAGCCGCCCCGCATTCCCTGGCCCGATCCCCCCGAGCGCGATCGCCGGCCGGCCCGCCCGCCGCGCCAGCGCCGCCCAGCGCAGCGGCCCGAGCCCCCTCGCCCCGGGGTGGCTTCGCGTCGGGAAGACCGGCGAGACCAGCACCGCATCGGCGCGGAGCCGCCTTGCCCGGGCCAGCCCCCGTCGGCCATGCACCGCCGCCGTCAGCAGCAGCCCGCGGCCACGCCGCGCCCGCAGGAAGGGCAGCAGCCCCGCCACCCCGTCCCGGTCCGGCAGGTGCAGCCCCGCCCCGAGCCGGAGCGCCAGCCGCCCGTCCCCGCCGATGATCAGGCCCGCCTGCCTTGCGCGGACGATCCCGGCAAGCCCGTCGAGCACCCCCGGCGCCACCCCGCGCGCAAGCACCGCCCCCCCCGGCGGCAGGCGGGCCGCCAGCGCGCGCGGGTCCGGCAGCCGCAACGGGTCGCTGACCAGCACCAGCCGCGGCCCCGCCCATGGCTTGAGCCGCCGCGCCGCCGCCTCTAGCTTGCCCATCGCATGACCGACATCGCCGCCAACCTCGCCCTGATCCGGCAGAGGATCGCCGAGGCCACCGCCCGCGCCAACCGCCCGGCCGGTGCCGTCACCCTCGTCGCCGTCTCCAAGACCAACCCGGCCGAGGCCGTGGCCGCGGCGCTGGCCGCCGGCCAGGTCGTCTTCGGCGAGAACCGCGTGCAGGAGGCCGCCGGGAAGTTTCCCCCGCTCCGCCCCGCCTGGCCCGCGCTCCGCCTGCACGTCATCGGCGGGCTGCAGACCAACAAGGCGCGCGACGCCGTCCGCATCGCCGATGTCATCGAAAGCCTGGACCGCCCGAAGCTCGCCGCGGCCCTCGCCGAGGCCATGGCGAAGGAGGGCCGCCGCCCCGACCTCCTCGTCCAGGTGAATACCGGCGACGAGCCGCAGAAGGCCGGCATTCCCCGCGCCGAGGCCGAAGCCTTCCTCCGCGCCTGCCGCGAGGAGTGGGACCTGCCAGTCCGCGGCCTCATGTGCATCCCGCCCGCGGCGGAGGACCCGGGCCCGCACTTCCACTATCTGGCGGAGCTCGCCGCCCGCCACGCCCTGCCGGTGCTCAGCATGGGGATGAGCGCCGATTTCGAGGCGGCGATCGCCTGCGGCGCCACCCATGTCCGGGTCGGCAGCGCCATCTTCGGAGCAAGGGCCTAGACCCTGATCGCCGGAGGCCTGAGGCGCGGCTTAGTGCATCCGTCCGTAGGCTATCATCAGGACCAGACCGGCCGCCATGAAGGCCAGGGCCGCCGCCGTGCCCTGCTCGACATAGGCGAGCACGGCCCCGAGCCCCATCAGGCCGGCCACAATCGGCACCGGCCGCGCGAGAATTGCACTGATGCTGCCTGCCATCCCTCGGGCCTCCCGCCTTTGGCCGTGACAGTGGCAGGATCAGCCGGAGGATGTCCAGGCGGCCATCATTCGTCCATGACCTCGATGGCGCTCAGCCCCGCCGCCAGCACCGCCCGCAGGTCGCGCTCCGGCAGGGCGATGCAGCCCTCGGTCGGCGCCAGGTCGGCACGCGCGAGGTGGAGGAAGATGGCGCTCCCCCTCCCCCGCTCCACCGGCGCGTCGTTCCAGCCGAGCACGCCGATGATGTCGTAGAGCGGGTCCTCCCGCCACAGCGCCTCATGCCGCGCCGGATGCGGCAGGCGGACCGGACGGTTGTAGTCGGCATGCCCCGGATCGTCGCACCAGCCATCGGACGGCGCGATCGGCTCCACGCCGGTGCGGCAGCGCGGCGCCGCCACCCGGTCTGCCCGGTAGAGCACCCGCCGCAGCGGCAGCAGCCCGACCGGCGTCGCCCCATCCCCCTCGCGCTTGTCCCGCCGGATGCCGCCCTTGCCGAGCGCGCAGCGCCAGGCCCCGGCCTCCAGCCGCAGCACCCCGTCCCGCCGGAGGATGGCCGTGGTCACGTCAGCAGATGGCCGAAGCGCCGCGCCTTGGTCTCGAGATAGCCGTCATTGACGCCGTTCGGCGCGAAGGAATGCGCCTCCCGCGCCTCGACGGTGATGCCGCAGGCGCCGAGCGAGGCCAGCTTCTCCGGGTTGTTGGTCAGCAGCCGCACCCGCTCGATGCCGAGCTGGCGCAGCATGGTCGCCGCCACCATGAAGTTCCGCTCATCCGCGCCGTAGCCCAGCGCCCGGTTGGCGTCGAGCGTGTCCAGCCCGCCATCCTGCAGCCGATAGGCGCGGAGCTTGTTGACCAGGCCGATCCCTCGCCCCTCCTGCGCCAGGTAGAGCAGCACGCCCGACCCCGCCTCCCCCATGCGCCGGATGGCGCCGCGGAGCTGCGGCCCGCAATCGCAGCGGAGCGAGCCGAGCAGGTCGCCCGTGAAGCATTCGGAATGCAGCCGGACGAGCGGCGCCCCCTCCTCCTCCGGCCGCCCGATCAGGATGGCGAGATGCTCGATGCCCCCATCCGCCGCGCGGAAGGCGGCGATGCGGGCATCCGGCGCATCCTCGAGCGGCACCGCCGCCTCGGCGACCTTCCGCAGCGTGGTCGCGGCCTCCAGCGGATAGGCGAGCACGTCCTTCGCCTCCACCACCAGCAGCTCGCCCCGCGCAGGCCCGGCCGGCGCTGCCAATACCGCCGGCAGCAGCCGGCCGAGCTTGGCCAGCGCCAGCGCCGCGTCGGAGGCCGGCGGCGCCGGCACGCGCTCCGCCCGGTTGCCTTCGGGCAGCCGGTCGGCGGTCGGGTCGGCGAGGCTTCGCAGCAGCGCCGGGTCCAGCAGGGCCGGCGGGGCCCGCAGCGCGATCGCCGCTTCCTCCACCCCCTGCACCGGCCGCAGCACGGGCGTGGGCGCGATGTCCGCCGCGCGACTCGGCGCCAGCAGCAGCACCGCCGGACCCTTGGCCTGGGCCGCCAGCTCGGCCAGCCCCGCCGCGCCGACGGTCTCCGCAGCGGCGATCACCAGCGCATGGTCGCCGGCACGCAACAGCACGGGCGTGCCCCGCCGCAGCTCCGACGCAGCACGGTGCACCGCCCGCAGCGACAGCGCCGCCGCAGGCAGGGCCGGGGTTTCCGCGCCAGGCGCGTCAGAAACAACAGGAAAGGGCATGATCGTCAATCTAGGTCCATTCAGGCCACATGGCGCATTATGAATGTGGCGCCGTGACGGCATCTGACAGGAGGTGAAGCGAAATATTGATTACAGGGTAGGCTCGACCGGCCCGGTGGCGCGCAATGGCTTGACAACTGCGCCACAGCTTCGCCATCGACTGGGTCTAATCTATCCTGACAAGAAATCCTTCCTTGGGAGATGGCATGGCTGGTCCCCGCCCGCTGCTGATCGTGGATGACGACGCCGCCCTCCGGGCGACGCTGGCGGAGCAGCTTTCGCTGGACGGCGAATTCGAGCCCGCTGAAGCCTCTACGGCCGAGGAGGCCGAGCAGATGCTCGCTTCCCCCACGAATCGCTTCGACGCCGTATTGCTGGATATCGGCCTGCCCGACGGGGATGGCCGCGAGCTCTGCACGCGCCTCCGCCGCCAGGGCCTCAAGATCCCTGTCATCATGCTGACCGGCGCCGATGGCGAGCAGGACGTGGTCCGTGGGCTCGACGCCGGCGCCAACGACTACATCGCCAAGCCCTTCCGGCTGAATGAGCTGCTGGCGCGGCTGCGCGCCCAGCTCCGCGTCTTCGACAACAGCGAGGACGCCGTCTTCCTGGTCGGCCCCTACACCTTCCGCCCCTCGGCGAAGCTGCTGATGGAGCAGGCGCGCAACCGCAAGATCCGCCTCACCGAGAAGGAGAGCGCGATCCTGAAATACCTCTACCGCGCCGGCGGCAAGCCGGTGGGGCGGCAGATCCTGCTGAACGAGGTCTGGGGCTACAACAGCGCGGTGACGACCCACACGCTGGAGACGCATATCTACCGCCTCCGCCAGAAGATCGAGCCCGACCCGACCAATGCCCGGCTCCTGCTGACCGAGGGCGGCGGCTACCGCCTGGACCCGGCGGCGGGCACCGCCGCCGCCGGCTAGGCCAGGCCCTACTCGAACCGCGCCGCCTCGTCGAAGGACAGGCGCGGGCTGCGGGGGAAGAGACCGCTCTCATCCCCATGGCCGAGATTGACCAGGAAGTTCGACTTCCAGCTCGTCCCGGCGAAGAAGGCCTCGTCCACCTTGGCATTGTCGAAGCCGCTCATCGGCCCGGCATCGAGGCCGATGGCCCGCGCGGCGAGGATCAGGTAGGCGCCCTGCAGCGTGCCGTTGCGGAAGGCCGTCACCTCCGCCAGGGGCTCGTTCCCGGCATACCAGGACCGCGCATCGGCATGGGGGAAGAGCCGCGGCAGCTCCTCGTAGAAGCGCGTGTCATGCGCCACGATGGCGACGACCGGCGCGGTCAGCGTCTTCTCGAGATTGCCCTCGGAGAGCGCCGGCCGCAGCTTCTCCTTGCCCTCCGCCGTGCGGATGAAGACGAAGCGGGCGGGGGAGGAGTTGGCGCTGGTCGGCCCGTATTTCAGCAGGTCGTAGAGCTCGGCGAGCTTGGTGTCCGGCACCGGCCGGTCCTGCCACTTGTAGTGGGTCCGCGCGCTGCGGAAGAGCTGGTCGAGCGCTGCGGTGTCGATGGTCTGGTCAGCCATGGCAAGCTCCTGGAGGCTTCGCTATGCCGACCGGTATCGCCCCATCGCGGCCCGCCGCCAATCGCGCCGGGCCCATCATCGTCATCACCGCCGGTGATGGCGCTCAGGCCTCGACCTGCTCCACCGCCACAACCTCCGGCACGTAATGCCGGAGCATGTTCTCGACGCCATGCTTCAGCGTCGCGCGGGAGGAGGGGCAGCCCGAGCAGGCGCCCTGGAGGTGCAGCTTCACCACCCCGTCGCGGAAGCCGCGGAAGACGATGTCGCCGCCGTCGCCCGCGACCGCAGGCCGCACGCGGGTGTCGAGGAGCTCCTTGATCTGGTCGACGATCTCGGCATCGGCCTCGTCATACTCCTCCTCCTCCGCATCGCCGTCGCTGTCGAGCACGGGGAGGCCGGCCATGAAGTGGTCCATGATGGCGCCGAGCACCTGCGGCCGCAGCTGCGCCCAGTCGGCGTCGCCGGTCTGGGTGACGGTGACGAAATCGCCGCCGAGGAAGACCCGCGCCACGCCGCCGAGCGCGAAGATGCGGGCGGCGAGCGGGCTGCGCGTCGCCACATCGGCGGAGGCGAAGTCGGCGGTGCCCCGCGCGCCCATCACCTCCCGCCCGGGAAGGAACTTCAGGGTGGCGGGGTTCGGGGTGCCTTCGGTCTCGATGAACATGGGTCGGGTCCTGACAAAGCCGGCGAGCGGGTTATTTCCGGACTAACGTGGTCGGCTTTAGCCCCGGATGCAACCCGCCCCCCTTACTCTGCCGCTATTCCGCCGCGACGGCGGGGGTGCCGCCATGCTTCGCGCCGCGCACCGGCTTCGGCTCATGCTTGAGCTCCGCCATGGTCTGCTCCACATGCCGGGAGAAGACGAAATCCGCCTTCCGCTGGTTCGAGAGGTCGATCTCGGGCGCCATCTCGCCCTCGGTCTTCGGCCCCTGCATCTGCCGCGCCATCGCCTTCAGCGGATGCTTGATGGAGTCGATCACCGCAGAGGCCTCGAAGCCGGAATGCACCATGCAGTCGGCGCATTTCTCGTAATTGCCGACCCCGTACTTGTCCCAGTCGGTGGTCTCCATCAGCTCCTTGAAGCTCTTCGCATAGCCCTCGCCCAGCAGGTAGCAGGGCCGCTGCCAGCCGAAGATGTTCCGCGTCGGGTTGCCCCAGGGCGTGCAGTTGTAGGTCTGGTTCCCGGCCAGGAAGTCGAGGAAGAGCGGGGAGTTGCCCATCTTCCACCCCTTCCCCTTGCCGCGGGCGAAGATGCCGCGGAACAGCTCCTTCGTCTTCCGCCGGTTGAGGAAGTGCTGCTGGTCGGGCGCCCGCTCATAGGCATAGCCGGGCGAGACCATGATGGCGTCCACCCCCATGGCGGTGACGTCGTCGAAGAACTTCGCCATCCGCTCCGGCTCGGCATTGTTGAAGAGCGTGGCGTTGATGGCGACGCGGAAGCCGCGCGCCTTGGCATCCTTCAGCGCCGCGACCGCGCGGTCGTAGACGCCCTTCTGGCTGACCGCCCAGTCATGCTGGTCCTTGTCGCCGTCGAGGTGGATGTCCCAGGTGAAGTTCGGGTGCGGCTTGTACTGCTCGATCCGCTTCTCGAGCAGCAGCGCGTTGGTGCAGAGGATGACGACCTTGCCGCGGGCGAGGATCCCCTCGACGATCTGCGGCATCTCCTTGTGCAGCAGAGGCTCGCCGCCGGCGATGGCGACCACCGGCACGCCCGTCTCGTCGACGGCGGCCAGGCACTCCTCGACCGAGAGGCGCTTGTTCAGGATCGGGTCCGGATAGTCGATCTTGCCGCAGCCCGAGCAGGCCAGGTTGCACTTGAACAGCGGCTCCAGCATCAGCACGAGCGGATAGCGCTTCCGCCCCAGCATGTGCTGCTTGAGCACATAGGCGCCGACCTTCATCTGCTGCCGCAGCGGGATACCCATAGCAACCTGCTCCTCAGCTCGCCGCGCTGGCCTCGGGTTCAACGAGGGCCGCGGGCAGCTTGAACGACACATCCTCGACGATGCCCGGCAGGGCGGAGATCTCGACGGGCCCGAGCCGGGCCAGCGCCGCGATCACCTCCTCCACCAGGCTTTCCGGGGCGGAGGCCCCGGCGGTGATACCAACGACCTCGGCGCCCCCCAGCCAGTCCGGCCGGAGCGCTTCGGCATCCGGGATCAGGTAGCAGGGCACCCCCTGCTCCGACCCGATCTCCCTGAGGCGGTTGGAATTGGAACTGTTGGCGGCCCCTACAACCAGCAGCACGTCCACCCGCTTGGCCAGCTCCCGCACCGCCGTCTGGCGGTTCTGGGTCGCATAGCAGATGTCCCGCGTATCAGGCCCGACGATGTCCGTGAAGCGGGCTTTCAGCGCATCGATGATTCCGCGCGTGTCATCGACCGAGAGCGTGGTCTGGGTGACGAAGGCCACCGGCCGCTCGCGGGCGATCGGCAGCGCCGCCACCTCCGCTGCGCTCGCGACCAGGTGAACCTCGCCGGGGATCTGGCCGAGCGTCCCCTCCACCTCCGGATGCCCGGCATGGCCGATGAGGATCAGCGCCCGTCCCTGGGCGATATAGCGCTGCCCCTCGGTATGCACCTTGGAGACCAGCGGGCAGGTCGCGTCCAGCACCGGCAGGCCGCGTGCCTCCGCCGCCTGCTCCACGGCGCGGGAGACGCCATGGGCGCTGAAGATGGTCACCGCCCCCGGCGGCACCTCCTCCAGCTCCTCGACGAAGCGCGCGCCCTTGGCCTCCAGCGTCGCCACGACGCGGCGGTTGTGGACGATCTCGTGCCGCACATAGACGGGCGCCCCGTACTTCTCCAGCGCCCGCTCGACGATGTCCACCGCCCGCACGACGCCGGCGCAGAAACCCCTCGGCTGCGCCAGAACAATCCGCATCAACAACGCCCCCCAGCCTGATCGCCGCTGGCCGCGTCCCCTGCACTCCCCAGGGGCCGGCAGCGACCGTTCCGCCTCGCGGCATCTTGCGCTGCACATGTTTTGCTGCACTTTGCGGCCGCGTTGCAACCGGGGAGTGGCGCCGACGCGTAACGGCATCATTTCATCCCCGGCCGGAGGTTGCCATGTCACAACTTGCGTCCCCTGCCCACCCCATCCTGCTGCTGGCCCTCCTCCTCGCCCTGCCGGTCTGCGGCGCCGGCCCGGCCGCCGCCCATGCCATCGTCGTCACCTCGGAACCCACCGCCGGCGCCACCCTCGCCGCCGCCCCCGCCCAGGTGAGCATCCGCTTCAACAGCCGGCTTGACCATGAGCGCAGCCGCCTGCTGCTGATCGGCGCCGACAATGCCCAGACCGCCCTCGCCATCGCGGCGGAGGGCGACCCGGTGGTACTGGCCGCCCCCCTGCCCCCGGGCCTCGCCCCAGGCGCCTGGCGGCTCCGCTGGCAGGTGCTGGCGATCGACGGGCACATCACCCGAGGCGACATCCCCTTCACCCTGAAGGCTCCGTAACGTATTCCTGCGGCGCCGCGGCGGCCCCGGTTCATCGCTCCATCCCGAGGCCTGGCACAGCCGGGCAAGGGCCGTTTTTGATAGGTGTTCCCAGTGGAGCAGTTCCTCGACCTCTACGGCTTCGCCAGCGTCATCCTCCACGCGGTGGAGCTGGTCGCACGGACGGTGCTGCTCGGCTCCGTCCTGTTCTGGGTGCTGCTCGCCGTGCCCCTCGGCCGGCTGCTGCCGCCGGGCGATGCCGGGCGCCTGCACGCCATCGCCCGGCGCACGGTGATCCTGGGCGGCATCGCTTCCCTCGCCGCGACCTTCCTGCTCGGCCTGCTCGGCTTCGGCGCGCTGCAGGCGACGCTCGACCTGCCCTCCGGCGCGCTGCTCGGCGCCGACTTCATCCTCTTCACCGGCCTCGACCTGCTGGCGATGCTGGTCCTGCTCGCCCTCGCCCTGCCGCGCGAGGCCCCGGGACGCGACCGCCGCCTCGCCCTCGGGGGTGCGGCGCTGCTGGTGCTGCTCGCCGTCACCTTCGGCAGCCATGCCATCGCCCGCACCGAGGGACGGGCGATGCTGCTCGCCTCCACCGCGCTCCACCAGGCGGGCGCCGCCTTCTGGCTCGGCGGCCTGCCCTGCCTGATCGCCGCCCTCCGCCTGACGCCGCCCTCGGCCCGCCGCGTCGGCCAGCGCTACTCCCTCCTCGCCGCCGGGGGCGTCGGGCTGATCCTGCTGGGAAGCGCGGGATTCTGGTTCGGCTTCATCGGCTCCGTCGAGGCGGTCTACGGCACCGCCTATGGCTCGATGGCCGCCACCAAGACCATCATGCTGGTCCTGCTGCTGGCGCTCGGCGCGATGAACTACCGCCTGCTGCACCGCATGGCGCCGACGCCCGGCGGCACGCTCCGCCTCCGCCGCTTCATCGAGGCGGAGATGGCGATCGGCATCGCGGTGCTGGCCGTCGCCGCCTCCCTCACCTCCGTCCCGCCCGCGGCCGACCTGCCCGACGACCGCGTCACCTGGGCCGAGATCACCGAGCGCTTCACCCCCGCCTGGCCGCGCCTCACCAGCCCGGACCATGCCGACCTGGCGATCCCCGCGCTGCAGGCCCAGCTCGATGCCGAATGGCAGCAGCGCCAGGCCGCGCAGCGCCCGCAGGCCTTCACCCCGGGCGAGGGCCTGCTGCCGCCGCGCAACGCCACCGACATCGCCTGGAGCGAGTACAACCACCACTGGGCCGGCATCATGGTCCTGCTGGTCGGCTTCGCCGCCCTGCTGGATGCGACGGGGCGGGTGAAGCTGGCCCGGCACTGGCCGCTGGTCTTCCTCGGCCTCGCCGCCTTCCTCCTCATCCGCTCCGACCCGGAGGCCTGGCCGCTCGGCGATATCGGCCTGCTCGAGAGCCTGCGCGACCCGGAGGTGGTGCAGCACAAGCTCGCATCGCTCCTGGTCGTCGCCTTCGCCGTCTCGGAATGGTCGGTCCGCCTCGACCTGCTGCGCGGCCGGGTGCGCTTCGTCTTCCCCCTGGCGATGCTGGCCGGCGGCGTCCTCCTCCTCGCCCATACCCATGCCATCTCGAACATCAAGGAGGCGCAGCTCATCGAGCTGTCGCACCTCCCGCTCGCCCTGCTCGCGGTGGTCGCCGGCTGCGCCCGCTGGACGGAGCTGCGCGGCCCGCCGGAGCTGGCGCGGGTCGGCCGCTGGCTCTGGCCCGCCTGCCTGATCGGCATCGGCCTGCTGCTGCTGATCTACCGCGAGGCCTAGCCCCGATGCTCTCACGGATCACCGCGGCCCTCGCCCATGCGGCGGCGGCCCGGCCCTGGCGCGCGGTCCTGCTCGCCCTGGCGCTCGCCCTGCTGAGCGCGCTGGCCGTCGGCAGCCGCTTCACCATGAACACGGACACCGACGCGCTCTTCCCGCCCGACCTCCCCTGGCGGCTGACCGAGGAGCGAATCGCGGGAGCCTTCCCCCAGCGCGAGCGCGTCATCGCCGTCGTCGTCGACGGCGAGACCGGCGATGCCGCCGACCGCGCCGCCGCCGGCCTGGCCGAGGCCCTCGCGCGCCGCCGGGAGCTCTTCCTCTCCATCGAGCGGCCGGATGCCCTCCCCTTCTTCCGCCGCAACGGCCTGCTCTTCCTCGAGACCGAGGAGGTGCGGCGGACGACCGAGCGCATCATCGCCGCCCAGCCCCTGCTCGGGACGCTCGCCGCCGACCCGAGCCTCCGCGGCCTCTCGACCGCCCTCGGCCTGATCCTCCAGGGGATCGAGCGGGGCGATGCGACGCTCGCCGACCTGGCCGCCCCCCTCGCCGCCCTGGCCCCGGCCGCCGAGGCCGCCGCCGCCGGCCGCACCGTGCCGCCCGACTGGGCCGCCCTCTTCACCGGCCGCGCGCCGGACCCGCAGGCGCTGCGCCGCTTCGTCCTGGTCCGCCCGCGGCTCGACTTCTCCGCCCTCAGCCCCGGCGCCACGGCGGCCGATGCGATCCGCGACGCCACCGCCCATCTCGACATCCCCGGCACGCGCTTCCGCATGACCGGCGCGATCCCGATGGCCGACGAGGAGTTCGCCTCCGTCGCCGAGGGCGCCGTGCGCAACACGCTGCTCTCCCTCGCCCTGGTCGCCCTCCTCCTCTGGCTCGCGCTGCGGTCCTGGCGGCTGATCCTTCCCGTCCTGGCGACGCTGCTGCTCGGCCTGCTGGCGACGGCGGCCTTCGGGGCGCTGGCGATCGGCCCCTTCAACCCGCTCTCCATCGCCTTCGCCGTGATGTTCATCGGCCTCGGCGTGGATTTCGGCATCCAGTACGCCGTGCGGTTCCGCGAGCAGCGGCGCGAGGCAGGGAGCCTGGCCGCCGCCATCGCCGCCGCCGGCGCGGTCGCCGGCCCCGGCATCCTGCTCGCGGCGCTGGCCATCGCCGGCGGCTTCCTCGCCTTCCTGCCGACCGACTACCGCGGCGTCTCGGAGCTCGGCGCCATCGCCGGCGTCGGCATGCTGATCGCGGCGCTGCTCTCCCTCACCCTGCTGCCTGCCCTGCTCCGCCTGCTCTCCCCGCCCGGCGAGGCGGCCGAGATCGGCTGGACGGCCCTCGCCCCGCTGGAGCGCGCGCTGGCCCGTCGCTGGGTCGTCGGCCTGCTCGCCCTGCTGGCCCTCGCCGCCGCCGCGACGCTCCCGGTGCTGAGCTTCGACTTCAACCCGCTGAACCTGCGCGACCCGCACTCCGAGGCGGTGGCGACCTTCCGCGACCTGATGCACTCGGCCGAGACGACGCCCAACACGCTGAACATCCTCGCCCCCTCGCTGGAGGCCGCCCGGCCCATCGCCGCCCGGCTCGAGACGCTGCCCGAGATAGCCCGGGTGATGACGCTGGCGAGCTTCGTCCCGGAGGACCAGCCGGCCAAGCTCGCCCTGATCGAGGATGCCGCCGACCTGCTCGGCCCCACCCTCGCCCCGCCCGGGATCCAGCCGCCGCCGGACGACCCTGCCATCGCCGCCGCGCTCCGCGACCTCGCCGCGGGCCTGGCGAAGGCGGCCGAGGGCCAGAGCCCCGAGGCGGCCGATGCCCGCCGCCTCGCCACCTCCCTCGCCCGGCTCGCCGAAGGCCCCCCCGAAGGCCGCGCCCGCCTCGCCGCGGCCCTGCTGCCCGGCCTCGCCGCCACCCTCGCCCAGCTCGCGGACGCCCTGCAGGCCGCCCCGGTGACGCTCGAGAGCATCCCCCCCGAGCTGCGCCGCGACTGGGTCTCGGCGGATGGCCAGGCGCGCATCGAGGCCTGGCCGCGCGACCTGTCGGACGACAACGCCCCCCTCCGCCGCTTCGCCGATGCGGTGCGGGCAGTGGCGCCGGAGGCCAGCGGCATGGCGATCTCCATCCAGGCCTCCTCGGCCACGATCCGCGAGGCCTTCCTCCAGGCCGGCGCCATCGGCCTCGCCTGGACCTGCGCGCTGCTGCTGGCGACCCTGCGCAGCCTGCGCCTCGCCCTGCTGGCCCTCGCCCCGCTGGTGCTCGCCGGGCTGGTGACGCTGGCGATCTGCGCCGTCTTCGGCCCGGCGCTGAACCTCGCCAACATCATCGCCCTGCCGCTGCTCTTCGGCATCGGCGTCGCCTTCGACATCTACTACGTCGTCGCCTGGCGGGCCGGGGAGCGGGCGATGCTGCCGACGGCGCTGACCCGCGCCGTGATGTTCAGCGCCCTGACGACGGCGTGCGCCTTCGGCACGCTGGCGCTCTCCTCCCATCCCGGCACGGCCAGCATGGGCGTCCTCCTGGCGATATCGCTGGTCTCCGTCCTGGCGTCGGTGCTGCTGGCGCTGCCCGCCCTGCTGCACGCCTTCGCCGCCGACGGGCGCCAGGGTAAGTCCGATCAGGTGTGATCACCCGATCGGAGCGATCTGCCCGACCACGCAGCAGGCTGGGGCAGGTTCCGTGAGCCAGGCCGGGCGGAGACCGCTCTAGGTGTCGCTGCTATGGAGGTTGTCCCTCCGGGGCTGAGTTGGTTGGCTGTGGTTGCGAGGCCAACAACCAGCAACCCGGAGCCCCGGATGGACAGCCATGAGAATGCCCGAACCACGCCGCGTGGTCGA
>CADCTD010000135.1 GCA_902805545.1 uncultured Craurococcus sp. | reverse complement strand
GTTGGCCTCATCGAGGTACGCAACCGCACGATATCCGTGACCCCGCAGCTGTTGAACATGCGCCTTAGAGAATCCTCGTCAGATCTGGGCACAGCAGCATAAGCGGCTGAATGATGAGGGGCAGGTGGGCCAGAGTTAGGCCCGAAAGCTTGTAGCTAGAAACGCTGCGTCCCCGAACTGGGCTAAAAATCGCTCCATAATCGCACGATCTTCCTCCGATCATGCGACGGCGCCTGGTCGCGCCGGGGCGCTAGAGCCTCCGGGAGCGCCTGGATAACGTCCCCCGCCACCGTGTGACCCGCACCGACGTGTGTTGCGGCGACCTTCCCGGCGTCGGACCGCGCGAGCACCGCCGCGGCGGCGGCCGCGAACGGGTCCATCCCCCGCGCCAGAAACGTCCCGACAAGCCCCGCCAGCACGCTCCCGGTCCCGTTGGCGGCAAGGGCGCCGCTCGCGGCGGGACCGAGGGCCACCGGGCAGCCGGGCGCTGCGACGACGCAGCCGTCTTCCTCCAGTACGGCCACGGCCCCCGCGTGTTCAGCGAGCGCCCGCGCGGAGGCGAGCCGGCGCGCCCCGACCTCCTCCGGTGGAAGCCCGAGCAGACGCCCGAGCCCGGCCTCGTCTAGGATCAGAACCGTTGGGCCGGGGCGTTCGGCGAACGCCTCCGCGGAGGGGTAGGCGGACAACCCGCCGGCCTCGATGACCATCGGGACCTTGACGGAGGAGCCGACCGCCCGCGAGAAGGCGCCCTCGGTTCCATCCAAGCCCGGCCCGAGCACGACCGCCCCGGCCTCGGCCGCGAGGTCGGCGATAGTCCACGCGCCCGCCTCGACGTGGCGGCCGTCGTCTTCTGCCAGACCCTGGATCAGGGCCCCGGGCAGACGCAGATCCATGAAGGGGGCGGCCGAGTCGGGGACCGCCACCCGCACGTAGCAGGTGCCGGCGCGCATCGCGGCCTCCGCCGCCATCGCGGGGACACCGGTTGAGCCGCGCCTACCGCCCACTACCAGAACGGAGTCGGAGGGCGCCGCGTACCGGGGCCGGGCCGGCAACAGACGCAACACGCGCCGGGAGATCAGGCCAACGAGGCCGGCCTCCGGGGCGCCGCGCGGGATGCCGATGTCGACCACGCGCACCTCGCCCGCGTGCCGGGCGCCCGGAGTCACGTACAGGCCGATCTTTGGGGCGTGGTTCGTGGTCGTGACGCTGGCGCGGATCGCCGGCCCCTCCACCTCGCCGGTTGCC
>CADCTD010000134.1 GCA_902805545.1 uncultured Craurococcus sp. | reverse complement strand
CTGGCTGACCTTCAGCACCAGCGCGTCCGGGCCGCTGCCGGCGGTGATGGAGACCGGGTCCGGGGCCGTCGGCGCGGGCGCCGCCTCGGTGAAGGAGAACCCCTTGGCGCCGGCGGACATCAGCGGCGCCGCCGCGCCCGCCACCGCCGCGCCGTTGTAGGTAGCGCCGTCCACGTGCAGGTTGCGGTCGGTGGCGGCGCTGCCGCCGTAGGCGTCGTTCAGGAACTCCACCGAGACCTGGTGCGCCCCCGCCGCCCAGTTGCCCTTCAGGGTGAGGGTGTCGCTCTGGCCGGCCGCGTGCGACGCGGAGGCGGTGAAGGTGCCGCCCACCTGCACGCCGTCCACCGACACCGTGTACTGCGCCGGACCTTGGTAGGCGTCCTGGCTGACCTTCAGCACCAGGGAGTCCGAACCGCTGCCGGCGGTGATGGAGACCGGGCCGGACGTCGCCGGCGCGGCTTCGGTGAAGGCGAAGCCCTTGGCGCCCGTCGTCTCGAGCGACGCCGCCGCGCCCGCCACCGCCTGGCCGTTGTAGGCGGCGCCGTCCACGTGCAGGTTGCGGTCCGTCGAGGCCGAGCCGCCCCAGGCGTCGTTGAGGAAGTCGACGGAGACCTGGTGGGCGCCCGCCGCCCAGTCGCCCTTCAGCGTCAGGGTGTCGGACTGCCCGGCCGAGTGCCAGGCGGAGGCGGTGAAGGTGCCGCCCACCTGCACGCCGTCCACCGACACCGTGTACTGCGCGCTGCCCTGGTAGGCGTCCTGCAAGATCTTGAGGACGAGCGAGTCCGAACCGCTGCCGGCCGAAAGTTCCACGGGCGCCGGGGGCTGGACCACCGCGGGCTCGCCCACTACGGGCGCCGAACCGTTCGCTAGCGGGCGCAGCGTCTCGGCCATGCTCGCGGCCAGGTCGCCGCCGAGCTTCACGGCGTCGGCGTTGCCCATGTGGCTGCTGTTCGCCCAGCCGTCCCCGTCCATGGTGAGGGACTGCGCCGCCCAGGAGATCTCGGCGTTGAAGGACGCGTCGGCGTCGAGCGTCGCCATGCCGTCACCGATCGGCGTCCAATTGCCGCCGTAGGGGTAGCGGATGGGCACGAAGGTGTAGGGCGTGGTGGCGGCTTCCTGCCCGAGCGCGTCGCGCACCATGTCCGCGTCGGCGCGGACCTCGCGCAACCAGTCTTCCGTGCTGAAGCTGCCCTGCTGGTCGTACTCGTTGTGCATCCAGACGGTCGCGGTCGGATTGTCCTTGATGTCCGCCG
>CADCTD010000133.1 GCA_902805545.1 uncultured Craurococcus sp. | reverse complement strand
GCACCGCGCCCGCCGCTGCCGCAAGCCGCGCCACGACCGGCTCCGGCAGGCCGCGCGGCCCCACCAGCACGTTCCAGGTCGTGATCTCGTAGCCCGGCAGCCCGCTCTCGTCGAGCGTCGGGATGGCGGGGAAGAGCGGATGCCGCGCGAGCGAACTCACCGCCAGCCCGCGCGAGAGCCCGTCGCGCAGATGCGCCGCCACGGAGGCCAGCACCTCGAGCGAATAGTCGACCTCCCCCTTCGCCAGCGCCTCCATCACCGCCGAGCCGCCGCGATAGGGCACATGCTCCGCCCGGAGCCCGCCGGCCCGGAGCTTGAGATACTCCCCCGTCAGGTGGCCGATGCCCCCCGCCCCCGAGGTCGCCCAGGTCATCTGCCCCGGCCTCGCCCGCACGGCCTCCAGCAGCGACCGCACCTCGCGGAAGGGCGAGGCGGCCGGCACCACCAGCACCATCGGCCCGCCGCCGATCAGCGCGACCGGGGTGAAGTCCTCGACCGGGTCATAGGGCGTCTGCTCCGGCATCGCCGCCGGATTGGTCCCGAGCGCCGAGGCGCTGGCGAGCAGCAGCGTATGGCCGTCCGCCGCGCGATGCCGCACCCACTCCGCCCCGACCGAGCCCCCCGCTCCCGCCCGGTTCTCGACGATGATTCGGGCCCCCGGCCCGAGCAGCGGCGCCATCCGCTCCGCCATGATCCGCGCCGCGATGTCGGTCGAGCCGCCGGCGAGGAAGGGCACAACCAGGCTGACCGGCCGCTCCGGCCAGGCGCCCTGCGCCCCGGCCGGCTTCGCGGCGAGCCATGGCGCGGCCAGCAGCCCTCGGCGTCGCATCATGTGGGTCCTCCCGATCCGTCCCCGCAGCAGGCGCCGGATTCGCCCTCGATGCAATTATCGATGCACCGGGCTCCCAAGCGGGCACCCGAGCGCCATCGGTGCGTTGGCGAAGGCGAATCCCGTTTCAGTGGAGAGCCGAGCATGCGGTCCGACTCGCAACCCAACGCCCTCCTCGCCACCGCCATCGCCCTGGCCGCCGGCGCCGCCCTGCTCTTCTCCGGCAGCCGCCAGCAGGGCCGGCCCGAGCGTGCACGCCGCCCCGGTGCGCCCGCCGCCCCGGCCGATGACCGCGGCCGCCTCGCCGCCCACCCCACCGAGATCCCCGCCCGTGGCTGGTGGGACATCGTGAAGCGCACCGCCACCCAGATCTCCGAGGACCGCGTACTGACCGAGGCCGCCGGCATCACCTTCTTCAGCCTGCTCGCCCTCTTCCCCGCGATCGGCGCGATGATCTCGATCTACGGCCTCTTCGCCGACCCGGCGACCATCGGCGGCCACCTCCGCAACGTCGCCGGCATCGTCCCCGAAGGTGGCATGCAGATCATCGATGAGCAGGTGCGCCGCATCGTCTCCAAGGGCGGCGCCAGCCTCGGCATCGGCGCGGCGATCGGCCTCGCCACCTCGCTCTGGTCGGCCAACCAGGCGATGAAGGCGCTCGTCGACGCGCTGAACGTCGTCTACTCGGAGAAGGAGCGCCGCAGCTTCCTCCGGCGCACCGCGGTGACGCTCGCCTTCACCCTGACCGGCATCCTCTTCATCCTGCTGGCGATGGCGAGCGTCGTCGTGCTGCCGGTGGCGCTGCGCTTCCTCGGCATCGAGGGCCCGCTGGCGACGCTGCTCGGCCTCGGCCGCTGGCCGGTGCTGCTGGCGACGATCGGCCTCTTCCTCGCCTTCATCTACCGCTTCGGGCCGAGCCGCGACCGCGCCCAATGGCGCTGGGTAAGCTGGGGGAGCGCCGCCGCCGCCATCGGCTTCGTCGCCGTCTCGAGCGGCTTCTCCTACTACGTCTCGAATTTCGGCAACTACAACGAGACCTACGGCTCGCTCGGCGCGGTGATCGGCTTCATGACCTGGATCTGGCTCTCCTCCACCGTGGTGCTGGTGGGGGCCGAGCTGGACGCGGAGATGGAGCACCAGACCGCCCGCGACACCACGAGCGGCCCGGAGCGCCCGATCGGCGAGCGCGGCGCGAAGATGGCCGACACGGTCGCCTGACGCTCACCCCGCCGTCAGCCAGCCGACGATCCGCCGCGCCGCGGGGATCGCCAGCAGGGCGGCGGGGAAGGCGAAGGACCAGGCCAGCGCCCAGTTCACCAGCCAGAGCAGCAGGAAGCCCGGCGGCAGCCCGAGATTGACGACGGTGAGCAGCAGCGAGACCACGCCGGCCATGAAGAATGTCATGACCAGCGGGAAGAGCAGCGGCCCGTAGCGCGCCGGGATCACGCGGCGCGCTGTGCCACCGCCGGCGGCGCCGGCCCGCCCGCCATCCAGTCCAGCAGCTCGACGGTATGGACGACCGGCATCCGCTCCCCGGCCAGCTGCGTCAGGCAGCCGATATTCCCCGCCGCGATCAGGTCCGCGCCCGTCCGGTCGAGATTGCCGAGCTTCCGCTCGCGGAGCTGCGCCGCGATCTCCGGCTGCAGCAGGTTGTAGGTGCCCGCACTGCCGCAGCAGATATGCGGCTCGGCGGGCTCGCGCACCGTGAACCCCGCCCGCGCCAGCAGCTGCTTCGGCGCCGCCGTCACCCGCTGCCCATGCTGCAGCGAGCAGGCCGCGTGATAGGCGACGGTCAGCCCAGGCGCCTCCCGGCTCGGCGCGTAGCCGAACTTCACCAGCGCCTCGGAGACATCCATGGCGAGCGCAGCGACCTCCGCCGCCCGCTCCGCCTCCTTTTCCTCGCGGAACATGAAGCCGTAGTCCTTCACCGTCGTCCCGCAGCCGGAGGTGTTGATGACGATGCCGTCCAGCCCCTCGCCGTCGATCTCCCGGCCCCAGGCCGCGATATTGGCCCGCACCAGCCGCATCGCCGGGTCGTGCTGGCCCATGTGGTGGTCGAGCGCGCCGCAGCAGCCCTGCTCCCGGGTGATGACCACCTCGATACCCATCCGCGTTAGCAGGCGGATCGTCGCCTCGTTGATGGACGGGGCGAGCACCTGCTGCGCGCAGCCCGTCAGCAGCGCGACGCGCCCGCGCCGCTCGCCGACCGCGCGATGCACCTGCGGCGCCTGCATCGGGCTCGGCGGCGGCAGCGCGCCCGGCGCCAGCCGCAGCATCGCCCGCAGCCGCTGCGCCAGCACGTGCCGCCCCGGGATCAGCCCCGCGACGCCCCGCCCCAGCCGCGCCCCGGTCAGCGCCGCCCGGAACCGCTTTGGATAGGGCAGCACCCCGCTGAGCACCCGCCGCAGCGCCCGCTCATGCCAGGGCCGGTCATAAGTCTCCTCGATGTAGCGCCGCGCATGGTCGACCAGGTGCATGTAGTGCACGCCGGACGGGCAGGTCGTCATGCAGGACAGGCAGGAGAGGCAGCGGTCGACATGCCGCACCACCTCCTCCGTCGCCGGCTTGCCGCCCTCCAGCATGTCCTTGATCAGGTAGATGCGCCCCCGCGGGCTGTCGAGCTCGTCGCCCAGCAGCAGGAAGGTCGGGCAGGTGGCGGTGCAGAAGCCGCAATGGACGCAGGTGCGGAGGATGCCGTTGCTCTCCCGGGTATCCGGGTCCCGCAACTGCTCCGGCGAGAAATTGGTTTGCATCACCCGAATATAGGCTGCCGCCAGCCCCGGCGAATAGGGCATGAGGCCCGGCCCGACACCCGTCGCGGTGCCGTGCGGGGCGCGCTGGCGAAGCGCCGGGCCGGTGCGCCGCTCGCTGGGGCGCGAAGCAGCACCGTCCGGCCCGCCGGCGTCAGTCCGGGGCCGGCTGGGCGAGCGTCTTCCGGAACACGACCTTGTCCTCGCCGGCCTGGTAGAAGTCGCGGATCAGCGCCTCCCGCTCGTAGCCCTGGCCGCGGTAGAAGGCACGGGCGCCCTCGAAATCCGGCAGGCTTGAGGTCTCGACCAGGAGCAGCCGCCCGCCCCGCGCCGCCACCGCCCGCTCCGCCGCGGCGACCAGCGCCGCGCCGAGCCCGGCCCGCTGCCGGTCGGGATGGACCGCGATCAGCAGCATGTTCCAGGTCCCCTCCGTCATGCGCTCCGGCGCGGCATAGACGACCGCCGCCCCCTCGAGCGCGGTCAGCCACACCTCGCCGGCCGCGCCCTGGAGATGGGCCTCGAGCATGCCGGCAAGCATCTCCGGCGGGAAAAGCCCGGCCGCGGCGATCACCGATTCCAACGCAGGCAGATCGCCCCTCACCACGGGCCGGATCGCAGCGGTGCCTGCACGGTCGGTCGTCGTCGCCATCGGCCTGGCCTCGTATCCTGGGATCAAGGCGCTTCGCTCGGCCGGGCGGGCAGGTTACGCGGGCGCCATCATCGGGGCGCCGCTCCGGCCGGCCATCGGAGGCCCGGGCCGGCCTGTCGCCGGCGCCCCAAGCTGTTGTTTCGATGGGCAAATCATCCAGTCCGGGGCTTGCTCTAGCGTTGCCCCGGCCGCCCCTGAGCCTCCGCGACGCCATCGCGGATCAGCGCATGCATCGCCTGCGCCAGGCAGTCGTTGAGCTTGTCCGTCGCCGCCACCCGCTCCTGCTTCCCGGCGCGCTCGACATCGACGGTATCCGCATCCGCCCAGGCCTGCATCAGCTCCCAGCGGCGCAGCACCGGCACGCCATGCGCCGCCGCGGCCAGCAGCATCGCGTCCCGATAGGCATCGACATTGGCATTGGCCCGGACGAAGCGCGAGAATTGCTGGTCCATCAGCACCGCATCCGCCCCCGCCGCCACGATCCGGGCGAGGCCCTCGTTCAGCTGCTCCACCATCTCATCGAGGTCGAGGCCGCGGACCGCCTCCGCCGTGCCGGTCTGCCAGAGCACCAGGTTGAAGGGCGTCCGCGCCAGCTCGGCGGCGATGATCGCCCCGGTCTCGGCCGTGGTGAGGCCGCGCGCCCCCCGCGTCACCACCTCGAGCTGCAGCCGCGGCACCCGGGCGCGGATCAGCGTCTCCAGCCGCGCCGGCCAGGCAGCGCTCGGCCCGCTCGTCCCCGGCCCGAGCACGGAGGCGCTGCCGACGATCAGGATCCGGAGGCTTCCCGCGCTCGCCGCCCGGGCCGTCGCCGGCAGCGCCGCATTGGCAACAAGCAGTTCCGCCGGCGCGTCGCAGGCCATGCCGCCGGCCCGCGCCCAGGGCGGGCAGGCCAGCAGCAGGCCGAGCAGCAGCAGGACACGGCCGGCGCCGAGGGTCATGTTGCACTCGTAGAAGAGCCGGCCGGCGCCCGCAAGCCGACAGGTTCGGGATTCGTTGCAGCATGCGGCACCTCGCCCCGCTCCCGCATCCGGTACCAGGCGCCGACCACGCCGATCAGAACCAGCGCCGCCAGTCCGGCCAGGTTGACCGCTGCCTGCATCGCCCAGCGGTCATCCAGCTCGAGCGCCAGCCGCCCGAGGAAGGAGAGGAAGATCCCGGCGCAGAAGACCGGCAGCCCATGCTGCCCCATCAGCACGAAGGGCGCCGCCGGCCGGCTCCGCAGCCACCGCGCGCCCCGCGGCACCGCATGGCCGACGAGATAGGCCAGCGCCAGTATCGAGAGCAGGCGGAAGGGATGCAGCCCGGTCTTGTCGATGGTCGTCAGCAGGTCGGCCAGCGGCTGCGGCAGCGCGGCCAGCCACTGCTGCCCGTAGTCGCCGAGCAGCACGATGCCGAGCCCCAGCAGCAGCACCCCGACCGCCGCCCCGATCAGCAGCGGGTGGAAGGGCACCGCCGGCGCCGGCCCCCGCCGCCGCGGCGCATAGCCGAGCAACGCTCCAGTGAACAGCAGCACCTGCCAGGACAGCGGGTTGAAGAACCAGCCGCCCCCCGTCCAGTTGGGCAGGTTGATCTCGAGCAGGCGCACCCCGACATAGGCGGCGCCCGACAGCCCCATCAGCAGCAGCGGCCGCCGCAGCAGCGGCAGCGCCGGCACGAGCAGCAGCAGCAGCACGATGTAGAGGGGCAGGATGTCGAGGAAGGCCGGCTGGAAGCGGAGCAGCAGGGCCTGGAGAAGCGCCAGGTAGGGCTGCTCCCCGAACACATCGAGATGCGTCTCGTCCAGATAGGTCGTGTTCTCGAGCGCCGCGGCGGAATACCCGACCTGGGCGGTGAAGACGACGAAGAGGAAGACATGCGCGACATAGAGGGTGCCGATGCGCCGCAGCAGCGTCGCCGAGGCGAAGGCCCAGCCGCGCCGGTCGAGCGCCGCCCCATAGGCGAGCCCCGCCGCGTAGCCGGCGAGCAGGACGAAGGCCTCGGTCGCGTCGCACAGCGCGACGTTGCGCAGCGTCAGCCGGCCCAGCCAATTGCCCGGGATATGATCGATCAGGATGAACCAGAGAGCGATGCCCCGGAAGGCATCGGCCCGGAGGTCGCGGACCGGCTTGCCCGCGACCGGCTGCATGCCCCGGATCAGCCCCCGCATCGCCACCTCCGGGCGAACACATGGCTGCCCTGCGTCCAGGACGCAAGCGGGAGCGTTTCAGGACTGGCGCGCCGCCCCCGCTTGCGGCAGCCTGGAACCATGCGTGCCGCCCTCCTCGCCCTGCTGCTCGGCCTGGCGCTCCTGCTCCCCGCGCCGCTTCGGGCGGAGGAACCCTGCCCTGCGGCCCCGGCCCAGCGCCTCTCCCTCCCTGCCACCCGCGCCGCCCTGTCGCAGGGCCGGCCGGTGACGGTGATCGCCTTCGGCTCCTCCTCGACCGAGGGCGCCGGCGCCACCGGCCCGGAGCGGACCTACCCGGCCCTGCTCGAGGCCGGCCTCCACGCCGCCCTGCCGGAGGCGCACCTCACCGTGCTGAACCGCGGCCGCGGCGGCGAGGACGTGACCGAGATGATGGCCCGGCTGGAGCGGGACGTGATCGAGGCCCGCCCCACCCTCGTCATCTGGCAGGCCGGCGCCAATGCCGTGCTGCGCGGCATGGCGCCCGAAGCCTTCATCGCCCTGCTCGAGGACGGAATCGAGCGCCTCCGCGCCCTCGGCGTCGATGTCGTGCTGATGGACAGCCAGCGCGCGCCCCGCATCCTGAACGCCCCGAACTTCCCCGAATTCGACCGGGCGATCCGCGACACCGCCGCGCGCCTCCACATCCCGCTCTTCTCCCGCGCCATGCTGATGGAGGCCTGGGCGGCCGCCGGCACGCCGGCCAGCGCGATGATCGGCCCGGATGGGCTGCACCACAACGACCATGGCTATGCCTGCCTCGCCCAGGCCCTCACCCATGCCATGGTCGACGCCGCCGGCCCCCGCCGCATCGCCGGCCGCTGAGGGCAGGATGCCCCGGCCCCGGCACCCCATTCGGTGGTGTGCAGGAACATGGCCAAATCCTGACCCGCATCCCGGCCACTGACCCAAGGCCGGAAGCCCCTTAAATCCCTCAAGTCTCGCCCGGAACCGAGGCGAATCGAACCCTTGACCGCGCCGAGCTTCAAGCGCTTGGAGGCCCGAGGCCTGGCTGCCCCGCTCAGCCTACGGATCCCGGTGTCCTGTCGCCGTATCATGCGCCGCCGCACAGGCGCCGGCCGCCTGGGCAAAACCGAGGCTCACGGCGTGGCAGCCATCCGGCGGAAGCTCGGCCTGGAAGGCCAGCTTCAGCGCGGGGAGGAGCGCGGCCTCGGCCGCAGCGACAGCGCGGCGCCGGTCGGCAGGCAGGTGCCAGGGACAGGTCCCTATCCGGCGTACATCCGCCCCGGGTTGAGAATTCCCCGCGGATCCATGACCGTGCGGATGCGATCGCGAAGGCCGGCGAGCACCGGCCCTTCCTCCGGCAGCACCGGCAGGGCAGCGCGCAGCGGCTCCGGCGCGCGGAACAGGGTGAAGCTGCCGCCCGCCGCCCGCGCCGCCGCCATCACCCGCCGGTGCGACTCGGCCGTCGCCGGCCCCGCCAGCCAGACCAGCCCGCCGCCCCAGTCCAGCAGCGCCCGCGGCAGCCCCGCCGCCGCGACCACGCCCGGCCCGGCCGTCGGCTCGACCGAGACGCGCCAGACCGCGTCCTCCGCGTCGGCGCCGAGCGGCTCCGCCTCGCGGATGCCGCGCCACAACTCGCGGCTCCCTGCGTCCTCGATCAGCGCCACGTCGCCGAAGCGCCCCAGCGCCTCGCGCAGGCGGCCCAGGCGATAGGCGACGGACTCGGCGAATTCCTCGATGCGCAGCACGGCGCGCGGCGCCTCGCCCGGCAGGAGCGCCGCGCCGCTCACCCCGTAAGGGCTGCCGAGCCCGGCCGAGAGCGCCCGCACCCCCGTCGCCAGGTCCGGCACGGTGACGGCGAGCGTGCCGCTGCGCTCGGCGGCCGGCAGCACCTTCAGCGTCACCTCGGTGATGACGCCGAGCGTGCCATGCGCCCCGGTCAGCAGCTTGCAGAGATCGAGGCCGGTGACGTTCTTCAGCACGCGCCCGCCGCTGCGGAAAACCTCGCCGAGCCCGTTCACCGCGCGGATGCCCATGACGTGGTCGCGCATGGCGCCCGCGGTGATGCGGCGCGGTCCGGAGAGGTTGGTGGCGACGAGGCCGCCCAGCGTCGGCGGCTCGCTGCCGCCGAAGATCGCGGCGAGGACAGGCGGCTCGGCGATCACCTGCTGCCCCCGCTCGGCGAGCGCCGCCTCGATCTCCGGCACCGGCGTGCCGGCGAGCGCCGAGAGGATCAGCTCCTGCGGCCGGTAGAGGGTGATGCCGGAGAGGCGGCGCAAGGAGAGGGTGCGCGCCGCCTGCACCGGCCGCAGCAGCCCGCGCTTGGTGCCGCGCCCCTCGATCGCCAGCGGCTCGCCCGCCGCGGCGGCCGCGGCGACGGCGGCCGAAACCCCCGCCTCGTCGGCGGGCGCCAGGGTCTCGCTCATGCCGCCTGCCGCAGCCCGGGATTGTCCTTGAGCGGGAAGACCTTGGCCGGGTTGAGCAGCCATTCCGGGTCGAAGGCGGTCTTCAGCGCCCGCATCTGGTCGAGCTCGAAGGGCGTGAACTGCACCGTCATCAGGTCCCGCTTCTCGACGCCGACGCCATGCTCGCCGGTCAGGCAGCCGCCGACCTCGACGCAGAGGGTCAGGATGTCGGCGCCGAATTGCTCGGCGTCGTGGAAGCTCTTGGGGTCGTTGGCGTCGAACATGATGAGCGGGTGGAGGTTGCCGTCGCCGGCATGGAAGATGTTCGCCACCTGCAGCCCGTAGCTCGCCGACATCTCGCCGATGCGCTTGAGGACGAAGGGCAGCTGCCCGGTCGGGATGGTGCCGTCCATGCAGAGATAGTCGGGCGAGATGCGCCCGACCGCGCCGAAGGCCCCCTTCCGCCCCTTCCAGATGGCGAGCGACTGCTCCGCCGTCTCGGCCACCTTGAGGCTGATCGGGTCGAACCGCTCGCAGATCTCCTTCAGCCGGCCGAGCAGCATGTCCTGCTCCTCCGTGCTCCCTTCGACCTCGATGATCAGCATGGCCTCGGCATCGAGCGGGTAGCCGGCCCCCGCGAAGGCCTCGCAGGCATGGATCGCCGGCCGGTCCATGAACTCCAGCGCCACGGGGATGATGCCGGAGGCGATGATCGCATCGACCGCCTGGCCGGCGACCTCGTTGGCGCGGAAGGCGGCGAGCATGGCGCGCTGCCCCTCGGCGGCATGGAGGATGCGCACCGTCACCTCGGTGATGACGGCGAGTTGCCCCTCGGAGCCGGTGAGCAGCCCGAGCCAGTCATAGCCCGCGGCATCCAGGTGCCGACCCCCCACCTCGAAGACCTCGCCTTCGATGGTGACGCCCTTGAGGCCGAGCAGGTTGTTGGCGGTGACGCCATACTTCAGGCAATGCGCCCCGCCCGAGTTCATGTTGACGTTGCCGCCGATCATGCAGGCGAGCTGCGAGGAGGGGTCGGGCGCGTAGAAGAAGCCGTCTGCCGCCACATGGTTGGTGATGCCGAGATTGGTGACGCCCGCCTCCACCACGGCGAGGCGGTTGGCGTAGTCTACCTCGAGGATCCGGTTCATCCGCATCAGCCCGAGCACCACGGAATCGGCCAGCGGCAGCGCCCCGCCGGAAAGGCTCGTGCCCGCCCCGCGCGGCACGACGCGGACGCCGTTGCGGTGGCAGAAGGCGAGGATCGCCGCGACTTCCTCCGTCGTCCGCGGCAGGGCGACGGCGAGCGGCGGCTGGCGATAGGCGGAGAGGCCGTCCGTCTCGTAGGGCTTGACGCGGGCCGGCTCGACGATGATGCCATCGCCGGGCAGAACGGCCTGGAGGCCGGCCAGGATCTCGTCGCGGCGGGCCATGACGTCGGGCTTCGGGGCGGGCAGGTCGATCATGGCGCGGGCTCCTCCTGAGGCTGCAAAATGGGCGGCGGGGTGGCATCGGGCAAGCGCCGGGCTTGCTCCGGCGGGGGCGCAGCGTCACTCTCCGCCGCCTTTTCCTCCCGGGAGCCTCCCTTGCCCCTCCGCCGCGTCCTGCTGCTGGCCCTCGGCCTGATCGCCCTCGCCCCTGCCGCCTTCGCCCAGCTCCGCGAGGGCCGCTATGCCGTGGAGGGACAGAACCCCGACGGCACCCCCTACGAGGGCGAGTTCGAGCTGCGGGAGGGGCCGAACGGCGCCTGGCTTGCCCGCTGGCTGGTCGGCAATGCGCAGATCATCGGCCTCGGCCTGATCCAGAGCGGGATGCTGGCCATCTCCTTCGTCATCGACGGACGGCCGGGCGTGGCGATCTATGGGGTCGAGCCGGATGGCAGCCTGCGCGGCACCTGGACCACCGGCGGCGGGCTCGGGACGGAGACGCTCAAGCCGCAATGACGCAGAAAAACCCGCCGCGGCGCTGCCGGCGGCGGGCTTGAACCCCTGATGGACGGCCTTTGGGCCGTCGACTAGCCCTGGCGGGCCTTCAGGCGCGGGTTCTTCTTGTTCAGCACGTAGAGGCGGCCGCGGCGGCGCACCACCACGCAGTTCTTGTCGCGCGTCTTGGCGGTCTTGAGGCTGTTGCGGATCTTCATGACGCGGACTCACTGGCAAGGCGAAGGGGTTGCGGCGAGGGCTCGCGCCACCGCCGGGGAGGGCGGGGGATAAGCGAAGCCCCTGCCCGAGTCAATCGCGACCGCCCTCCTGGCGCAGGAAGCCGTCGCGGGTCTGCGGCAGCTTGCGGCCGAGGATCTGCTCCGCCACCTGGGTCCGCAGCACCTGGGCGGTGCCGCCGGCGATGGCGAACATCCGCGCATCCCGCACCATCCGCTCCAGCGGGTTCTCCCGGCTGTAGCCGGCGGCGCCCCAGAGCTGGAGCGCGGCATTGGTGACCTCGATGGCGGTATCGGCCGCCAGCACCTTGGCCTGGGCGGCGGCCAGCCGGTCGGGGAAGCCCGCCGGCCCGGCGCTGCGGGCGGCGCGCCACACCAGGGCGCGGGCCGCCTCCAGCCTGATCGACATGTCGGCCAGCATCCAGCCGATACCCTGAAATTCGGCGATCGGCCGGCCGAACTGGTGCCGCCGCCCGGCATAGTCCACCGCCTGGCGATAGGCCCCGGCGGCGATGCCGAGGGCGACCGTCGCCGCGCCCACGCGCTGGCCGTTATAGGCATCCATCAGCCGGCCGAAGCCGCGGGCGAAGCCGCCCGGCGGGTGCAGCACCATCGCATCCGGCACGACGAGGCCCTCGAAGCGGATCTCCGCCTCCGGCATGCCCTTAAGCCCCATCGAGGGAATGCGGCGATGGATGACGAGGCCGGGCGGGTCCCGCTCCCCCTCCCGCACCACGAGGAAGCCGCCGATGCCGAGGTCCCGCCCCTCCTCGAAGGCGCGGGCGAAGATCAGGTGCAGGCGGGAGACGCCGCCGCCGGTGATCCAGTGCTTCACCCCGTCGATCACCCAGGCATCGTCGCGGCGGACGGCCCGCGTCGTCATCTCCGTCGCGGCGGAGCCGGCCTCGGGCTCGGTGATGCAGATGGCCGGCTTGTCGCCCGCCAGCACCAGCCCGGCGGCCAGGCGCCGCTGCTCCGGGCTGCCATAGGCCATGACGGCGCCGAGCGCGCCCATGTTGCTCTCGACCGCGATGCGGCCGCAGACGGCGCAGGCCGCCGAAAGCTCCTCGATCACCAGCACGGCATCGAAATAGGAAAGGCCGGGCCCGCCCCATTCGCGCGGGATGGTCAGGCCCATCAGCCCGGCCTCCTGCATGCGGCGGACCATGGGCCAGGGATATTGCTCCGTGCGGTCGGTGGCGGCGGCCTGGGCGGCCGCCTCCTGCGCCACTTCCCGCGCACGGTCGCGGAGGCGTGCCTGTTCTGCGGTGAGCCCGTCCATGCCGTTCGCTCCCCAATTCTTTGGTGAAATGGTTAAGCCGCCTGCAGCGCCGCCGCAATGGCAGGGGCGAGGCTGCGGAACTCCGCCGCGCGGGGGCTGCGCGGGCGCCAGGCCAGCGCCAGGCTGCGGCTCGGCGGGGCGCCGCCCTCCTGCTCCAGCAGGCGGATCTCGACCGCGGCGCCGGCGAGCACGCCGCCCTCCAAAGCAAGTTGCGGCAGCAGGGTCACGCCGAGGCCATTGGCGACCATCTGCACCAGGGTATGGAGAGAGGTGGCGGCGATGCCGTCCTCGGCCGGCAGCACGCCGCGCGGCAGGCCGCAGGCATCGAGCGCATGGTTGCGAAGGCAATGCCCGTCCTCGAGCAGGAGCAGCCGCTCCGCGCCGAGGGCGGCGACCGGCACCCGCTGCTTCGCCGCGAGCCGATGGCCGGCGGGCAGCGCGGCGACGAAGGGGTCGGCCGCGATCGGCAGCGTCTCCATCTCGCCGCAGGCGCAGGGGAGCGCGAGCAGCAGCAGGTCGAGCCGCCCGGCTTCGAGCTGGGCCACCAGGCGGTCGGTCTGGTCCTCCCGCAGCCAGAGGCGGAGGCGGGGAAAGGCCTGGCGCAGGGCCGGCATCAGCCGCGGCAGCAGGAACGGGCCGACGGTCGGGATGACGCCGAAGCGCAAGGGGCCGGAGAGCGGATCCCGCGCCGCGGCCACCGTCTCCGCCACCGCCTCCAGCGCCGAGAGGGCGGTGCGGGCGCGGCCGACCACTTCCAGCCCGAGCGGGGTGAAGACCGGGCGCTTGGCGGAGCCGCGCTCCAGCAGATGGGCGTCCAGCTGCCGCTCGAGCGCGATGATGCCGGCCGAGAGGGTCGATTGCGTCACCGCGCAGGAGGTTGCTGCCCTGCCGAAATGGCCATGGTCGGCCAGGGCGAGCAGATAGCGGAGCTGCTGGGGGCTGGGGAGGGACAGCATGGGCAGGACATGGCCCACCTGATCGATTGCGTCAATCGAAGCGCCGAAAACTATTCATTAGACCGAAATGCTGCGCTGCGTCATAAGCGGAACCGAGCCTAAACGCGCCACCCATTCGGCTTCGTTTATGGCGCTGGCCACATTTCTAAGGGATTTCCTGCATGCTGACCGTCGGCGACAAGTTTCCGTCCTTCGCCATGACCGCCGTGAAGGCCGGCCCCGAGGGCCTCGGCGGCCCCGGCCAGTCCTTCACCGAGATCAACTCCGAGACCGATGCCGGGAAGTGGAAGATCGTCTTCTTCTGGCCGAAGGACTTCACCTTCATCTGCCCGACCGAGATCGCGGCCTTCGGCAAGCTGGCCGGCGAGTTCGCCGACCGTGACGCCGTCGTCTACGGAGTCTCGACCGACAGCGAGTTCGTCCACCTGAACTGGCGCGTCTATAACGAGGACATCAAGAACCTCGAGATCCCGATGCTGGCCGATGTGAAGCGCGAGCTCTCCGAGGCGCTCGGCATCCTCCACAAGGACGAGGGCGTTGCGCTGCGCGCGACCTTCATCGTCGACCCGGACGGCACCATCCAGTGGGCCTCGGTGAACGGCCTCAATGTCGGCCGCAACCCGCAGGAGGTGCTCCGCGTGCTCGACGCGCTGCAGACCGACGAGCTCTGCCCCTGCAACTGGACGAAGGGCCAGGAGGCCCTCGACGCCCAGAAGCTGTTCAACAAGGCGGCGTAAATGGGTCGCGCCGGTGGGTAGCCGCCACACCAACCCTACTCACCGGCGCGAACGGGGAACAGTCAGCCCCCCGTAAGCCCCCCGCTCTCCCGTGCCTCCCGGCATGGGAGAGGGTGCGCCGAACGGACCGGCTGCGGTCCGCTCCGCCCACCCCAAGAAGCAATCCGGAAGGAGCCAAGCCATGTCGCTGGAAGCCCTGCGCAACCGCCTGCCCGACTACGCCAAGGACCAGAAGCTCAACCTCGGCAGCCTCTCGACCGAGCCGGCGCTCACCGAGCAGCAGCGCGCCGGCACCTTCGTCGTCTCGGCGCTCGCGTCCCGCAACCCTGACGTGATCCGCGACATCCTCGCCGAGTTCGGCCCGAAGCTGAGCGCCGAGGCGCTGACCGCCGCCAAGGCGGCGGCCTCGATCATGGGGATGAACAACATCTACTACCGCTTCACCCACCTGGTCGTCGGCGACTACAACACCATGCCGGCCCGGCTGCGGATGAACGTGATGGCGAAGCCGGGCGTGGAGAAGGTGGATTTCGAGCTCTGGTCGCTCGCCGTCTCCGCCATCAACGGCTGCGGCATGTGCATGGAAGCCCATGAGAAGACGCTGCTCACGCACGGCGTCTCGAAGGAGACCATCCAGGCCGCCGTCCGCATCGCCGCCGTGGTCCATGCGACGGCCGCCACCCTCGATGGCGAGGCCGCGCTGGCGGCCTGATTCCATGGCGTCATTCACGGCGGCTTAACCGCGCTCATCCATCCTCAGGCATGAACTGAGGATGGGGAGCGCTCCGAGACATGCCTGACGGCGCCGACGCCATCGCCCCTGCCGCCCCCCGCGCGGCGGCGGACCGGGAGCGTTTCCTGACCTTCGCCCTGGCCGCCGCCGAGCTGCTGGTGGAGGTCACGCCGGAGGGCCGCATCGGCTTCGCCGCCGGCGCCTTCCAGAGCCGGCTCGGCCAGCCGCCCGAGTCCTGGCTCGGCCGCCCGGTGCGGGAGCTGGTGGCGCTGGCCGACCGCGACGCCTTCGATGCGAATTTCAGCCTTCTCCTCCTCCGGGACCGGATGCCGCCGACCGGCTTCCGGCTGAACGATGCCGCCGGCACCCCCGTCTCGATCGGCGGGCTGCGCCGGCCGCGGCCCGAGAACCGCACCATCTGCCTCAGCATCGCCGCCACGCCGCAATGGAAGTCGCGGCCGGGGCTGGCCAGTGCCGCCGAATTCCACCGCAGCCTGGAGGCGGACGGCGCGACGGGCAGCCTCGGCCTGATCGAGATCGAGGCAAGGCCCGAGGCGGCCGCCATCATCGACGAGCATCTGACGGAAGCCCTGCCCGCGAGCAGCCGCGCCGGGGTGCTGAGCGAAGGCCGCTACGGCGTGATCGGCGACGGGGTCGAGGTCGGCGCGCTCGGCCGGACGCTCGAGGGGCTGCTGCAGGGGGCCGGGCATGCGGCATCCGTCAATGTCACCAGCCTGCCGCTGGATGCGCCGGGCCTCACCCCGATGCAGGCGACGCGCGCGCTCCGCTACGCCCTCTCGGCCTTCAACCGCGGCGGCGTGGCCGCGGTGGCGGAGGCGGGGTTCGGCCAGGGGCTCGGCGGCTTCGTCGCCCATGCCTATACCCGCGCCGCCGGGCTGCGCCAGGCGATCGCCGAGAGCCGCTTCCGCCTCGTCTTCCAGCCCATCGTCGACCTCGGGAGCGGCGCGGTGCATCACTACGAGGCGCTGATCCGGCCGGAGGCGAGCGGCGAGGCGCCGCAGGACCCGCAGCAATTCGTACTGCTGGCGGAGGCGCTCGGGCTGTCGGCCGAGCTCGACTGGGCGGTGCTGCGGAGCGTCTGCGCCGCCGCGCGCCTCGCCCGCGACACCCGGATCGCCGCCAACATCTCCGGCCAGTCGCTGCAGAGCCCGGGCTTCCGCGGCGCGCTGATCGCCATGCTCGACACCGAGCCGGCGCTGGTCGAGCGGCTGATGCTGGAGGTCACCGAGACCTCGGAGATCGAGAACGAGACGGAAGCGAGCCGCAGCGTCGCCGCGCTGCGCGTCCGCGGCCTGCCGCTCTGCATCGACGATTTCGGCGCCGGCGCCGCCTCCTTCCGCTACCTGCGGCTGCTGCGCGTCGACTACGTGAAGATCGATGGCGCCTATGTGCGCCATGCGCGGCGCAGCGAGAAGGACCGGGCGATCATCGCTGCCATGGTCGACCTGGCGCATGGGCTCGGCGCGCAGGTGGTCGCCGAGCATATCGAGACGGAGGAGGAGGCCGGGCTGATGCGGACCCTCGGCGTCGAGTGCGGCCAGGGCTGGCATTTCGGCCGGCCCGGGCCCCTGCCGGGGCGGGGCTAGCCCCGCTCAGGCGACGCGGTGCGGCGGCTCGGTGCCCTTCAGCAGAACGGCGTCGAGATTCTCGAGCGCGCGGTTGCCCATGGCGTCGCGCACCTCGATCGTCGCGCTGCCGAGATGCGGCAGCAGGGCGACATTCTCGAGGGTGAGGTAGCCGGGGTTCACGCGCGGCTCGCCGTCATAGACGTCGAGGCCGGCGGCGCGGATATGGCCGGACTGCAGCGCGGCGATCAGCGACTCGTCATGGACGGAGACGCCGCGCCCGCTGTTCACGACGAGGCTGCCCTTCTTCATCTTGGCGATGCGGGCGGCATTCAGCCAATGGCGGTTCGCCTCGCCGCCCGGGACATGCATCGAAAGGATGTCGATGGTGCCGAGGAAGCCGTCCTCGCTGTCGTGGTAGATGGCGCCCTGCTCCAGCTCGGGGGGCAGCTTCTGGATGTCGCGGTAGTGGATCTCCATGCGGAAGCCGCGGGCCATCGCCGCCAGCTCCCGCCCGATGCGGCCGAAGCCGAGGATGCCGAGCTTCTTGCCCTCCAGCGTCACGCCCATGAGCTGGGTCGGGGCCCAGCCCCGCCACTGGCCGGCGCGGACCATCCGCTCCCCCTCCCCTGCCCGGCGGGCGGCCATCAGCATCAGGGTAAAGGCGCACTCTGCCGTGGCGAAGCTCAGCACCTCGGGCGTGTTCACCACGGTGATGCCGCGGGCGCGGGCGGCGGCGAGGTCGATATGGTCGGTGCCGACGCTGAAGGTGGCGATGACCTTCACGCTCTCCGGCAGGGCGTCGATGCAGGCGGCACCCAGCGCATCGCCGGCGGCGCCGAGGATGCCGGCGGCGCCCGCCTCCCGTGCCCGGCGGGCGATCTCGGCGCCGTCGGTGGCCCACATCTCGTCCTGCGGATTCAGCCGGGCGTCGTAGTCGCGGGCGGCGCGGGCCTCGATGGCTTCCGGCAGCTTGCGGGTGACCAGCAGGACGGGTTTCGGCATGGGGGACGTCTCCTCGGTTGGGCCCGTCTTAGCACCCGGGCGGCGTCTTGCCAGCCGTTGCGGCCAGGGGCAGGGTCGGGCCGGATACGGGGAGAGGATGGACATGGATCTCGGGTTGAAGGGCCGCCGGGCCCTGGTCATGGGCGGCACCAAGGGCCTCGGCCGCTCCATCGCCGATGCGCTGGCGGCGGAAGGCGCCGCGGTCACCATCAGCGGGCGCGACCAGGGGCGGCTCGACGAGGCGGCGGCGGCGCTGAAGGCGGCAGGTGCGGCCTCGGCGGGCGGGATCGTCGCCGATGTCGCCTCCTCGGCCGATATGGACCGGTTGGCGGATGGCGCGGTGGCGGCCATGGGCGGCGTCGACATCCTGGTGCTGAACCATGGCGGGCCGCCGCCCTGCACCGCCAGCCAGATCACCGAGGAGGCGCTGCTGGAATGGTTCCAGCACATCGTCGTCTCGCCGATCCGCATCACCAACCGGCTGCTGCCGGCGATGCGGGAGCGGGGCTGGGGGCGCGTCATCGTCGTCGGCAGCACGGGGATGCAGCATCCGATCCCGACGCTGGCGCTGTCCAACACGCTGCGCGCCTCGATCTGGGGCTGGCTGAAGACGCTCTCGGGCGAGGTGGCGAAGGATGGGGTGACGATGAACGTCCTCGCCCCGGGCACCATCCAGACCGACCGCGTGACCCAGACCAGCACGGCGCGGGCGAAGCAGAAGAACATCTCCCTCGAGGAGGCGCTGGCCGAGGCCGCCGCCGAGATCCCGGCCGGGCGGCTCGGGATGCCGGCGGATTACGGGCCGATGGGCGCCTTCCTCGCCAGCGAGCGCGGGGCCTACATCACCGGCAGCATGATCCGGGTGGATGGCGGCCGGGTGCGGGGGATGGTCTGAGCCGAGGCGGTGCGGCGCGGGGCTCGCACCCCGCGTCACGTGAAGGAGTGCGCGGATGCTGCCGAACCTGACCGCGGATGTGGAGCTTGCCGACAGGCTCTTCGCCGAATTGCGGGCGCGGAGCTTCGACGGGGTCGGCGTCACCCGCGAGGCCTATGGGCCAGGCGAGCGGATGGCGCATGCGTTGATCAGGGAAGCGGCAGAGGCGCTGGGGCTGGAGACGCGGACCGACCCGGTCGGCAATCTCTACATGACGCTGGCGGGGGCGGACCGGGGGGCGAAGCGGGTCATTCTCGGCAGCCATCTGGATAGCGTGCCGCAGGGCGGCAATTACGACGGCGCGGCGGGGGTGCTGGCCGGGCTTGCCGCCGTCGCCGGGATGAGGCGGGCGGGCTTCGTCCCGGCGCGGGACGTCACCGTCATGGCGATCCGGGCGGAGGAGGCGGGGGCCTGGTTCCCGACCAGCTATCCGGGCAGCCGCGGCGCGCTCGGGATGCTGGCGCCCGCCGAGCTCGCGGTGAAGCGGATGGACAACGGCCGCTCGCTCGCCGAGCACATGCGGGAGGAGGGATTCGACCCCGGCTTCGTCGAGCGCGGCGAGCGGGTGCTGGGGCCGGACAACGTCGCCGCCTATCTCGAGGTGCATATCGAGCAGGGGCCGGTGCTGGATGCGGAGGAGATCCCGCTCGGCATCGTCACCGGCATCCCCGGCAGCCGGCGGCTGCGGGCGGCCCGCGTCCTCGGCGAGTACAACCACTCCGGCGGCACGCCGCGGAAGTACCGGCGGGACGCGGCCATCGCGCTGGCCGAGCTGGCGGTCGCCCTCGACGAGGCCTGGTGCCGGATGGATGCCGAGGGCAGAGCGATGGTCTGCACCTTCTGCACCCTGGCGACGACGGCGGAGGCGGGCTTCACCAAGATCGCCGGCGAGGCGGGCTTCATGCTGGATGTGCGGAGCCTCGACCTGCGGAACTGCGACCGGCTCTTCGAGGTGCTGCACAACAAGGTGGCGGAGATCGAGGCGCGGCGCGGCGTGCGCTTCGAGCTCGGCGCCGAGGGCGGCAGCCGGCCGGCGCCGATGGATGCGGGCGTGCAGGAGGGGCTGCGCCGGGCGGCCGGGGCGCTCGGCATCCCGTCCAGGGTGATGGCCTCGGGCGGCGGGCATGATGCGGGCGCCTTCGCCAATGCCGGCATCCCGGCGGGGATGCTCTTCGTCCGCAACCAGAATGGCAGCCACAATCCGCATGAGGCGATGCGGATGGAGGATTTCGAGAAGGCGTGTGCGGTCACGCAGCGCTTCGCAGCGGAGTACGGGTCTTGAGCGCAAAGCTGGCCGTCGATATCGGCGGCACCTTCACCGACCTCGCCATCGAGGATGACGAGCAGCGCTGGACCGCCAAGGTGCTGACCACGCCGGCGGCGCCGGAGCGCGGCGTGCTGGAGGGCGTGCGGCTGGTGCTGGAGAAGGCGGGCCTCGCCGCCGCCGACATCGCCCTCGTCATCCATGGCACGACGCTCGCCACCAATGCCGTCATCGAGCGCAAGGGGGCGAGGACGGCGCTGCTGACGACGGAGGGATTCCGCGACGTCCTCGCGCTGGGCAACGAGAGCCGCTACGACCAGTACGACCTGAACATCGAGCTGCCGCAGCCGCTGGTGCCACGCCGCTGGCGCCTGCCGGTCGCGGAGCGGCTGGATAATACCGGCAAGGTCCTGGTCCCGCTCGATGCGGCCGCGGTCGAGCGGCATGTCGCCTTCATGCGGGAGGAGGGAATCGAGGCGCTGGCCATCGGCTTCCTCCATGCCTTCGTCAACCCGGTGCATGAGCGGCAGGCGGCCGAGATCGTTGGGCGGCTCTGGCCGGAGGTGCGGGTCTCGCTCTCCTCCGAGGTCTCGCCGGAGATGCGGGAGTGGGAGCGCTTCTCCACCACCGTCGCCAATGCCTATGTCCAGCCGCTGATGGCGAGCTACCTGCACCGGCTGGAGGTCGGGCTGCGCGAGGCGGGGCTTGCCTGCCCGCTCTTCATGATGCTCTCGGGCGGCGGGCTCACCTCGCTCGAGACGGCGGCGCGCTTCCCGATCCGGCTGGTGGAGAGCGGGCCGGCGGGCGGCGCCATCTTCTCCGCCCATGTGGCGAAGCAGCGGGGCCTGACGGAGGTGCTGTCCTTCGACATGGGCGGCACCACGGCCAAGGTCTGCCTGATCGATTCCTACCAGCCCCAGGCGAGCCGGACCTTCGAGGTGGCGCGGGTCGGGCGGTTCAAGAAGGGCTCCGGCCTGCCGCTGCGCATCCCGGTGATCGAGATGGTGGAGATCGGCGCCGGCGGCGGCTCCATCGCGGCCGTCGACAGCATGGGGCGGATCACCGTCGGGCCGGAAAGCGCGGGCGCCGATCCGGGCCCGGCCTGCTACGGCCGCGGCGGGGCGAAGCCCGCGGTGACGGATGCCAACCTCACCCTCGGGCGCTACGACCCGGCGCTGTTCGCCGGCGGCAACCTCCGTTTGCACCCGGAGCCGGCGCGGGATGCGCTGGCGGCCGCCGTCGGCGGGCGGCTCGGCCTCTCGGCCGAGATGGCGGCGCTCGGCGTCGTCGAGATGGTCGACGAGAACATGTCGAACGCGGCGCGCGTGCATGCGATCGAGAGCGGCAAGGGCTTCGGCGGACGGACCGTCATCGCCTTCGGCGGCGGCGGGCCGGTGCATGGCTACCGCGTCGCCGAGAAGATCGGGGTGAAGCGGCTGCTGGTGCCGAGCGGCGCCGGCGTCGGCAGCGCCATCGGCTTCCTCCGCGCGCCGGTCGCCTATGAGGTGGTGAAGAGCCTCTACCAGCGCTTCGCCAGCTTCGACGTGGCGGCGGTGAATGCGCTGCTCGCCGGCATGTCGGCCGAGGCGGCGCGGGTGGTGGCGGAGGGCAGCTTCGGCGCGCCGACGACCGAGGGGCGCATCGCCTATATGCGCTATGTCGGCCAGGGGCATGAGATCGCGGTGACGCTGCCTGCGCGCGACCTGAGGGCCGAGGACGTGCAGGAGATCCGTGCGCTCTATGACACGGAGTATTCCCGCTTCTACGACCGGCCGGTGCCCGGCAGCGATGTCGAGATCATGAGCTTCGCCGTCACCGTCGCCACCATCGCCGAGCCGGTGGAGCCGGTGGCGGAGGTCGCCGATGCGCCGGCGCCGGCGCCGATCCGCCATCAGGCGGTGCGCGACACGGCGACGGGCGAGGTTGAGGATTGGGCGGTCTATGACCGCGAGGCCATGGCGCCCGGGGCCACGGTGCGCGGCCCCTGCATCGTGGCGGAGGCGGAGACGAGCACCCTCGTTGGCCACGGCTGGACATGCAGGATGGATGGGCTCGGCTATCTCGACCTTCACGACCTGCGAGGGGTAGAGGCATGACCGACGGCGTCAAGCACCCGACCATCGCCCGCATCTGGCGCGGCCGCACGCGCCCCGGCCGGGCCGATGAGTACGAGGCCTACAACTATGAAGTCGGCATCAAGCCGTTGATCGAGAAGGCGCTGGGCGTGCAGACGCTCCGCGAGGACCGCTCGGAGTACACCGAGTTCATGACCATCTCCTATTGGGAGAGCGTGGCGGCGATGGCAGCCTTTACCGGCGCCGACCCCAGCGCCATCCATCACCTGCCGCGCGATCCGGAGTTCTTGATCGAGCTGCCGCGTGAAATCCAGATCCTGCAACTCCGCCATAGCCATGGCCAGACGGGAGGTGCGGCATGAGCGATGCCCTGGCCACCATCCAGCGCCAGATCCAGTGGAACCGCCTCATCGCGGTGGTCGAAGAGCAGGCGCAGACCATGATCCGCACCGCCTTCAGCACCACGGTGCGCGAGGCGGGGGACCTGTCGGCCGGCATCTTCGACCTGCAGGGCCGCATGCTGGCCCAGGCGGTGACGGGCACGCCGGGCCACGTCAACTCCATGATGGAATCGGTCGGGCATTTCCTGGCGAAATTCCCCGCCCGCATGATGCAGCCGGGCGACCACTACATCACCAACGACCCCTGGCTCGGCACCGGGCACCTGCATGACCTCACCGTGGTCACGCCGGCCTTCCGCAACGGGCGCATCGTCGGGCTCTTCGCCAATACCGCGCATATCATCGATATCGGCGGGCTCGGCATGGGGCCAGAGGGGCGGAGCGTCTTCGAGGAAGGGCTCTACATCCCGATCGTGAAGTGCTTCGACCGGGGGCGGCCGAACGAGACCTTCTTCGACTTCCTCCGCGCCGGCAGCCGCACGCCGGTGGAGCTGGAGGGCGATGTCTACTCCCTCTGCGCCTGCAACGACGCGGGTGCCAAGCGGCTCGTCGAGATGATGGACGAGTTCGGCATGGAGAGCATCGACCCGCTCGCCGAGTACATTTTTGCGAGTTCGCTGCAGGCGACCTTGGACGAGATCAGGAAGCTGCCGAAGGGGAGTTTTGGCGGACAGATCAAGTCCGACGGCTATGAGTTCGAGGTCACGCTCCAGGCGGCGATGACGATCGGCGAGGATCGCATCACCGTCGACTACGCCGGCACCTCCGGCCTCTCGACGCGCGGCATCAACGTCCCCCCGGCCTATTGCCGGGCCTATTCCTGCTTCGGCATCAAATGCGTCGTGGCGCCGGAGATCCCGAACAACTGGGCCTCGCTCAGCCCCTTCCACATGGTGATCCCGGAGGGCTGCATCCTCAATGCGCCGCGGCCCTATCCGGTCTCGGTCCGCCATGTGGTCGGCCAACTGCTGCCGGACCTGATGATGGGGTGCCTCCATCAGGCGGTGCCGGATCGGGTGAATGCGGAGGGCTCCTCGGCGCTGTGGAACCCGCCGCTCCGAGGCGGCAGCCAGGTTTCCGGCCAGGCGGCGGAGGTCGAGGATTTCGAGATCATCACCTTCAACTCCGGCGGGACGGGCGCGCGGCCGGCGAAGGACGGGCTGGACGGCATCGCCTTCCCCTCCGGCGTGCGGACCATGCCGGTGGAGGCGACGGAGAATGTCGCGCCGGTGATCTTCTGGCGGAAGGAGCTGCGGCCGGACAGCGCGGGCGCCGGGCGGACCCGTGGCGGCTTCGGCCAGGTGATGGAGATCGGCGCCAAGGGCGATGCCGAGTTTGCGGTGAATGCCATCTTCGACCGCGTCGCCAACCCGCCGAAGGGGCGCGAGGGCGGCGGCGAGGGCGCGGGCGGCTGGGTCGGGCTGAACGATGCCAACGGCACGCCGCTGCGCACCAAGGGCTTCCAGGTGATCCCCAAGGGACGGCGGCTGCGGCTGTTGCTGCCGGGCGGCGGCGGCATGGGCGACCCGAAGCAGCGCGACCCGGCGCTGGTGAAGCGCGACGTGGCGGATGGGCTCATCACCCGCCAGGCTGCGCGGGAGATCTACGGCGTCGAGGTTTGACGCCGTAGCCCGGGGTCAGGTGCGGACCAGCGGGCAGCCGCCCTCGCTCAGCGGGCGGAAGGCCTCCTCGGCCGCGACGGTGCCGATGAGCTTGTAGTAGTCCCAGGCGCCCTTGCTCTCGCCGGGCGCCTTCACCTCGAAGAGATAGGCCGGGTGGATCTTCCGTCCGTCCTCGCGCACCCGGCCGGGGCCGAAGCAGTCGTCGTCGGCCGGCATCGCCTTCATGCGCTGCACCACCTCGAGGCCGCTTGCCTTGGCGCGCTCCAGGCCGAGATCGGCCACCGCCTTCAGGTAGTGCAGGACGCCGGAATAGGTGCCGGCATGTTCCTGGTTCGGGGTGTTGGTCGGCGTCTTCGGCTTCACGCGGTTGAGGAAGGCGCGGGTGCGGTCGTTGAGGTCCCAGTAGAAGGCCTCGCAGACCGTCAGCCCCTGCGCCACCTCGAGGCCCATGCCGTGGATGTCGGTGACGAACATCGGCGTGCCAACCAGCCGTGCCCGGCGGTTGATGCCGAATTCCCGCGCCTGCTTGATGCAGTTGACCATGTCCGCGCCGGCCATCAGCAGCCCGACCACCTTGGCGCGGCTCGCCTGGGCCTGGACGAGGAAGGAGGAGAAATCCGAGGTGCCCGGGAAGGGGAAGCGCGCCGCGCCCAGCACCTGCCCGCCGGCGATGCCGATGAAGCGCGTCAGGTCCCGCTCCATCTGGTGGCCGAAGGCGTAGTCGGCGGTGATGAAGTACCAGCTGTCGCCGCCGTTCCTGACCGTCGCCTGGCCGACCGAGTTGGCCAGCATCCAGGTATCGGCCGTCCAGTGGATGGTGTTGGCGGAGCAGCGCTCGCCGGTGATTACGGCGCTGAGGGCGCCGCTGTTGACCTGGACCTTGTTCTTCTCCTGTACGAGGCCTGCCAGGGCGAGCGCGATGGCGGAGTTGTTGACCTCGCAGATCATGTCGACGCCGCGCTGGTCGATCCATTGCCGGGCGAGGGCCATGGCGACATCGGGCTTGTTCTGGTGGTCGCCCTGGATCACCTCCACCGGGATGCCGCGGGCGGCGAGGCCCATATCCTCCACCGCCTGCTGGGCGCAGGCGAGGGAGGTGGGGCCGGAGGTGTCGCGGTAGGGGCCGGAGAAATCGGCCAGCACGCCGATGCGGATGGCATTGCCCTGCGCCCGGGCCCCGCCCGGCCAGGCCAGCGTGGCGCCGAGGCCGGCCAGCAGGTGCCGGCGGTCGAGTTCCGTCATGGTCTTTCCCCCGTCTTTCGGCGGGAGCCTGCCGTGTGGCCTGCGGAATGGCAATCGCAGCCCCGGCATGGCCTTCCCCCCGGGGCGGCGGAGGGGTAACCCTGGAGTACAGGAAACCGACACGGGAGAAACGCTCCGATGGCCCTCCGCTGCGACCTCATCATCCGCGACGCCACCCTCTTCGACGGCACCGGCGGGCCGCGGATGGTCGGCGATGTGGGCGTCACCGGCGAGCGGATCGTGGCGGTCGGCGACCTTGGCGGCGCCAGCGCAGACCGGGAGGTGGTCGCCACCGGCCGGGCCCTCGCGCCGGGCTTCATCGATGCGCATACCCATGACGACCGCGCCGTGCTCTGCGGCCCGGCCTGCCTGCACTGCAAGTCGAGCCAGGGCGTCACCACCGTCGTCGTCGGCAATTGCGGCGTCTCGCTCGCCCCGCTGCGCATCACCGGCGACAGGCCGCCGCCGCCGCTCGACCTGGTCGGCGACAGCGGCCTCGCCTTCGACAGCTTCGGCGAGTATGCGCAGGCGCTGAAGAAGACGCCGGCAGCGGTCAACACCTACGCCCTCGTCGGCCACCAGACGCTGCGCTACCGGGTGATGGGCGAGGATCTCTACCGCCCGGCGCGCGACGCCGAGATCGCCAGGATGCGGCAGATGGTGGCCGAGGCGCTGGCCGAGGGCGCCTCCGGCTTCTCCACCGGCCTCTGGTACAAGCCCAACATGCATGCGACGACGGAGGAGGTGATCGCCGTCGCCGAGCCGCTGCGCGCCGCGGGGGGCATGTACTTCACCCATATGCGGGACGAGGCGGACCGGGTCTGCGCCTCGATCGAGGAGACGCTGAAGATCGGCAAGAAGGTCGGCGTGCCGGTCTGGATCAGCCACCACAAATGCTCGATGCCGGAGAATTACGGCCGCAGCGTGCAGACCCTGGCGCTGCTGGAAGCCAGCGCCTCGCTGCAGGAAGTCGCCTACGACATGTACCCCTACCCGGCCGGCTCCACCGTGCTGATGCCCGACCGGCTGCGCGAGGACGTGCGGGTGATCATCACCTGGTCGGTGCCGCATCCGGAATTCGCCGGCAAGGACCTCGCCGAGGTGGCGCGCAACTGGAACATGGACCAGCGCGCCGCGGCCGAGAAGCTGAGCCCGGCCGGCGCCATCACCTTCCAGATGGACGAGGAGGATGTCCGCCGGATCATGGCGCACCCGATGTCGGTCATCGGCTCGGACGGCATCCCGCATGACGCGCATCCGCATCCGCGGCTCTGGGGCACCTTCCCCCGCGTGCTCGGCTTCTACTCGCGCCAGCTCGGGCTGCTCGACATGGAGACGGCCATCCACAAGATGACGGGCCGCACCGCCTCGCTCTTCGGCATGGTGGACCGTGGCGTGCTGAAGCCGGGGGCCTATGCCGACCTCGTGCTGTTCGACCCGCACCGGGTCATCGACCGCGCGACCTTCGAGGAGCCGAAGCAGGAATCGGAGGGGATCGAGGAGGTCTGGACCAACGGCGTCCCGACCTTCCGTGCAGGCACTGGCCTGACAGGCGAGACGCCCGGCCGGCTGATCCGCCGCCACCGCGCGGCATGACCGAGGCGGAGGCAAGCGCGGGCGGGCTTCCCGTGCAGCGCGGCACCATGCTGCGGGCGGGGCTGCTCGGCGGGGCGATCCTCGCCGTCGTGGCGGCCGGGGCATGGCTCGGCGAGCGGGAGGAGGTGGCCTCGCCGCTCGAGCGCTTCCAACGACTCGGGCCGGCGGGGGCGGCTGCGGCGCTGAAGGCGGAGCTGGCGCAGAACTTCCCGCCCGGCACGCCGGTGACGCCGCTGCTGCAGCGGCTGCAGGGGCTCGGCCTCGCCTGCAATCCGCCGACGGCAGAGCGGGCGGGGTGGGATTGCGGCCTCGCCTTCCGCACGGAAGGGCAGCGGAGCGTGCTGCTGCGCGCCAGCATCGCGGTCGCCGGCGACCGCATCCTCGGCATCGAGACGGCGGCGGAGAGCCGCAACTAGGGAGCAGGGCATGGCCACGGCGGCGGAGCGCATCGTCGAATTCCTAGGCGGGCAGGGCATCGACCGCGCCTTCTGCGTCCCCGGCGAGAGCTACATCGCCCTGCTCGATGCGCTGCATGGATCGGCCATCGACCTCGTCACCTGCCGGAGCGAGGGCGGGGCGGGCTTCATGGCGGTTGCCGATGCCAAGCTGACGGGGCGGCCGGGGGTGGTGCTGGTCTCGCGAGGCCCAGGGGCCTGCAACGCCTCCATCGCCGTGCATACGGCGGAGCAGGATGCGGTGCCGCTGATCCTGCTGGTCGGCCAGGTGGAGCGGCGGGACCTCCGGCGGAACGCCTTCCAGGAGATCGATTACGCGAACATGTTCCGCGGCATCGCCAAATGGGTGGGCGAGGCGACGGATGCGGAGCAGGTGCCGGAGCTGATCGCCCGGGCCTATGCGCAGGCCTGCGGCGGCGTGCCGGGGCCGGTGGTGCTCGCCCTGCCGGAGGATGTGCTGGCGACCGAGTGCGCCGCCCCTGCCCTGCCGGCGACCTTGCCGAGCCCCCTGCGCCCCTCCCCGGCCGAGGCTGGCCGTCTGGCCGCGATGCTGCGGGCAGCGGAGCGGCCGATCCTGCTTGCCGGCCATGGCTTCGAGGCCGAAGGGGGGCGGGAGGCGCTCCGCGCCTTCGCCGAGGCCTGGCAGGTGCCGGTCGCCGTTTCCTTCCGGCGGCAGGACCTCTTCCCCAACCGGCATCCGCTCTATGCGGGCGATCTCGGCCTGCGGAACCCGGATGCGCAGCGGGCGGCCTTCGCCGAGGCGGATCTCGTGCTGGCGCTGGGGACGCGGCTGACCGACATCACGACACAGGGCTGGTCCTGGCCGGCGCCGGGGCAGCGGCTGGTCCATGTCTGCGCCGACCCGCGCTTCCTCGGCTGGCTCTTCCCGGCGGAGCTGGCGGTCGCGGCCGATGCGCGGGCGACCATCGCGGCGCTGGCGGGGGAGGCGCCGGGCGCGCCGGCCGGGCGCGAGGCCTGGGCGGCGCGGCTGCACGACCTGCATCTCTCCGACTGCCAGGTGGCGCCGCGCGCCTGGCCGGATGGCGTCGCCTTCGCCGAGGTGGCGAAGCTCATCGAGCGGGTGGCGCCGGCGGATGCCATCGTCACGCTCGATGCCGGCACCTTCGGCGCACCCTTCTACCGCAAGACCGGCTGGACGCCGCCGCAACGACTGCTGGCGCCCGTCTCCGGCGCGATGGGCTTCGGCGTGCCGGCCGCCGTTGCCGCTTCGCTGCGCCATCCGGAGCGGCGGGTGATCGGCCTCGTCGGCGATGGCGGCGCGCTGATGACGGGGGGCGAGTTCGCCGTCGCCGTGGCGCGGGGGGCGCCGATGACGCTGATCCTCTCCGACAACGGCAGCTATGCCAGCATCCGCATCCATCAGGAGAGGACGCATCCCGGCCGGGTCTCGGGGACCGATCTGGTCAATCCGGATTTCGCCGCCTGGTGCGCCGCCTTCCGGGTGCCGGTGACGGTGGTGGAGGGCCAGGGCGACCTGCCGGCGCTGGAGGCGGCGCTGCGGGCGCCAGGGCCCTCGGCGGTGATGGTGCGGACCTCGCTGGAGGCGATTCTGCCCCGGCGGTAGCCCCCTCCATCCGGTGCCAGTCGCCGGCGGCCTCGCGGGCGGCGACCTCCTCGGCCAGCAGGGCGAGCACGAGCGCCGTGGCGCGGGAGGGAGCCCGGTCGGTCGGCAAGGCCAGCACCACCTGGCGGCGCGGCACCGGCCGCACCAGCGGGGCGGAGCGGAGGCGGCCGGCCGCCTCCTCCTCGCGGATGGCGGAGCGGGGCAGCACCGCCTCGCCGATGCCGCTCATCACCAGCTCCTTCAGCACGCCGAAGCTGTCCGCCTCGAAGGCGACGTTGAGGGTGATCCGCGCCCGCCCCGCTGCCGCCTCGACGATGCGGCGGAGGCCATGCTGGCGGCTCGGCATCACCAGCCGCCGGCCGGCGAGGCTGGCGAAGGGCACCGGCTCCGGCCCGATGCCGCTGCCGGCGGCGCCGGCGAGCACCATCTCCTCGGTCAGCAGCGGCGTGACGCGGAGATGGAGCGCCGGCGCCGGGCCGTAGAGCAGGGTCGCATCGGTGACGCCGCGCTGGACCCATTCGACGAGATGGCCGGTATAGCCCTCGACGATGCGGAGCGAGAGGCCGGGATGCTCGAGCGCCACCCGCCGCGCGAGCGGCCCGGCGAGGACGGTGGCGATGGTCGGCATCATCCCGAGCGCCACCTGCCCGGCGACGGCGCCGGCGAGGCTGCGGACCTCGTCGATGGCGCGCTCCAGCTGGCGCACCGGGCCGTCGATGCGCTCGAGCAGCGCCATGCCCGCCTCGGTGAGCTGCATCCCCCGCCCGTGCCGGGCGAAGAGCGGCAGGCCGATCTCCGCCTCCAGCAGGCGGATCTGGCGGGACAGCGCCGGCTGGGCGAGGTGCAGCCGGTCCGCGGCGCGGCTGAGCGAGCCGGAATCGGCGACCTCGCGGAAGGTGCGGAGCTGCTTCAGGTCCATCGCCGCAGCCTATAGCGCGCGGTTATGGGTGCCATCGCTGATTTCGAATTCCGTGAAGCCTCGCGGAGGCCCATCCTCGGCCTGCTTGCCAAGGGCCCGGAGCGCGCCCTAATCCCGAAGCCCGGAGGAACACGCCATGGACCAGTCGCAGCCGATCGCCGACCCGCATGCCGAGATCCGCGAGGAGGTGGCGAAGCTCTGCGCCCGGTTCCCGGGCGAGTACTGGCGCGAGGTCGACCGCGAGCGCGCCTACCCGACCGAATTCGTCCGCGCGCTCACCGAGGCCGGCTATCTCGGCGCGCTGATCCCGGAGGAGTACGGCGGGGCGGGGCTGCCGCTCTCGGCGGCGGCGGCGATCCTCGAGGAGATCCACCGCTCGGGCGGCAATGCCGGCGCCTGCCACGCCCAGATGTACATCATGGGCACCATCCTGAAGCATGGCAGCCCGGAGCAGAAGCAGCGCTACCTGCCGGGCATCGCCTCCGGCGAGCTGCGGCTGCAGGCCTTCGGCGTGACCGAGCCGACGAGCGGGACGGACACCACGGCGCTCCGCACCTTCGCCAGGCGGGAGGGCGACAACTACGTCGTCAACGGCCAGAAGATCTGGACCAGCCGGGCCGAGCATTCGGACCTCATGCTGCTCCTGGCCCGCACCACGCCGCGCGGCGAGGTGGCGAAGAAGACCGACGGCCTCTCCACCTTCATCGTCGACATGAAGGCGGCGCTGGGCAACGGGCTCACCATCCGCCCGATCCGCACGATGATGAACCACAACAGCACCGAGGTCTTCTTCGACAACATGGTGGTGCCGGCGGAGAACCTGGTCGGCACCGAGGGCCGCGGCTTCCGCTACATCCTCGACGGGATGAATGCGGAGCGGCTGCTGATCGCCTCCGAGAGCATCGGCGATGCCAAGTGGTTCATCCACAAGGCCGTCGAGTACAGCAAGGAGCGCGTGCTGTTCGGCCGGCCGATCGGGCAGAACCAGGGCGTCCAGTTCCCGATCGCCAAGGCTTACGCCCAGATGCGGGCTGCCGAGGCGCTGCTGCGCCAGGGCCTCGCCAAATTCGAGCGTGGGGAGCCCTGCGGCGAGGAGGCCAACATGGGCAAGATGCTTGCCGCCGACGCCGCCTGGGCCGCGGGCGAGGCCTGCATCCAGACGCATGGCGGCTTCGGCTTCGCCGAGGAGTACGATGTCGAGCGGAAGTACCGCGAGGCGCGGCTCTACCAGGTGGCGCCGATCAGCACCAACCTCGTGCTCAGCTATGTCGGCGAGCATGTGCTCGGGATGCCGCGGAGCTACTGAGATGCCGGTCAATCCCTGGCCGCCGGCGCTCGGCAACATGGTCACGGCCGATGGCTGCATCACCAGGCTGCGCTCCGTCATCAACCAGCCATCCGACGAGATCGAGCGGCGGATCGGCTATTCCGCCGGCAGGCTGAACGGCGGCTGGTGGCTGCTGCTGCTGATGGACAGCGTGCAGGCCGGGGAGTTCGAGTTCTTCGGCTACTCGAACTCCTCCGGCGGGCGGAGCGGCCATCCGCGCGAGGGCGATGGCCGCGAGACGGTCGAGGCGTCGCTGCGTGGCAGGCTGACACCCTCCGGCTTCCGGAAGAAGCAGGACGAGATCGCGGCCAGCATGGCCAGCAGCGGCCCGGACCGCATCGCCAAGATCCTGCCGTGCTCCGGCGAGGATCCGACCATCCCGGCGAGCGAGGCCTGGCGCCACTACCCGCCCGGCAGCGGCATCCCGCAATGGCGGCTCACGGTCGCCAAGCAGTTCGTCGTGGCGGCCGACATCCCGGATGGGCGGGTCTTTCGTGGCGGCGGCGCGGGCTTCTGGCTCGATCCGAAGCGCGCGCAGACGATGGGGAACTGACATGGCAGGATCGAAACCGCTCGAAGGCCTTCTCGTCGTCTCGATGGAACAGGCCGTAGCCGCGCCCTATTGCGCCTCGCGCCTCGCCGATGCCGGGGCGCGGGTGATCAAGATCGAGCGCCCCGAGGGCGACTTCGCCCGCGCCTATGACGCGACCGCCCGGGGGCTGTCGAGCTACTTCGTCTGGCTGAACCGGGGGAAGGAGAGCCTCTGCCTCGACATCAAGGCGCCGCAGGACAAGGCGCTGCTGGAGCGGCTGGTGGCGCGGGCGGATGTCTTCATCCAAAACCTGGCGCCGGGGGCGATGGCACGCGCCGGCTTCGGCTCGGCGGCGCTGCGGGAGCGGCATCCGCGGCTCATCACCGTCGACATCTCCGGCTATGGGGAGGAGGGCGAGTACGCCGCGATGAAGGCCTATGACCTGCTGGTGCAGGCCGAATCGGGCCTCGCCAGCATCACCGGCCGTGCCGAGGGGCCGGGGCGCGTCGGCGTCTCGGCCTGCGACATCGCCTGCGGGATGAACGCCCATGCGGCGGTGCTCGAGGCGCTGATCGAGCGCGGCATCACCGGCCGCGGCAAGGGCATCGCCGTCTCGCTCTTCGACGGCATGGCGGACTGGATGACGGTGCCGCTGCTGCAATACGAGGGAACGGGGCGCAACCCGCCGCGGATCGGCCTCGCCCATCCCTCGATCTGCCCGTATGGCGCCTTCGAGACCGCGGGCGGGCAGCCGGTGCTCATCTCCATCCAGAACGAGCGGGAATGGGCGAGCTTCTGCGCCCACTTCCTGGAAGAGCCGGAACTGCCGCAGCGCGAGGGCTTCCGCAGCAACAACGAGCGGGTGGCGCACCGGCCGATGGTGGATGCGCACATCGCGCGGGCCTTCGCCTCGCTCGACCGCACCGCCTGCGCGGAGAAGCTGAAGCGCGCGAACATCGCCTTCGGCTTCGTCAATGACTGCGAGGGGTTGAGGACCCATCCGGCCTTCCGCCGCGTCAGCGTGGAGACGGAGGCGGGGCCGGTTGCCATCGGCGCGCCGCCGGCCCGGCTCTCGGACGGGGCGCGGAGCCTCGGCCCGGTGCCCGCGCTCGGCCAGCACAGCGCGGCCATCCGGGCAGAGTTCGGCGGATGAGGAGCCATGCTTCCATTGCGATGCTGCACTGCGAAAAAGCGCTTGCAGCCCGGCCGCGCCGGACCTAGATTGTGCATCGCAGCAACACGGCGTTGCCGGGTTGTTGTCTTTCTTGGACGTTTCCTCCCTAAACTCGGCGGTGGCGCAAGCCACCGCCCTTTTTTTGCCTGCAGCCCCGCGGGTTCAGCTCAGGAAGCGCCAGTCGGTCGTGGCAAGGCCCGCGATCAGCCGGGTGATGTCGGCCTGGAGCCCTGCCATGCGGGGCAGGCGCTCGATCCGCGCCTCATCCATGTAGAGCGGCCGGGCGACCTCGATCTGGAGGGCGTGCACGCCCTCCCGTGGGCGGCCGTAATGGCGGGTGACGTAGCCGCCGGCATAGGGGTCGTTGCGCCGCACCCGGTAGCCCATGCCGGCCAGCGCCTCTTCCACCAGCCGGGTCGCGCGCGGGGCGCAGGCAGTTCCATGCGCGTCGCCGAGGACGAAGTCGGGCGGGTTCGCCGCCTGGGCCGGGTGGGTTGGCATGGAGTGGCAATCGATCAGCAGACAGGTGCCGAACTCGGCCCGGGTCTCGGCGATCAGCGCCGCCAGCGCCGCGTGATAGGGCTGCCAGAAGCGGCGGATGCGGTCCTCCGCCTCGGCGAAGCTCAACTTCCGGCGATAGACCGCCTCCCCCGTCGCCACCACCCGGGCGATGGTGCCGAGCCCGGCGCCGACGCGGGGCGAGGCGGTGTTCACCCAAGGGGGGAGCGGCCCGTCGAACATGCCGGGGTCAAGCTCCCAGGGCTCGCGGTTCACGTCGCAGAAGACGCGGGGGAAGATCGCGGCCAGCAGCGGCATGCCCTCGGCCGGCGCGGCGCCGAAAAGCTCATCGACGAAGCCGTCCTCCGACTTCCGCAGCGCCACCGGGTCCAGCCGCGCGGCGGCGATGAAATCCGCAGGGTAGGCCCGGCCGGAATGCGGCGAGGCGAAGATGACCGGCACGCGATGCGCCTCGGGGCGCAGCAGGCAATAGGGTCGCGGCTCATGCTGGAGCGGCGGCGCGGCATCCGGGGTCAGTGGGAGGTCCATCACCGCCGATCAAGCCATAGCTGCGGAGAAGTGTCATCACCGGCTGCGGGATGGCTTGCCGTGACGGCGATGCCACGCTAGATAGCCGCTCCGCAGGCATGGGCGCATAGCTCAGCGGTAGAGCACTACCTTGACACGGTAGGGGTCACAGGTTCAATCCCTGTTGCGCCCACCATGCCTCCTCTTTTGAAATCAATGGGTTGGATGGGGCGGCGCCGCGGCACCGCCCCGCTCCGTCATGGCTTCTCGTTGGAGAAGACGACCGTGCCGCTGGCGCTGAACATGCCGCCCACGCCATGGCAGACGGAGATCTTCGCGTTCGGCACCTGGGCCGGCGCCGTGCCGCGCATCTGCCGGATGCTCTCCTGCAGGGCGAACATGCCGTACATGCCGGTATGGGTGTAGGACAGGCCGCCGCCATTGGTGTTGAGCGGCAGCTTGCCGCCCGGGCGCGTGTTGCCCTCGCGGATGAAGCCCGCGGCCTCGCCCGGCTTGCAGAAGCCGAGATCCTCAAGCCCGTAGAGCGGCAGATGGGCGAAGGCGTCGTAGATCATCATGTGATCCACCGCCGAGCGGTCGATGCCCGCCGCCTCGATCGCCGTCGGCCCGGCCACGCGGAAGGCGCGCGACGAGGTGAAGTCCTCCATCTGCGAGACCATGTTGGTTTCGACCGACTCGCCGGTGCCGAGGATGTAGACCGGCTTGGTCGGGAAATCCTTCGCCCGGTCCGCGCTGGTCAGGATCAGCGCGCCGCCCCCATCCGTGACCAGGCAGCATTGCAGGATGCGGAAGGGGTAGGCGATCATCCGGCTGTTGAGCACGTCATCGACCGTGATCGGGTCGCGGAACATGGCGCGTGGGTTCCGGCCCGCCCATTCCCGCTGCACCACGGCGACCATCGCCAGGTCCTCGTGGCTGACGCCGCGCTCCTTCATGTAGCGGAGGACGGGGATCGGGAAGAGCGTCGGCGGGCCGAAGGGGCCGTAGGGCACCTCGAACTGGCCGTTCAGGCCCTCGGGCTCCGGCGGCCGCGGCGTGGCGTTGATGCGGGACTTGCCGCTCTCGCCATGGGTGATGAGGATGGTCCTGGCATAGCCGGCATGGATCGCGGCCGCTGCGTGGCGGACATGCAGCATGAAGGAGCAGCCGCCGACGCCGGTGCCGTCGACCCATTTCGGCGTGATGCCGAGGTAGTGCGCGATCTGCTGCGGCATCATCGGACCGACGCAGGCGACGCCGTCGATGTCGGAGGGCTTCAGCCCCGTCTCCTCCATCGCGTTCAGCGCGGCATCGGCATGCAGCATGATCTGCGACATGCCCGGCACGGCGCCGATCTTGGTTGATTCGGCGGCGCCGACGACGGCGATCTCTCCCGGACGGATCATCACTTGGACTCCTTCGCGGGGCGGAAGAGGGGCAGCGTGACCTCCTCGTCGAGGGGGGTGAAGGCGACCTCCATCGTCATGTCGAGCTGGAGCGCCTCCGGCGTCTGCTCGCAGTCGATGATGTTGGTCATCATCCGCGGGCCTTCCTCGAGCTCCACCACCGCGATCGCATAGGGCGGGGTGAAGCCGGGGACGGGGCGGTGGTGGATGACGTAGCTGTGGAGCTTGGCGCGGCCCGAGGCCTCGAAGACCTCGACATTGCGCGTGCCGGTGTAGGGGCTGAATGGCCGCGGGGGGAAATAGGCGCGGCCGGTATCGCCGCAGCGCTGCAGCAGAAGCTTGCCCTGCTTGCAGCCATCCCAGAAATGCTGGGTTTCCGGTGTTGGTTTCGGCTTCGGCCGACCCGGTGCGAGCATGCGCCATTCCTCCCCTTGTCGATGGTGGCGGCGCACCCTGCCATGCTAGAGGGCGGTCGCCCAGGCCTCCGGGACCAGCGCATAGCCCGTGCCGCGCCGGGCGAGGTGCAGCAGGCCGGGGAAGTGCATGTGCATGCCCGCCGCCGCCAGCCCTTCGCTCGCCACCATCTCGAAGACGCGGCGCCGCGTCGCCTCGGCCTGCGCCGGGTCGATGTCGAAGGCCATGGTGACCTCGGGCCGCGGCACCTGGATCTCCGGCACATGGATGATGTCGCCCCAGATCAGCAGGCTCTCCCCGCCCGAGGCCAGCAGGTAGCCGCTGTGCCCCGGCGTATGGCCGGGGAAGGGCATGGCGGTGACGCCGGGGAAGACCTCGCCCCCGCTGAACAGCCTCAGCCGGTCGCGGTAGGGCGCCGACTGGTCGCGGCAGGCCTGGAAGTTGCGCTCGCGGCTGGCCTCGTCGGCCTGCGCCATATGCGCATCGTCATGCCAGAAGCGGTGCTCCGCCTCATGCATGGCGAGCTCCGCCCGGGGGAAGAGCGGCAGGCCATTCGCCGAAAGCCCGTTCGAGTGGTCGGGATGCATATGGGTGAGGAGGACCGTGTCGACCTCGCCCGGATCCACCCCCGCCGCCGCCAGGTTGCGGAAGAGCTTGCCCGCACTCGCCGCCATGGCCGTGCCGCAGCCCGTATCGACCAGCGCCGTCCGCCCGCCGGAGCGGATGAGGAAGGTGTTCACCGCCGTCCGCCGCGGCACCGGGCGGAAGGCTTCTCGCAACATCCCCGCGGCCTCCTCCGGCGCGATGTTCCGGATGACGGCCATGGAGCCATCGAGATGCCCGTCGCCGATGGCGGTCACGGTGATGTCGCCGACCCGGCGGTGATAGACCGCCGGAACCTGGTCGATCGGCTGCATGGCCTGCGCTCCTCCGTGGACTTGAGGCGCAGGCTATCGCTGGCCAGGGCCGGGCGCTATGCCCGGCGGATCCCCTCGAGGAACTCGCCGGCGCGGGCGCGGAGCGTGCCGGCATCGCCGCTCAGCCCATCCGCCGCGCCGAGCAGCCCGGCCGAGGCCTCACCCGTCTCGCGCGCCGCGCGCTGCACGTCCTGGATGCGCCGGGCGACATCGGCCGTGCCGGCCGCAACCTGGCCGGCGCTGCGGGCGATCTCCTGCGTGGCGCTGCCCTGCTCCTCGACGGCCGCGGCGATGGCCGCCGTCACCTCGTTGATCCGCTCGATGATGGCGCCGATGGAGCGCAGCGCCCCTACGGCCTTCTCCGTCGCCGCCTGGATGCCGCCGACCTGGCTGGCGATCTCCTCCGTCGCCTTGGCCGTCTGGCCGGCGAGCTGCTTCACCTCGCTCGCCACCACGGCGAAGCCCTTGCCCGCATCGCCGGCCCGCGCCGCCTCGATCGTCGCGTTCAGCGCCAGCAGGTTGGTCTGGCCGGCGATGTCGCCGATCAGCCGCACCACGTCGCCGATGCGCTGCGCCGCATGGGCGAGGCCCTGCACCGTCTCGTCCGTGGCCCGGGCCTCGGCCGCCGCGTCGCCGGCGACGGCGGCGCCATCGGCCACCTGGCGGCTGATCTCGGCGACGCTCGCGGCCAGCTCCTCCGCGCTGGCGGCGACGGCCTGGACATCGGCGCCGGCGCGCTGCCCGGCCTCGGCCACCGCCTCCGCCTCCCGCCCGCTGGTCTCGGAGGCGCCGGTCAGCGCCCGGGCCGCCGCCTGCATCTGCGCCGCCGCGGCCGAGACCGCGCCGACCACGCCGCCGATCTCCGCCTCGAACCGGTCGGCGAGCTGCGCCTGCGCCGTCACCAGCGACCAGACCAGCATGGCGTTGACGTAGTGGCCCTCGGCATCGCGGATCGCGCTGAGGCTGAGGTCGAGCACCTCCTCGCCCATGCGAATGCGGGCCTTGTGCGGCAGCCGGCCCGGGTCTTCGAGCAGTGCGCGCTCCTGCTCCAGCTTCAGGATGTCGAGGCTCTGGCCCGGCATCTCCTCCACGCGGCAGGGCAGGAGATGGGCGATGCGGCCGAGCAGCGCATGGGCCGCCGGGTTCATGGTGCCGATGCGGAACCCGTCGCGCGGGTCGGCGGTCATCACCGCCATCGGCAGCTGCTCCAGCATCTGCTGCTGGGCGAAGGCGCGCTGCACCGTGCCGCGCAGCTCCTCGAGCGCGATGGCGATGCCGCCGATCTCGTCGCGCCGGCCACGATCCGGCACCAGGATCGCCGCATCGCCGGCCGCGATCGCCCGCATCGCCACGGCCAGCCGGCGCAGCGGGGCGCCGATCACCCGGGCGCTCGCCCAGCCCGAGAGGGCCAGCAGCAGCGCCACCGCGGCGCCGATCCAGAGCACGTTGCGCTCCAGCCGGGCAGAGGCCGCCGCGCTGGCCTCGCTGCGCTCCGCCGCCTCCGCCGCCAGCCGCTCCTCGGCGGCGAGCATGCGCGCCTCCAGCGTCTCGCGGATCGGGATGCTGCGCTGGGTGCGGAGGCTGGCGATCGCCTCGGCCAGCCGGATGATCTCGAGCGAGGAGCGGCTCGTCGCCTGGGCGACGACGGCGAGGCGCTCGAAGCCGGCCTGGGCGCCGCCGGAGGGCAGCAGGGCGGAGAGCGCCCGCTGGTGCACCCCGAGCTGGGCCGCGGCGCGGCGGACGCGCCGGGCCTGGCCCTCATCCTGGGTCGCCAGGAAGCGCTGGATGCCGAGGCGAACCTCGTTCACCGCCGCGTGCAGGGTGCCGAGGCGCTGGCGCGCCTCCTCCCGGAGGGCGTCGGGGACGTCGAAATCGATGGAGGAGCTGACCGCCTCATAGGCCTGGTCGTAGTCGGCGCTGGTATGGGCGAGCGGGCCGTCGCGCTCGGCGATCATCTGCCGGCGATGCCCGGCCTGCTCGGCGAGCACGGCCTGGTAGTCCCGCAGCGCCGCGGCCGCCTCCGCCAGCGTGGCACGCGCGGCCGCGGCGCTGCCGGCGGCCTCCAGCGCATCCCGGGCGAGCTTCGCCTCGGCGTCCATGAGGGCGAGCTCGGCCTCGAGCGCCTCGGGCTTCTGCGCCGTCATCACCCCGCGGGCGGCGGCGGCGATGCGGGCGACGTGGATCGCCGCCTGCTGCGCCGCCCGGGCCGCCGTGCCGGCGGCATGCTCCGCCTCCCTCTGGTCATGGGCGAGGGCGAGGTCGCGCCGGACCAGCCCCACCATTCCCAGCAGGAGCAGGACGGCGAGGATGGCGCTGGCGGCGAATTTGCGGCCAACCGACAGGTCGCGGAACAGGCGCATGGGCATCTCCTTGTCGGCGGAGCATGACCCGCGAGGCTTTAACAACCGGCAAACGCCCGACTCGACAGGCCCGCCGCCGGGCGCCACTTTCCGCGCCTCGCCGCGACCAAGGATGCGCCCCCGATGCTGTTCGACTTCGAAAGCCTGGCCCCGCAGGATTGCTACAAGCTGATCGTCTCCTCGGTCGTGCCGCGCCCGATCGCCTGGGTCGTCACCCAGGATGCCGCGGGGGTGACGAATGCGGCGCCCTACTCCTTCTTCAACGCCTTCTCCTCCGACCCGGTGGTGGTCGGCATCGGCTGCGGGCCGAAGGCGCCGGGCGCGCTGAAGGACACCTGCGTCAACATCAGGGAGACCGGCGAATTCGTCGTCTGCCTGGTGCCGGAGCAGGCGGTCCACCAGATGAATGCCACGGCGGTCGACTTCCCCGCCGGGGTGGACGAGATCGCCGAGGCCGGCCTCACCCGCCTCGCCTCCGCCAAGGTGAAGCCGCCGCGCATCGCGGAGAGCCCGGTGGCGCTGGAATGCGTCACCTACCAGCTCGTGCCGGCCGGGGCGCATACGATCGTGCTCGGCCGCGTCGTCGCCGTGCACATCCAGGACGATTGCGTGCTGGATCCGGCGAGGTTCTACGTCGACACGCCGCGGCTGAACCTGCTCGGCCGCATGCATGGCCGCGGCTGGTACGCCCGCACCACGGACCGGATCGAGGTGCCGCGCATGACCGTCGCCGAATGGGAGGCGAAGAAGGCCGCCGAATAGGCGCCGATGCCCCTTCGCTTGAGGACAGGCCGCCCGAGGACGGGCCGCGCCCCGGCCTGGGCCCTGCTCGCCCTGCCGCTGGCCGCCCTGGTCGCCGCGCCGCTGCTGGCCGTGCTCGCCGCGGCGGCAGGGCCGGTGGGCGCCGCCTCGCGCTACATCGCAGGCACCACCCTGCCGGAGATGCTGGGCAACTCCGCCCTGCTGGCGCTCGGCGTGGGCGCGATCACCGCCGCGCTCGGGACGCTCACGGCCTGGCTCGTCACCGCCTGCCGCTTCCCCGGCCGCCGCGTGCTGGAGGTGGCGCTGCTGCTGCCCATGGCGATGCCGGCCTATGTCTGCGGCTATGCCTATACCTGGCTGCTCGATGTCGCGGGGCCGGTGCAGACCGCCCTCCGGGACGCGACCGGGCTGCGCTGGGGCCAGTACTGGTTCCCCGAGATCCGCAGCCTGCCCGGCGCGGCGCTGATGCTCGGCCTCGTCCTCTACCCTTACGTCTACCTGCTCTGCCGCACCGCCTTCACGCAGCAAAGCCTCGGCCTCGTCGAGGCGGCGCGGATGCTCGGCCATTCGCTTGCCGGCTGCTTCTTCCGCCTCGCCCTGCCGATGGCGCGGCCGGCCATCGCCGGCGGCGTGGCGCTGGCGCTGATGGAGACGCTGGCGGATTTCGGCACGGTGCAGCATTTCGGCATCCGCACCTTCACCACCGGCGTCTACGAGGCCTGGTTCAGCCTGGGCGACCGCGGCGCGGCCAGCCAGCTCGCCGCCTGCCTGATGGGGCTGGCGGCGCTGCTGCTGGTCTTCGAGCGGGCGAGCCGCGGCGGCCGGCGCTTCCACCCGACGACCGCGCGGGAGGCGCCGCTGCGGCCGGCGCCGCTGCGCGGGTGGCGGGCAGCGGCCGCCTTCCTCGCCTGCGCGCTGCCGGTGGCGCTCGGCTTCCTGGTGCCGGCGGGGACGCTGCTGGTGCTGATGCTGCAGGTCGGCGACCCGCTCTCGCCCGAGCGCTTCCTGCCCTTCGCCCGCAACAGCATGACCCTCGCCGCGCTGGCGGCGCTGCTCGCGGTGCTGCTCGCGGCGCTGCTCGGCTGGGCGGCGCGGCTGCATCCGAGGGCCAGCCAGCGGGCGGCGCTGCGCATCGCGGGGCTCGGCTATGCGCTGCCCGGCTCGGTCATCGCCGTCGGCACGCTGGTGCCGCTCGGCCTCTTCGACAATGCGCTCGATGGCTGGATGCGGGCGCGCTTCGGCATCTCGACCGGGCTGCTGCTCTCGGGCGGGATCGCGGCGCTGGTCTTCGCCTATCTCGTGCGCTTCCTGGCCGTCGCGCTCTCGGCGGTGGAGGCGGGGCTGGCGCGGCTGCGGCCGAGCCTGCGGGAGGCGGCGCGCAGCCTCGGCGCCGGGCCGGCGGGGGCGGTGCTGCGGGTGGAATTGCCGCTCGCCCGGGGCAGCCTGCTGACCGCCGGGCTCTTGGTGTTCGTCGATACGATGAAGGAGCTGCCGGCGACGCTCATCATCCGGCCCTTCGACTTCGATACCCTCGCGGTCCGCGTCCACAACCTCGCGGCCGACGAGCGGCTGGCGGAGGCCAGCACCTCGGCCCTGCTCATTGTCCTGGCTGGCTTGCTTCCGGTACTGGCGCTCACCCGGGCGTCGCGCCGCCAATAGGCAACGCTCGCGATATATGTCTACCGGATGTGTTGACGCGTGGACCGATAGCATGGTTTCCACCATTCAACCCCAACGATCAGAGGATGATCACGCGTCGATTAATCGACGATTTTCTCCTCGTCTTGCCCTTGTTTACACGTTGAAGTTGTATCCAGTTCCCGAGTTCGCGCATGTTGCGATGCGCGGCAGTCCCGTATCGAACGATGGTCCAACCTAGATGCCCAACCTGGCCGCATTCTTCGATACAGATGCTCTCGCGCCGCACGGTGTCTGCCTGCTCTGGCGGCCGGAGCTGCTCTGGCTGCATGTCACCTCCGATGTGCTGACCGGCCTTGCCTACTGGTCCATCCCGGTCGTCCTCATCGTCATCGCGCTGCGGCGGCGGGACCTCGTCTTCCCCTGGGCCTTCGAGCTCTTCGCGGTGTTCATCCTGGCCTGCGGCGCGACGCATTTCATGTCGGTCTGGACGCTCTGGCACCCGGATTACGCGCTGCAGGGCGTGGTCAAGGCGGCGACGACGCTGGTCTCGGTGCTGACCGCCATCGCGCTCTGGCCGCTGCTGCCGCGGGTGCTGGCCCTGCCCTCCGCCCAGGAGCTCGCCGAGGCGAACGCGGCGCTGTCGCGCGAGGTCGCGGAGCGGCGCGAGGCGGAAATACGCGCGCGGCAGAGCGAGGCGCGCTTCGCCGGCTTCTTCGAGCACATGTCGGACGCGCTCTTCGTGGTGCGGGCGGACCGCGGCGGCTTCATCTTCGAGACGGTGAATCCAAGCTTCTGCCGCCTCTTCGACCGGCCGCGCGAGACGGTGGAGGGCAGCGGCCCCGCCGCGCTGCTCGAGGCCGCCGCAGCCGCCGAGCTGGGCCACGCCTTCACCGCCTGCCTCGACAGCGGCGCGCCGCGCGACTGGGAAAGCGCCATCGCCGGCGCCGAGGGCACGCGGCACTGGCATACCGTGCTGGCCCCGCTGCCGGTGCTGGACGGCCAGCCGCGCCGGCTGCTCGGCAGCCTGCGGGACGTGACCGAGGTGCGCCGCCTGCAGGCCGACCTGGTGGAGGCGGCGCGGCGGGCCACCATCGGCGCCATGTGCGCCGGCGTCGCGCATGAGATGAGCCAGCCGGTCAACATCATCAGCCTCTGGGCCGACCGCGCCCGCGCCGCGCTCGATGCCGCCCCGGCCTCGCGCCGGGCGCTCGAGGTGATCCTCGGCCAGACCCGCCGGCTCGGTGCCCTGCTCGAGCGGATGCGGGAGCTCGCCCGCGACACGCCGGGCGAGGCCGAGACCTTCGACGCCGCCGAGGCCGCCGCCGCCGCCGTCGAGGTCGCCCGCCGCTCCTGGGCGCTCGACCGCGTCGAGGTGACCCTCGACGCGCCGGAGCCGGCCCCCGTGCTCGGCCGCGCCGCGCAATTCGAGCAGGCCCTGCTCCACCTGCTGGAGAATGCGCGCGACGCCGTGCTGCGCCGCCGGCGGCAGGAGCCGGATGCGCCGGGGCAGATCCAGGTCACCCTCCGCCCCGGGCCGCAGCCGGGGCGCGTCACCCTCGCCGTGCAGGATACCGGCGGCGGCGTCGCGGCGGCGATCGGCCCGCGCATCCTCGAGCCCTTCGTCACCAGCAAGGAGCCGGGCGAGGGCACCGGCCTCGGCCTGCCCATCGCCGCGGGCATCCTGCGCAGCATGGGCGGGCGGCTGGGCTGGCTGAACCAGGGCGCCGGCGCGGTGTTCCAGGTGGCCCTGCCGCTGGCACAGGAGCATCCCGCATGATGGCCGCGCCGCTCCGGGTGCTGATGGCCGAGGACGAGCAACTCGCCGCCGAGGTGCTGGAGGAGGGCTTGCTCGACGCCGGCTTCGAGGTTCTGGCCGCGCCGGATGGCGAGGCGGCGCTGGAACTGGCCAGCGCCGGCGCCCGCTTCGACGTGCTGCTGACCGACCTCCGCATGCCGCGGCTCGACGGGCGGGAGCTGATCGCCCGGCTGCGCGCCGGCCGGCCGGAACTGCCGGTGGTGGTGATGACCGGCTATCCGCCCGATGGCGGCAAGGGCGAGCTGCATGACGGCTCCGCCCCGCTCGAATTGCTGACCAAGCCGATCGAGCTGGCGCGGCTGGTCGACGCCATCCGCCAGGTTGCCAATCACGGCTGAATGTCCGGTTTCGTTTCAACAGCTTGCCTCATCGGTCCTGCGGCCAATCTCCCCGGGGATGCCTGGGGGAGAACGGGGTGGCGGGATCGAAGGGGAAACGGCCGGGCGCGGCCCTGGCGCTCGCGCTGCTCGCCCTGCTGCCGGGCTGCGGCGCGCTGGCGCCGCGGCCGACCGGGATCGAGCAGCGGCTGGCCGCCCTGCCGCGGGAGGGGCTCGGCCTCGCCGGGCCGGTCACCATCCGCTGGAACGAGCATCTGGTTCCCTGGATCGAGGCCGGGTCGGATGCCGACCTCGCCTATGCGCTCGGCCTGGTGCACGGGCACCTGCGCGGCGGGCAGATCGCCCTGCTGCGGATGGTGGCGCGCGGGCGGCTCTCCGAGATGGCGGGGCCGCTGGCGCGGGACTACGACCATGCGATCCGCATCCTCGGCTTCGACCGGGCGGCGCCGGAGATCGAGCGGCGCTGGCCCCCTGAGACCCGGGCCTTCATGGCGGCCTTCCTCGCCGGGCTGAACAAGGCGGCGCTGGAGGGGCCGCGGCCGCCCGAATTCGGCCTGCTCGGCCTGCGTCGGGAGGCCTTCACCACCACCGACCTGCTGGCGATCGGCCGGCTGGCGGGGACGGATGTGAACTGGTTCTCCTACTTCTCCCTGCTGGCCGAGCGGGGGAAGCCGGGCTTCGCCGCGGCCTGGCGGCGGACGCTGGAGGCCGGCGCCAACCTCACCCCGCCCGCGCCGCGGGAGGCGAACCTGCCGGGGCTGCTGGCCGGGCTGTCGCGCGCGGGCAGCAATGCGGTGGCGGTCGCGCCCTCGCGCAGCGCCTCCGGGGCGGCGATGCTGGCCTCCGACCCGCATCTCGGCCTGTCGCTCCCCAATCTCTGGCTGCTGGTCGGGATGCGCTCGCCCAGCTTCCACGCGGTCGGGATGATGGTGCCCGGGGTGCCGATCATCGGCCTCGGGCGCAACCCGGACCTGGCCTGGGGCGGGACCAACCTGCGCGCCGCGTCCTCCGACCTCTTCGACGTCTCCCGCCTGCCGCCGGAGGCTTTCACCGAGGCGGAGACCAGCATCCGCCAGCGCTTCTGGTTCGACGCGACGCGGCGGGTGCGGGTCTCGCCGCTCGGGCCGGTGCTGACGGATGCGAGCGTGGTGCCAAGCCGGCCGGGCGACGCTATCGCGCTGCGCTGGGCCGGGCAGGAGCCGGCGGATGAGATCACCAGCCTGCTGCGCGCCGCCCGCGCCCGGAGCGGCGCGGAATTCCGGGCGAGCTTCGAGAGCTTCGCCGTCTCGCCGCAGAACTTCCTCTACGCCGACCGGGCCGGGACCATCGGGCGGCTGACGGCGGCCATCTTGCCCGCCCGGCCCGGCTTCCCGGCCCAGGACCCGGTGCTGGACGGGGCCGATCCGGCGGCGACCGGGCCGTGGTCGCACCTGCTGCATGCCGGGGACCTGCCGGCGCTCGAGAACCCGCCGGAGGGCGTCCTCGCCTCGGCCAACGAGAACCCGGCGACCTGGACGCGGGACGCGCCGCCGATCGGCTATTTCTTCAGCGATGGGGACCGCGTGGCGCGGCTGCGCGCCCTGCTGATGGCACGGCCGAGGCTGACGCCGGAGGACCTCGCCGCCTCGCAGCGCGACACCCTCGCCCCGAAGGCGGCAGTGCTCGCGGCCGGGCTACTGGCGCGGTTCGATGCGCTGCCGGGCGGGGCGCCGGACTTCCTCGCCCCGCTGCGCGGCTGGGATGGCGACTATGCCGCCGGGAGCCGCGCCGCCCTGGTCTTCGAGCTGCTGCTCGGGCGGCTGCTGCCGGGATTGCTGCCGGAGGGCAGCAGCGGGCGCGGGCTGGAGACGGGGTGGAATTTCATCACCACCTTCATGCTCCGCGACCTCGACAGGCTGCCGGAGCCGCGCCGCGCCGCGCTGCTGCGCCAGGCAGCGGCGGAGGCGGCGCCGCTTGCCGCGCGCTACCGCGTCTGGGGCGATATCCACCAGCTGCGGGCGGCGCATTGGCTGGTGAACCTGCCGGTGCTCGGCCGTGCCTTCGTGCTACAGGAGATCCCGGTCGGCGGCTCGCGCGAGACGCCGATGAAGACCGGGCACGGCCTGGTCGGCGGCCCGCATGAGGTGAGCTTCGGCTCCATGGCGCGCTACGTCTCGGACCTCGCCGACCTCGACTCCAACTGGTTCACTCTGTTCGGCGGGCAGGATGGCTGGCTCGGCAGCGCCGCCTTCGCCGACCAGATCCCGCTCTGGCGCGAGGGGCGCAGCATCCGCCTGCCGCTCAGGCCGGAGACGGTCGCCGCCGAGTTCCCGCGCGTGACGGTGCTGCGGCCGTGAGCGCGGCCGATGGCCCAGGCGCCGCAGGGCGCGGCGGCCTGACGCGGCCGCGCCCCACCTTGCCGCCCTTCGATGCGACGCCGCTGCTGCGGGCGGCCTCGGCGCTGCGCATCGCGCGGGTGCGGCGGATGGACCCCGTCGCCACGCAGGCAAGGCTCCTGGCGCGCCTGCTGCACCGGGCGGCAGGAACGCGCTTCGGCAAGTCGCATGGCTTCGCCGGCATACGCGGCGTCGCGGACTACCAGGCACGGGTGCCGCTGCGGCGCTACGAGGATTTCTGGCGCGACTGGTGGCAGGCCGCATACCCGGTGCTGGTCGACGTCACCTGGCCGGGGCGGGTGCCCTATTTCGCGCTCTCCTCCGGCACCACCTCGGGGACGACGAAGTACATCCCCGTCACCGCGCCGATGATGCGCGGCAACCGGCGGGCGGCGCTCGACGTGCTGGCCTGGCACCTGCACCACCATCCGCGGAGCGCGATCTTCGGCGGACCGTCCTTCATGCTCGGCGGCTCGACGGCGCTGGAGCGGGTGGCGCCCGGCGTGCGGCAGGGCGACCTCTCCGGCATCGCCGCGGCGGAGGTGCCGGCCTTGCTGCGCGCCTGGAGCTTCCCGCCGGCGGAGATCGCCCTGCTCCCCGACTGGGACCGCAAGCTGGCGGCGCTGGCCGAGGCGACGCCGGCGGCGGCCATCCGCGTCCTCTCCGGCACGCCGAGCTGGCTGCTGGTGCTGCTGGGGCGCCTGGCCGAGCGGCATGGTGCCCCGCCGCTGCCGGGGCTGGAGCTGCTGGTCCATGGCGGCGTCGCGTGGGCGCCCTATCGCGACCGGCTGCGACCCTTCCTGCCGCCTGGCTGCGCGACGCGGGAGGTGTATCCGGCGAGCGAGGGTTTCGTCGCGCTGGCCGACCGGGGCGATGGCGAGGGCATGCGCCTCACCCTCGATGCCGGCGTCTTCTGGGAATTCGTGCCGCTGGGGGAGCTGGACCGGCTGAGCCCGACCCGGCACTGGGTCGCCGATGTCGAGACGGGGATCGACTATGCCGTCATCGTCACCTCCTGCGCCGGGCTGTGGTCCTATGTGCTGGGCGACACGGTGCGCTTCGTCGAGCGCGCACCGCCGCGGCTGCTGGTCACAGGCCGCACCTCCTACAGCCTCTCGGCCTTCGGCGAGCACCTGACCGGGGAGGAAATTGAGGCGGCCCTGCTCGGCGCCGCGCAGGCGCTCGGCGTGACGGTCGCCGACTACACGGTGGGGCCGGTCTTCCTCGGCGCGCAGGGGACGCATCGCTGGCTGGTGGAGCCGGAGGCGGCGGCCGCGCCCGGCCTGACGGAGCGGCTGGCCCAGGCGGTGGATGCGGCGCTGATCGCGGCGAACGAGGATTATGCCGCACATCGCCAGGGCGGGCAGATGGCAGCGCCGGAGCTGGTGCTGCTGCCGCCAGGCGCCTTCGCCGGCTGGATGCGGGCGCAGGGGAAGCTCGGCGGGCAGCACAAGGTGCCGCGAGTGCTGGCGGACCCCGAGCGGTTCGCGGCCGCCGAAGCGGGGCTGCGAGGGGGTTAGGGCAACTCCACTGCCCCCGCCTTCCGCCGCAGCAGGTCGAGCAGCAGCGCGTCGCGCTGGCGGAGCATCTCCGCCTCGTCGCGCCCGGCCAGTTCCGCGGCCACGCCCTCAGCGACCCGCCGCGC
>CADCTD010000132.1 GCA_902805545.1 uncultured Craurococcus sp. | reverse complement strand
CGGCGGGACAGGCGCGGACGCTGGGGACCTCGGATGATCATGCGGTGCCTCCCTCCAGGCCGGCGGCCTTCGGCCGCTCATGCGGGGACGCTACGCATCCCGCGCCGCCCCATCCAGCGCTTTGCGAGGCTGCCCTGCGGCCCGCCCGCGTCCGACCACGCCCGAAAGGCAGAGTTGGAGTGCTGATCCCTGGGCGGATATCCTGATGTCACATTTCGTCAAACGGGCCCTTCAGTCTTCCTCCGCGCCGGCGTCCACCGCCTCGATGAGGAACACGGCGAAGCCGTCGGGCTCCTCCCCTTCGTTGTCGGCGTCCGCGTCCTGCTGCGCTTCGGCGCGGCCCTGCTCCCAGCGGGCCGCTTCCCCGGGGTCGGCGTCCCGCACCGAGAGCCCTTCCTTGCCGTCCCAGACGGGACGGCCCTCTTCCTCCTCGAAGTCGAGGAGATCCGGGCCGATCGTGGACGCGACGAGCTCTTCGGCCCCGCCGCGGTCCTCCTCCGAGAAGACCAGCACGGGGCGCCCCGAGATCTCGAGCGTGAAGAGCGGCATCCGGGCGTGTCCTTTCCGCGGTCGAGCCGCGGCCGCGGGAGGCGGGGCCGCGGCTCGCTCCCGCGACTCCTGTGGTGTCGGTGGGTAGCGGTCCTCGGAAGCGGGAGTTCCGGCCGGCCGCGCCGTTGTCCGCGCTTCGGGCCGGGCAGGCGGCGCGCGGTAACCGCCCCGCGCCAGCGGCGTTTCCGCCGTCTGGGCGGGGGTGCCGGGCATGGCGGCGGGCGGTTTGCCGGAAGCGGTGGAGGGAGTCCTGCGGGACTTGGCCCGGGCGGTGTCCTCGCACCGCCGGGCAGGCGGGGCGCTGGACGACTTGCCGCCGCGGCAGCACGAGTTGCTGCGGGCGATGGACGACGCGCAGCGGCGGTTCTTCTTGGAGGAGTTGGCGAAGGCGGACGCGGAGGCGGGCAGGGACGGCTTCCGGGCGGCGCTGGGCCGGTGGCGCGACCGGCGGCCCGGCGCCGACCACGATCCCGAGCGAGGGCCGTAGGATGGCGCCAGCCGGGATCCATGGGCGTGACGCGGCGAAACGAGGCGCCGAGGCGAGCGCTGATCCTCCGGAGCGGACTTGCCCGCGATCGGGCACAGACGTGGAGCCGGACGCAGCCAACCGGCCGACCGCATCCTGACAGGCTTGCCGCGGGGGACCCGATGGAGCAGCACAATTTCTCCGCCGAGGCCGGCGAGGCGATCCGCGCGGCGGCGCTGGCCTTGGGCCTGGC
>CADCTD010000131.1 GCA_902805545.1 uncultured Craurococcus sp. | reverse complement strand
TGCGTTCGGAGGACTCGTCCCCGCCGGTCTCCCGCCGCTCCTCTCTCCAGGACCTCAAAATGTTGGGCATATCTTCTCGGATGCGCGCGATTATCTGCGGTTGTGTCTCCATGCGGACCAGTATACCTGCGGGGTATACCCGCGGATAGATGCGGGCAGAGCGCTACACGGGCCCGACGGGGGGAAACCTTTTTGGCCCGAGAAACGTATAGAGATTGTCGGACGGAGCGGAGACGGAGGACGGGGGGTTTAGAAATGGTAAGAGCCCGGTAGATTAAGAGTAGTTTTTGAAATTGATTTTAGACGGTACCGCGCGTTTCGCGAGGAGGGCGTTTTGAAGGCACAGACCGGCGGTCGAGCAGAGAGACCGGAGAGGGAGTCGGAGACCCCTGAGCTTCTGGCCAAGTACCTGGCGCACATCGGCCAGGGCCACCTGCTCTCGCACAGGGAAGAGATAGACCTCTCCAAGAAGGCGAAGGCGGGCGACTCCCGCGCCCGGCAGAGGCTGATCGAGAAGAACTTGAGGCTCGTGGTGAGCGTGGCGAAGAAGTACCGCGGCTACGGGCTGCCGTTCGAGGATCTGATCCAGGAGGGCAACATCGGCCTGATGAAGGCCGTCGAGAAGTTCGACCCGGAGCGCGGCTTCAGGTTCTCGACGTACGCGACGTGGTGGATAAGGCAGGCCGTGCAGCGCGCCGTCGCGGACAAGGGCCGCACCATCAGGGTCCCCGTCCACATGACGGAGAAGATCCGGAAGGTCAGCCGCGCCATCTCGGCGCTCTCCCACAAGCTCGAGCGCGAGCCGACCACGGAAGAGGTCGCAGAATACCTCGAGTGGGACATCGAAGAGGTCCGCCTCACCATGAGGGCGATGCCGGATGCCACGAGCCTCAACCAGCCGGTCTCGAGCGAGGACACGGCCTCCCAGCTCGGCGACTTTATCGAGGACGAGAAGGTCTCTGACACTCCCGATACGGTGATGCGGGAGATGGAGACCGCGCACCTTAGGGAGGCTATCGACCACCTCCCAGAGAGGGCTCGCTACGTGCTCGTCCGGCGCTACGGCCTCGACGACCACGAGCCCGCCACGCTTGCCGAGCTTGGCGAGGAGCTCGACATCTCCCGCGAGCGCGTCCGCCAGCTCCAGCGCGAGGCGGAGCGCATCCTCAAGGCGGGCGAGTACGGCCGCGTCCTCCGCGACGCCGTAGCCTGACCTACCCACGGACCTCTCCGCAGGCCGGCCCCAACCCGGGGCCCGCCTCTCTCGTGCCGGGGCCCGAT
>CADCTD010000130.1 GCA_902805545.1 uncultured Craurococcus sp. | reverse complement strand
GTTGCGGAACGACAGGGCGGCATTGCGCGCGAGCTGCGCCTGGGCCAGGTCGCGGGTCTCCTGCGCGATGAGCGCCGGGACCGGGACGCCGATCCAGTCCTCGCGGGGGCGCGGCTGCCGGCTGAACGACGCGCCGTGCGGGCGGCCACGCGTGCGCGGCTTCTGGGGCGGCACGAAGCGGTAGCGGTTGGTGTAGGCGGTGCCGGCGTAGACCGGGTCGGTGAGGATGTGGTGGACGACGGCCGCCGACCAGGGGCGCTTGCCGGCGCGCGGCAGCCACGGCCCGGCGTTGAGCCGCTTGAGGATCTGGCGCACCGTCAGGCGCTCCTCCACGAGCCAGTCGTAGAGCATGCGGACGAAGGCCGCCTCGGCCTCGTCGACGACCAGGTGCCCCGCCATGCCGTCGCGCTTGGGCACGTAGCGGTAGCCGTAGGGCGCGCGCCCGCCGATGAAGTGGCCCTCGCGCGCCTTCTGCAGCTTGCCACGCCGGAACCGCTCGCCCAGCAGCGCCCGCTCGTACTCGGCGATGGCGCCCTGGATCTGCAGCAGGAGCTGGTCGCTGGGGGTGTCGGCGAGCGGGTGGTGGAGGAAGACGACCTCGCAGCGCTGGCGGCGGAACTCCTCCAGCAGCAGCACCTGGTAGGCGTACTTGCGGGCGAGGCGGTCCGGGCTGAGCACGGCGACGATGTCGACGGCCGCGTCCTGGACCGCGTCGCGCAGGCGGTCGAGCCCCGGGCGGTCCAGGCGGGAGCCGCTGTAGCCCTCATCGGTGAAGACGTGCTCGGGCAGCAGCTCATGGCCGTGGGCTTGGGCCCACTCCCGCAGCGGGGTCAGCTGGCTGGCGATGGTCTGCTCGCGCCCCTGGCGCTCCGTCGAGACCCGGGCGTAGATCGCGGCGCGCATCGTGTTCCTCCTCGCTGAGCGGGCAGTCGGACTGAGTCGGCGGCGAGGCAAGCAGCAGGCGGTAGGCCTGCCGCACCCGCTGCGGCCCGTCGCGCTGGCGTACCGACACGGAGCGGATCTGCCAACTGCTGACGGGCGTGGTGCGGGCGCGCTGTCCCATCACTGGCTCCCTCCCTTCCAGGGGGGAGCATGGCATGTCAGCCAGGCGCTAGCGTCCGGCGCGACCGCGGGCGGTAGGGTGGGAGGGACGAGGCGAAGGGCAGCACCACCGCCGCCCGCACTTCACGGATTGCGTTCGCATGGTCCACTACACGCGTAACCTCCTGGGGCTGGTCGGGGCCGGGAAACGCAAGGACCTCGCGGCCGAGCTGCGGCAGGTC
>CADCTD010000129.1 GCA_902805545.1 uncultured Craurococcus sp. | reverse complement strand
GGACGGCCAGCTCGGCCGCGGCCACCAGCGCCGCCGCCGGCGGCGCGAGCGCCCCCGGCAGGACGCGGTACTCCGCGACGATCGCCGCGAAGCCGGGCAGGTCGAGCGCCTTGGCCACCCCGGTCGACAGCAGCACGGAGGCGAGCGCCAGGCGCAAGGAGGCGGCGGCGAGCCGCGCGGGCGCGCTGAGCCGGGCAGGCGGTGTCCGCCCGAGCGCCTCCGCCGTCACGCCCGCGGCCCGCTAGGTTGTTTGTTGATCGTCCAATCGTAGGGGAGGAATTCGGTGCGGTGGTCCGCCGGGACCAGCGGGTTCCGGGTGCGGTTGACGTAGGCGACCAGGCTCGGGGCCTTGGCCAGGAAGTCTTCCGTGTAGAAGTCGAGGATGGCGGAAACGCGCATGGCCCGCCGCGCGCCGTCGACGACAAGGTTCCGCGGTTCCGAGAAGAACAGCCGCTCCGCCGCGCCAAGCTCGCTGTCCAGCCCGGCGGCCGTGAAGGGGACGCGCGGCAGCCGCGGGCACGACACGACCATGCAGTTCAGCGCGAAGTGGACCCGCTCCTCGCCGAGCGGGCGGATGACGTCGTTCTCGTAGTCGTAGAGCGAGATCGCGCGCCCGCCGACGGTGGCCCGCGTGAGCTTGAAGAAACGGACGCGATCCAGGAGGCCCAACCGCTCCGGGATGCCCTGTTGCAACACGCTCCACATGGACAGCGCGTTGTAGGAGTTGACCAGGTACGCCAGCCGCGCGCTCCGGTCCGGGAAGGTCTCCGGCGGCGTTTCCGCGACGTGGGCGACGTAGGCGTCGAGCGGCCCGGGGTCGCGCGCGAGGCCGTCGAAGTCCACGCGCCCTCCGCCGTCCACCCGGTCCCGCAGCACCTGCGCCCAACGCTCGGGCGGCGACGGGCCCGCCAACGCCGCCGCGGGCGGCCGCAAGGTCGAGCATCCGGCCAGCAGCCCGAACGCCGCTCCGGCGCCCAGAGCCCGCTTGGTCAGCCGCATCGCTTCCACCACGTCAGCGGTCGTATTGGACGCTGTACATCCCACCGCCGCCCTGGACGAGGCGCGGGGTGCCGCCGCTGCCCAGCGCCAGCTGGCTCGGCATGGCGTCGTCGTAGATGACTTCCAGCATGCCGTTGACGTTCTCGAGGCGCAGCACGCGCCTGCTCTCGGGACGGCCGGCCGGGGCGTCGTAGGCGACGGCGAGGCCGCCGCCGCCCTGGCTGATCATCACCTCGCGGATGACGCGGTCGCCCATCATGGAGCCGAGCTGGACCCGCTGGCCGA
>CADCTD010000128.1 GCA_902805545.1 uncultured Craurococcus sp. | reverse complement strand
GAGCCGCCGGACCGCCGCCCGGTCGCTGACGTCGGCCTGCTGCCAGGTGGCCTGCCCGCCGGCCGCCTCGATCTCGCGGACCACGCCCGCCGCGAGGTCGCGGTTCACGACGCAGTTCACCATCACCCGGAAGCCATCCCGGGCCAGGCGCTTGGCGGTAGCCGCGCCGATCCCGCGCGAGGAACCGGTCACCAGGGCAACCCTGCTGTCGGGTCGGGGAGCCGGCGCCGCGCCCTGCGCCGCCGCGCCGGTGGCCATGGCGAGCGCGGGTGCCGCGGCTATCGCAGCCGACAGCATGGCTCGCCGGGACGGCCGCTCCGCCTGGGCGTCCTGCCTGCCCGCCTGTTGTTTGTCGTCGGTGATGGTCGCCATCGTCGTTCCCTTTCGCCGAGCCTTCGTCGCATCCAAGCGGGACCGAGGCATCCCGGCCGCGCGTCCGCGACGAGCCCCGCGTAACACTTGTTTTGTCATGCAATAACTGCATAGATGTCATTGGGAGAATGACAGAAAGTAATCTATGCGTTTCGATGGCCGGCTGCTCAGTGGGATCGGCGTGTTGTCCGCGGTCGTGGAGGGTGGGAGCTTCGTTCGCGCGGGCGAGGCGTTGGGCCTGACACAGCCCGCCATCAGCCGCGCCGTGGCACGGCTGGAGGAGCGCGTCGGCGTCCGCATCTTTCATCGCAGCGCCCGCTCCGTCCGGCTGACCGAGGAGGGCAGGCGCTTCTATGAGCAGGTGTTGCCGCATCTGCATGGCATCGAGGCGGCCACCATGCAGGCGGCCGGTGCCACGGCGGAGGTGCGCGGCCGATTGAGGGTCAGCACGGACGGTGCCTTCGGCCACCACGTGCTGACGCCGAGGATGCAGCCGCTGCTGGACCGTCATCCCGACCTCTCCGTTGAGGTCGTCGTGCAGAACGGCGTTGGAGATCTGGTGGCCGAGGGATTCGACCTCGGCATCCACTTCGGGCCGCCAGAACGGTCGCCGATGGCCTGTCGGCTCCTGGCGGAGACCCGTGTTCTGACCTGCGCGTCTCCCGCCTATCTGGAGCGGCACGGCACGCCCCGACATCCGCGGGAGTTGGAGCGCGGCCATCAATGTATCCTGATGCGCGACCCGGCGGCGGGCGGGACCTATGCGTGGGACTTCATCAAGGGGAAGCGAACCGTCGCCGTGAAGGTGCGCGGGCGACTGACGGTGAGCGACACGGGAACCCTGCTCGGCGCTTGCCTGGGCGGCCAGGGGATCGCGCAGCCGTTGGAGCTCTACAGCCGGCACTTCCTGGCGAAGGGCAGCATGGTGGAGCTG
>CADCTD010000127.1 GCA_902805545.1 uncultured Craurococcus sp. | reverse complement strand
AGCGCCGCCGCCTCCCGCGCCGCCCGGCTTGCCGCCTCGACCTCGCGCCCGGCCGCCTCGCCATCGGCGAAGCCGGCCTGCCGCGCCGCCTCGAGCATCGCCTCCCGCGCCGCCGCCTCGGCCGCCGCCTCCGCCGCGGCGATGGCGGCGAGGTCGGGCTCCGGCTCGGCGTCCGGCGGCGGGGGCGGCGGTGCATCGAGGTCCGGCACGTCGAAGCGCGTCTCGAAGCGCGCACCCGCCCGCGGCCGCGCCAGCACCAGCACCGGCTCGAACCCGCCCGTCACGGCAGCATCTCCTCGTCGCGGCCATCCTGCAGGGTGATCGTGCCCTGCGCCGCCATGTCCTTGGCGATGGCGACGATCATCGCCTGCGCCTCGTCCACGTCGCGCAGCCGCACCGGCCCGAGCGAGGCGATGTCGTCCCGCAGCAGCTTCGCCGCCCGCTCCGTCAGGTTCTTCATGAAGAGCTCGCGCAGATTCTCCGAGGCGCCCTTCAGCGCAAGGGCCAGCTTGTCCTTCTCGACGGCGCGCAGCAGCGCCTGCAGCCCGGCGCCATCGACGCGCTGGAGATCCTCGAAGGTGAACATCAGCCCACGGATGCGCTCGGCGCTGTCGCGGTTGCGCTCCTCGAGGGCGCCGAGGATGCGCGCCTCCGCCTGGCGGTCGAGGTTGTTGAAGATCTCCGCCATCATCTCATGCGCATCGCGCCGCGCCGCCCGGGCGAGGTTCGACATGAATTCCATCTTGAGGGTGCGCTCGACGCCCTCCAGCGCCTCCTTCTGCACGGTCTCCATGCGCAGCATCCGCATGACGACCTCCATGGCGAAGCCCTCCGGCAGGAGGGAGAGGACGCGCGCCGCGTGGTCCGCCTTGATCTTGGTCAGCACCACGGCGACGGTCTGCGGGTATTCGTTCTTCAGGTAGTTGGCGAGCACCGCCTCGCTGACATTGCCGAGCTTGTCCCACATGGTCCGGCCGGCGGGGCCGCGGATCTCCTCCATGATCTGCGCCACGCGGTCCGGCGGCAGCGTCCTGAGCAGCAGGCGTTCGGTGCTCTCGAAGCTGCCGGTGAGCGAGCCGGCCTGGCCGAGCTGCTCGGCAAAGTCGACGCAGAGTTCCTCGATCGTCGCCGAGGGCACCGTGCCGAGCGTCGCCATGGCGATGGAGAGGTCGCGGATCTCGTCCTCATGCATCCGGGCGAAAAGCCGCGCCGCATGCTCCTCGCCGAGCGCCAGCATCAGCGCCGCGGCCTTCTGCTGCCGGGTGAGCAGGGTCCTTGCCATCAGGCCGGCTCCTCGGGCGTCAGCCAGCGGCGCAGCACGGAGAGGGCCTCGTCCGGATGCTGCTCCACCAGCTCGATCAGGTTGTTGATGGCCGAGGCGCGGACCTGGCCCTCGATCTGCGCCCGGTCGATCATCGCCTCGGCGCCGGGCAGCCGCCCGGGATCGCCGGCCTCGAGCGACGCCGCGCCCTCCACCGTGCCCTCCGCCAGGGCCGGCGCCGGCGGCGCCAGGCTCGCCGCCAGCCGCCCGATCACCGGCCGGCCGAGCAGCAGGATGGCGACCAGCGCCACCATGGCGAGCAGCCCGCTCTCGATCAGCCGCGTCGCCAGGGCCGGCGCGATCGGCAGGCCGAGGAAGCCCGGCGGCTCCGCCGTGCCGCCCGCCTCGTCGACGAAGCGCATGGAGACGACCTCCACCTTGTCGCCGCGCCGCTCGTCGAAGCCGATGGCGCTGCGGACCAGGGCGGCGATGCGCGCCAGCTCCTCCGGCGTCCGTTCCCGCCAGGTGCCGCCCTCGGCCAGCCCGTCCACCAGCACGGCGACGGAGAGGCGCTTCACCACCGGATGCTCCCGGAGCGTCGAGCGGCTGGTGCGCCCGATCTCGAAATTCGTCGTCTCCTCCTGCCGGTTCTCGGAGCTCGCGGCCCCGCCGCTGGTCGATTCCTGCCCCGGCAGGTTGGTGGCGACGGTGGTCGGCGGCGGCTCGGCGCCGCGATTCTGCTCGGTCACGCTCTGGGTGCTGCGCGGCACCTGGTTCTCCGGGTCGAAGCGCTCCTCCCGCGTCTCCACCCGGTCGAAATCCATCTCGACCGTGGCCTCGGCGCGCACCCGGCCGGGGCCGAGGCTGCGCTCCAGCAGCTCCTCCACCGCCCGGCCGATGCGCATCTCCTGCGCCCGGCGCATCTCCTCCTGGTTGAGTGCCTGGGCGGCGCCGCCCAGCGCCTGGCCGCCGCGGGCCAGCAACTCGCCCCGGGTATCGACGATCGAGACATGCTGCGGCTTCAGCCCCGGCACCGCCGTCGCCACCAGATGCAGCACCGCCTGCACCCCCTCCCGGTCCAGCCGCTGCGCGCCCTGCATGGCCAGCACCACGCTCGCCTGCGCCTCGCCCCGCTCGCGGGAGAAGGCCTCCCGCCGCGGCAGCACGAGGTGGACGCGGGCGGTCCGTACCCCGGCCAGGCCGCGGATGGTCCGCGCCAGCTCCCCCTCGAGCGCCCGCAGCCGGTTCACATCCTGCTGGAAGGGGCTGGTGGTCAGGCTTTCCGAACGGTCGAAGATCTCCCAGCCGACGCCGCCGCCGGAGGGCAGCCCCTCCTTCGCCAGCAGGAGGCGGAGGCGCGCCACCTGCTCGGACGGCGCCAGCACCTGGGTGCCGCCGGCGGCCAGGCGATAGGGCACCCGCTGCCGCTCCAGCACGGCGATGACGGCAGCCGCGTCCCGCCCCTCCAATTCACCGAAGAGGGGGCTCATCGGTACCTCCCCGGCGCGCAGGGCCATGACGGCGAGGAGGGCCAGGATGCCCGCGGCGACCGCGCCGAGCGCCAGCAGCCGCCCGCGGCCGAGGCCCTTCAGCCCTTCGATGATCCCGTTCACCGGTCCCGCCCAGCCGCGTGTGGCCGATGCATCGCTCATTCCCCGACCAGCCTTTTGCCGATGGGCAGAATTTGCCGGATGCCGCCTTACCGGCCGGTTAAGACCGGAATCGTTTCATACCGGCCGATCGTCACCGAAGCGTCCCTGCCATGTCACGCAAGCGGGCCATGGCGATTTACACGCCCCCTCCCGCTTGGTATCTCCCGCCCGCCCGCCGCAAGGGCACGGGCGGCACACAGACAGGGGTCCGGCCGGGCATGAAGATCGTCGCCTGCAACAGCAACCGCCCGCTCGCCGAGGCGGTTGCCGCCTCGCTGGGCCTGCCGCTCACCAGCGCCTCCATCCGTCGCTTCGCCGACATGGAGGTTTTCGTCGAGATCAACGAGAATGTCCGCGGCGAGGACGTCTTCGTGGTGCAGAGCACCTGCTACCCGGCGAACGACAACCTGATGGAGCTGCTGATCACGCTCGATGCGCTGCGCCGCGCCAGCGCCCGCCGCGTCACCGCCGTGATCCCCTATTTCGGCTATGCCCGGCAGGACCGGAAGTCCGGCTCCCGCACCCCGATCTCGGCCAAGCTCTGCGCCAACATCATCACCGCGGCCGGCGCGAATCGGGTGCTGACGATGGATCTCCACGCCGCGCAGATCCAGGGCTTCTTCGACATCCCGGTGGACAACCTCTTCTCCGCGCCCTTGTTCTCCCGCGACATCATGGAGCGCTACAAGGGCCGCGACCTGATGGTCGTCTCCCCCGATGTCGGCGGCGTGGTTCGCGCCCGGGCCATGGCGTCGCGCCTCCACACCGACCTCGCGATCATCGACAAGCGCCGGCCGCGCGCCGGCGTCTCCGAGGTGATGAACGTGATCGGGGAGGTCGAGGGCCGGCACTGCATCCTGGTCGACGACATCGTCGATTCGGGCGGCACGCTCTGCAACGCCGCCGAGGCGCTGATCAAGAACGGCGCCTCCGGCGTCTCGGTCTATGTGACGCACGGCGTATTCTCGGGCGGCGCGGTGGCGCGCGTCGGCGCCTCGCCGATCGAGAACATGACGGTGACCGACAGCATCCTGGCGACCGAGGCGGTGCGCGTCTCCTCCAACATCCGGCAGGTGACGATCGCCCCGCTGCTGGCCGAGGCGATGCGCCGCATCTCCGAGGAGAGCTCGGTGTCCTCCCTCTTCAACTGAGCCGGCCGGGGCCCCGCGCGGGGCCCCACCCTGGCCTCAGGCCGCCGCAGCGGCCGCCGGCGCCTCGACCACGCTCGTCCAGCCATGCGGGTCGGGCGCGCGGCCATACTGGATGGCGGTGATCGCGTCGTAGAGCCGCTGGGTCAGCTCGCCCGTCTGCCCGCCGCCGATGACGATCCGCTGGTCCCTGTAGCCGAGCTCGCCCACGGGCGAGACCACCGCCGCCGTGCCCGTGCCCCACATCTCCCGCAGCGAGCCGTCCTGGCCTGCCTGCATCACCTCCTCGATGGAGATGCGCCGCTCGGAGACCCTGACGCCCCAATCCCGCATCAAGGCGAGGGCGGAGTTGCGCGTGACGCCATCGAGGATGGTGCCGCCGAGCGGCGGGGTGATCACCTCGTCGCCGATGCGGAGCATGATGTTCATGGTGCCGACCTCGTCGATCCAGCGCCGCTCGATCGCATCCAGCCAGAGCACCTGGGTATAGCCCTGCCGCTCCGCATCGCGCTGGGCCGAGAGCGAGGCCGCGTAGTTGGCCGCCGTCTTCGCCTCGCCGAGGCCGCCCTGCACGGCGCGGACATACTTGTCCGTCGCCAGGATGCGCACCGGCTTCACCCCCTCCTTGTAGTAGGACCCGACCGGCGAGCAGATGACGAAGTAGGTGTAGCGATGCGCCGGATGCACGCCGAGCTGCACCTCCGTCGCCACCACCGTCGGGCGGATGTAGAGCGAGGTGCCGGGGCTGCGGGGGACCCAATCATGGTCGGCGGCGACGATCGCCTCGAAGCTGCGGCGGATCAGCCCGGCATCCATCTCCGGGATGCAGAGCGCGGCGCAGGACCGGTTGAGCCGCTCCGCATGGCGCTGCGCCCGGAACAGCCGCACCTGGCCATCGGCGCCGCGGAAGGCCTTCAGCCCGTCGAACACCGCCTGGCCGTAATGCAGGACGGAGGTCGCCGGGTCCATGGTCAGCGAGCCGTAGGGCACGACGCGCGGGCTGTGCCAGCCGCGTCCCTCCTCGTACTCCATCAGGACCATGTGGTCGGTGAAGACCTTGCCGAAGGAGAGGGAGGCATCCTCCGGCCGCGGCTGCGGCGTCCTGGTGCGGGTGACGCTGATGGTGGTCTCGGGGGAGGATGGCATTGCGCCCGTTCCGTTGTGGCTGTCGTCTGGCGTGCCACCATAGCGTAACACTCCGGCGGCCTGAACCCACCCCGAATCCCCCTTGCCGCCCGCCCGCGCCTCGGCTCATCTGCCGGGCGACACGACCGCGGAGGAACCCCCCATGAAGCTCTATTACGCGCCCGGCGCCTGCTCCATCGGCATCCATGTCCTCCTCGAGGAGATCGGCAAGCCCTATGAGCCGGTGGTGCTGAACACCAAGGAAGGCGCCCAGTTCAAGCCCGAGTTCACCAGCATCAACCCGAAGTCCAAGGTGCCGACCCTGGTGCGGGACGACGGCTCGGTGCTGACCGAGTACCCCGCCATCGCCCTCTGGCTTGCCAGCAGCTTCCCCGAGGCGAAGCTCCTGCCGAAGGATGCCGAGGGCCTCGCCAAGGCGCTGGAATACACCGACTACGCCGTGGCGACGCTGCACATGCAGGGCTTCTCCCGCATCTTCCGCCCCTCCAACTTCGCCCCGAACGAGGCGGACCACGAGGCGGTGAAGGCCCGCGGCGCCGAGATCTTCGAGAAGGGCCTCGGCCTCTTCGACAAGGCGCTGGCCGGCAAGGACTACCTGCTGGGCGAGTTCTCCTTCGCCGACAGCGCGCTCTTCTACGTCTCCTTCTGGTGGGCCGCGCGGCTCAACAAGACCCTGCCGCCGAACGTCGCCGCCCATTACGAGCGAATGAAGGCCCGCCCCTCGGTCCAGCGCACCATGGCGGCCGAAGGCTTCGCCTGAGCATGCCGGACGCCATGGGGGAGAGCCTCAACCGCATTCCCTTCTGGTTCCTCCGCCACGGCGAGACGGACTGGAATGCGGAGGGGCGGTCCCAGGGCCGCACCGACATCCCGCTGAACGGCATCGGCCTGGCCCAGGCCCGGCGCGCGGCCAGGACGCTGGCGGCGATCGGCGGCATCGCCACCATCGTCGCCTCGCCCCTGACCCGCGCCCGGGTCACGGCCGAGATCGCCGCCGAGGCGCTCGGCCTGCCGGTCGAGTTCGACGAGGGGCTGCAGGAGGTCAATTTCGGCGAGCAGGAAGGCCAGCCGATGGGCAACTGGTACGACGACTGGATCGCCGGCGACTACACCCCGGCCGGGGGCGAGCCCTTCTCCGAGCTGCTGGCCCGCGCCGTCGCCGCCGTCAACCGGGCGACGGCGCGGCCGGGCCCGGTGCTGATCGTCGCCCATGGCGCGCTGTTCCGCGCGCTGCGCCTCGCCTTCGGCCATGAGCCGAACGTGCGGACGCCGAACGCGCTGCCCATCCGCTGCGAGCCGCCCGCGGACGGCGGCAGCGTCTGGCAGGTCACCCCGGCGGAACTGGCGCCGGAGTGACGACGAAGCGCCGGTAGACGGCGCCCAGCGCGATCAGCGCCAGGCCGAGCCCGAGGAAGCTCAGCACCCGCCACAGCCCCTCGAGCTCGGCCATGTCGATGAAGAAGGCCTTGAGGATGGTCAGCCCGATCACCCCGAGCGCCGCCAGCCGCAGCGCCGCCGCCCCCTGCCTAATGCCGAGCGCCAGCAGCGCCGCGCCGAAGGCGAGCCAGGCGATGCTGTAGGCATAGAGTTCCGACCCTTCGACATCGCTCATCCAGAGCGGCATCGCCTCCGGGTGGAAGCGGTGCCGCACCTCGAGCGTCACCCATGCGAAACCCGCCACCAGCGCATAGAGCGCCAGCAGCCGCGCCATCCACCGTGGCACGAGCCCGCGAAGCGCAAGCCCGGCCAGCGCCGCCGGCACCGCATAGGCGAGGGCCAGCTCGTTGAAGACCGGCATCGGCAGCAACGCACCCCAGTCGCCGAAGGCCGGGTTGTCCAGCAGCAGCCCGGTGCCGAACCCCGCCACGCCGAGGAAGAGCAGCCGCCACCCCCAGCCGAGCACCCGACGCCCGCCGAGCCGCCGCTCCAGCCAGCGTACCAGAGTGGCCAGCAGCGCCATCGCGCTGAGCTGCAGCCCCGCCTCCGCGAAGCCCCAGGCCTCGCTCCCGGCCCAGTCGCCGCCGGTCATCGCATGCCGGATCTCGAGCAGCACCAGCACGGCGAGGAAGGCGAGCGCCCCCGCCTCCAGCACCCCGACCAGCAGGTCGTCCCGCCGCCGGCGGAACATCGCCGCCGCGAGCGCGAAGCAGGCCGCCGGCACGCCATAGGCCGGCAGCAGCCCGTTCAGCACCGGCGTCGTCCCGACCGGGTAATCGACCACATGCCAGTTGAGCAGCAGCCGCACGAGGACGACGCCCGCCACCGCCAGCGCCACCCGGCGCAGCGGGTCGAGCGCGCTCCGCGCCTCCACCCAGGCGAGTGGCGGCAGGAAGAGCGCGACCGCCATGGTCAGCCACTGGTCGGAGAGCACCATCGCCGCCCCGAGCGCCAGTGCCGCCATCGCTCCGGCTGCATGGGCGCCGGCCCGCTGCACCGCCGCCTCGCGCGCCGCCAGCCCGGCGAGGCCGGTCGAGCCCGCCGCCAGGGCGAGCGCCGCCAGCGCCCAGCGCCCATCCAGCGCGAAGCCCCGCACCCGGGCATAGGCGACCAGCAGCACCAGAACCGGCACCGCCGCCGGCAGCGCCGCCCAGGCCAAAGGCCGTATCCCCCGCCGCTCCTGCCAGGCGCCCATCAGCCCATGCATCGCCCCCAGCGCCAGCGCCGCGCCGAGGAAGGGCAGCAGCGCCTCCGGCGGCCAGGGGCGGGTCGGCAGCAGCGCCTGCACCACGCCGTCGATGGTGACCGCCTCCTCCGGCATCAGCCAGTCGGGGATGGTCCAGCCGAGCAGCATCAGCAGCCCGGCCAGCGCGGCGAGGAAGGGCAGGGGCATCAGCCGCCCCTCCCGCGCCGCCGCCGCCAGCCCGACCACGGAGAAGAGCAGCACGCCGACCGCGGGCCCGGGCCCCGTGGCCCCCGGCACCAGCACCACCCCCGCCGCCGCCAGCAATGCGAAGGGCAGCAGCACGAGCCTTCGGCCGGCCGCACCCTCCAGCGCCGCCCCCGGCAGCAGGCCGATATGCAGCGCCGCCGCCACCGGCGCGAAGAGGGCAGGGGCCCAGGCCGCGCCCGAGCCCCCGGCGATCATCCCGCCGATCACCACCCAGGCGGCGGAAGCCCCGGCCGCGCACCAGCCGAGCCAGGCCGCGCCCACCTGCCGCAGCACGCCGAGCGCCGCCACCGTCACGGCCAGCAGGTAGAGGAAGAGGCCTGGCAGCGACGGGTCCTGCGTCTCGACCAGCGCCGGCGTCCCGTAGGCGCCCGCGATGCCGATCGCCGCCACCACCGGCCCGAAGACGAGCGCCAGCGCGATCCCCGCCAGCGCCACCACCGCCAGCAGCCCGAAGCCGAGCAGCGGCGGCACCAGCCCATAGAGCGGCCCTGCGCCATAGGCGGCGCCGAAGAGGATGGCGAGCCCGCCCGCCGCCAGCGCCGCCGGCGCCTGGTCCGGCCCGGGGATATTGGCCGGAAGGCCCGGCCGCTCCCCGGCCGGCCGCCGCCGCATCCAGGCCGCGCCGCCGACCAGCGCGAGGCCGAGCAGCCCCGCCAGCACGCAGCGCGGCCCCGGGCCGAGCCAGCCCTCCTCCACCGCCGTCCGTACCAGGAAGACGCCGGCCAGCAGCAGCGCCCCGGCGCCCAGCCACACGCCCCAGCGGAGCGTCAGCAACTCCTCGATCCCCGGCCGCCGCTTCGGCTCGGCCGGCGGCGCGGATGCGGCCATGGCTCGCTCGAGCTCGGGCGCTGCCTGGGGGGCAGGCTCCTCCACCGGCTGCGGCGCCGGTGCCTCCGCCGGCCGGTCCCAGGGCGAGGGCGGCGGCGGAGCCGGTGCGGCGAGCGGCGCCCCGGTCCTCACCGCCTCCTCCAGCGCCTGCACCCGCCGCTGCAGGCGGCCGGCCCGCATGTAGCCCGCAATGCCCAGCGCCCAGCCGAGGAAGAAGCCGAGCACGAGCAGAATCAGGAAGCCTTCCATCCCGGAACGGTCCCTACCCGAACCTTGCCGGTCAAGCCACAGCCTGTTGCATGCGCGTCCCGGTTCTCACGAAGCCGCAGCGACGGCAGGCTCCGCCCCCATGCCCGACCGCGCGCCAACGCCTTGAGCGCCATGAGCGCCGACGCGGCCCCACCGCGAAGCAGGCCCTCTGGCTAACCCGAGCCCGTCCTCGGCCGCATGGCGAGCGGGAGAAGCGCCCGCCCGGCGACCTCTTCGGCGTTCGCAGTTTCGGCACGAACCTGCCCCGCCTCGCCCCGGCGGCGAGTCCGCCCTGCTGCATCGCCATAGCCGCGAGGGCGATTTCCTCTACATCCTCGACGGCGAGGGCAGCTGGTCGCGCCACGCCCGGAAGGACGGCACGCCCCGCCGAGCGGCGCTGTTGCGCCCGGCCCCCCGATCCGCTAAGGCCCCCTCCGTCGCGGGCACCCCTGGAGGCCCGCGCGCTCGGCGTTGGGCGATCGGCCCCGCGGCGGGTCCATATCCTGAGCATACGGAGCACCGACCATGGTCCAAACCATCCGGATCGAGGCCGAGGCGCGTGAGCAGGCCGGTAAGGGGGCGGCGCGCGCAACTCGGAGGGGGGGTCTTGTCCCCGCAGTCATCTACGGCGCGAAGCAGGAGGCGACGCTGATCGCCCTCGACCCGCGCGACGTGATGAAGGAATTGCACAAGGGCGGCTGGCAGAGCCACCTCTACGAGGTCGCCGTGAAGGGCGGCGGGACGGAGCGCACGCTGATGCGCGACATCCAGTTCCATCCCGTGACCGACCGGCCGCTGCATGTCGACTTCCAGCGCCTGGCCGCCGGCCAGCGCATCCGCGTCCGCGTGCCCGTCGCCTTCCTCAACGAGGATACCTGCCCGGGCCTCAAGGCCGGCGGCGTGCTGAACCTCGTCCGCCGCGAGATCGAGGTGCTGGCCGATCCGGACGCCGTGCCGGAGGCCTTCCAGATCGACCTGGCCGAGGCCGGCATCGGCGACAGCCTGCGCTGGTCCGCGGTGAAGGACAGCTTCGGCACCCAGCCCGCGCTCGACCGCGACTTCGTGGTGGCGACCATCGCCGCCCCGACCGTGGTGGAGGAGGTGATCGCCCCGGCCGCCGCCCCTGCGACCGAGACGGCGCCGAAGGGCAAGGCTGCCAAGGGTGGCGCCGCCGCTGCCCCGGCTGCCGCCAAGGCGCCCGCCAAGAAGAAGTAAGGCCAAGGTAGGGACCGCAGGCGATGCTGCTCTGGGTTGGCCTGGGCAATCCCGAGCCCTCCCAGGCGCGGCATCGCCACAATATCGGCTTCATGGCGCTGGACGTGATCGCCCGGCGCCATGGCTTCTCCCCCTGGCGCAGCCGCTTCAAGGGGCTCGTCGCCGAGGGCAGCATCGGGGGCGTGAAGGTCCTCGCCCTCAAGCCGCAGACCTACATGAACGGCTCCGGCGATTCGGTGCAGCCCGCCGCCGGCTTCCACAAGATCCCGCCCGCCGACATCTGGGCCTTCCATGACGAGCTCGACCTCGCCCCCGGCAAGGTGCGGGTGAAGCGCGGCGGCGGCGCGGCCGGGCACAACGGCCTGCGCGACATGCAGCGCGCCCTCGGCACGCCGGATTTCTGGCGCATCCGCCTCGGCATCGGCCATCCCGGCCACAAGGACCGGGTGACCGGCCACGTGCTCGGCAATTTCGCCAAGGTGGATACCTGGCTCGAGCCGCTGCTCGACGCCGTCGCCGACACCGCGCCCCTGCTCGCTACCGGCAAGCCGGAGGAGGCGATGACCCGCATTGCCCTGCTGACCCAGGAGCCCCGCTGATGCAGCCCGAGGACGAGGCCGATCTCGCCGCCCAGATGATGGGCGGCCCAGGGCCCGAGGATTTCGCCAACGGCGCAGCGGCGCTGGCCGCCGCCCTGGTGCGCGAGGCGGCGGCGCTCGCCGCCGCCGCCGCCGCCCTCCGCGCCGCCGCCACGGTGACGCCCGGCGACC